>JANYAE010000113.1 GCA_025355105.1 Pseudomonadota bacterium | reverse complement strand
CGCGCCGCACGCCGCTGCACGACCGCTTGGTCGCGGCCGGCGCCTGCATGGGCGAGACGGCCGGCTGGGAGCGGCCGAACTGGTACGCGCCGCCGGGCTCGACGCCGGGCTACGAGTATTCGTACGGCCGCCAGAACTGGTTCGACGCCTGCCGCGCCGAGTGCGAGGCGGTCCGCGACCGGGTCGCGCTCTTCGACCAGACGTGCTTCGCGAAATTCATCGTGCAGGGGCCGGACGCCGTGCGGCTCCTCAACCACCTCTCGACCGCCAATGTCGACGTTCCGGCCGGCCGCATGGCCTACGCGCAGTGGCTCAACGACCACGGCGGCATCGAGGCCGATCTCACGATCACGCGGCTGGCCGAGCAGGAGTTCATGGTCGTGACCTCGGCGATCTGTCAGACGCGCGACCTCGCCTGGCTGAGGCGGCAGATCGCGGCACACGTTGATTGGCGCTGCACGGTGACTGACGTCACGCCCGGTATCGCGATGCTCGGCGTCATGGGGCCGAGCAGCCGGCAGCTGCTCGAGGCGGTCTCTGGCGCGAACCTGTCGAACGCCACGCACCCTTTCGGCTGGTCGCGCGAGATCGAGATCGGCTACGCGCGGCTGCGGGCGAGCCGCATCACCTACGTCGGTGAGCTCGGCTGGGAGCTGTACCTGTCCGCCGAGCACTGCCTCGATGTCTACGAGCGATTGATCGAGGCCGGCGCGGGCGTGGGGCTCGCGCATGCGGGCTACCACGCGATGGGCGCGTGCCGGGTCGAAAAGGGCTACCGGCACTGGAGCCACGATATCGCCGACGAGGACACGCCGCTGGAGTCAGGACTCGGCTTCACGGTGGCCTGGGACAAGCCCGGCGGCTTCATCGGCCGCGAGGCGCTGCTCAAGCAGCGCGCCCGCGGCGTGCTGCCGAAGCGGCTCGTGCAGGTCGCGCTGGTCGACGACTCGTCGGGCGCGCCGCTGCTCTATCACGAGGAACCGATCGTCCGTGACGGCCTCATCGTCGGCTCGATCAAGTCCGGCGCCTGGGGCCATCGGCTGCAGAAGTCGCTCGGCATGGGCTACGTGAGCTGCCCGGACGGCGTCTCGAAGGAATGGCTCGCCGCCGGCCGCTGGGAAGTCGAGATTGCGTGCCGCCGCTACGCCGCGCGCGTGCAGCTTGAGCCGTGGTACGACCCGACGAACGAGCGGATCAAGGCGTGAGCGGCCGGCGCGGCGCGATACTGAAATGATGAAATCGGAGAGTCGAGGAACATGAAGACGCATGCGCGGGTAGTCATCATCGGTGGCGGTGCAGTCGGTTGCAGCGCTCTGTATCACCTGACGCAGCTCGGCGTAACCGACGCCGTGCTCGTCGAGCGCGACGAGCTGACGGCCGGGTCGACCTGGCACGCGGCCGGCAATGTGCCGAACTTCTCGACCTCGTGGAACCTGCTGAAGATGCAGCGCTACACGACGCGCCTGTACGCCGATCTTGCGCGCCGCACCGGCTACGACATCAACTACCACATCACGGGCTCCATCCGCCTCGCGCACAGCCGCGACCGGGTCGACGAATTCCACCACGTCGTCGCCCAGGCGCAGGCGCAGGGCACCGAGTTCGAGATGCTGAGCCCGGCCGACATTCGCGCCCGCTACCCGTTCATCCAGACCGACGGACTGCTGGCCGGGCTGTGGGACCCGTACGACGGCGACATCGACCCGGCGCAGATGACCCAGGCGCTCGCCAAGGGCGCGCGCGACAAGGGCGCGGAGATCTACCGCAACACCAAGGTCACGGCGATCGGGCGCACCGCTTCCGGCGAATGGCAGGTGGTCACTAACCGCGGCACGATCGTCGCCGAGAAGGTCATCAATGCGGCCGGCTACCGCGGCGGCGAGGTCGCGGCCATGGTCGGCCAGTACCTGCCGATCGTGACGATGTCCCACCAGTATCTGGTCACCGAGGACATCCCCGAACTGGTGGCGCGCGGTGCGCAGCGGCTGCCGCTGCTGCGCGATCCGGATGTCAGCTACTACCTGCGGCAAGAGCGTCAGGGGCTCCTGCTCGGGCCCTACGAGTGGGATGCCACGCCGCACTGGCTCGACCGGATCCCGGACGAGTTCGCGCACCAGCTGTTCGACGACGACCTCGGCCGGCTCGAAAAGTACATCGAGGCGGCCTGCGAGCGCGTGCCGATCCTCGGTTCGGTGGGCATCAAAACGGTGATCAACGGCCCGATCCCGTACGCCCCGGACGGCAATCCGTTGATCGGCCCGGCGCCCGGGCTACCGGGCTTCTACCACTGCTGCTCGTTCACCTTCGGCATCGCCCAGGCCGGCGGCGCCGGCAAGGTGATCGCCGAGTGGGCGGCGCACGGCCAGCCGGAGTGGGACGTCTGGCCTCTCGACTCGCGCCGCTATCTCGAGTTTGCCAACGACAAGTACGCGCGCGCCAAGGCTATCGAGACCTACCAGTACGAATACGGCATCGGCTACCCGGCGGAGGAACGCCCGGCCGGCCGGCCGGCCAAGACCTCCCCGGTGTATCAACGCCTCAAGGGCAAGGGCGCGCGCTTCGGCGCGCGCGGCGGGTGGGAGCGGGCGGTGTACTTCCCGACCGAGGCCGACCCGACGGTGCCGGAAGTCTCGTTCCGCCGCCCGGCGTGGCACGCGGCGGTGGCGCGCGAGTGCGAGGCGGTCGCGCAGCGGGTCGCGGTGCTGGATCTCCCTGGCTTCACGAAGTTCGAGGTTGCTGGCACCGGCGCCCGGAGCTGGGTCGACCACATGGTCGCCGGCGCCATGCCGCGCGAGGGCCGCAGCGCCCTCAACTACTTCTGCGCGCCGAACGGCGGCATCGTCACCGAGATGACCGTCACGGCGATGGGCCCGGACCGCTTCTGGCTGATCAGCGCCGCGGCCGGCGAGCGGCACGACGAACACTGGCTGCGCGAGCACCTGCCGGAGGGCCCGGACGTCACGCTCGAAAACCTTTCGACGCGCTACGGCTCGCTGATCGTGGTCGGACCGCGTTCGCGCGAGCTGCTCGCGACGCTGACGCGCGCGGACCTGTCGAACGCGGCGTTCCCGTGGCTGTCGGTGCGCTCGATCGACATCGGTTACAGCAAGGCCTATGCGATGCGAGTCAACTATGTCGGCGAGCTCGGCTGGGAACTGCACATCCCGGCCGAGCACCTGCTGGCCGTCTACGAGCTCATCTGGGAGGCAGGCGAGGCCTTCGGCATCGGTGACTACGGCCTGTATGCGATGGACAGCCTGCGGCTCGAGAAGTGCTACCGCTCGTGGAAGGCCGACCTCACGACCGAGTACACGCCCTACATGGCCTCGCTCGACCGCTTCGTGCGGCTCGACAAACCAGGCGGCTTCATCGGTCAGGAGGCGCTGCGGCGCGAGGCGGCCAGCGGGCCGCGCGAGCGCTTCGTGCCGTTGATCGTCGATGCCGCCGACGCCGACGCGGCCGCGGTCTCGATCGTCTACGACGGCAAGGCCCCGGTCGGGCTCGTGACCTCCGGCGGTTACGGCTACCGGCTCAAGCAGAGCATCGCGCTGGCCTACGTGCGCACCGACCTCGCGGTCGCGGGCCGGCTGCTCGAGGTCGAGATCCTCGGCGAGCGGCGCCGCGCGGTCGTCGGCACGGAGCCGCTCTACGACCCGCAGAACGCGCGACTCAGGGCCTGAGCCGGCCGGCGCCGTCCGCGGCGCCCGTCAGTGCGCGGTCTTGATGCGCGTCCAGATGCGCGTGCGCATGCGCTCGGTTGCGGGATTGACCTCGCTCGTCAGGTACAGGCGTTTGGAGATTTCCGGCGTCATGTACAGCGTCGGGTCGTTGAGGATCGCCGGCTCCACGAAGCGGTTGGCCGCGAGGTTCTCGTTGGCGTAGTGGGTATCGTTGGTGATCCTGGCGATCACCTCGGGACGCAGCAGGAAGTTCAGGAACTCGTGTGCCTCGGCGACGTGCGGCGCGTCCACCGGAATCAGCATCGCCGAGTAGGTCGCGTTCGCGCCTTCCTTCGGCACGCTGAAGGCGAGTTTCACGTCGATCCCGGCCTGGTGCATTCGTGACATCGAGACGGCGTAGTCGCTTGACCAGCTCATCGCAATGCACGTTTCCTGGGTCGCGAGGCTGTTTAGGTACTCCGACGAGTCGAAGGTCCGGACATAGGGGCGGACCTTGAGGACCAGCGCCTCGGCGGCGGCATAGTCCTCAGGGCGGGTCGTGTTCGGGTCGAGGTGCAGATAGACGAGCGCCAGCTGCAGCACGTCCTCTGCCGAATCCAGAAACGTCACGCCACAGTCGGCGAAGTGCTGGATGTACTCGGGCCTGAAGATCAGGTCCAGGCTATCGACCGGCGCCTCGGGCATGCGTTCGCGCACCATCGCGACGTTGTAGGCGAATCCGTTGATCGCGTGCAGGTAGGGGACCGCGTACTGATTGCCGGGATCTGCCTCCGCCATCATGGCGAGCGCCCGCGGATCGAGATTCGACCAACCGGTGAGCTTCGCGCGGTCGAGCTTGCGATAGGCGCCGGCACGGATCTGGCGGCTGAAGTAGTTGGTCGCGGTGCCGACGACGTCGTAGCCGGAGCCGCCGGCGAGCATCTTCGCCTCGAGCGTCTGGTCCGAGTCGAAGGTGTCGTAGTCGACCTTGATGCCGGTGGCCTGCTCGAAGTCGGTGACGGTGGTTTTGCCGATGTAGTCGGCCCAGTTGTAGACGCTGACGACCCGCTCGGGCGTGCCGCCGGACCTTCCGCACGCGCCGAGCGTCGCGCCGGCGACGACGAGTAGTGCCGCCAGCGGCAGCCAGCGGCCGGTCGCTGAACGGTAGGGTGTGGTGTCGATGGTCATCGGGCCTCGGGCGGCGGTCAGTGGGCGGTCTTGATGCGGGTCCAGATGCGGGTGCGTTGGCGCTCCGCCGAGGCCTTGATCTCCCCAGGAATGACCGCGTGCGCCTGGACTTCCGGCGGCGGATACAGCGACGGGTCGTGGAGGATCTCGGCCTTGATGAACGGCTGCGACGCGGGGATCTCATTGGGGAAATGCGTGTCGTTGGTGACCCTGGCGATCACATCCGGACGCAGCATGTAGTTGATGAATTCGTGCGCCTCGGCGACGTCCGGTGCGTCGAACGGCACCAGCCAGCCATTGATCGTCTTGTCGGTGCCTTCCTTCGGGATCGTGAAGGCCAGCGGCAGCTCGACGCCCGCCGCGTGCGCCCGGTCGAGCGCGACCGCGTAGTCACTCGACCAGGACATCGCCAGACAGGTCTCGCCGGTTGCGAGCGGATTGATGTAGTCGGAATCGAAGTGGCCGATGTACGGGCGCACCTTGAGCACCAGATCCTCGACCGCCTGCAGATCCTCGGCGCGGTCGCTGTTCGGGTCCCGCTTGAGGTAGATCAGCGCGAGGTGCACGACCGCGCTGGCCTGGTCGAGGAACGTCACGCCGCAGTCGGCGAAGTGGCGGACGACGTCGGGGTTGAACAGCATCGCGAGGCTGTCAACCGGTGCGTCCTTCATCCGCGCGCGGATCATCGGCACGTTGTAGGCGAACCCGGTCCAGGAGTGCAGGTACGGTGCCGCGTGCGCGTTGCCCGGGTCGAACGGCTCGAGCGTCCTCAGCACCTCGGGGTCGACGTGCTTCCAGTTCGGCAGCCGCGCGCGGTCCAGCGTCTGGTACGCACCGGCCCTGATCTGGCGGCTGAAGAAATCCTCCGAGGTGCTGACCACGTCATAGCCGGCGCCACCGGCCAGCATCTTGGCCTCGAGCGTCGCATCGGCGTCGAACGTGTCGTACTCGACCCGGATGCCGGTCTCGCGCTCGAAGTCCGCGATCGTCGTCAGGCCGATGTAGTCGGACCAGTTGTAGATCGCGACGTGCCGCTGGCGTTTGGCCGCGGTCGGCGGGCCGCCCCCGCAGGCGCCGAGCAGTGTCGCGACGGAGGCGAGCGCGACCACGGCCGCGTGGCGGCGTACGGTCACGCAGGCAGCTCGAGCGCGGTCTCCTCGAGCTGGGCGACGACGTAATCGGCGAACGAGCGCCACACCTCGATCCGGACGCGGTCTTCGGCCGTGCGCCACAGCAGCACCTCGGCCTTGAGATACACCGTGCGCGTGCACATGCCGACCGGGAACTGCGCGAGGTCGAGGTCCAGCGGGCAGCCGTGGGCGAGCAGCCAGACGGCGTGAGGCCCCTCGAGCCCGAGCGCGACCTGACGGTGGCTGATGTCGACCAGTGCGTGCGGGATGTCGGCGAGCGCCGCGCCGAGGGCGCCACTCGCTGCCGCCGCATCCACCTCCGGCGCGATCAGCAGCTGCTCGTCCGGGCCGAGCCAGAGCGCGGCGCGACCGCCGGCCGTCGCCGCCCGACAGGCCTGCTCCGGCAGCTCGACGCCGAAGGCGCGGGAGGCGGCCGCGCGCGCGGCGGGTCCGCCGCGCAGGCTGAATCGTGTGGCGGCCGGCAGCGGCTCGAGCCAGCGGTGCGCAGCGACGCGCGGCGGCGTTCGCTTCAGTGACTCAGCCATTGAGGCGGGCTCCTTCGCGGTCGTAGAACACCGGTCCCACGACCTTGACGGCGATGTCGCCGGCCGGCATCGGAACGTACAGCGTCTCGCCGAGGCGCGCGCGACCACCGGCCACGACGCCGAGTGCGATCGAGCGGCCGAGGCTGGCGCTATGGTAGGAGGACGTGACGTGGCCGATCATCTTCATCGGCGGCGTCTGTCCCGGCGCGGCGACGACCTGCGCGCCTTCCTCGAGCACGATGCCCGGATCCACGGTCTCGAGGCCGACCAGCTGCTTGCGCCCGGCGGCCTTCATGGTGGCGCGCTCCAGCGAGCGCTTGCCGACGAAGTCGGGCTTGGTCTTGCCAATCGCCCAGGCGACCGCGGCGTCGTCCGGAGTCATCGTCCCGTCCGTGTCCTGGCCGACGATGATGTAGCCCTTCTCGGCGCGCAGCACGTGCATCGCCTCGGTGCCGTAGGGCGTGATGCCGTGTTCCTGGCCGGCGGCATGGATCGCCGCCCACACCTCGGCGCCGTAGTCGGCCGCGACGTTGACCTCGAAGCCGAGCTCGCCGCTGAAGCTGACGCGAAACAGCAGCATCGGCACGCCACAGATCCGGCCGCGTGCGACCGCCATGTGCGGCAGCGCTGCCGGCGCAAGGTCGACGTCCGTGACCAGCTTGGCGAGCACGTCGCGCGCGCGCGGCCCCTGCACCGCGACGACCGCCCATTGCTCGGTCGTCGAGGTGATCCACACCGACAGGTCGGTCCACTCGGTCTGGATGTAGTCCTCCATCATCGCGAAGACCCGCGCCGCGCCACCGGTGGTGGTGGTGACGTGGAAGCGGTCGTCCGCGAGCCGGGCGATGACGCCGTCGTCGTAGACGAAGCCGTCGTCGCGCAGCAGGATGCCGTAGCGCGAGCGGTTGATGCCGAGATTCGCCCAGTTGTTGACGTACAGCCGGTTGAGGAAGGTCGCCGCATCCTTGCCGACGACCTCGATCTTGCCGAGCGTCGAGGCGTCGAACATGCCGACGCGGTGGCGCACCGCGAGGCACTCGCGATCGACGGCGGCGTGCAGGTCCTCGCCGGTGGCCGGGAAGAAGCGGGCGCGCTTCCACATACCGACGTCCTCGAACACCGCGCCGCGCGCGCTCGCCCAGTCGTGGCTGGGCGTGCGTCGCACCGGGTCGAACAGGTCGCCGCGGGCGACGCCGGCGAACAGGCCGAAGGTGACCGGCGTGTACGGCATGCGGAACGTCGTCAGGCCGACGTCGGGAATCGCCCGCGCCGATTCGTCGGCGACGTAGCCGAGGGCATTTAGGCCTGACGTCTTGCCCTGGTCGGTCGCCATGCCGGTCGTCGTGTAGCGCTTGATGTGCTCGATCGCCTCGAAGCCCTCGCGCCGCGCCAGCGCGAGGTCACGGGTCGTAACGTCGTGCTGGAAGTCGACGAAGGCCTTGGCTGGCGGCAGCGGCCCGGCAGGTTGCGGCAGAGCGCCGGCCCGGCCGGCGACGCCGCCGTCGAGCGCGCGGACGGCGTGTCGCGGGCCGCTGTCACCGCGGTGACCGCTGGCGGCGGCCGCCGCGAGTCCCGCGGCGGCGCCGTCGTCGAGTGCGGTCGCGAGCCCGTGGGCGCCGCGGGCCAGGCCAGCGGAACGCGTGCGCTCGGCCGCGGCGCCCGGCACGAAGGCGCCGAGGGTCTCATCGAAGGCCAGCTTGCCGCGCGACTGCGAGTGCAGGTGGACGCTCGGCGTGTAGCCGCCCGACATCAGCAGCACGTCACAGGCATGGCGGGCGCCCGGCGTGACGCTGCCATCGGTACCGACCCGTCCGAGCGTGACACCGGCGACGCGCAGGCGGCCGCTCGCGCCGAGCACGGTCGCGGAGGCCTCGATCGCGAGGCCTGCGGCGCGCGCCGCCGCCTCCGCCGGCCCGGGGGGGCTGCCGGGCGCCCGCACGTCGGCGATCACGGCGATCGTGACGCCGGCGGCGGCGAGTTCGACGGCCGCCTGGAAGGCCGCGTCGCAGCCGGCGGCAACCACGGCGCGGGTGCCGACCTTGACGCCGTAGCGGTGGAGGTAGCTGCGGGCGGCGGACGCCAGCATCACGCCCGGCCGGTCGTTGCCCGGGAACACCAGCGGCCGCTCGATCGCGCCGGCGGCGAGCACGACTTCGCGGGCGCGCACCTGCCACAGGCGCTCACGCGGCTGCGTCGGGGTCGGGTCGGCGAGATGGTCGGTGACGCGTTCGGCGAGGCCGATGTTGTTGTGCGGGAAGTAGCCGAACGCGGTCGTGCGCGGCAGCAACGTGACGCGCGGGTTCGTGCGCAGCGTCGCCACCGTCGCGGCGAGCCAGGCCGCAACCGGCGCGCCGTCGATGACGGCATCGTGCTCATCGAGCAGTGCGCCGCCAAACTCGGCCTGCTCGTCGCACAGCAACACGCGGGCGCCGGCGGCGGCGGCGGTCAGCGCTGCGGCGAGCCCGGCGGGACCGGCACCGACCACCAGCACGTCGCAGTGCGCGAAGCGCTGCGCATAGCGATCGGGATCGGCATGCGCCGGCGCGACGCCGAAGCCGGCCGCGGCGCGGATCTGCGGCTCGTAAAGCGCGAACCACGCCTTGCGCGGCCACATGAAAGTCTTGTTGTAGAACCCGGCCGGGATCAGCGGCGACAGCAGGTTGTTGATCGCGCCGACGTCGAACGACAGATTCGGCCAGCGGTTCTGGCTCTCGGCGACCAGGCCGTCGTAGAGCTCGACCTGCGTCGCGCGCACGTTGGGCGTGCGCCGCGCCGCGTCACGGGCCACCGTGACGAGGGCATTCGGCTCCTCCGAGCCGGCCGCGACGATTCCGCGTGGCCGGTGGTACTTGAAGGAGCGGCCGACGAGGTGCACGCCGTGGGCGAGCAGCGCCGAGGCCAGCGTGTCGCCTGCGAAGCCCGTGTAAGCGCGGCCGTCGAACGTGAAGCGAAGCGGACGGCCGCGGTCGACGCGACCGCCCGCGGGCGTGCGCAGCCCGCTCACGGTGCGCTCCGCGGCGCCGCGACGGTCGGCGGCCGCTCGCCGGCGCGATAGGTGGCGAGAAAGTGGTCGGTGGTCGTGTCCCTGAGCGCGTTGAAGAACCGGCCGCAGCCGCGCGCATGGCGCCAGCGCTCGGCGTACACGCCGCGAGTGTTGAGCCGCAGGTACAGATACTCGGTCCACTCGTCGTCGCTGCTTTTGGACGGGTCCGCCGGACGCACGACGTGCGCCTGTCCGCCGTGCGCGAACTCAAGTTCGGGTCGTGGTCCGCAGTAGGGGCAGTCGATGATCAGCATGCGGGGGCCTTCAGTGCGCGACGGCCGCAGCCGCCGCCTCGTCGATCAGGAGTCCATCGCGGAAGCGCTCGATCGTGAACGGCGCGTTGATCGGGTGCGGTTCGTCGTGCGCGATGGTGTGCGCGAAGACGTGCGCCGAGCCGGGTGTCGCCTTGAAGCCGCCGGTGCCCCAGCCACAATTGACGTACAGACCCTTGACCGGCGTCTTGGCGATAATCGGCGAGCGGTCGGGCGTCACGTCGACGATGCCACCCCAGTTGCGCATCATTTTCAGCCGCCGGACCATCGGGAACAGCTCGCAAATCGCCTCGAGCGTGTGCGTGTTGATGTGCAGCGCGCCGCGCTGGGTGTAGGAGTTGTAGGCGTCGGTGCCGGCGCCGATCACCAGGTCGCCCTTGTCGGACTGGCTCATGTAGGCGTGGATGGTGTTCGACATCACGACGCACGGCATGATCGGCTTGACCGGCTCGGACACGAGCGCCTGCAGCGGGAAGCTCTCGAGCGGCAGCTTGACGCCGGCGTAACCGAGCACGACGCTCGTGTGGCCCGCGGCCGAGACGCCGACCTTGCGGGTGCGGATTGCGCCGCGCGTCGTCTCGAGGCCCTCGACCGCCCCGGCGCCGTCGCGCCGGATGCCGGTCACCTCGCAGTTCTCGATGATGTCGACGCCGAGCGCGTCCGCCGCGCGGGCGTAGCCCCAGGCGACCGTGTCGTGGCGGGCGGTGCCGCCGCGGCGCTGCAGTGCGGCGCCGAGCACGGGATAGCGGATGTTCCTCTCGATGTTCAGGATCGGGCAGAAGGCCTTGGCCTCCTCGGGCGTCAGCCACTCGTTGTCGACGCCGTTGCCGCGGTTGGCGTGCACGTGCCGCTTGATGACCTGCGTGTCGTGCACCGTGTGCGCCAACATCATCACGCCGCGCGGCGAGAACATGACGTTGTAGTTGAGGACCTGCGACAGGTTCTCCCACAGCTTCAACGAGTGGTCGTAGAGCGCGGCGCTCTCGTCGAACAGGTAGTTCGAGCGGATGATCGTCGTGTTGCGGCCGGTGTTGCCGCCGCCGATCCAGCCCTTTTCGACGACCGCGATGTTGGTCAGGCCATGCTCGGCCGCGAGGTAGTACGCGGCGCCGAGACCGTGTCCGCCGCCGCCGACGATGACGGCATCGTATTCCGCCTTCGGCGCGGCGCGGCGCCACTGCGATTTCCAGCCCTGATGGCCGCGGAAGGCCTCCCGGAGGAGCGACCAGGCCGAGAACTTCTGCATCAGGCCCTCAGATCGTTGTTGTCCGGGTCATAGGGCGATTCGACCAGTACCGTGGCCTTCCTTCGCTCGCCGAGGATCTCGAGCTCGAGCGCGGTACCGGGCGCCGCGTAGGCAGGCTTCACGTAGCCGATCGCGAGGCTCTTCTGCACTGCGTGCCCATAGTAGCCTGAGGTGGCGCGCCCGATCATCAGGCCCTTGCCGTCGAAGATCGGCTCGTTGCCGAGCGGGTCGGCGTCGACGACGCCGTGGACCTCGAGCGTGATGAAGCGGTGCGGCACACCGGCGGCGAGCTGCTTCTCGAGCGCCTCGCGGCCGATGAACGGGCCCTTGTTCATGCGCACGAAGCGGTCGAGGGAGCATTCGAACGGCGTGTAGTCGCGGGTCATGTCGCTACCCCACATACGGTAGGACTTTTCCATGCGCAGCGACTCCATCGCCCGCATGCCGACCATGCCGATGCCGAACTCCTTGCCGGCGGCGAACAGCGCGTCGAAGAGATGGTGCGCGTACTCGATCGGGAAGTGCAGCTCCCAGCCGAGCGCGCCGACGAAGTTGACCCTGAGCGCGTAGACGTCGGTCGCCAGCCCGACCTCGATCACCTGGCTGGTCAGCCACGGGAACGAGGCGTTGTCGAGCTTGGCGTCGGTGAGCTTGGCGAGCAGGTCGCGCGAGCGCGGGCCGGCGAGCACGAAGCAGCCGCGCGCGGTGGTGATGTTGCGCAGCGTCACAGAGCCGTCCTTCGGCAGCAGACGCTTCAGGTAGTCGCTGTCGTAGCGCTCGGCGGCGCCGGCGCTGACCACGTAGTAGTGCTGTTCGCCGAGCTTGGTGATCGTGAACTCGGAGCGAATGCCACCGCGCTGGGTGAGCGCATGGCAGAGCGCGATCCGGCCGATCTTTGTCGGCACCTTGTTCGCGACCAGGTGGTCGAGCCAGGCCTCGGCGCCGGGGCCGGTGACCTCATGCTTGGTGAACGGCGTGAGGTCGATGACGCCGGCCTTCTCGCGCATCAGACGCACTTCGTTGCCAACGTGCTGGAAGTAGTTGCTGCGGCGGAAGCTCCAGACGTCCTTGGGCTCGACGCCCGGGGGCGCGAACCAGTTGGCGCGTTCCCAGCCGTAGCGCTGGCCGAACACCGCGCCCATGCGTGCGAGCTTGTCGTAGATCGGGCTGGTCTTCGCCGGGCGCGCGTCCGCGCGCTCCTCGTCCGGGAAGTGGATCACGAAGACGTTGCGGTAGGTCTCCTCGTTCTTCTGCACCACGTAGCGCTTGGAGGTGTACGGCCCGAATCGGCGCGGGTCGGTCGCCAGCATGTCGATGCCCGGCTCGCCCTCGGTGATCCACTCGGCGAGCTGCCAGCCGGAACCGCCGGCGGCCGTGATGCCGAAGCTGTGGCCCTCGTTGAGCCACAGGTTGCGCACGTCCCAGGCCGGGCCGACCAGCGGGCTGCCGTCCGGGGTGTAGGAAATCGGACCGTTGACGATGTCCTTGATGCCGCAGTGCTCGAGCGCCGGAACGCGCCGCTGCGCCGCCTCGACGTGCGGCAGCAGGCGCTCGAGGTCGCCGTCGAACAGGCTCTTGCCGAACCAGTCCGGCACGCCGTCGGCGAAGCGCGCCGGCGCGCCGGCCTCGTAGGGTCCGAGGATCCAGCCGAGGCGCTCCTCGCGCAGGTAGTAGGACTTGTCCGACTCGCGCAGCACCGCGAGTTCGCGGCCGCCGCTCGCGCGGTAGGCCTTGAGCTCGGGGGACTCGTCGTAAACGATGTACTGGTGTTCTACGGGGATCGCCGGCACGTTGATGCCGAACATGCGGCCGGTCTCGCGCGCGTAGTTGCCGGTCGCGACCACGACGTGCTCGCAGGTGATCTCGCCCTTGGTGGTCGTGAGCTTCCACTCGCCGCTCGGCGTGCGGCTCGCGCCGGTGACCGCGGTCTGCTCGTTGATCTCGGCACCGCCGTTGCGGGCGCCTTTCCTGAGCGCCATCGTCAGGTCGGCCGGCGCGATGTGGCCGTCGTCCGGGTGGTAGAGGGCGCCGACGATGTCGGGCGTGTCGCCGCCGTTGCCGAGGTTGACGAGTGGCCAGAGTTTCTTGACCTCGGCCGGCGAGATCACCTGGAACGGCACGCCGATCGTGTTCGCCGTGCCGCAGTACTTCTGGTACTCGTCCATCCGCGCCTTGCAGGTCGCGAGCCGGAGGTTGCCCGTGACGTGGAAGCTCACGTCCTGGCCCGTTTCGGCCGGCAGGCGCTTGTAGAGGTCAACCGAGTACTTGTGCAGCTGGCCGACGGTGTAGCTCATGTTGAAGAGCGGCAGCAGTCCCGCGGCATGCCAGGTGGAGCCGGCGGTGAGTTCGGAGCGCTCGAGCAGCACCACGTCCGACCAGCCCTTCTTCGCCAGGTGGTAGAGCGTGCTTACGCCGACCGCGCCGCCGCCGATCACTACTACCCGGGCATGCGTCTTCATCGTGGAATTCTCCATTCGAGCCGCCTCGGATGTCCGGCGGCTGCCGGACCGCTGACGGGCGGTTGATCGCCGCGAAGTGTAACCGCCGGTCGAGCGCCCACAGCTCCATTTGCGACAATGCCTGACGCAAATGCGCCAGCCGGCCGTATACTTCGGTTGACCCTTAACGCTCGTCGCCGGGGAAGGCCCGTGAAGCCCGCGCCGCAGATTCGCAAGAGCCGGTTCGCGTTTCTGACGCTGCCCAACTACTCCGCGATCGCGGTGTCGAACGCCGTCGAGCCGCTGCGGATGGCCAACAGCCTGTCAGGGCAGGCGGCGTACGAGTGGGTCATCGCGAGCCTCGACGGTCAGCCGGTCCAGGCCAGCAACGGCCTCGCGTTGTCGCCGACCGTCGGGCTCGGCGACATCGGCCGCGCCGACATCGTCTTCGTCTGCGGCGGCATCAACATCCGCGAGGCGGTCTCACCGGGCCTGCTGTCGACGCTCCGGCGCCTCGGCGAGCAGCGCCTCGCGCTCGGTGCGCTGTGCACCGGAGGCTACGCGCTGGCGCGCGCCGGGCTGCTCGACCGTTACCGGGCGACGATTCACTGGGAGAACCTGTCGGCGCTGCGCGAGGAATTCCCGCGGGTGCTGATCTCCGACCAGCTGTTCACGATCGACCGCAACCGCTACACCTGCTCGGGCGGCGTCGCGCCGCTTGACCTGATGCTGAACCTGATCGAGAGCAAGCTCGGCACGCGCATCGCCCAGCGGGTCTCGGAGCAGTTCATCCTCGACCGGATCCGCAGCGACCGCGACCGGCAGTACGTGCCGCTGCGCGCGCAGGTGGGCGTCTCCCACCAGAGCCTGATCAAGGTTGCCGAACTGATGGAGGCGAACATCGAGAAGACCCTGTCGCTCGAGCGCATCGCGAAGGAGACGGGGCTGTCGCGTCGGCAGATCGAGCGGCTGTTCAAGCGCCACCTCAACTGTGTGCCGAAGCGCTACTACCTCGAACTGCGCCTGAAGCGCGCCCGCGAGCTGCTGCTGCAGACCGCCATGCCGATCATGGACATCACGACGGCCTGTGGTTTCCAGTCGCCGCCGCACTTTTCGAAGTGCTACCGCAAGCAGTTCGGTTACCCGCCGAGCGTCGAGCGCCAGACCCGCCAGCGCGGTGCGGCGGCGCCCGACGACGACCGGACGGCGGCGGCCTAGCGTCGGGCCGGCCAGGCCTGCGGCCGGCCCTGGCGCGGTTGTCGGAATGCGACTCGTTGTCACGCACCGCCGGCGCGCTCCCGCCATCGTCCGGTCAGAATTTCGCCGTGTAGGCACAAGTAAATTTACTCATAGGCCCAGCGAAAAATGGCAGTCCGGCCCCGCTGGCGCGTTTTCGATTGACAGCAACGGCCGGCCCGGGGAAGGATGTCGCGTTGAGGCACGTGTCGGTCGCGTAACCGCCACTGCCTGACCCCGCCAGACCGTACCATCGCGAGCCTGTGCCGTCCGCGTGCAAGTTGAGGACGCGGCTCGCAAAAAAAGCCTTGGGAGCACGTCGATGTCCGACGACCAGAACGAAGAGTTCGATCTCGACAGCCTGAACGATCAGGAGCTGTGCGAGCAGGTGCACGACGACCTGTACAACGGACTGAAGGCGGAGGTCGAGCAAGCGACCCACATCTATCTCAAGCGCGGCTGGTCCCCGGAGAAAATCCTCAACGAGGCGCTGGTCGAGGGCATGCGGATCGTCGGCATCGACTTCCGCGACGGCATCCTGTTCGTGCCCGAGGTGCTGCTGGCCGCCAATGCGATGAAGGGCGGCATGGAGATCCTGCGGCCGCTGCTGGCCGAGACCGGCGTCGAGCCGATCGGCAAGATCGTCATCGGCACCGTCAAGGGCGACATCCATGACATCGGCAAGAACCTCGTGGGCATGATGCTCGAGGGCGCCGGCTTCGAAGTCATCGACCTCGGCATCAACAACCCGGTCGAGAAGTACCTGGCGGCCCTGGAAGCTCACAAGCCGGACATCCTCGGCATGTCGGCGCTGCTGACGACGACGATGCCCTACATGAAGGTCGTCATCGACACGCTCAAGGAAAAGGGCATTCGCGACAAGTTCATCGTGCTCGTGGGTGGTGCGCCGCTCAACGAGGAGTTCGGCAAGGCCGTCGGCGCTGACGCCTACTGCCGCGACGCCGCGATTGCGGTCGAGACCGCGAAGTCGATGATCGCGACGCGCCGCGCGGCGCGCTGAGCGCGGAGCGGACGACCGTGGACCACCCGGGTCGCGTGCTCGTCATCGCCTGCGGGGCCCTGGCACGCGAGATCACGGCGCTCAAGCGCGCCAACTCCTGGGATGCGCTTGAGGTCACGTGCCTGCCGCCGGAGTTGCACATGCGGCCCGAGCGCATCCCGGCCAGCGTCCAGGCGGCGATCCGCGAGGCGAAGGGCCACTACGAGGGCATCTTCGTCGCCTACGCGGACTGCGGCACCGGCGGCGCGCTCGACGCGGTGCTGAAGGCGGAGGGCATCGAGCGCCTGCCGGGCGCCCACTGCTACGAGTTCTACGCGACCAGCGCGTCCTTCGCGGCGCTCGCCGAGGCCGAGCTCGGCACCTTCTACCTCACCGACTTCCTCGTCCGGCACTTCGACCGGCTGGTATGGTCCGGCCTCGGCCTCGACCGCCATCCTGAGCTCGAGCCGCAGTACTTCGGGCACTACCGCAGGATCGTCTACCTCGCGCAGGTTGCCGACGCGGCGCTGACCCAGCAGGCCGAGGCGATCGCGAGGCGGCTCGGGCTCAGCTTCGAGTTCAAGCTCACCGGCTACGGTGAGCTCGGCACGAGCCTCGCCGGCGTCGTGCGCCGCCCGGCCGCCAGCGGCGACGCCGGCGCGCTAAACAAGGGTCCTGATTCATGGCTCAACTGATCATCATTTCCTGGCGGGACATCCCCGCGCAGGTGCTCGTCAAGCGAGGCCGCGAGGTCGCAAAAGTGCAGCTCTCGCACCGCTTCCAGGAGGCGGTGGATCGCGCCGCGATGCGCGCCGGCAAGGGCAGCTCGGACGCCTATCTTGCCGACTGGGCTCGCAGCGCGCCGCGCGCCTGCGGCGACGAACTGCAGGCGGTGGCCGACGCCGAGGCCGCGGCGATCGAGTCGCGCTACAGCGACGCCGACCTCGACCGCATCATTCGCAACAAGGGCGTTGACGCCACGATCCCGCGCCCGGCGCCGGCGGCCGATGCCCCGGAGAGCGGCTGATGTACAGCGTCCGCCTCTGGTCGGTGCGCCACGCGCGCGGCCTCAATCGCTTCTACAGCGGCTTCGAGCGGCTGCTCGTCGCGCTCGCGCCGCTGTGGCGCGCGATCGGCTATCAGCGCCTCGAAGCTCCAGTCGCGGCGGTAGAGCGCGGCGTCAAGGGCCTGCTGTTCGACTGCAAGATGTGCGGCCAGTGCGTGCTGAGCTCCACCGGCATGTCCTGCCCGATGAACTGCCCGAAGAACTTGCGCAACGGCCCGTGCGGCGGCGTGCGCGAGAACGGCCACTGCGAGGTCAAGCCCGAGATGCGCTGCGTCTGGGTCGAGGCCTTCGCCGGCGCCGAGCGGATTCCGAGCGGCCTCGACAGGATCCGCGTCGTGCAGGCGCCCGTCGACCGGCGCCTCGAGGGTCGGTCGTCGTGGCTCAAGGTCGTGCGCGAGCGAACCGAGCCGCCGAAGGCGGAGGCCAAGAAATGATCTTCGAGGACGAACCGGTACCGGGCTACCCGCTGCCGATCCTGCCGGGCCACAGCTCGCCGGGGCGCTTCGAGCGCGTGCTGCGCGCCGGGGCATTCGCGGTCACGACCGAGCTCGCGCCGCCGGACTCCGCCGATCCCGAGGACGTTTACAAGCGGGCCCGCGTGTTCGATGGCTACGTCGACGCGATCAACGCAACCGACGGCTCCGGCGCGAACTGCCACATGTCGAGTCTCGCCGTCTGCGCGCTCTTGACGCGCGTCGGCTACGCGCCGGTGATGCAGATCTCGTGCCGCGACAAGAACCGGATCGCGATCCAGGGCGACATCCTCGGTGGCGCCGCGATGGGCGTCAGCAACGTGCTGTGCCTGTCGGGCGACGGTGTGCAGGCCGGCGACCACCCGCAGGCGAAGCCGGTGTTCGACCTCGACTCGCTGTCGTTGCTCGAGATCGGCCGCACGCTGCGCGACGAGCGCCGCTTCCAGAGCGGCCGCAAGCTCACCTTCGCGCCGCGCGTGTTCTTCGGCGCCGCCGAGAACCCGTCGGTGCCGCCGCTTGAGCACCGAGCGCTCAGGCTCGGCAAGAAGATCGCGGCTGGCGCCCAGTTCATCCAGACGCAGTACTGCTACGACCTCGGCCGCCTGCGCGACTTCATGCGCGCGGTCGAGGACCAGGGGCTGCTCGACAAGGTGTTCCTGCTGATCGGCGTCGGGCCCTTCAAGACCGCGAAGGGCGCCGAGTTCATGCGCAAAAACGTGCCGGGGCTGTACATCCCGGACGCAATCGTCAAGCGCCTCGCCGGCGCCCAGGACCAGGCCCGCGAGGGTCGCAACATCTGCATCGAGCTGATCCAGGAAATTCGCACGCTCAAGGGCCTCCATGGCGTGCACGTCATGGCCTACCGCCAGGAAGAGACCGTCGCCGAGATCATCCGCGAATCCGGCGTCCTTGAAGGCCGGGTGCCCTGGTACCCCGGCCGCGACCAGAATTCCGCCGACAGGAAAGCATCATGACCGATACCGTAATCAGTTCCGCCACGCGCGAGGTCGTCATCGGCTTCAACCGTCCGTTCGTCATCATCGGCGAGCGCATCAATCCGACCGGCCGCAAGATCCTCGCCGCCGAGATGGCGGCCGGCGACTACAGCCGCGTCGAGGCCGACGCCCGCGCGCAAGTCGAGGCCGGGGCGCACATGCTCGACGTCAATGCCGGCATTCCGCTGGCCGACGAGCCGGCGATCCTCGCCCGGGCGGTGCAGCTCGTGCAGTCGATCACCGACGTGCCGCTGTCGATCGACTCGTCGATCGTTGCCGCGCTGGAGGCGGGACTCGCCGTGTACAAGGGCAAGGCGCTCGTCAATTCCGTGACCGGCGAGGAGGAGCGCCTCGAGGCGGTGCTGCCGCTGATCAAGAAGTACGGTGCGGCAGTGGTCGCGATCTCGAACGACGAGACCGGCATCTCCGAGGACCCGGACGTGCGCTTCGCGGTCGCCAAGAAGATCGTGCAGCGCGCGATGGACTACGGCATTTCCCCGTCGGACGTAGTCGTCGACCCGCTCGTCATGCCGATCGGCGCGATCAACCAGGCCGGTGTGCAGGTGATGCGTCTGCTGCATCGCCTGAAGACCGAGCTCAAGGTCAATACGACCTGCGGTGCATCGAACATCAGCTTCGGGCTGCCGCGGCGCAACGGCGTCAACGCCGCGTTCCTGACCATGGCGATCAGCTCGGGCATGACCTCCGCGATCACCAACCCGTTGCACCCGGAGGTGATCGAGGCGGTGATGGGCGCCGACGTCATGATGGGGCACGACCCGGACTGCGCGCGCTGGATCCGCAAGTTCCGCGACGTGCCCCCGGCCGGCGCGCCACTCGAGGGTGCGGGCCGCGGCCGGCGCGAAGGCGGTCACCGCCGGCGTCCGGCCTGAGACGCGTCGAGTGGCCGATCCCACCGCGCTCGTCGTATTCACTCCGTCCGGGAAGCGCGGTCGTTTCCGGCTGGGCACGCCGCTGCTCGCGGCCGCGCGCACGCTGGGCGTCGACATCGACTCGGTCTGCGGCGGCCGCGCGATGTGCACGCGCTGCCAGGTACTGATCGCGGAGGGCGAGTTCGCCAAGCACGGCGTGCGCTCCTCGGCCGGGCACCTCTCGGGGATGTCGGCCGCCGAGCAGCGGCTCGCCAACCGGCAGGTGCTGGCCGCCGGCCGGCGGCTCTCGTGCCAGGCGCTCGTGCAGGGCGACGTCGTCGTCGACGTGCCGGCGACCAGTCAGGTGCACCGCCAGGTCGTGCGCAAGGCCGCCGAGGCGCGCGACATCGAGCTCTACCCGGTGGTCACGCTGCACTACGTGGAAGTGCATGAACCCGACATGCACGACCAGGCAGGCGATCTGGTGCGGCTCGAGGAGGCGCTCGCGCGCGAGTGGAACCTGCACAAGCTCGGCTGCGACCTGCTTGTGTTGCAGCAGCTGCAGCCGGTGCTGCGCGCCGGCGGCTGGAAGGTTACGGTCGCCGTGCACGACCACTCGCGGATCATCGCGATCTGGCCGGGCTTCCATGAGCGCATCTTCGGCATGGCGGTCGACATCGGCTCGACGACGATCGCGGCCCACCTGTGCGATCTGACGAGCGGCGAGGTCGTCGCGTCGGCAGGCATCATGAACCCGCAGATCCGTTTCGGCGAGGATCTGATGAGCCGCGTCTCGTACGCGATGATGAACCCCGGCGGCGCGGTGCAGATGACCAACGTGGTGCGCACCGCGATCAGCGAGCTTGCTGCCGAGGTCACGCGCAGCGCCCGCGTGGGCCCCGACGCGATCCTCGAGGTGACGCTGGTCGGCAACCCGATCATGCATCACCTGGTACTTGGTCTGGACCCGGTCGAGCTCGGCGGCGCGCCGTTCGCGCTCGCAATCGACCGCGGCCTGACGGTGTGGGCCTCCGAGATCGGCCTCGCCCTGCACCCGACCGCGCGCGTCTACGTGCTGCCATGTATCGCCGGCCACGTCGGCGCCGACTGTGCGGGCGTCATCCTTGCCGAGCGACCTGACCTCAACGACGAGGTGACGCTGCTGGTCGACGTCGGCACGAACGCCGAGATCGTGCTCGGCAACAAGGCGAAGCTCGTCGCCTGCTCGAGCCCGACCGGGCCCGCCTTCGAGGGCGCGCAGATCAGCTGTGGCCAGCGCGCCGCGCCCGGCGCGATCGAGCGCGTGCGCATCGACCGGACGACGCTCGAGCCGCGCGTCAAGGTGATCGGCAGTGACCTCTGGTCAGATGAGCCGGGCTTCGCCGAGGCGGTACAGAAGACCGGCGTCACCGGCATCTGCGGATCCGGCATCATCGAGGTGATCGCCGAGATGTACCTGGTCGGCATCATCAACCAGGACGGCGTTGTCGACGGCGCACTCGCGGCACGCAGCCCGCGGGTCGTCGCCAACGGACGGACCTTCGCCTACGCACTCTACGAGGGCGAGCAGCGCCTCGCGATCACGCAGAACGACGTGCGCGCGATCCAGCTGGCGAAAGCGGCGCTGCATGCCGGCATCCGGCTGCTGATGGAGCGCCTCGGCGTCGCGAGCGTCGACCGCATCCGCCTCGCCGGCGCGTTCGGCAGCCACATCGACGTCAAGTACGCGATGGTGCTCGGCATGATCCCCGACTGCGACCTCGGCAAGGTCGCCTCGGCGGGCAACGCCGCTGGCACCGGCGCGCGGATCGCGCTGCTCGACTCGCGCTCGCGCGCCACGATCGAGGAGATCGTGCGGCGCGTCGAAAAGGTCGAGACGGCGATCGAGCCGCGCTTCCAGGCGCACTTCGTCGAGTCGATGGCGATCCCGCACAAGACCGCGGACTATCCGAACCTGCGCCAGGCGGTGGAGCTGCCGGCGCCGAAGCCGGCGACCCAGACCGACGGTCGCGAACGGCGCAATCGGCGCACGATGCCGCGAGGCTGACCGATCGCGCGGAGGCGATGGCATGTACGAGAAGGTCCTACTCTGGGCAACGCCGGCCTTCATCGCGCTGATGCTGATCGAGTGCGCGATCGCGCGGCTGCGCCACGTCGGCGAATATCGGCTCGCCGACGCGGTCACGAGCGTCAGCCTCGGCGCACTCTCGACCTATGTCGGCGTGTTCGCGCGTCTCGTCAGCTTCGGCGTCTACGTGCTTGTCTACCGCGCGGCGCGGCTTGCGACGCTCGACGTCGACGCCTGGTGGGTCTGGGCCGGCGCGCTCGTCGCCTATGACTTCCTCTACTACTGGTATCACCGCCTCGGCCACGAGGTGAACGTGCTGTGGGCGGCGCACGTCGTCCACCACCAGAGCGAGGACTACAATCTGTCGACGGCGCTGCGGCAGACGAGCAGCAGCTACCTGCTCGGCTGGATCTTCTACCTGCCGATGGCGCTCGCCGGCGTACCACCGCAGGTCTTCCTGGTCGTCAGTCTGATCGACCTGCTGTATCAGTTCTGGATCCACACCGAGCAGATCCGCTCGCTCGGCGTGTTCGACCGGATCTTTGCCTCGCCGTCCAACCATCGCGTCCACCACGCGGTGAACGACATCTATCTCGACCGCAACTACGGCGGCATCCTGATCCTCTGGGACCGGCTGTTCGGCACCTTCCAGCCGGAACGCGCCGACGTGCCGTGCGTCTACGGCACGCGCGACCCGCTGAGGTCCTGGAACCCGCTGTGGGCGAACCTGCACACCTACGTGGCGCTGTGGCGCGACGCAGTGCACGCCCAGGCGTGGCCGGACAAGCTTAGGGTGTTCATCGCCCGGCCAGGCTGGCGCCCGGCGGACGTCGCCGCGCGGTTCCCCAAGGCGGGGTTCCACCTGCCGCTCGAGAAGTACGCGCCGCCGCTGCCGCGCGCGCTCGGGCTCTATTGCCTCGCGCAGTTCGTCGTCGTGCTCGGCTTCGGCAGCCACTTCCTTGCCGTCGAGCCGGTGCTCGGCCGGCCGGCGGCGATCGGCTACTTCAGTGCCGTCGCCGCCTCGCTGTGGATCATCGGTGGCCTCGCCGAGGGACGGACCGGATTCGTGCGGCTCGAGGCGCTGCGCCTCGCACTGCTCGCGGCGCTCGCGTTCGTCCTCGGCCCGACAGCCGCGGCCGCGGCCGCGGTCGCCGGCTGCCTCGCGATGGCCGTCTGGCTGACCCTCGCCGGCCGGGCGCTGCCGGTAGCGGCCGGCGCCTCGGGCCGTTCGCCCCTCGCCGCTGGGTGACCTCGCCGGCCGTTGCGCGGCTCGACGCCGCGTTCGCCGTGGGCGCGCCAGTCGAGCATTGCCGCGCTTCAGCGAACGGGTTGATGTTGATGGAGTGGCGAGGCCATCTAGGATCGGCACGACGCGACGGACGCGCAACTACCGAATCGCTAGCTGTCCCTGCTAATGTCGCCGCATTGGCTAGTCCGGAGCGGAACGTGGCGCTGCAGGCGGCCCAACGCACGCAGATCGGCGACCCGCATGCCCGCGTGTGTGCCGAATTGGATCAGCTGAGAGCGAGTCCGGTTGCCGAGCGACGACGCATTTCATAGAGGATATAGGCGTGATCAGGAACGAGGCGAGCGGACGGACCGACGGCGGCATGGAGCACTTCGGCTACAAGGAGTCGCTCGATCGCAGCATTGGGGCGTTCGGCAGCTTCGCGGCGGGCGTCAGCTATATCTCGATACTCACCGGTACCTTCCAGCTGTTCTACTTCGGCTTCGGTACTGCGGGACCGGCCTACCTGTGGTCCTGGCCACTGGTACTCATCGGTCAATTGGCAGTTGCGCTGTGCTTCATGGAGTTGTCCGCCAAATACCCGATCGCCGGATCGGTCTATAACTGGTCCAAGCTACTGGGCAGCCGGATCGTCGGTTGGTCTTCGGGCTGGCTGATGCTCACCGCGTCGATAGTCACCCTCTCGGCGGTGGTGCTTGCGCTGCAACTCAACATGCCGCGGCTGTGGAGCGGCTTTCAGCTCATCGGCGACGGTACGGGTACCTATGATTTCGCCACCAACGCCGTGGTTCTCGGTACGGTCCTGATCCTGATCACCACCGTCATCAATGCGCTCGGAGTGAGGTTGATGGCGACGATCAACAGCGCGGGCGTCTTCATCGAGCTCATTGCCGCCTGTCTCATCGTGATCATCCTAGCCCTCAACACCACGCGCGGTCCCGAGGTGTTCTTCTCGACCCACGGCTACGGTGCCGGCGCGAGCGGAGGCTTTCCAGGCGCCTTCCTCGTCGCGTCGCTCGCCTCCGGATATGTGATGTACGGGTTCGACACCGCCAGTTCGCTGGGTGAGGAGACGTTGGAGCCCCGGCGCACTGCGCCCCGTGCCATTCTGCGCGCCATACTGGCGTCGTTCGTCATTGGCGGTGGAATTCTGGTGTTCGCGGTCATGTCGGCCCCCAATCTGGATGATCCGATGATCGGCAACAGCAACGGCGGCCTGCAATACATCGTCGAGCAAGTGATGTGGGGTCCGCTCGGGAAGATCTTTCTGGTCTGCATCGTGGTCGCGGTGACGGTGTGCTCGCTGGCTGTGCACACCGCGGCCATCCGATTGACCTTCGCGATGGCGCGTGACAACGCGCTGCCGTTCGGGGAGCGGCTTGCGCACGTGAATCCCGATACCCAGACACCCATCGTTCCTGCCATCGTGATCGGGCTGATCGCCGAGCTGATCCTGGTCGTCAACATCGGGCAGCCGAAGATCTTCACGGTGCTGACGTCAATTGCAATCATCATGATCTACCTGGCGTACTTGATGGTGACGGGCCCGCTGTTGCGCAAGCGGCTGCAAGGGCAATGGCCCCCCGCAGATCTCGCAGCCGGTGGCTACTTCACCATGGGCAAGTGGGGCATGCCCGTCAACGTCGTTGCGGTGCTGTGGGGCGCGGGGATGGCGCTCAACCTGGCGTGGCCGCGCGAAGCCGTCTACGGCCTGCCCTGGTACAACACCTGGGGTGCGTTCGTTTACATCGCCGTGATTCTCGGCGCAGGTCTGGGGTGGTACGCCGTCAAAGGCCGCCATCACATCGGCACGCTTGCGTCGCACGCGGTGACCGCAGCGGCTGATGCACCGCAAGCGGAGGTTTAAAGCAACATGCAGTCGCGTGATCGTCGGCCGTGGAGCTCCCTTGACGCCAGTTCCTGGGTCGACAAGCTGTGCGTGTTCCGCGCGCGGCCGGGGTCGCGCCCGGCGGACGTCGCGGCGCGATTCGCGAAGCCGGAGTTCCGGTTGCCACCGCGGAAATGCGCGCCGCCGCTGCCGGCTCCTGCCACCCGTTGAACCGGAGTACGCCGGTGCCCCGTCCGCTGCCACCCGGCCTTGTCGACAATGCTCTCGTGAAGGCGTTTCGCGCCGACGGTGCGGTCTGCATCCGTGGCCTGCTGACGGCCGCTGAGGTCGAGGTACTGCGCACCGGCATCGACGCCAACCTCAAGCAGCCGAGCCCGCGCTCCAAGGTCGCGAGCCGGCCGGAGGATCCCGGCTGGTTCATCGAGGACTTCTGCAACTGGTCGGAGAACGCGCACTACCGGCAGTTCATCTTCGATTCGCCGCTGGCCGAGGTCGGGGCGCGCCTGATGGGCAGCCGGTGCGTGCGCCTCAATCACGACCACATGTTGACCAAGGAGCCGGGCACGCGTCAGAAGACGCCCTGGCACCAGGACCAGCCGTACTACAACATCGAGGGCCGCCAGAACGTCAGCTACTGGATCCCGGTGGATGCCGTGAGTCGCGCCGCAACGCTCGAGTTCATCGCCGGTTCCCAGCTCGGTCCGTGGCTCATGCCCCGCGCCTTCATGTCGAACGAGGCCAAGTGGTTCCCCGAGGGCAGTCTCGCGGACCTGCCGGACATCGAGGCGCGACGCTCCAACTACCGCGTCATCGGCTGGGCGCTCGAGCCGGGCGACGTCGTCGCCTTCCAGATGCTGACGCTGCACGCGGCCGGCGGCACCGAGCCGGGCCGGCGGCGCCGGGTGTTCTCGCTGCGGCTCACCGGTGACGACGTCCGGCACGCGCCGCGCCCGTGGGTGACCTCGCCGGCCTTCCCGGGCCTCGAGGCAGAACTGCCCGCCGGCGCGCCGCTCGAGCATCGGCTCTTTCCGCTGCTGTTCCCCGCGCCGTCGCCACGCGCCGCCGACGGCATCGGCTAGGTCGGTTAACCTAGACCTGTTCGATCGTCCGGACGCGGCGCCTGGTGGCTGCGGCCGCCTGCAGGAGTTCCCGCCGTCGTGTCCGACTACACCTTCGCCTTCGAGACCTCGACCACCCATCCGGGATTCCTCAAGGCGCCACCGCTGGCCGGTCGGCCGGAGGCACGCTTCGTGGTCGCCGGCATCCCGTGGGACGGCTCGGTCACCAACCGCCCGGGTGCGCGTTTCGGGCCGTACCAGATCCGCCGCGCGAGCCACATGCTGTGTGACGGCGTGCATCCGCTATGGGGAATATCGCCACTCGAGCAGCTCGCCGACGTTGGCGACCTGACGTTGCCGAACACCTCGCTCACGTCGATGCGCGAGGCGCTCCTGCCGCAAGTCGCGCGACTGATCGCCGCGCACCACGTGGCCTGGCTCGGCGGCGATCATTCGGTGACGCTGCCGCTGCTGCGCGCCTACCGCGCGCACTTCGGCCGCCCGCTGGCGCTGGTGCATTTCGACGCGCACTGCGACACGTGGCCGGACCACTTCGGCGAGCCCTCGGGCCACGGTACCTGGGTGCACGAGGCCTTCGCCGAGGGCTTGGTGGACCCGACCCGCGCCGTCCAGTTCGGGATCCGGTCCTCTGCCAGCCCCGAGATCAGCCGCTACGTCGCCGATCGCGGTGGCCTGATCTACACGGCGCGCGACCTGCGCGGCCTCGAGAGTTCGACGCAGCTCGCAACCGTGCTCAAGACCGTGCGCGAGCGGCTGCTCGCCGCCGGTGGCCCGCCCGTGTACCTGTCGCTCGACATCGATTGCCTGGACCCGGCGTTTGCGCCCGGCACCGGCACGCCGGAGCCAGGCGGCCTCACGTCGTCGCAGGTGCTGACGCTGCTCGAGGAACTGTCGGACCTCAACTTCGTCGGCATGGATCTGTGCGAGGTAGCGCCGGCCTACGATCACGCCGAACTGACCAGCAACGCCGCCGCCAACTTCGTCTGGACGTACCTCTGCGGGCAGGCGCGGCGCGGCTGATTGCGGCCGCCGTCGTTCGGCGAGGCGGCGGTGCCCAATGGTTGAAGGCGGGGCCCGCGGTCGGCCGCCTCAGGCGCCGCGAAGCGTGACGCACTCCGCGAATCCTGCTGTGCCACCGCTTCGCGCCAACGTTTATGTGACCTCGCCCACGGCGCACACGGAACGCGACGGTAGCGTCTGGCTATCGTGGCACGCGCAGAGGATGGCCCGTGTTCATCTACGAGGGACTTGACAGCGACGACGAGCGTCTGCCCCGGGCCGTGCGGCATCGGTGGCACGCGGTCGCGATCGTGGCCACCGCGGACGCCTGCGCGGTCGCGAAGGCCAGCAAGGACAACCGCTTTCTGTCCGGCGAGGCTCCGCGGCTGCCGCTCGCGGGCTGCGACGCGAACTGCTGCGACTGTCGCTACGCCCATTTCGACGACCGGCGGCGCGGGCCGCGGCGGGCGGCGGAACGGAACGGGACGCTGCCCAAGCGGCTCAGCGTCGAGCAGCGTGCGCGGCTCGGACGCCGCGCCGCGGATCACGGCAAGGGCTGAGCGCGGCCCTAGACGTTCGAGTCGGCGAACGACGCCTTGCGGCGTGTCATGTAGTCGATCAGCTGCTCGTCGACCGCGGGATCCAGCGGCGGCGCCTCGTACTCGGCGAGCTGTCGCTTCCACTGGCCGTTGGCGCGCTTCGCCATGTCGGGCGCGCCCTCGGCCTCCCACTGCTCGAAGCTGTTGTTGTCGGCGAGAGCGGAGCGGTAGAACGCGGTCTCGAAGTTCGCCTGGGTGTGCGCGCAGCCTAGAAAGTGCTTGCCGGGGCCGACCTCGCGGATCGCATCCATCGCCTGGCCGTTCTCCGACATGTCCACGCCTGACAGGAAGGTCTGCATCATGCCGGCCTGGTCGACGTCCATCATGAACTTCTCGTAGCCCATCGCGAGCCCGCCCTCGAGCCAGCCCGCCGTGTGCAGCACGAAGTTGACGCCGGCGAGGCAGGTGGGCAGCAGCGTGTTGGCCGACTCGTAGGCCGCCTGCGCGTCGGGGATCTTCGAGGCGCAGAGGCCGCCGCCCGAGCGGAACGGGACACGGAGACGGCGCGCGAGCGCCGCCATGACGTACAGCACCAGCGCCGGCTCCGGCGTGCCGAAGGTCGGTGCCCCGGACTGCATTGAAATCGACGAGGCGAAGCTGCCGAAGATCACCGGCGCGCCGGGATTGACGAGCTGCGCGAAGGCCATGCCGCAGAGCGACTCGGCGAGCGTCACCGCGGCCGTGCCGGCCACGGTCACCGGCGACATTGCGCCGGCGAGGATGAACGGCGTGACGATGGTTGCCTGGTTGGCGCGCGCGTAGACCTTGAGCGCGCCGAGCATGGTC
Source organism: Pseudomonadota bacterium (assembly GCA_025355105.1). Lineage (GTDB taxonomy): Bacteria > Pseudomonadota > Gammaproteobacteria > Steroidobacterales > Steroidobacteraceae > CAIKZZ01. Next base: position 74,301 of record JANYAE010000113.1, on the reverse strand, counting down.
GCATCGAAGGTCATCGGCGAGTTGGCATTGATGAGGCTGACGAGCACGGTCTTCGGCTTGCCGGTCGCCGGGTCGATGAAGTCCGGGCCGAAGGCGATCTTCGCCATCGCCACGGTGTCCTCGGCACGTTCCGGCGCGGTCACCGAGCCCATGAACGGCTTGTCGCTGTACTTGATGTGGCTGTAGACCATGTCGAAGTGCCGCTTGTTGACCGGCAGGTCGACGGGTTCGCAGATGGTGCCGCCGGAGTGGTGCAGCGACGGCGCCATGTAGGCGAGCTTGACGAAGTTGCGAAAGTCCTCGATCCGCGCGTAGCGGCGGCCGTCGTCGAGGCTGCGGATGAACGGCGAGCCGTAGGCCGGCGCGAACACCGTGCACGGGCCACCGATACGGACGTTGCGGGCCGGGTTGCGGGCGTGCTGGATGAACTCGCGCGGTGCCGATTTCTGCACCAGCGACCGGCACATGCCGCGCGGACAGCGCACGCGCTCGCCCTGCACGTCGGCACCGGCCGCCTTCCAGATCGCAAGCGCCTCCGGGTCATCGCGAAAGTCGATGCCGATCTCGGCCAGGATCGTCTCGGCGTTGCGTTCGATCGTCGCGAGGCCCTCCTCGCCGAGCACCTCGTAATAGGGCAGCGCGCGGGTGATGTAGGGGATCGTGACCGCCGAGCGTGCGGCCCGCGCGGCCCGCTTGGCCTCGCGTCCGCCGCCGCGGCTGCGCCGTGCCTGAGTGGCCTGCTGCTCATCCATAGGGGCTCGGTCTCCTGACGCGGTCATTCAGTATGGTCACGCGGCCCGGGCGGGGCTGATCAGTTTGCGGCATTGGCTTGCTTGGCCGCGCCATCGGCGCCGGCCAGCGCCCGGATCACCTCGCCGGGGCCGCAAACGCCGCAAAACGCCGTGCCCTCGGTCAGGATGACCGGGTGGCCGGTGTGGCGCAGCAGCTGGATCAGCGACTTGAGCGGCGTCTCCGACGCGGCCACGGCGATGCCGGGCCCGACCGGCAGGGCGCCCGGCAGCTCGCCGCAGGCCAGCAGCTGCAGCGAGGCACCGGCAGCGAACGCCGCGGCCGGTGCGCCGCCGGCGCCGAGCACCAGCCGGTAGCGTCCCTCGGCGTCGAGCCACACGGCACCGTCGCGGTCGGTGAGCGTCGCGTGCGCCTCCATGACCATGCGCCCGGTCAGCACGCCGAGCGGATTCATGTGCTGCACGAACTCGGCAACGTACGCGTCCGCCGGCCGGAGCACGATGTCCTCCGGCGCGCCGGTCTGGACGATGCGGCCGCTCTCGAGCACCGAGATCTGGTCGCCGAGCTTGAGAGCCTCGTCGAGATCGTGGGTGACGAACAGGATGGTCTTCTTGACCCGTTCCTGCAGCGCTACGAGCTCGTCCTGCAGCTTGGTACGGATCAGGGGATCGAGCGCCGAGAACGGCTCGTCCATCAGCAGGATGTCGGCGTCAGTCGCGAACGCGCGCGCCAGGCCGACGCGCTGCTGCATGCCTCCCGACAGTTCGCTGACGTAGCGGTCCGCCCACTGCGCGAGGCCGACCAGCTCGAGCTTCTCGTCGACGATCTTGCGCCGCGCCGGGGCCGGCTCGCCGCGGAGCTCGAGGCCGAAGCCGACGTTGTCGCGCACGGTGCGCCACGGCAGCAGGCCGAATTGCTGGAACATCATCGCGACGCAGTTGCGTCTGAGGCGCCGCAGCGTGCCGGCGTCGCAGCTCGCGACGTCGACGATCGCCTGGCCGTCGTCGAGCAGTACGCGGCCGCGCGTGACGGCGTTCAGCCGATTGGCCGCGCGCAGCAGCGTCGACTTACCGGAGCCTGACAGGCCCATCAGCACCGAGATATGGCCGCGCTCGACCGCGAGGCTGGCATCGGCGACGCCGACGATGACGCCGTTCTCCTTGTCGATCTCAGCGCGCGTGCGACCGGCGTCGAGCGCGGCGAGCGCCGCCTTGATGCGCGCATCTGCCGCGCGGCCGCGCTCGCGCGCGAAGAGGATGTCGACATGCTGGAATTCGAGCGCGGCGGTCACTGCAGTTCTCCCTGCGCGGCGGGCCGGGCGATCCGGTCGAGGATGATGGCGAGCAGCACGATCGCGATGCCGGCCTCGAATCCCTTGCCGACCTGGACCGTGTTAAGCGCGCGCACCACCGGCACGCCGAGGCCGCCGGCGCCGACCAGCGCCGCGATCACCACCATCGACAGGCTCAGCATGATGCACTGCGTGATGCCGGCGACGATCGTCGGCATCGCGCTCGGCAGCTCGACCTTCACGAGCAGTTGCAGGCGCGTCGCGCCGAAGGCCTCGCCGGCCTCGACCAGCGCCTTCGGCACCGAGGAGATGCCGAGGTGCGTCAGGCGGATCGGCGCCGGCAGCGCGAAGATGACCGTCGAGATCAGGCCCGGCACCACGCCGAGCCCGAACAGCACCAGCGTCGGCGTCAGGTAGACGAAGGTCGGCAGCGTCTGCATCAGGTCGAGCACCGGGCGCATGACGCCGTACAGGCGCGGGCGCCGTGCGCCGAGGATCCCGAGCGGCACGCCGACGACCGTCGACACGGACGCCGCGACCAGCACCAGCGTGGTCGTCTCGAGGGTCGCCGCCCAGTAGCCCTGGTTGACGATGAACAACAGCGCCGCCGTGACGAAGATCACGACCGGCCACGAGCGCCGCACCCAGAACGCGACCAGCGCGACCGCACCGATCAGCAGCGGCACCGGCGTCGCCTCGAGCAGCGCCTGCACGAGCGCGGTGCTGGCGCGCACCGCGGTCGAGATGCCGTCGAAGAAGCCGGTGCCGTGGCGCTTGACGTATTCGACGGCGCGCGCAACCGTGTCGCCGACCGGGATCTTGTGCGACATCACCCAGGACTCGATCGCCGCCAGCGGCTGGCTGCTGGCGTGGGCGGTGAGAATGCCGACCGCCGGCTCGCCGTCGACGGTGGTCACGCCCTCGAGCCAAGGCGCGACGAGATCGGCGTGCGCGCCGAGCCAGGCGGCCGCGGCCGCGTCCGTCGCCTCGTGCTGGTCCAGGATCCGCGCCTCGAGCTCGCTCAGGCCGTCGACCGTCAACTTGAAGTTCGCGAGCAGCCGGCCGACGTTCGGGCAGGCGGCCGAGTAGCCGGCGCGGGTGTTGGTGAAGACCGCGGCGCCGCCGAAGTTGGGGCCGAAGGTATCGTCGCCACCGGTCAAGTACTTGAGGCTGAAGCGCCTGTTCATCGGGTGTGGCGCCCGGGCAAGGAACACGATTGGCTCGCGAAAGCGCACCGCGCGCTCGACCTCGGACAGCATGCCCTGCTCGCTCGACTGGACGAGCTTGAACCCGCCGAGTCCGAAGCGGTTCTCCTCGATGATCTTGAGAACGTGCCGGTTACCGTCGTTGCCCGGCTCGATGCCATAGATCGTGCGCTTGAGCGGCGCGGCGAAGCGACCGATGTCGGCGAAGTCCTTGAGCCCGCCTTCCCAGGTGTAGTCCGGCACCGCCAGCGTGTACTTGGCACCCTCGAGGTTGGCGCCGATCACGTCGACCGAGTGCTCGTCGACGTACGGCTTGCGGTCGGCCTCCTGCGCCGGCATCCAGTTGCCGAGGAAGATGTCGAGGTCGCGATTCTTCAGCGAGGCGTAGGTGACCGGTAGCGACAGCACGGTGATCGCCGGCTGGTAGCCAAGCTCGCGGGCCAGGCGGCCGAACAACGCCGTGGTCGCCGTCGTGTCGGTCCAGCCGATGTCGGCGAGCCGCACGGCGGCGCACGTCGGCCCGTCCGCCGCCGCGCCCACGGCGGGGACGAGCGCCGCGGACAGCCCGAGCGCCGCGAGCAGTCGACGTGTCCCGCAGACGACTGTGCTGCGGCGCAGCGGCACGGCGCTCATGCGTGTTCCCTTGACCCCGTCGATGCCGGATCGGCATCATCCCCCCGGGCCAGACTGAATAGCTGTTCAATCACCTCGCTGTCAAGGCCATCGGGTCGTGATAAGTCGTTGATTGACAAGACTTGAGTTGGCAGGTTTCGATTCTCAGTCCGGCGGAATCCAAGGGCCTCGCGCGTGTTTGCAGGCGGCGGAGCAGGGAGCTCGGGAGCATCACACTGAACACGCAGTCAAACAAAGGCGGTGCGGCCGGCGGTGCCGACAACGGCCGCGCTGCGCCGGCCGAGCGCCTCGAGGACGATCGTCGCGGACAGCTGATCGAGGTCGCGATCGACTGCCTCGCTGAACTTGGCTTCGTGGGAAGCACGCTGGCCCAGATCGCCGGTCGCGCCGGCGTGTCCGCGGGCCTGATCGCGCACTACTTCGTCGACAAGGACGGACTGCTCGAGGCGGCGTTTCGCTCGCTGAGTCGCAACGTGCACGGCAACGTGCGCGCCAAGCTCCGACTCGCGCGCACGCCGCGCGGCCGCGTCCAGGCGATCATCGACGCCAACCTCGCGCCGCAGGAATTCAACCAGCGCAGTGCCAACGCCTGGCTCGCGTTCTGGGGCCAGCTGCTGCACGTCGAGAGCCTGCGGCGCGTGCAGACGGCCTACCAGCGGCGAATGCTGTCGAACCTGCGGCACGCGCTGCGCCAGCTCTTGCCCGACGGCGAGGCGACGGCGCTCGCGGCGATGATCGCGGCGATGATCGACGGCGTCTGGCTGCGGGCGGCACTCTCGAACTGGCGCGAGGCCGACAGCGAGGGTGCGCGCGCGCTGCTGACGGCCTTCGTCGAGGGGCGCCTGCGGGAGCGCGCGCTGGCCCCGGCCGCGGTGACAGCGGAACGGCCGGCGCCGCCTGCCGGCGGCGCACGGCCCGGCCACTTCCGCACCATCAATCCGGCCACCGGGGCGACGCTCGCCGAGATCCGCGTTGACGGGCCGGCCGAGGTGGAGGCGGCGTTCGCTGCCGCGGCGACGGCCCAGCGCCGCTGGGCCGCCCTGAGCGGCGCCGAGCGCGGCCGCGTGCTGCGGCGCGCCGCGGACCTGCTGCGCGCGCATAACCGCGAGCTCGCCGAGCTCGAGACGCGTGACACCGGCAAGCCCATCCAGGAGACCAGCGTCGTCGACGTCATGTCAGGCGCCGACTGCCTCGAGTACTACGCCGGCGTCGCCGCGACCATCTCCGGTGAGCACCTCGACCTCGGCCCGGGCGCCTTCGGCTACACGCGGCGCGAGCCGCTCGGCGTGGTCGCCGGCATCGGCGCGTGGAACTATCCGCTGCAGATCGCCTGCTGGAAGTCGGCTCCGGCGCTGGCCTGCGGCAACGCGATGCTGTTCAAGCCGGCGGAGCTCACGCCGCTGACGGCGATCGAGCTCGCCAAGGTCTACGACGCCGCCGGGCTGCCGAAGGGCCTGTTCCAGGTCGTGCAGGGCTTCGCCGATACCGGCCGGCTGCTGACCCGGCATCCCGGCATCCGCAAGGTGTCGCTGACCGGCGAGGTCGGCACCGGCAAGGCGGTGATGAGCGATGCCGCGGCGTCGCTGAAGTACGTGACGCTCGAACTCGGCGGCAAGTCGCCGCTGATCGTGTTCGACGACGCCAAGCTCGACAACGCCGTCGGCGGCGCGCTGCTCGCGAACTTCTACTCGGCCGGCGAGGTGTGCTCGAACGGCACGCGCGTGTTCGTGCACCGGCGCGTGAAGGCCGCGTTCCTCGAGCGGCTCAAGGCGCGCGTCGAGGCGATGCGGGTCGGCGATCCGATGGACCCGGCGACGCAGGTCGGCGCGCTGATCTCCGAGGCGCACATGGAGAAGGTGCTCGGCTACATCGCCCGCGGCCGCAGCGAAGGCGCGCGCGTGCTGGTCGGCGGGCGGCGGGTCACGAGCGGCGATCTGGCCAATGGATTCTTCGTCGAGCCGACCGTATTCGATGGCTGCCACGACGACATGGCGGTGGTGCGCGAGGAGATCTTCGGGCCGGTGATGACCGTGCTCGAGTTCGACGACGAGGACGAGGTCGTGGCGCGCGCCAACGCCACCGAGTTCGGACTCGCCGCGGGCGTGTTCACCAACGACCTGACGCGCGCGCACCGCGTGATCGCGCGTCTCGAGGCCGGCACCTGCTGGATCAACCACTACAACGTCACGCCGATCGAGCTGCCGTTCGGCGGCTACAAGCGCTCGGGGCTCGGCCGCGAGAACGGCCGCGCCGCGATCGAGCACTACACGCAGCTAAAGAGCGTCTACGTCGCGATGGGCGACGTCGAGTCGCCGTACTGACCGGAGAGGCGACGTGGACGAGCAAAGCTTCGATTTCGTGATCGTCGGCGCAGGCTCGGCCGGCTGCGTGCTCGCCAACCGTCTGACGGCGGACGGCCGGCACACGGTGCTGCTGCTCGAGTACGGCGGCTCGGACCGCTCGATCTTCATCCAAATGCCGTCGGCGCTCGCGATTCCGATGAACCGCCAGCGCTACAACTGGTTCTACCACACCGAGCCTGAGCCCGGGCTCGGCGGCCGCAGCATGCACACGCCGCGCGGCAAGGTGCTCGGCGGCTCGTCGTCGATCAACGGGCTGGTGTACATCCGCGGCAACCCGCTCGATTTCGAGGGCTGGCAGGCGGCCGGCGCGAAAGGCTGGGGTTACCGCGACGTGCTGCCGTATTTCAAGCGCGCCGAGCGGCGCGCCGAAGGCGGCGACGACTACCGCGGCGCCGACGGACCGCTCGGCACGAGCTACGGCACGATCCGCAATCCGCTGCACGCAGCCTGGCTCGACGCGGCCCGCCAGGCCGGCTACCCGCTGACCCAGGATGTCAACGGTTACCAGCAGGAAGGCTTCGGCCGCATGGACATGACGGTCGAGCGCGGCGTCAGGGCGAGCGCTGCGAATGCCTACCTCAGGCCTGCGACCGCCCGCCCCAACCTCGCGATCGAGACCGGCGCACTGGCGAGCGCAGTCGTATTCGAGGGACGCCGCGCGGTCGGCGTGCGCTACCGCCAGGGCGGCACCGAGCGCACCGTGCGCGCGCGTCGCGAGGTCATCGTCGCGGCAGGCTCGATCGGCTCACCGCAGCTCCTCAAGCTTTCCGGAGTCGGCGCCGGCGCCGAGCTCGCCGAGCTCGGTATCCCCGTGGTCCACGACCTGCCGGGCGTCGGCGAGAACCTGCAGGATCACCTCGAGGTCTACTTCCAGGTGGCGTGCAAGGAGCCGGTGACGCTGTATTCGGTGATGAACCCGCTCGCCAAGCTCGCGATCGGCGTGCGCTGGATCCTGTTCAAGGACGGGCTCGGCGCGACCAATCACTTCGAGACCTGCGGCTTCATCCGCAGCCGCGCCGGCGTCCGCTACCCCGACATCCAGTACCACTTCCTGCCGATGGCCGTCAGCTACGACGGTTCCTCGCTCGCCAACGAGCACGGCTTCCAGGCGCACGTTGGTCCGATGCACTCGAAGAGTCGCGGCTGGGTCCGGCTGGCCTCGCGGGATCCGGCCGTGAAGCCGCGGATCCTGTTCAACTACATGAGTCACCCGGATGACTGGGTGGAATTTCGCGCCGCGGTGCGCCTGACGCGCGAGCTGTTCGCGCAGCCGGCCTTCGACCGCTACCGCAGCCGTGAGATCCAGCCCGGCGCCGACGCGCAATCGGATGCGCAGATCGACGCGTTTATCCGCGAGAAGGTCGAGAGCGCCTACCACCCGTCCTGCTCGTGCAAGATGGGTGCGGCCGATGACCGCCTGGCGGTGGTCGATCCCGAGGCTCGCGTCTACGGGCTCGAGCGGCTGCGCGTCGTCGACTCGTCGATCATGCCGTCGATCACCAACGGCAACCTGAACGCGCCGACGATCATGCTGGCCGAGAAGGCCGCCGACCACATTCTCGGCCAGCTGCTGCCGCCGTCCGAGCTGCCGTTCTACGAGGCCCCGGACTGGCAGAGCCGCCAGCGCTGACGGGACCAGGCCGCGTTCAGCCGTCGACCTCGAGGCCGACGTCGGCCGCGGCGGCGCGGCGGATCTCCGACTCGACGTCCAGCGAGCGGCAGGCGATCAGGTAGACGATCGTCGACACCGGCAGGCCGACCAGCATCGCGAGGTCCGCGCCGCCGAGCGCGCGCGCGACCGGGCCGACGTAGATGCCGGTGCTGAAGAACGGGATCATCGACACGAAGCCCACCGCGTACGCCACCAGCCCGCGCCAGTTCCAGCGGCCGTACAGGCCGTGCGGGTTGAAGATCTCGCGCACCGAGTAGTGGCCGCGACGTACGACGTAGAAATCGACTAGGTTGATCGCCGTCCACGGCGTGAACAGGTACAGCAGAATCGACAGGAACTCGCCGAATTCGTGGGCGAAGTCGCGCGAGGCGGTGAGTGCTATCGCGCAGGCGACGACCAGGCAGGCGACGATCGTCACGATGCGCTTGGCGAGCGTCGCGCGGATCGGCTTCAGCGAGTCGGCGACGCTGAGCAGCGTCAGCGAGGCGCCGTAGAAGTTGAGCGTCGTGATCGTCACCAGGCCGAACAGCGAAGTGATCAGCAGCGGCTGGCCGGAGCCGGGCAGCATCGCGTCGGCGGCGGCCTTCAGCGCCGGCGTCAGCTCGAGCTTCGGGAACATCGCGCCGGCCACCGTGCCCACCAGCATGGTCCACGTGCCGCCGATGAAGGCGCCGAGGTAGGTCCACCAGAACGAGGCAGCGACGCCGACGTCCCGCGGCAGGTAGCGCGAGTAGTCCGACACGTAGATCGACCAGGAGATCTGGTAGGCGGCGGCGGCGAACAGCTGCGTCAGGAACGGCACCAGCCGGAAGTCGCCGAGGTCGAGCTGTGCCGGCGAGAAGTGCACCCGCGCGACGGCAAGGGTCATCACCAGCAGCCCGGCGATGAGGACCGCCGTCAGCACCTGCTGGGTGCGGTGGATCCAGTCGTAGCCGAACACCGCGAGCAGCGCGGCGAGCGCGCCGATGACCGGCATCGTGACGCGCGGATCGACGTGATACAGCGTATCCAGCGTGTCGGCCGCCAGCACCTGGTTGAAGGCGTTGAATCCGACGTAGGTCACGAGCGCGACACCCCAGACCAGCAGCGCGCCGACGTAGCCGAACTGCGGCCGCGACTGGATCATCTGCGGCAAGCCGAGTTGCGGCCCCTGCGTCGAGTGGAAGGCCATGAAGAAGGTGCCGAAGGCGCTGCCGATGGTCACCGCGATCACCATCCAGGCGAGGTTGCCGCCCATCGCGACGCCGACGAAGCCGGTGGCGACCGTCGCCAGGTGGGCGTCGCCCATGAACCAGGTGGGCCACAGGTGCCAGACCTTGCCGTGGCGCTCGGCGAGTGGCACGTAGTCGATCGAACGCTTCTCGATCAGGGACCGCTGGGTCATCGGCAACTCCGGCGCAACCGAACGCCCGCGACCGGGGCGCATGTCCGAGCAAGAATACACGCCGCGTGGGCGCCCGGCAGCGCGTCAGCGACGCTGATGGTCGCGACGCCCCGGAGCGGATTCCGGTTGCGGTCCAATGCCGAGCCGGCGACCCGGGCGGAAGGAGCGCGTCTGCCGCGCGGCGCCCGCAGGCGCCTCGCGGCAGACGCGACCGCCGCGTCAGAACTTGTAGCCGAGCGACACGCCGATGACCCGCGGCCGCAGCGGGGTCTGCGCCACGATGAACTGATCGGTGCTGGTGAAGGTCGAGGCATGCGAGTTGCCGAGGTTCTCGCCGAACACCGACACGCTCCACGCATCCTTGGCGACGCCGATCGACACGTCGTAGGTGTTGTAGCCCGGGATCTCGAAGCGCAGCCGGCCGGTGGTGATGGCGCCGGCCTGCGCAATCGTCGGATTGGAGCCCGCCTGCGTGAACGAGGCGCCGGTATGGGTGCCGCCTGCCTGAACGAACGCGCTCAGGTCGCCGACCATCCAGTCGTAGCGCAGACGCGCGCTGTACTGCAGCTTCGGCGCGTTGGCGCTCGGCGAGCCGATCGGGCCGAAGGGGTTGAGCACCGCGCCGCAGTTCGCGCCGTTGCTGTCGCAGGCCTGCGTGATCGGGTGGCCGTTGTTGTTGCTGAGCGGATTGGTGTCTATCAGCGCCGGCGAGTTCGTCTGCCGGTTGGTGTAGTTGTCGGACAGTGCGGTCTGCACTGTCAGCCCGTGCATGGGCCGCCAGACGACCGAGATCTCGGCACCCTCGATCAGGAAGTTCTGGCCGTTGGTGTCGTAGAAGATGTTGCCGACGAGCCCGGGGTTGAAGAACGCGACCTGCACGTTGTCCCAGTTCTCGCGATAGACGGCGCCGTTGACCTGCAGCTTGTGGTTGAGGAACTCCGCCTTCCAGCCGATCTCCTTGTTCGTCAGCTTGTCCGACAGATAGGCCTTCGGCAGCACGTACTGCTGCACGCCGTCCGTTCCGTAGATGTGCAGGCTGCCGCCGTTCTGGTTGAAGCCGCCGGGCCGGAAGCCCTGCGAGTACGTGCCGTACACCATGACGTTCGACGTGATGTGCCAGGTCAGGTTGCCGCGGCTCTTCCAGCCGGACTCGCTGCCGGAGAGGTTGGCGGCGTCGAGGTTGTAGGCGGTGCTGCCCTGGCAGCCGCCGGGCACCACGCCGCCCTGGTAGCAGAAGAAGCTGCCGTTGACGGCGCCCTTGAACGAGTTGTCGAACTTGAAGTGGCGCGTGCCGAGCGTCGCGGTCAGCACCTTCGGGATGATGTCGTAGTCCGCCGAGATGAAGAACGCGGTCTGCTTGGTCTCGCGGACGTCATCCTGATAGAAGGAGCTGTTTGAGTCGCGCACCCCCGGGTTGACGACCGTCGTGCCCGCCACCGTGCCGATGTTCGAGAAGCAGCCGGTGTTGCCCGGATCCTCGCCCGGCACGCCGTTGGAGGTACACGATGGCACGGTCTTGTAGCGCCAGTCGCTTTGGTCCTGCAGCTTGTTGTCCTCGTAGTACACACCGGCGATGCCGCGCAGGCGCCAGTCGTCCGGGGTGCTGAGGCGGAACTCGTGCTGCATGTGCTCGTTGCGCTCCACCGACCGCCAGACCGCGCTCGGCGAGAAGCAGGTCGACGGATAGTTCAGCGTGCCGCCGGTCGGGCCGTAGCACTGGTAGTAGTCGGCGTACACGCCGCGCGAGTAGTTGGTGTAGTCGCTGACCTGCTGCACATTGCGCACCAGGTAGCCGCCGGTATAGACCATCTTCAGAGCGCCGATCCGGCCGTTCAGCGTCCAGGCGGTGTTCTCGAAGCGGTCCTTGTTGTAGGACGGATTGAACAGCGTGACCTCGAGCGGATTCAGCGCCTGGCCGTCCGAGGCGTTCGGCTGCTGGTAGAACACGCCATCGGTGTGCAGGTTCTGGTAGGTCTGCGTGAGGAGCAGGTCCCAGTCGTCGTTGAACTTCAGCAGTGCCGAGAGCCGCATGCCGGTGTAGTTCGTCGGGTTGATCGCGCGGTGCGCCTGGTTGTAGTTGTTGATCGCCGTGCTGTTCGGCGGCACGCCGAAGCTGGTGGCCGAATTGGTATTTTTGCCGGTGACCGGGTCGATGACCGGTGCGCACGCGCCGCTGGCCGGCGAGCCGATCGCGCAGCCAGTCGCGTAGTTGGCGTAGTGGATGCCGATGTCGGTGTTGCTGCGCGTGAAGGTCGCCGGCACGTTGTCGATGTAGCCGCCGCGCTGGTCGGTGTAGAACACGCCGCGCACCGCCAGCTTGTCGGTGATCAGCGGCAGGTTGAGCACCGCGGTCACGTCGCTGTTCGGATCGCCGTGCGCGGTGACGCCATAGCCGGCCTTGGCGCTGCCCTCGGTGACGTTGAGCTTCGGCTCGTTGGTGATGTAGCGGATCACGCCGGCCTCGGCGCCGGAGCCAAACAACGTGCCCTGCGGCCCTTCCAGCACCTCGATGCGGTTGAGGTCGGCCGCGTAGATGTCGAGGTTGCGGCCCGGCAGCTGGCCGGACTGGTTGTCGAGGTAGATGGCGACGTTCGGGTAGGCGGCGGTGGAGCCGCTGCCCTGGCTCGGCTGCGCGCCGGCGCTGAGGCCGCGCATGAAGACCTCGTTCTGCCCCGGGCCGTTGTTGGCCGAGGTCAGGTTCGGCAGGTACTTGATGTAGTCGTCGAAGGTCGAGATATTGAGCTCGGCGAGCGCCGTCGCAGTGAACGCCTGCATCGAGATCGGCACGTTCTGCATGCTTTCCGAGCGGCGCTGCGCGGTGACGATGATCTCGCCGAGCGAGTCAGACGACGGGTCGCTGGCACCGGCGGCGGTTGCCAGCGGTGCGATTGACGCGCCGCTCAAGACGGCCGCGATCGCGTAGGCGAGCTTCGGTGTCACCGCAGAGTCCGTCGGCCTGTTGATCCGCATGGCAAGTCCCCTTCGCGTGCTGGCTGTGTTCTATGGCTGCCGGTCGGTCGGCGGCGCGGCATTCATTGAATGCACGGTCAATCCCGCTTCCCTTGGCGCTCGATTCCAGTTTGTCGCAACGACGTGTTGGAAGCAAGAATCAGGCAGGGCCGACACTCAAGGCGCTTAAAACGCGGCACTTAGTCAGCGGTTCAGGCGGCGCCGGCGTCCGTGTGGACGCCACGCAACACCCCTGAACGGTCATTCAGTCGAGCGGTCGCCGGCCTCAGTGAGCGCCGCCACCGCGTTGGCTCGCGATCCACGCGTGCACCTTTTGCTCGAGGACTTCGAGCGGAACGGCGCCGTTGGCGAGGACCGCGTCGTGGAACGAGCGGATGTCGAAGCGGGGTCCGAGCACCTGTTCGGCCTCCGCGCGCAACGCCAGCAGCTTCAGCTGCCCGATCTTGTAGGCGAGCGCCTGGCCGGGCCAGCCGATGTAGCGGTCGATCTCGTTGACGATGTCGGTCTCGGTCTTGGCGGCGTTGTCCTTGAAGTAGTCGATCGCCTGCTGGCGGGTCCAGTGTTTGGCGTGCATGCCGGTGTCGACCACCAGCCGGACCGCGCGCCACATGTCGTAGGTCAGCTGCCCGAAGCGCGAGTACGGGTCCTTGTAGAGGCCGATGTCGTAGCCGAGGCGTTCCGAGTAGAGACCCCAGCCCTCGATAAAGGCGGTGTAACCGCCGAGCCGGCGGAATTTCGGCAGTTCACCGAGCTCCTGGGCGATCGCGATCTGCAGGTGGTGACCCGGCACCGACTCGTGCGAGGTCAGCACCTCGATTTCGTACTTCGGCCGGACTTCGGGACGGTAGAGGTTGACGTAGAAGAAGCCGGCCCGTCGGCCGTCCTCGGACGGGCCGCTGTAGTAGGCGGTCGTCGTGTTCGGCGCCGAGATCGCCGGGATCGGCCGCACGCCGAACGGGGTGCGGTACAGGTGGCCGAAGAGTTTCGGCAGCTCCGGCTCGATCTGCTTGGCGGTCACGATGTAGGCGCGATAGAGCTCGTCGGGAGTCGCGTAGTAGAACTGCGGGTCGCTGCGCAGCTTGACGAAGAACTCCTGCAGCGTGCCCTTGAAGCCGACCTCGTCCATCACCTTTTGCATCTCGGCGCGGTTGCGCGCCACTTCCTTGAGACCGATCGCGTGGATCTCGTCGGCGGTCAGGCCGGTCGTGGTGTGGTGGCGGATGCGGTTGCGGTAGTAGGCCTCGCCGTCCGGCGTGTCCCAGATGCCGACCGTGGTGCGGCAGGCCGGCAGGTACTCCTCGCGGAAGAAGCGGTCGAAGCGCTGGTAGGCAGGCAACACGCTGCCGCCGATGACGGTGCGTGCCGCGGCGCCGAGGCGCTCGCGCTCGGCCAGCGGGATCCGGTCGGGAAACTGCGTGAAGCGCTGGTAGAAGGGGCTGTCCTCGGCCTTGCCGACCACCTGCTGCGCGAGCTGCGGCACGACGCGCTCCATCAGCACGCGCGGTTGAGTGCGGCCGTCGTGCGCCGCCTGGCGCAGCAGCGTCGCCGTCTGGTCGATGAACTGCGGCATCGCGGCCAGTCGCTTGAGCCACTGCTCGTAGTCGGCGACGGTCTCGAAGGGCATGATTTCGGAGAGCTCCGACAGCGTCTGGATGCCGCCGGAGGCGCTGATGCCGTAGGCTTCGGTGTGGAACGGCCACTCGGCCAGCCGATCCTCGTACTCCCCCTTGAAGAGGTCGTAGTTCAGCTGCTCGGCGCCGGCCAGCGCGCCGCGCGGAATGCGCTTCAGGCGCGCGAGTACCTCACCATCGTGGGCGTGCGCCCGTTCGAGGCTCGCACGCGACAGGTCCGGCCAGCGGTCGTTGAATCGCGTTTCGCCGTAGTACGTCGCCGCGAGCGGGTTGTCGACGAGATCCTGCTCCCACGCGCTGTCGAACAGATGGTGCAGCGCGGCGACGGGCGTCGTCGCGGCGGCGGCGCGGGCATCGCCGCCCGCGGCAAGCAGCAGTGCGGCGGTGAACGCGGTCAAGAGTCGACGGACCATGGTGGCTCCCAGATGAGACAGGCATCGCCAGATTAAGGCCGGTGCGAGGCCCGGCGCACAATTTTGTTGGGTGTCGGCCCGCGGCCCGCTATGATGGCGGCTTCGCGACAAGATCTGACCGGAGAGACCGCGCGGCTCTGGCGAGCGAAGGCTCGTCGAGGTACGCGCGGCGCCGAAGGCGCAACCCGCCCGGAAACGCTCAGGCACCAGTACGGCAGAATCTCGCGAGCTCTGGAGAGCGGCCCGGCGCGGAAGTGCCCGGCCCACCGAAGGGGTGCGGCGCAGCTCGAGCTGCGCTTGATCTCTCAGGTCACAGGACAGAGGGGCGACAGGCGGTGGCCTGTCGCCCCTTATTTTTGGGGTGACGGTCCGCCGGAAGCGTCCGAAGCGGAGATCCTGATGCCCCAGAAGACCCCGTTACATGACCGGCACGTTGCGCTCGGCGCCCGCCTCGTCGATTTCGGCGGGTGGGACATGCCGCTGCAGTACGGCTCCCAGCTCGAGGAGCACCACGCGGTGCGCCGCGACGCCGGCATGTTCGACGTGTCGCACATGCGCGCCGTCGACGTCGAGGGGCCGCGTGCTCAGGAGTTCCTGCGACGGCTGCTGGCCAACGACGTCGCACGGCTCGCAGCACGCGGCAAGGCGCTCTACAGTTGCATGCTGAACGAATCCGGCGGCGTCATCGACGACCTGATCGTCTACTTCCAGGAGGCGGGCCGCTACCGCCTCGTGGTCAACGCCGGCACTGCCGAGCAGGACCTCGTCTGGATCGGGCGCCAGGCCGGCGGCTACGGCGTCACGGTGCGGCCGCGCGGCGACCTCGCGATGGTCGCGGTCCAGGGGCCGAACGCGCGCGCCAAGGCCGCCGGGCTGCTGCCGGCGGACGACGAGGCGAAAGCGCTGGCGCTCGAGACCTTCTTCGGCACCGGGCTCGGCGTGCTCGGCGGCAGCGTATTCGTCGCCCGCACGGGCTACACGGGCGAGGATGGCTTCGAGATCATGCTGCCCGCCGAGCACGTGGTGTCGCTGTGGAACCGGCTGCTCGACGCCGGCGTCCGGCCCTGCGGCCTCGGCGCGCGCGACACGCTGCGGCTCGAGGCCGGCATGAACCTGTACGGCAACGACATGAACGCCCAGACGACGCCGCTCGAGTCGGGACTCGCCTGGACCGTGGTCTTCGACCCGGGCCGCGACTTCATCGGCCGCGGCGCGCTTGAGGCGCAGCGCACCGCCGGCGTGCCGCGCAAGCTCGTCGGGCTGCTGCTCGAGGACAAGGGCATCCTGCGCAGTCACCAGAAGGTGTACGCCGGAGCGGCCGGCGAGGGCGAAACGACCAGCGGCAGCTACTCGCCGACGCTCGAGCGCTCGATCGCGCTGGCGCGCGTGCCGGCGGCCACCGGCGCCGAGGTTGAGGTCGACATCCGCGGCAAGCGCCTCAAGGCCCGCGTCGTGCGACCGCCGTTCGTTCGGCACGGCCGCACGCAGATTCCGCTGTAGCGCGCCGCGACACCGATTTCCCATTCCCCGACCGCCACCCTGGTGAGGATGTCCGCATGAGCAACAACGTTCCGGCCGAGCTCCGCTATACGAAGTCGCACGAGTGGGTCCGCAAGAACCCCGACGGCACGGCGACGATCGGCATCACCGACCACGCGCAGCACGCGCTCGGCGACCTGGTATTCGCCGAAACGCCGGAGTCCGGCCGGACGCTGGCCGCCGGCGAGGCGTGCGCGGTCGTCGAGTCGGTCAAGGCCGCGTCGGATGTCTACGCGCCGCTCGCCGGAACGGTGCTCGAGGGCAACGGCGGACTGGCCGACGCCCCGGAAAAGATCAATACCGATCCGTACGGCGAGGGCTGGCTGTGGAAGCTCAAGCCCGCCGCAATTGAGGACCTCGAGGCGCTGCTCGACGCGAGCGGCTACCAGCGCCTGCTCGCCGAGTCCGCCGAGTAGCGTCGGCCTTCGCGCAGACGCGCCCACCTGGAGAGATCATGGCCTTCATCCCGCACACCGACGACGACGTTCGGCAGATGCTCGCGACGATCGGCGTTGAGCGCATCGAGGACCTGTTCGACTAGATCCCGCCGGCGCTGCGTGCCGCGCCGCTCACCGCGCTTCCGCCCGCCGCTTCCGAGATGGAGATCGGCCGGCTGATGTCCGAGCGCGCGGCGCGCGACGGGCGGCCGCTGAACTTCATCGGCGCCGGGGCCTACGAGCACCACATTCCGGCGGCGGTCTGGGCGATTGTGACGCGCGGCGAGATTTACTCCGCGTACACGCCCTATCAGGCGGAGGCCAGCCAGGGCACTCTGCAGACGATCTACGAGTACCAAACGATGATCGCCAGCCTGACGGGCATGGAGGTCTCCAACGCCTCGCTCTACGACGGCGCCTCGGGTCTCGCGGAGGCGTGCCTGATGGCGGTGCGGGCCAACCGCCGCTCGAAGTCGCTGCGTATCCTGATGCCGAAGGCCGTCAATCCGACCTACCGCAAGTGCGTGCACGCGATCGCGGGCAACCAGAACCTGCGCTTCGAGGAGGTCGGCTTCGATGCGGCGTCCGGTCAGACGGCATTCGATTCGCTCGCGCGCCACACAGGCGAGGACATCACGGCGGTCGTGATCCAGCAGCCGAACTTCTTCGGCACGCTCGAGGACGTCGATCGGCTGACCGACTGGGCGCACAAGCAAGGAGCGCTCGTGATTGCGGTCGTCAATCCGACCTCGCTGGCGCTGCTCAAGCCACCGGGCGAGTGGGGGGAGCACGGCGTCGACATCGCGGTCGGCGAGGGCCAGCCGCTCGGCGTGCCGCTCGCCGCCGGCGGGCCGTATTTTGGCTTCATGACCACGCGCATGGAGCACGTCCGGCAAATGCCGGGCCGGATCGTCGGCCGCACCCTCGATCTCGACGGCCGGCCGGGCTTTACGCTGACGCTGCAGGCGCGCGAGCAGCACATCCGCCGCGGCAAGGCGACCTCGAACATCTGCACCAATCAGGGACTGCTGATGAGCGCGGCCACCATCTACCTCGCGATCGTCGGCCCGGAGGGACTCGAACGCGTGGCGAGCGCGTCGATGGCGCGCACCGCGGAGCTGGTCGCCGAACTGACCAGGATCAAAGGGGTGCGCGAGGTCTTCACGACGCCGCGCTTCCACGAGGCGCTCCTCAGGCTCGAACGGCCCGTCGGCCCGGTGCTCGAGGAGCTCGCGCGTCGCGGCATCGCCGGCGGCTATGACGCCTCGCACGACTACCCCGAGCTCGGCCAGGCCTTGCTCATCTGCGCCACCGAGACCAAGACGACAGGCGACATCGCGAACTACGCATCGGCGCTGCGTGCGGTGCTCGGCACCGCGCGGGCGGCGTGAGGAGGATGAGCCGATGAGTGACACCCAAAGCGGCGCCGCGCAGCGCGAACCGACGATCTTCGAGCTGTCGCGGCCCGGCCGCGGCGCGACGGCGCAGATGCCGCCACCGCTCGCGGCGCAGGTGCCGGCGGAGCTGCGCCGCCGGCGTCGGCCGCTGCTACCGGAGGTTTCCGAGCTGCAGGCGGTGCGCCACTACACGCGCCTCTCGCAACTGAACTTCTCGATCGACACGCACTTCTATCCGCTCGGCTCGTGCACGATGAAATACAACCCGCGCGGCTGCAACCAGTACGCGATGCTGCCCGAGTTTCTCGGCCGGCATCCGCTCGCGCCGGTGTCGCTCGGCCAGGGCGTGCTCGCGTGCCTGCACGAGCTGCAGGAGATGCTCAAGGAGGTGACCGGCATGCAGGGCGTGTCGCTGACGCCGATGGCCGGAGCGCAGGGCGAGTTCGCCGGGGTCGCGATGATCCGCGCCTACCACCGTGCGCGCGGCGATCTCGCGCGCAACGAGATCATCGTGCCGGAAGCGGCGCACGGCACGAACCCGGCCACCGCATCGATGTGCGGCATGAAGGTGATCGAGATCCCGTGCAACGCCGAAGGCGACTGCGACCTCGACGCGCTGCGCAATGTCGTCGGACCGAACACCGCCGGCATCATGCTGACCAATCCGTCGACGCTCGGCGTCTTCGAGCGCACAATCGCGGACATCGAGAAGCTGGTGCACGCGGCCGGCGGCCTGCTGTACTACGACGGCGCGAACCTCAACGCGATCCTCGGCAAGGTTCGGCCGGGCGACATGGGTTTCGACGTCATTCACATGAACCTGCACAAGACCTTCTCGACGCCGCACGGCGGCGGCGGGCCTGGCGCCGGCGCGGTCGGCGTCGGCGCGCGACTGCTGCCCTACCTGCCGATCCCGGTGGTCGGCCGCGACGGTGACACCTATCGCTGGCTCGATGAGCGCGACCTGCCGGCGTCGATCGGCCGGCTGTCGGGCTTCATGGGCAACGCCGGCGTGCTGCTCAGGGCCTATATCTACATGCGCATGGTCGGCCGCGAGGGCATGCAGCGCATCGGCGAGTACGCGACGCTGAACGCAAACTATCTGCTGGCGCGCTTTCGCCAGGCAGGCTTCGAGCCGGCGTACCCGAGCCGGCGCGCGACCCACGAGTTCATCCTGACGATGAAGCGCGAGGCGCGCGAGCACGGCGCGACGGCGATGGACTTCGCCAAGCGCCTGCTGGACTTCGGCTACCACGCGCCGACCACCTACTTTCCGCTGCTCGTGCCCGAATGCCTGCTGATCGAGCCGACCGAGACCGAGGCCAAGGAGGCGCTCGACGGCTTCGTCGATGCGATGATCGCGATCCAGCGCGAGGCCGCGGCGGACCCGAGCCGGCTCAAGGGCGCACCCTACACGCTGCCGGTGCGTCGCCTCGACGACGTGCGTGCGGCGAAGCAGCTGGATCTGACCTGGAAGCCCGCAGCATGAGTTCATCGGAAGCGAGTCATGGCACCGTCCGCCCCGGCGCGAAGCCGCGGGGCATCGCGCGCTTGCTGAGGGCCTTCGGCAACACGTGGCAGGGGCTCGCCGGTTGCTGGCGCGAGGAGGAGGCGTTCCGTCAGGAGTGCCTGCTCGCGCTGGTCGCCATCCCGGCGGCGCTGTGGTTCGGCGGCACCGGCGTCGAACGCGCGGTGCTGATCGGGCCGATGCTGCTGATCCTGATCGTCGAACTGCTCAACAGCGCCATCGAGACGGCGATCGACCGCATCGGCACCGAGCGTCACGCGCTGTCGGGCCTCGCCAAGGACCTCGGCTCCGCGGCGGTATTCGTCTCGTTCCTGCTGCTCGCAGCCACCTGGATCCTGGTGCTGCTCGGCCACTGACCGGGCTTCCGTGCGCGAAATCCGTGACGGGCCGGTGGCGGCGCCCGTCGCCGGCCGGTATGGTGGCCGCTTTCTCGGGAGGCCGTCGCGATGACAGTGATGATCTGCGGCTCGATTGCCTACGACACCGTGATGGTGTTCGACGGGCGCTTCAAGGAACACATCCTGCCCGATCGCATCCACATGCTGTCGGTGTCGTTCCTGGTGCCGCAGCTGCGCCGCAACTTCGGCGGGGTCGCCGGCAACATTGCCTACAACCTCGGCCTGCTCGGCGTGAAGGCACAGGTGCTCGCGACCGTCGGCGACGATTTCGATCCGTATGAAACTTGGATGCGCCGCCACGGTCTCAGCCTCGAGCACGTGCGCCGCATTCCGGACAGCTACACGGCGCAGGCCTTTATCACCACCGACCTGGATGACAACCAGATCACCGCCTTCCACCCCGGCGCGATGCAGTACTCGGGCGAGCTCGCGGTGCCGCTTGGCGCCGGAATCTCGCTCGGGCTCGTCGGCCCTGACAGCCGCGACGGCATGATCCGCCACGCGCAGCAGTTCGCGGATGCCGGCATCCCGTTCATCTTCGACGTCGGCCAGGGCCTGCCGATGTTCGGCGGCCAGGACCTCGAGGTGTTCCTCGACCAGGCCAGCTGGGTGATCGTCAACGACTACGAGGGTCAGCTGATCCAGGAGCGGACCGGGCTCGCGCCCGAGGCGATCGCGGCGCGCTGCCGTGCCTACGTCGTCACGGGTGGCGCCGAGGGCTCGCGGATCTATGCCGACGGCCGGGTGACCGAGATCCCGGCGGTGCGCGCCGAGCGCGTCGTCGACCCGACCGGCTGCGGCGACGCCTACCGGGCCGGCTTCATCGTCGGGCTCACGCGCGGCTTCGACTGGCCGACGACCGGCCGGCTGGCCTCGCTGATGGGCGCGCTCAAGATCGCGAAGCACGGCACGCAGTCGCACCACTTCACCGCGGACGAGATCGGCGAGCGTTTCCACGCTGCGTTCGGCTACCGCTTCTGACCTGAGCGACGGAGTAAAGCCCATGCTGATCGACGTACGCGCGCGAGCCGCGGCGGTGCTGCTCCTCGGTCTGGCGGCCGGCGGGGCACCAGCCGAGCCGCAGGCTGCCGCCGCGGGCGCGAGTGGTGCGACCGCGGCCGCCGCGGCGGTCGGCGCGGACTCGATCGAGGAGCGGCCCGAATGGGCGCGTACGCTCGAGCGCATCGCGGTGGGGGTGGTCGCGATCCAGATCGACGAAACGCGGGCCTTCGACACCGAGTGGAACTCGTCTGCCCAGGCGACCGGCTTCGTGGTCGACGCGAAGCGCGGCCTGATCCTGACCAACCGCCACGTCGTGACACCGGGACCGGTGACGGCGCAGGCGGTCTTCATGAATCGCGAGGAAGTGCAGCTCTATCCGGTGTACCGCGACCCGGTGCACGACTTCGGCATCTACCATTACGACCCGGCGAAGCTGCGCTTCATTCAGCCGCAGCAGATCCCGCTCGCGCCGGAAGGCGCGAAGATCGGCACCGAGATCCGCGTCGTCGGCAACGACGCCGGCGAGCAGTTGTCGATCCTGGCGGGCACGCTGGCGCGGCTCGACCGCGACGCGCCGGCCTACGGCGTCGGCAAGTACAACGACTTCAACACCTTCTATTACCAGGCGGCTTCCAGCACCTCCGGCGGCTCGTCCGGCTCGCCGGTGCTGGACGTGAAGGGCCGGGCGGTCGCGCTCAACGCCGGCGGCTCGAGCCAGGCGGCGTCAAGCTTCTATCTGCCGCTCGACCGGGTGGTGCGGGCGCTGAAGCTGATCCAGGATGGCAAGCCGGTGCCGCGTGGCACGCTCGAGATCGTCTTCGAGTACACGCCCTACGATGAGCTGCGGCGCCTCGGCCTGAAGCAGGACACCGAAGCCGAGGTGCGGCGGGCGTTTCCGAAGCAGGTCGGTATGCTGGTGGTCAAGGAAGTGCAGCCGGGCTCGGCCAGCGACGGCGTGCTCGAGCCCGGCGACGTGCTGGTGCGCGTCGACGGTCGCTACGTCACCGAATTCCTGACACTCGAGGGCATTCTCGACGAGTCGGTCGGACGGACGCTGCGGCTCGAAGTTCAACGCGGCGGCGCGCTGCTCAGCCGCGAGCTGCCGGTCGAGGACCTGCACGCGATCACGCCGGACGAGTACGTCGAGTTCGGCGACGCGGTCGTCAACCGGCTCTCGTACCAGATGGCGCGGCACATGAACGTGCCGATTCGCGGCGTGTACGTCGCCAATCCTGGCTACGTGTTCGGCTCGGCCGGCGTGCCGCGCGGTGCGGTGCTCGCGTCGTTCAACGGCAAGCCGCTGAAGAACCTCGACGATTTCGAGAAGGTGGTCGCCGATCTGGCGCAGGGCGATCGCGCCACGGTGCGCTTCTTCACGCTCGAGGACACGCGCTCGCAGCAGGTCCGCGTCGTCCGTGTCGACCGCCAGTGGTTCCCGGCGCGGCGCTGCAAGCGCGACGACACACTCGGCTACTGGCCGTGCCGCACGCTCGCCGACGGCCCGCCGCCGACGCCGCCGGAGCCGGCCAGCACGACCTTCGGCGACAGCGGCGACGCGCGCGCCGAGCGGCTCGCGCCGTCGCTGGTGGTCATCAACTTCGACATGCCGTACTCGGTGTCCGGGGTTACCGAACGCAGCTACCGCGGCACCGGAGTCGTCGTCGATGCGGCGCGCGGTCTCGTCGTCACCGATCGCAACACGGTGCCGGTCGCGCTCGGCGACGTCCGGCTGACCTTCGCCGGCACGATCGAAGTCCCGGGACGCGTCGAGTACATCCACCCGCTGCACAACCTCGCGGTGATCTCCTACGATCCGAAGCTGATCGGCACGACGCCGGTCCGCGCGGCGCGCTTCTCCTCCAAGGAGTTGGCGCCGGGCGACGGCGTCTGGGTGATCGGGCTGCGCGCCGACCAGCGTCTCGCGGCGCTCGAGAGCAAGGTCGCGGCGGTCGAGGCGGCGCAGTTTCCGCTGTCGCGGACGCTCGCGTTCCGCGACGCCAATCTCGAGGTGGTGACGCTGGTCAACGGCCCGACCGACTTTGACGGCGTCATCACCGACAAGGCCGGCGACGTGCGCGCGCTGTGGTCGAGCTTCGCGTTCGACAGCGGTCGCGAGCTGCAGCAGCAGAATCTCGGCGTGCCAACCGAGGTCGTTACGGCGATGGTTGATATGGTGCGCAGCGGCCGTCCGCTTCGCTCGCTCGAGGCGGAGCTGCAGACCGTGCCGCTGTCGGTGGCCCGCAAGCTCGGGCTGAACGAGGAGTGGGTGCGACGCGTGGAAGCCCACAGCCCGGGGCGGCGCCAGGTGCTCGGCGTCGGGCGGCTGGTGGCCGGCTCGGCGGCCGCCGAGCAGCTGCAGACCGGCGACCTGCTACTGACGATCGACGACAAGGTCGTCAACCGTTTCCGCGAGGTTGACCAGGCCGTGCAGCAGCCAAAGCTGCGCGTCACGGTCTGGCGCAACGGCGCCGAGCTGACGGTCGAGCTGGCGACCGCGGCACTGCGTGGGGCCGACCTCGATCGGGTGCTGGTCTGGGCCGGCGCGATCCTGCAGGCGCCGCACCGCGCGCTCGCGGCGCAGCGCGGCGTCGCGCCTAACGGCGTGTTCGTCGCCTTCTTCCTCTACGGCTCGCCGGCGACCCGCTACGGGCTCTGGGCCGGGCGGCGGATCGTCGAGGTTGACGGCAAGCCGACGCCGGATCTCGATGCGTTCCTGGCCGCGGTCGGCGGCAAGCAGGATCGGGCCTCGCTCCGGCTCAAGACCGTCACGTGGAACAACTCCACCGACGTGATCACGCTCAAGCTCGACAAGAAGTACTGGCCAACCTACGAGCTGCGCCGCGGCGCGGTCGACTGGGAGCGCCGCGCCCTGGACTGAGCGGCCGGCGCCACGGCCGCGGCGGGCAGATCGCCGGGCCGTGACGGCGTCGGTTGCCGGCACGCGCGCCATTCATTAACTTGCAGGCCCCAGCGCCGGGAATCTTGCCGTGATCCCCGATCCCTCCACCCAGTTCGAGCTGTTCGCGACCGGCGGCTCCGATGCCGACCTGATCGGCGCCGCGCCGCTGCCGGCGGACCTCGAGAGCGCGGCGTCGGCGCTGCCGGCGGGCCTGCGGCTGGGGACCTCCAGCTGGGCCTTCCCGGGCTGGGCGGGCATCGTCTATGCCAACCGGGTCGGCGAGCAGATGCTCGCGCGCCAGGGCCTTGGTGCCTACTCCCGTCACCCGCTGCTGCGCGCGGTCAGCGTCGACCGCGCGTTCTACGCGCCGCTCGGCGCCGAGGAATTCCGCCACTACGCGCGCATCGTGCCGCCGGACTTCCGTTTCGTCGTCAAGGCGCACGCGGCGCTGACGACGCCGATCGACCGGCAGGCGCGCAACGTCGCAGTGACCCCCGACGTCGATCGCTTCCTCGACCTGCGCTACGCGATCGAGCGCGTGGTGACGCCGGTCGTCGAAGGGCTCGGCGAGCGGCTCGGAGCGCTGCTGTTCCAGTTCCCGCCGTTCGGGCTGCCCTACGCGCGGGACCCGCAGCTGTTCGTCAATGCGCTCGGCGCCTTTCTCGACGCGCTGCCGCGCGGACCGCAGTACGCGATCGAGCTGCGCAACCGCGAGGTGCTGGGGCCGGCCTACGCGGACGTGCTGGCGCGCAACGGTGCCACGCACTGCTTCAACGTGCACCCGCGGATGGCCGGTGTGCTCGAGCAGGCGGCGGTGCTCGGCGAGAACGCCTGGCTGTCCGGTGCGGTGGTCGTGCGCTGGATGCTGCATCCGCAGCAGGACTACGAGGCGGCGCGCGAGCGTTACTTTCCGTTCGACCGGATCGTCGACCCTGACCCCGCGAACCGCGCCGCGGTGGCGACGTTGCTCGCACGGATCCTCGGCCGTGGCAACGAGGCGATCGTGATCGCCAACAACAAGGCGGAGGGCTGCGCGCCGCTGACGCTGTTCGGGCTGGCGCGTGAGCTCGAGCGCCGTGCGCGCGAGCCGCTGCCGCCGGCATGACGACCGCTCAGGACGTCGCGTGCGCGGCCGACCTGCTCCGTGCCGGCGAGCTGGTGGCGTTTCCGACCGAGACCGTCTACGGCCTCGGCGCCGACGCGCGCAGCGACGCCGCGGTCGGCAAGATCTACGCGCTCAAGCGTCGGCCGACCGGCCACCCGCTGATCGTGCATTTGGCGTCGGCGGACGTGCTGGCGGAGTGGGCGGCGGAGGTGCCCGAGACCGCGCGCCGGCTCGCGGCGCGCTTCTGGCCGGGACCGCTGACGCTGATTCTGCGGCGCGCGGCCGGGGTGTCCGACGCGCTGACCGGCGGCCAGGACAGCATCGGCCTGCGCGTGCCGTCGCACCCGCTCGCGCGCGCGCTGCTCGCGGCCTTCGGCGGCGCCGTCGCCGCCCCGTCCGCGAACCGCTACGGCCGGGTCAGCCCGACCTCGGCGCAACACGTGCGCGAGGAGTTCGGGTCGGACGCCCCCTTCGTGCTCGACGGCGGCGACTGCAGCGTCGGTCTTGAGTCGACCATCGTCAGCCTGGTCGGCGAGCCGCTGCTGGTGCGCCCCGGTGGTATCGCCGCCGCCGAGCTTGAGGCCGTGACCGGACCCTTGCGCCGCGCGGCGGCCGGGGAGGGCCCGCGCGCGCCGGGCACGAGCCGCGCGCACTATGCCCCGGCAACGCGGCTGGTGATGGTCGCCGGCCCCGCGCTCGCGACGACCGCGGGGCCGGCAAGCGCCGTGCTCGCGCGGCGTCCGGCACCGGTGGGCTTCGGCGGCCTGCTCTGGCTGGCGGCCCCGGCAGGTCCCGTCGACTACGCCCATGATCTGTATGCGAACCTGCGCCGCCTTGACCACGCTGGCGCGGCGACGATCGTCGTCGAGGCGGTCCCGCAGGATCCGGCCTGGGAGGCGGTGCGCGACCGGCTCGCCCGGGCAGCAGCGGCTTGCGGTGCCGAGGATTCAGCCTAGAATCCGCGCCTCTTCCCGAGGAGCTGCAGAGTGCCGAAGCCCGCCACGACCGTACGCCACCGCGAACCGACGCCTGCGGCGCGGCTCGTCGCCCCCTACACGCGGGCCGAGATCGAGGCGCTGGTGGCGCGCTACGGCTCGCCGCTGATGATCGTCGACTGCGACGTCGTGCGGGCACAGTACCGGCGCCTGCAGGCGGCGCTGCCGGGCGTCGACCTGCACTACGCGCTGAAGCCGCTACCGGACGCCGCCGTGGTCGCCGCCTTGAACGGGATCGGCGGCTTCTTCGATCTTGCGAGCAGCGGTGAGGTCGAGCGGGTGCGGGCCGCCGGCGTGCCGGCGGCGCGCTGCATCCACACCCACCCGATCAAGCGCGACGCCGACATCCGCGACGCATTGCGCTTCGGCGTGCGCACCTTCGTCGCCGACAACGTCGACGAGCTCGGCAAGTTCGTCCGCCACAAGCGCCGCGTCGGCGTGCTGCTGCGGGTCGCATTCAGCGCCGAGGATGCGGTCGTCGACCTGTCGCGCAAGTTCGGCTGCGAGACCGGCGCCGTTGCCGGCCTGCTCGCGGTCGCGCGCCGCCTCGGCGTGCCGGTGACGGGGTTTTCGTTCCACGTCGGCTCGCAGACGCCGACGCCGACGATGCACGTCCGGGCGATCGAGGCCTGCGGGCGACTGATCGCCGAAGCCCGTGCCGCGGGGTACGAGGGGCTCACGACGCTGGACATCGGCGGCGGTTTCCCGGCCGACTACCGCGAGCGGACGACGCCGATCGAGGAATTCTGCGCGCCGATCCGCAGTGCGCTCGCGGCGCTTCCGCCGGGCCTGCGGATCATCGCCGAGCCCGGCCGCTTCGTCGCCGCTGCTGCCGGAACCGCGGTCGGCACGGTCATGGGGCGGGCACTGCGCGACGGTCGCTGGTGGTTCTACCTCGACGACGGTATCTACGGCTCCTACAGCGGCCAGCTCTTCGATCACATGCGCTACCCGGTCGCCGCGCTGCGCGACGACGGCGAACGCGTGGCCGCGGTACTGGCCGGCCCGACCTGCGACGTCATCGACGTCATCGACGACCATCTCGAGCTGCCGATGCTCGAAGCCGGCGACCTGGTCGTCGGCCGTCAGATGGGTGCCTACACCTCGGCTTGCGCCACCGATTTCAATTTCATCCGCCGGGCGCGGATCATCGCGGTCAACGGCGACGAGGGTGACGAGGGCGACGCAGGCGATCTGACCGCCGTCACGGTCGGCGCGTCCTGAGCGCTGATTTTGCTTGAGTATTTCGGGTGGCTGAGCAACACTCGCCGCATGTCCCGCACGCGCCTGATCCCGTCACCTGAGCCCGGCCTGCTGAGCCGCCGGACGGCGCTGCGCGCGCTCGCGCTCGGCGGCGCCGGTGCGCTCGCACTGCTCGCCGCGCCGGCCCGGGCGGCGGCTCCCGCCACGCGCCGCATCGTGCTGCACAACACGCACACCGAGGAATCGCTCGCGGTGGACTATTGCCGCGACGGCGCCTACTGCGGTCCGGCGCTGCTCGCGGTCAACCAGCTGCTGCGCGACCACCGCAATGGCGCGGTGCACGCCATTGATCCGGCGCTCCTCGACCTGCTGCATGCGGCGGCCGGGCGTTGCGACCGGGACGCCGAGTTCGAGGTGATTTCCGGCTATCGTTCGCCCGAAAGCAATGCTGCGATGCACGCGCGCTCCGGCGGGGTCGCCGCGCACAGCCTGCACATGGAAGGGCGGGCGATCGATGTCCGGCTCGTCGGCGGCGACCTGGCGCGGTTGCGCGATGCCGGTCTTGCGCTCGGCGCGGGCGGCGTCGGCTACTACTACGGCCCGCAGTTCGTGCACCTCGACACGGGGCGCGTGCGTCGCTGGGTCGGCTGAGGCGCGGCTCGCAGCGTATCGTTTCGCCAGCTGCCGATGATCTGTCCGCGCCTTGCCCTCATTGCCGTCGTCGCCGCGAGCGTCCTCGCGGCCTGCGGCCCGGGCGGGACGGCGGCGGCGCCACCGAGTCCCGGCGCTCGGCTTTACGCCAACAACTGCCTCGCCTGCCATCAGAAGGACGGTGCGGGCGTGCCCGGCGTGCAACCGCCGCTCGCGGCCACGCCGGTGCCGGTCGGCGATCCGCGAGAACTCCTCGGCTGGGTGCTGTTCGGCGAGCGCCCGGATTCGCTGCCGCGCGGCCAGTACGCCGGCGTGATGCCGCAGTTCGGCTACCTCTCCGACGACGATCTCGCCACGCTGCTGAGCTTCGTCCGCTCGAGCTTCGGCAACCACGCCAGCGCGATCACTCCGGCGATGGTCGCCGAGGCGCGCGCGGCGCACCGCGCACGCTGATCCGGTGCGCGTCGAGATTCTCGATTTTGTCGCCGGTGCCCGCGAGGCGCGCGGCAGCGTGGTCGTCATCGACGTGTTCCGCGCCTTCACGACCGCGTGTTACGCGTCCGCCGCCGGCGCCCGCGTCGTTCCGGTCGCGGACATCGAGGTCGCCCGCGCGCTCGGCGCACGCCACTCCGACTGGTTGCTCGCCGGCGAGCGACAGGGTCGCGACCTGCCGGGCTTTCATTTCGGCAACTCGCCGGCGCGCATCGCCGCCGCACCGCTCGCGGGCCGAACGCTCGTGCACACCACGCACGCCGGGACGCAGGGCGTGACGCAGGCCGACGTTGCCGACGAGGTGCTCACGGGCAGCCTCGTCAATGCGGCGGCGATCGTCCGCTACCTGCGGCGCCAGACGCCGGCGGTTGTGTCGATCGTGCGCATGGGCCACGAGGCGCGGGAGCGCTCGGTCGAGGACGACCTGTGCGCCGAGCTGCTGGCGACGCGCCTGGCGGGCCGCGACTACGACACCAGCGAGCTGGCGGCGCGCTTGCGCGCCGCGCCCGCGGCCGCCAAATTCTTCGATCCGGCGGCCAGCTGGGCGCCGGAAGCGGACTTCGCGCTGTGCGCGTCGGTTGATCGCTTCGACTTCGTGTTGCGGCTCGCAGCCGCGGACGCCGAGGGCGTGCGCGCGCTGCAACGCCTCGACGCCTGAGCGGCGGCGGCACGCAGGGAGGACGGATGTCACCGATGGCGCGCACGATCCTGCTGTTGTCGCTGTCGAACGTCTTCATGACCTTCGCCTGGTACGCGCACCTGAAGACGCTCAATCATCGCGCCTGGTGGATCGCGGCGCTGGCCTCGTGGGGCATCGCGCTGTTCGAGTACCTGCTGCAGGTGCCAGCGAACCGGGTCGGCTACACCGTGATGAGCGTGCCGCAGCTGAAGATCCTGCAGGAACTGATCACGCTCGCGGTGTTCGTGCCGTTCGTGCTCTTCTACCTCAAGCAGGGCCTCAAGCTCGACTACCTGTGGGCATCGCTCTGCATGCTCGGTGCCGTGTACTTCATGTTCCGGGGCCAGGGATGAGCGACGCGCTGCCGACGGCCATCCATCGACGGGTCGCGGCGCTGCGGGCCGGCGGCGAGCCGACCGCGATCGCGCGCCTCGCCAGTGGCTGGCTGGTGCTCGGCGATCCGCAGGTGATCTCGGGCTACTGCCTGCTGCTGCCGGATCCGGTGGTCGCAGACCTGAACGCGCTGGCGCGCGCGCCGCGCGCGGCCTTCCTCGCCGACATGGCCGCGGCCGGCGACCTGCTGCGCGAAGTCCTGGGGGCCAGCCGGATCAACTACGCGATCTACGGCAACCTCGAGCCGGCGTTGCACGCGCATCTCTTCCCGCGGCGCGGCGACGAACCGGCGGCGCTCGTCACGGCGCAACCGTGGGCGTGGGACTGGAGCGCCGCGCCGCGTTTCGACGTGGGCTTGCACGGTCCACTACTGGCGCGCCTGCAGGCCGGCGCCGCGGCCCGTCTCGCGCTCCGGCCGCGCGACTAGCCCGCGCCGCTAGGCCGCGCCGATGCCATCGCGCAGCCGCCGCACGAGCGCCGGCAGCTCCGTGATCGGCGCCTCGCAGGCACTGCCCGAGCAGACGTAGGCGACGCCGGCGGCAGTCGCCGCCTTGGACGCCAGCGCCGGCGGCAGTGCCACGGCCGAGTCGGGCACCGCGAGCAGCAGTCGTCGCGGTGCGTACAGGCACGCGAGGTCGCGGTGCCACGCGTCGACGGTCGCGGCTGGGCCGCGCAGGATCACGATCTCGGTCGGCTGGAGGCGCTCCTCGAGGGCGTCGAGCAGCGCGCCGTGCGCGGGCGGATGCCGATCGATCGCGCTCCAGGCGGCGAGCAGCGTGCGTTCGGCCGCCGCCAGATAGCGGGGCTCGCCGAGCAGGTAGCCGAGGCGCGTGAAGAGGCGCGCCGCGGCGCCGTTGCCGGACGGCAGCGCCTCGTCGGCGAAGGACTTGGAGCGCGTGATCAATGCCTCCGCATCGTCGGCGCTGAACCAGAAGCCGCCGGCCTCGCGATCCTCGAAGTGCGCCAGCGCAGCCTCCGCGAGCTCGACCGCGAACTCGAGGTCCGCCGACCGCCAGCGCGTCGCGAGCAGCTCGAGCAGCGCCTCGCCGAGGAACACGTAGTCGTCGAGGTAGGCCGCGAGGTGCGAGCGGCCGTCCTTGTGGGTCGCGTACAGGCGGCCATCGTGCCACAGCTCGCGCCGCAGGAAATCGACCGCGCGCGTCGCCGCCTCGGCGAGCTCCACTCGCCCGAGCGTGCGCGCGGCGACGGCGAGCCCGCGGATCATCAGCCCGTTCCACGACGTCAGGATCTTGTCGTCGCGGCCGGGACGGACACGCGCCGCGCGCGCCGCCGCGAGCCTGGCGAGCGCGGTGCCGATGTGCGCCGCGGTCAGCTCGACGCTGCTGCCGGCGGCGGCGGCGACGTCCGCGAGCGGAACGAAGACGTGCAGATGCCAGTGGCGCCCCTCGAAGTTTGGCTCGCGGTCGAGGCCGAAGCGCCGGGCGAGCGCGGCGTACTGGTCGGTGCTGAGCAGCGCGCGCACCGCCTCGCGGTCCCAGACGTAGAACTTGCCTTCCTCGCCCTCGGAGTCGGCGTCGATGCTCGAGTAGAAGCCGCCGGACGGCGCCTGCATCTCGGCGAGCACCCAATTGGCGGTACCGTCGGCGGCGGCCCGGAACAGGGGGTCGCCGGTCGCGATGGCCGCCTCCGCGTAGAGGGCGAGCAGCGGCCCGTTGTCGTACAGCATCTTCTCGAAGTGCGGAATCATCCACCAGGCGTCGACCGAGTAGCGCGCGAAGCCGCCGGCGACGTGGTCGTAGAGGCCGCCCTCGGCCATGCGCGTCAACGTCAGGCTCGCCATGTAGAGCGCCTTGAGGTCAGGCGTCGCCTCGCGCTGGCTCGCGGCCCAGTGTCGCAATAGCCGCTCAATGAAGCCGGCGTGCGGGAACTTGGGAGCGCCGCTGAAACCGCCGAAGGTCGCGTCGAAATCGCCCTCGAGCGCAGCGCGCGCCCGCGCCAGCGGCTCCGGCCCGAGTGCGGTTCCGGCCGCCGGCGCGGCCGGCAGCAGATCGGCGAACACAGCTGCCAGCCGACCGTTCTGTTCGCGGATCGCGGCGCGGTTGTCGCGGAAGTAGCCGGCGACGCGCCGCAGCAGGTCGCCGAAGGACGGCATTCCGTAGCGCGCCTCGCGCGGAAAATAGGTGCCGCCGAAGAACGGCATCTGGTCGTCCGGCGACAGGAACATCGTCAGTGGCCAGCCGCCGCCGCGCTGCGTGAGCAGCTGCTGCGCAATCTGGTAGATGCGGTCGATGTCCGGCCGCTCCTCCCGGTCCACCTTGATGTTCACGAACAGCTCGTTCATCAGCGCCGCGGTCGGCTCGTGCTCGAACGACTCGTGCGCCATCACGTGGCACCAGTGGCAGGCGGAATAGCCGATCGAGAGCAGGATCGGCTTGTCCTCGCGACGGGCGCGGTCCAGTGCCGGCGCAGACCACGGCTGCCAGTCGACCGGATTGGCGGCGTGCTGCAGCAGGTACGGGCTGGTCTCGGCCGCGAGCCGGTTGCGCGGAGTGGCAGGCAGGGCGTGCATGGCGGAAAGTACGGGCCTGGCAGGGCGTGTCGGCTAGAATGCCGGCCCCGCGACTATACGCGACCGTCGCAGCTGCGCACCGGCCGCGATCTGAGATCCGATGAGCCAAGAACACGACGCCGACGCCGAGCTGCCTGAGGTCGCCGAGGCCGAGGCTGCGGCCGACGTTCCGGTGCTGCGCCTGAAGCGCCACGAGGAACGACGCGTCGCCGCCGGCCACCTGTGGATCTTTTCCAACGAGGTGGACACCGCCGCCACGCCGTTGACCGCCTTCAGCGCCGGCGCGATCGTCGCGGTGCGCTCCAACCGCGATCGCTTCCTCGGCTACGCCTACGTCAACCCGCACTCGCTGATCGCGGCGCGGATCCTCAGCCGCCAGACCGGCTTCGCGCCGGGGCCGTCGCTGCTCGTGCACCGACTGCGGGTCGCGCTCGCGCTGCGCGAGCGGCTCTACGACGCGCCGTACTACCGCCTCGTGCACGGCGAGTCGGACCTGCTGCCCGGCCTCGTCGTCGACCGCTACGGCGACGTGCTGGTTGCGCAGATCGCCACCGCCGGCATGGAGGCCCAGAAGGAGGCCATCATCGCGGCGCTCGACAAGGTCGTGAAGCCGTCGGCAGTCGTGTTCAAGAACGATTCCGGCGCCCGCGAGCTCGAGGCGCTGCCGAAGTACGTCGAGGCGGGGCTCGGCGCACTGCCGGCCCGCCTGACGGTGGTCGAGGCCGGCCTGACGTTCACGACGCCGCTTGAAGGCGGCCAGAAGACCGGCTGGTTCTACGACCAGGCGGCCAACCGGCGGCAGTTCCTGCCGCTCATGAAGGGCGCCAAGCGCGTGCTCGACGTGTTCAGCTACGTCGGCGCGTGGGGCGTGCCGGCGGCGCACGCCGGCGCGGAGGTAAGCTGCGTCGACTCGTCCGCGGCCGCGCTCGAGGCGGCGAACCGCAACGCGGCCGCCAACGGCGTGCAACTGCGCACGATCAAGGCCGACGCCTTCGCCGCGCTCGAGGATCTCCACGCGGCCCGCGAGAAGTTCGACGTCGTCATCGTCGACCCACCGGCGTTCATCAAGCGCCGCAAGGATGCCGGCAAGGGGGAGGCCGCCTACAAGCGCCTCAACCAGCTCGCAATGCAGCTGCTGCCGCGCGACGGCCTGTTGGTGTCGTGCTCCTGTTCGTACCACCTCGAGCCCGGGGCGCTGCTCGATGCCATCCAGAAGGGTGGCCGCCACCTCGGCCGCTTCGTGCAGGTGATCGCGAGCGGCGGTCAGGCGCCGGATCACCCGGTGCACCCGGCGATCCCCGAGACGCGCTACCTCAAGGCCTTCCTGTGCCGCGTGACGCACGATTGATGGCCGGGCATGGACGCTGACCTCGCGTTCCGGGCGATCGCGCGGGCCTGCGTGCTGCCGCCGGGCGGGCCGATACTGCTCGCATTCTTCGGCATCGTCGTGTCGCGCTGGTGGCCGCGGGTCGGGCGGACCTGCGCCGCGGCCGCCCTGGCGGCGCTCTGGCTGCTGGCGCTGCCGGTCGTCGCCGACCTGCTGTCGCTGGCCGTCGAGGAGTATCCGCCGCTCGGCGCCTCGCAACCGGCGCCGGTCGGCGCGATCGTGGTGCTCGGCGGCGGCATCCGTCGCAACGCCGCCGATTCCGCCGGGGCCGCTCTCACCCCGCAGAGCCTCGAGCGGCTCGCCGGCGGCGCGGCCCTCGCCCGCCGCACCGGCCTGCCGCTGGTGCTGTCCGGCGGCAGCGTCGAACCGGGCCCCGCCGAGGCGGACGTGATGCAGGCCACGCTGAAGCGCGACTTCGGCCTCGAGGCGCGCTTCGTCGAGCGACGCTCGCGGACGACGCGCGAGAACGCGCGCGAGACCGCCGCGCTGCTCGCGCCGGCCTGGATCAAGAACGTCGTCCTAGTGACCACGGCGGTCCACATGCGCCGCGCGGTCGGCGAGTTCGAGGCGGCCGGCGTCACGGTGATTCCGGCGCCGGTCGGCGGCACGTTGACGGTCGGTCGCGGCCTGGCGTCGTGGCTGCCGCGCAGTGCCGCGCTCGAGCGCAGCACTCAGGCCGTCTACGAGATGGCGGGCCTCGCGGTCGCCCGTCTCGGCCTCGAGCGCTGACGTGGGTCCGGCCGCGGGATTTCGTTAGACTCCCGTCATGATCAACTACCCCGGCTTCGATCCCGTCGCGCTTGCCATCGGTCCGGTCACGCTGCCGTGGCTCGGCGCGGTGACGCTCAAGCTGCGCTGGTACGGCATCATGTACGTCATCGGCTTCCTCGCCGCATGGTGGCTGGCGCGGCGGCGCGCGGCGCGGCCGGGTTCCACCTGGACGCCGATTGACGTCGACGACCTGATCTTCTTCGCCGTATTCGGCGTGATCCTCGGTGGCCGGCTCGGCTGGCTCGCGTTCTACGGACACGAGGCGCTCGCGAGCGACCCGAGCTACTGGTACAAGATCTGGGAAGGCGGCATGAGCTTCCACGGCGGGCTGCTCGGCGTGATGATCGCGCTCGCCGTGTTCGCCTACCGCCGCGGCCGCGCGCTCGGCGACGTCTGGGACTTCACCGCGCCGCTGTGCGCGATCGGCCTCGGTGCCGGGCGCGTCGGCAACTTCATCAACGGCGAGCTGTGGGGCAAACCCACCGGCGTGGCGTGGGGCTTCGCCGTGCACCAGCCGGACGGCAGCGTGCAGGTGCTGCACGCCTCGCAGCTCTACGAGGCCGGGCTCGAGGGCGCGCTCCTGTTCGTGCTCGTGTGGTGGTTCACCTCGACGTCGCGGCCGCGCTGGGCGGCGGCCGGCTTGTTCGGCGTCGGCTACTCCTGCTTCAGGATCCTGGTCGAGTTCGTGCGCGTGCCGGACGCCCAGCTCGGCTACCTCGCGGGCGGCTGGCTGACGATGGGCATGCTGCTGTCGCTGCCGATGCTGGTCGCCGGCGCGGCGATGATCGGCTACGCCTACTGGCGGCACGTCGCCTCGGGCAACCAGCAGCCGTCGGCAGGCTGAGGGAGACACGGTGCGCCAGTACCTCGAGCTGCTTCGCCACGTGCGCGAGCACGGCGCGCGCAAGGAAGACCGCACCGGTACCGGCACGCTGGCAGTGTTCGGCTGGCAGCTGCGCTTCGACCTCGCCGCGGGCTTCCCACTGGTCACCACCAAGAAGCTGCATCTCAAGAGCATCGTCCATGAGCTGCTCTGGTTCCTGCGCGGCGAGACCAACGTCCGCTACCTGCGCGAGCATGGCGTGACGATCTGGGACGAGTGGGCGGACGAGCAGGGCGAGCTCGGGCCGGTGTACGGCAAGCAGTGGCGCGACTGGCAGGCAGCCGACGGGCGGCACATCGACCAGATCCGCGGCGTGATCGAGACCCTGCGCAGCAACCCGAATTCGCGGCGCATCATCGTCAGCGCCTGGAATGTCGGCGAACTGGAGCGCATGGCGCTGCAGCCCTGTCATGCGTTCTTCCAGTTCTTCGTCGCCGACGGCAAGTTGAGCTGCCAACTCTACCAGCGCAGCGCCGACCTGTTTCTCGGCGTGCCGTTCAACATCGCGAGCTACGCGGTCCTGACGCACATGGTCGCGCAGCAGTGCGACCTCGGCGTCGGCGACTTCGTCTGGACCGGTGGTGACTGCCACCTCTACCGCAACCATTTCGAGCAGGTCGACCTACAGCTGTCACGCGAGCCGCGGCCGCTGCCACGGCTCGAGATCCGTCGCCGGCCGCCGACGCTGTTCGACTATGTCTACGAGGACTTCGCGATCCTCGACTACAGCCCCCATGCCGCGATCCGCGCGCCGGTGGCCGTCTGATCCCGCGATTCGATTTCCGCCCCTGCGTCCAGAGGACCCCGCATGAAGAGTTCCAGCGGCTCGCTGCCGTATCGCGTCCGTCGATCGAAAATCCATGGCACCGGCGTGTTTGCGACGCGCCGCATCCTGAGGGGTGAGCGCGTCGTCGAGTACCTCGGCGAACGCGTCTCGCACGCCGAGGCGGACCGTCGCTACGCCGCCAAGGCCGACGACGACAACCACACGTTCCTGTTCACGGTCGATGCGCGCATCGTGATCGACGCCGGCGTCGGCGGCAACGCCGCGCGCTGGATCAACCACTCCTGCGAGCCGAACTGCGAGACGGTGGTCGAGGAACGCCGGATCTTCATCGAAGCGATCCGCGACATCGAGAGCGGCGACGAACTGGTCTACGACTACATGATCGAGCGCGACGCGAGCGACCCGCCGAACATCGACCGGGTGTTCGGCTGCCGCTGCGGCGCCACCGCCTGCCGCGGTACGATGTTGCTGCCACCGAAGCTGCCGAAGCGGCGGCCGGCACGGCGGCCGGTGCGCGCGCGCGAGCGCCCGCCGGCGCGCAAGCGCGCCTGAGCGTGAGCCCGCCCCCGGACCCGCCGGCGTCGCTCCTCGTCGAGGCGCTCGCCGGCCCCGGCTTCGGGATCGACACCGGCTTCGCGGCACCTGCGCTGGTGCATGGGCTCGCGGCGGCCGTGGCGCGGCGCGACGGCGCCGGCGAGTTTCGCGCCGCGGCGGTCGGCGCCGGCCGGAACCGCGCCGTGCGGCCGCAGATCCGTGGTGACCGGATCTGCTGGTTGCTGAACGCCGACGACGACGCCGAGCGCGCCGTCCTGTCGCGCCTCGACGCGCTTCGGCTCGAACTCAATCGCACGCTGATGCTCGGCGTCGTCGACTTCGAGTGCCACTACGCGATCTATGCCGCCGGCGCGCGCTACGCGCGGCATCTCGATCGCTCGCCGCGTGGTGCCGAGCGTGTGGTCTCGCTGGTGCTGTACCTCAACGATGACTGGGGACCCGCCGATGGCGGTGAGCTCGTGATCGCCGCCGACGATCGCGAGGTGGTCGTGCCGCCCGCCGCGGGCACGCTCGCGGTCTTTCTCAGTCAGCGCTTCGAGCACGAGGTGCGCGAGACGCGCCGCGAGCGCGCAAGCCTGACCGGCTGGTTTCGTCGGCGACCATCCCTCGGCGTCGATCTCTAGCGGCGTCGCGCGCGCAGCGAGCGCAGGGTATTGTCGCGGCCATGCGCTTCCTCGCACTTCCCGGCAGCCTGCGGGCAGCATCGATCAACGCGGCGCTGCTGCGCGCCGCGGCGCGGCTCGCGCCGGCGGGCGTCGTCGTCACGGTGGAGACCGGTCTCGGCCGGCTGCCGCTGTTCAACCCCGACGCGGCCGAACGGCCGCCGCCACCGGTGGTGGAGTTCCACGCGCGGATCGCCGCCGCCGACGCGCTGCTGGTCGCGAGCCCGGAGTACGCCCACGGCGTCAGCGGTACGATCAAGAACGCGCTCGACTGGCTGGTGAGCTTCGAGCCCTTTGCCTGCAAGCACGTCGCGGTACTGAACGCCTCGCCGCGCGCAAGGCATGCCGACGCCGCCTTGCGCGAGACGCTGCGAACGATGGCGGCCGTCATCGTCGAGCCCGCCTCGATCAGCCTGCCGCTGCTCGGCGCCCATCTCGGCGAGGACGCCATGGTGACGGCGGATTGGGTCGCGACGCCGGTCCGCGGCGCGCTCGCGGCCCTCGCCGTGGCGGTGGCACGCGACCGGCAATCGCGTTCGGCGACGTTCCCGCTAGATTGATCCGAACCGCGGCCCGGGGCTGGCGCAGCGCTAGCCAGGCCGGGCGTCGCGTTCGGCGACGCCATCCAGGAAGCGGGTCAGGGCGCCACCGTCGCAGTGCGCGACGTTGAAGCGCCAATAGGGCGTGGCCTTGCCATCCGGGCGGAACAGCTCGCCGGGAGCGAGCAGCACGCCCGCCGCCACCGCCGAGCGCCACAGCTTGCCCACCGTTTCGCGCGAACGCAGCCGGCCCCACAGGAACATGCCGGCGGCCGGGCGGAAGGCGAGCTCGACGCCACGCGCGAGCAGCGTCTGCTGGACGCGCTGCTGGGTGGCCGCCAGCCGGCGGCGCAGCGCTTCGAGGTGGCGCCGGTAGTGCGGCTGAGTCAGCACCTCGAGCACCAGGCGCTCGGACAGCTCGCTCGAGGCCAGCGCCGAGAGCGCCTTGAGGCGCGCGAGACGCGGCGCGGCCTCGGGCGGTGCGGCGACATAGCCGACGCGCAGCGTCGGCGAGATCGTCTTCGAGACGCTCGAGACGTAGACGACTCGCCGGCACTGGTCGAGCGTTGCGAGCGTCATCGCCGGCGTCGGCGCGAGCTCGGCGAAGATGTCGTCCTCGACCACCAGAAAGCCGTGCCGGTCGGCGAGTTCGAGGATGCGGCGGGCGACCGGCAGCTCGGTCGTCGTGCCGGTCGGGTTCTGCAGCGTCGTGTTGGTGAAGAAGGCGCGCAGCGGCCGGCGCCGCACCGCGGCCTCGAGTGCCGCCGGGTCCGGTCCGCTCGCGAGGCGCGGGATGGCGACCAGGCGCACGCCGCGGGCGCGTAGCAGCTCGAGCGTCGGCGGATAGCCGGGATCCTCAACCGCGACGCGGTCGCCCGGCTCGAGCAGCGCCCGCACGACCAGGTCAAGCGCCTGGCTCGCGCCCTGGGTCAGCACCAGCTGCTCGGGGCCAAGCGCGAGCCCGCGGCCCTGCAGCTGGGTCGCGAAGTGCGCGCGCAGCCCCTCGAGCCCGAGCGGCGAGCCGTAGCCGTCGTCCGGCAGCGGCAGCCTGGCGAGGCTGCGCAGCCCGGCGCGCAGCCCGTCGCCGAACTGCCAGGCGGCCGGCAGCCAGCCGCCGCCGGCATCGACCAGGATCGGCTGGGCGCGCGCTTCGAGGCGCCGTTCCCAGAGCGCATCGGCGGAGGCCCCGGCCGGCTGCGGCGGCAGCGGCGCAGCGCGCCGACCGGCGACGAAATAGCCACTGCCGCGTCGTGCCTCGACGAGGCCCGCCGCGGTCAGCACGTTATAGACCTCGGCCGCCGTGAAGGTGCTGACGCCGCGCTCGCGGGCGAGGCTGCGCACCGACGGCAGTGCCATCCCGGGTGCCAATGCACCGGCCGCGATCCGCTGGCGCAACTCCTCGACCAGCACACTGCGCAGCGAGCGCGCCGGGCGGGCGGATGGGCGTGACTGTATTGGCATATATAACAGTACAGTATAGCTCGAAAAGCCAGTCACCGTGTCTGGCCCCGCTTGCCGGGAGAGCGCAATCTTTCGTTAGTCGCGCGCCCGGCGCGCCCCCGAATGACCCTGAAGCCCGGGCGCCGCCCGGCGAGGAGAGGCCCTTGAACGCCGTCAGCCAGCTGCACCCTGAGTCCCGCGAGGCCGAACTGCGCGCCTGGTGGATGCCGTTCACCCACAACCGGATGTTCAAGGCTGCGCCGCGCCTGGTCGCGTCCGCGAAGGGCGCGTACTTCACGCTCGCCGACGGCCGCAAGGTGTTCGACTGCCTGTCGGGGCTGTGGTGCTCACCGCTCGGCCACTCGCACCCGCGCGTGGTCGAGGCGGTCAAGGCGCAACTCGACACGCTCGACTTTGCGCCGTCG
Organism: Pseudomonadota bacterium; assembly: GCA_025355105.1. Classification (GTDB taxonomy): domain Bacteria; phylum Pseudomonadota; class Gammaproteobacteria; order Steroidobacterales; family Steroidobacteraceae; genus CAIKZZ01. The sequence continues at coordinate 35,292 of JANYAE010000113.1, read as the reverse complement.
TTCCAGATGGGCCACGAGGGCGCATTCCGCCTCGCGACCCGCATCGCCGCGCTCGCCAGCCGGCCGCAGGACCGGGTGTTCTTCACCAACTCCGGGTCCGAAGCGGTCGATACGGCGCTCAAGATCGCGGTCGCGTACCACCGCGCCCGCGGCGACGCGTCGCGGACCCGCATCATCGGCCGCGAGCGCGGCTACCACGGCGTCGGCATGGGCGGCATTTCGGTCGGCGGCATGGTCGCCAATCGCAAGATGTTCGCGCCGCTGATGATCCCCGGCGTCGATCACCTGCCGCACACCTACAACCCGGCCGAGATGCGCTACAGCCGCGGCCAGCCGAGCTGGGGCGCGCATCTCGCCGAGGAGCTCGAGCGCCTGGTCGCGCTGCACGATGCCTCGACGATTGCGGCCGTGATCGTCGAGCCGATGCAGGGCTCGACCGGCGTGCTGGTGCCGCCGAAGGGCTATCTCGAGCGGCTGCGGGAGATCTGCACCAAGCACGGCATCCTGCTGATCTTCGACGAGGTCATCACCGGCTTCGGCCGCCTCGGCACGCCGTTCGGCGCCGACTTCTTCGGCGTGCAGCCGGACCTGACGACCTTCGCCAAGGCGGTCAACAACGCGACCGTGCCGCTCGGCGGCGTGATCGCGCGTGACGACATCTACCAGGCCTTCATGACCGGCCCGTCGCACATGATCGAGTTCTTCCACGGCTACACCTACTCGGCGCACCCGCTCGCGATCGCCGCCGCCCACGCGACGCTCGACGTGATGGCCGACGAGAGGCTGATCGCGCGCGCCGCCGAGCTCGCGCCGGTGCTCGAGCAGAAGATCCACTCGCTGAAGGGCGAGCCGCACGTGGTCGACATCCGCAACGTCGGCCTCGCCGCCGGCATCGACCTCGCGCCGATCGACGGTCAGCCGGGCCTGCGGGCGATCCGCGTCTTCGAGCGTGCGCTCGACGAGGGTCTGCTGGTGCGCTTCAGCGGCGAAACGCTCGCGGTCGCGCCGCCGTTCGTCAGCTCGTCCACCGAGGTCGAGAACATGGTCGAGGGCCTGCGTCGCGCGCTGCGCGCCGTGCCCGTCTGAGGAGAATCGTCATGAGCGCCCAGCTGCAGTCTTGCGGAGTCCCGGCTCCGGCCGCGGTCGTCAGTCACTACATTGACGGCCGCATCGTCCCGTCGGCCGGCGCGCGCCGCGTGGCGGTGTTCAACCCGGCGCTCGGCCGGCCGGTCCGCGAGGTCGCGATGGCCGACAAGGCCGACGTCGATGCCGCCGTCAGGAGCGCGCAGGCCGCGCAGCCGGCGTGGGGCCGGACCACGGCGCTGCAGCGGGCGCGGGTGCTGTTCCGCTTCAAGGAGCTGCTGCTCCAGCACACCAAGGGCCTGGCGCGGACGCTGTCGGAGGAGCATGGCAAGACGCTCGCCGACGCCGAGGGCGAACTGACCCGCGGCATGGAAGTGGTCGAGTTCGCCTGCGGCGCGCCGCAGCTGCTGAAGGGCGAGTTCAGCGACAGCGTCGGCACCGGCGTCGACAGCTTCGGGATCCGCCAGCCGCTCGGCGTGGTCGCCGGCATCACGCCGTTCAATTTCCCGGCGATGGTGCCGATGTGGATGTTTCCGGTGGCGCTGGCCTGCGGCAACGCCTTCATCCTCAAGCCCTCGGAGCGCGACCCGTCGGTGTCGCTGATGCTCGCCGAGCTGCTGAAGCAGGCCGGTCTGCCGGACGGTGTGTTCAACGTAGTGCAGGGCGACAAGGCCGCGGTGGACGCGATCCTCGAACACCCGGGCATCGCCGCGGTGAGCTTCGTCGGCTCGACGCCGATCGCGCGCTACATCCAGTCCGAGGGCATCCGCCACGGCAAGCGGGTGCAGGCGCTCGGCGGCGCCAAGAACCATGCGGTCGTCATGCCGGACGCGGACCTCGACGCCGCCACCGAAGCGATCATCGGCGCGGCGTACGGCTCGGCCGGCGAGCGCTGCATGGCGATCTCGATCGCGGTCGCGGTCGGTGAGGCGACCGCCGAGGCACTCGTCGCGCGCCTCCACAAGCGCGTCGGCGCGCTCAAGGTGGGCGCTGGCGACGCGCCGGGCGCCGACATGGGGCCGCTGGTCAACGGCGCGGCGCGCGAGCGCGTCCGCGGCTACATCGACGACGGCGTCAAGGAAGGCGCGACACTGGTGGTCGACGGCCGCGGTGTGCGCGTGCCGGGTTGCGACGACGGCTTCTTCGTCGGCCCGACGCTGTTCGACCACGTGCGGCCGAACATGCGCATCTACCGCGAGGAGATCTTCGGGCCGGTGCTGGGGGTGGTGCGCGCGCCGGACTACGCGGCGGCGCTCAAGCTCGTCAACAGCCACGAGTTCGCGAACGGCACGGCGGTGTTCACCTCGAGCGGCGCCGTGGCGCACGCCTTCACGCGTGATGTCGAGGTGGGCATGGTCGGGGTCAACGTGCCGATCCCGGTGCCGATGGCCTTCCACAGCTTCGGTGGCTGGCGGCACTCGCTGTTCGGCGACCACCACATGCATGGGCCGGAGGGCGTGCGCTTCTATACGCGCCTCAAGACGGTCACGCAGCGCTGGCCGGAGCCGGACGCGGTGCGCGCCGACTTCGTCATGCCGACGATGAAGTAATGGTGATCTGACGCGAAGTGATGAGCGTCGGTGCCTGCCGGTGGTACCGTACGCGCGACAACACGATTGCCGGCATTTGCCGTCGGCGTTAGGCTCTGACGGGAGGCGTTGCGGAGGCGCAACGCCGGCGATCGTGTCACGAGGATGGAGCTGCCGAGGCCCGCTCGCGCCCGCGACGGCCGCTCCCATGATCAGGGCGCGATCCACCGGAGCCTGCCATGAACCGCTCGATGAAGCTGACCGCCGCAGTCGCCGTTGCCGCGGCGAGCGCCCTCGGCACCGCCCTGGCCGAGCCGCCCAAGGGCGCCGAGGCCGGCCGACTCGACGAGGTCATCGTCACCGCGCAGCGCCGCGAGGAGTCGGCGCAGCGCATCGGCGTCGCGCTGACGGTGCTGTCGGCGGCGGCGCTGGAGGATGCCGGCGTCGCCAAGGTCAACGACCTGCAGAACACGACACCGGGCCTCGAAGTCGAGCCGGCCTTCGGCAGCGGCCAGGCGCAGTTCCGACTGCGTGGCGTCGGCTTCATCGACTACACCTCCAACAACAGCTCGCCAGTGGCCGTGAACCTCGACGGCGTAGCGCTGCCGTTCCCGATCCAGACGCAAGGGCAGCTGTTCGACGTCAGCCGCGTCGAGGTGCTGCGTGGGCCGCAGGGCACGCTGTACGGCCGCAACACCACCGGCGGCGCCGTCAATTTCATCAGCAACCGGCCGAGCAACGACTTGCAGGCCGGCGTCGACGTCAGCTACGGCTCGCACAGCGCGCTGGCCGCCGAGGCCTTCGCCTCCGGCGCGCTGGCCGACGGCTGGCGCGCGCGCATCGCGGTCGCGACCGAGCAGGGCGGCGCGTGGCAGCGCGACCGCGTCAGCAACGCCAAGCTCGGCGACCGGGACAAGACCGCGCTGCGGCTGCAGCTTGAGTGGGACGCGAGCGCGAGCACCAGCCTGCGGCTCACGCTGCACGCCTCCGGTGACAAGTCCGACGCCCAGGGGCTGCAGCTGATCGCGCCATTCCAGCCGACCGCGGCCGGCGCGCCGCCGCTGCCGGCGGATTCGAGCCCGTACGCCGCCGGCTGGAGCCTGCGTCCGGGGTTTGCGTCCGCGATCGGCGTCGCGGCCGGCTCGAAGCCGGGTCTCGACAACAGCAACGTCGGCGTGAGCCTGGACGTCAGCGTCGACCTCGGGGGGGCCAAGCTCAGCAGCGTCACGGCCTACAGCAAGCTGATCCGCCGCGAGCTCGGTGACTGGGACGCGAGCCAGTACGTTGAGTCCGACGTTTACTTCCACGACCACGTCGCGGTGTTCTCGGAGGAGGCGCACCTGGCCTCGACCGGCACCGGCCCGCTCGGCTGGCTCGGCGGCGTCTACTACTCCGACGAGCGCCTGAACGAGCAGTTCTTCAGCGACTTCCAGCAGCGCCTCGGCGGTGCGGCGCTGACCTACTACGAGCAGGACGGCAAGTCGCTCGGCGTCTTCGGGCAGGGCAACTACCGCTTCACGGACCGCCTGAAGGCCATCCTCGGGCTGCGCTACGAGCACGAGAAGCGTGAGCTGTCGAACCTCAACACGCTGTTCTCGGTCAGCGACCCGGTTGACTACTCGTCCGCGTTCAACCTCAGCAGCCCGCTCAGCCGCTCGCTGTCGAACTCCGACGTTTCCGGCAAGGCGGCGCTGGAGTTCCAGCTGACGCCGCAGACGCTGTTGTTCGGCAGCGTCAGTCGCGGCGTGAAGTCCGGCGGCTTCACCGCCCACAACACGCTGAACGTGGCGGCGGTTGACCCGTTCCAGCCCGAAAAGCTGACGGCCTTCGAGGTCGGCATCAAGTCCGACCTGACGCCGACGCTGCGCATGAACGCCGCGGCATTCCACTATGAATACCGCGACCAGCAGATCCTGTCGAAGGTCTTCGACTCCGTGTCGCAGTCGTTCATCGGCCGATTCGTCAACGCGCCGAAGTCGAAGATCGACGGCATCGAGGCCGACCTCGTGTGGCGGCCGCTCGATGGCCTGGAGATCACGCAGTTCGCCGGTTACAAGGTCGGCAAGTTCACGGACACCGTCTATGCCAACGAGGGCGGGCCGGACCCGTTGAACCCAGTGCTGGTCAACTTCGACGGCAAGGACATCGACTTCCCGAAGACCAGCTACGGCGGCGAGCTGGCGTACGCGCTGCCGCTGGGCGAGTTCAGCCTCCGTAGCGAGATCAACTACAGCTACCACGATCGCTACGACCAGCTGTTCCTGCTCGAGCCGCTGCAGGCCGACGGCAGCGTCGCCGGCGCACCGCAGTTCCGCATCGATTCCTATTGGCTCGCCAACGCGAGCGTGACGCTGGCGCCGACGGCCGGCAAGCGGTGGGCGGTGTCGCTCTGGGTGCACAACCTGACCGACCAGAAGTACTACCTGACCAAGAACTTCTTCCTGCCGAGCACCAACGTCGGGCTCGCCGGCGAGCCGACCACGTTCGGCGTGCGCGTGAAGCTGGCGTTCTGAGCCGCGGCCGCCGCAGCGGAGACACGTGATGCTGCTCAAGGTGCTGATGGTGCTGGCGGCGGCCCTCGCCGCGCTGCTGGCGGTCGCTTGGCTCAAGCTGCGCGGCCCGGACATCCCCTACGCGACGCTCGAGGCCCGCTATGCCGCGCGCGGCCCAGCGCTCGTCGAGCTGCCGGACGGCGTGCGCCTGCACTACCAGGTGGCCGGCGACCCGAGCCGGCCGGCCGTCGTACTCGTGCACGGCTACGGGGACTCGTTCACCTCGTGGGAAGGCTGGATCCCGGTGCTCGCGGCCGACTACCGCGTGTACAGCATCGACCTGCCGGGCCACGGTCTGACCCGCGCCCCGCAGGGCTATCGACTGTCGGCCGAGGGCCTCGTCGAAGTCGTCGACGCCTTTGCGAGCGCACTCGCGCTGCCGCGCTTCGCGATCGTCGGCAATTCGCTGGGTGGCGGGGTTGCCTGGCAGTACGCGCTCAGCCACCCGGAGCGCCTCTCGGCGCTGGTGCTCGTCGACGCCGCCGGCTGGCCGATGCCGCCGCCGAAGAACCTGCCACTCGCGTTCCGGATCCTGCAGTACCGGGCCGGCCGCTGGGTCCTCGCGCACATCGACAACCGGCCGCTGATCGAGGAGGGGCTGCGCAAGGATGTCGTCGACCCGGCGGTGATCACGGCGGCGTTCGTCGACCGTTGGGCCGAATTGCAGCGCGCCCCCGGGCATCGCGCGATCCTCATGTCGCCGGATCTCGGCTCGTTCGCCAGCGCCTCCGAGTCTCGACTCGCGGCAATCCGGGTGCCGACGCTGGTGCTACACGGCGAGGCGGACCCGCTGATCCCGCTCGCGAGCGGACGGCGATTCGCCGCCGCAATTGCCGGCGCCAAGCTCATCACCTACCCGCAGGTCGGGCACCTGCCGCAAGTGGAGATCCCGGCTCAGTCGGCGCGCGACGTGGCGACGTTCCTCGGCGGCCTCGCGCCCTAGCGGCGCGCCCGGGCCGCCGCCGCCGCCGCCTGCGCCGGCAGACCGAGCTCGCCATACACGCTCGCGAGCGTCCGGTTGAGCGCGACGCCGTCCGGCTCAAGGCGCCGTCGCTCCTCGAGCAGCTGCTGCGCCGGCACATGCGCGCCGGAGCGCAGCAGGCTATCGAGATACAGCTGCTGGAAGAGGTCGCGCTGTGCATGGCTGCCGCCGATCTCGAGCATTCGCAGCAGCGTCGGCCCGAGTTCGCGGCACGCCGTCGGGTAGTCACCGCGGGCGTGCGCCACCACGCCGCGGGCGGCCGGCAGCGCGACGTCGGCCCAGGCGGCACGCCGTAGCGTCGGCGCCTGCAGCGCCCGGCGCGCGACCGCCGCGAGCAGCTGGTCGGTCTCGGCGAGACCGGCGCGCGCGAGGCCGTAGAGGTACTGCAGCGTCAGGAACGGCTCGACGGTGTCCGCGTGGCGCACCCGCAGGTACTCGCCGAGCCCGGCCCAGCGATCGCCGACCGAATGGCCGGCGAGCTCGAGCCGCGTCAGCAGCGCCACCGCCCCGATCTGGTCCTGCGAGTAGCTGCGGTCACGGGCCCAGACGTGCCGATCGTAGACGTCGAGGGCGTCGCCGAAGCGGCCCTCCGAGATGTAGAAGAGCGCGAGGTGCCACCAGTTGTGGGTGTACATGAACGAGGTCAGCCCGGTCCACGTCTGGCTCGTCGACTCGAGAAAGCCGATGCCCTCGGTGATGCGGCCCTCGCTGAGCATCACGTGCGCGAGCGCGTGCTGCGCCCACGGTTCGCGCGGCAGCAGCGCGAGCGCGCGCCGCGCGGCGGTCTCGGCGTCGCGCAACAGGTGGCACTGCTCGTAGGCGAAGGCCAGCATGCCGTGCAGCTGCGGCACGTCGGCGGCAGCCGGCAGCGCGATAAGCGCGACGCGCAGCATCTGCGGTGGCAGGCCGCGGTTGAAATCGAAGTACTGGTGGAGCTTGAGTGCCGCCAGGTCGCGCGGCGCCTCGGCCAGGATCAGGTCCGCCCGTCGCGTCGCGCCGACCACGTCGCCGCTGGTCCAGTCGCCGAGCAGCTCGACCGCGAGCCGCTCGCGGCGGGTTGCCCCGGCCGCGGCGCGCTCGGCGCGGCCGAGGTAGGCGGCGGCGCGGCCCGGGCCGTCGGGCGACTCGAGGAACATCCACAGCCAGCCGGCGTAGGCGTTGGCGAGGCAGCTGCCCGGGTCGGCGTCGGCCGCGGCGAGGATGCCGAGCATTCGTTCCTCGTAGCCAAGGAAGCCGCCGACGAAATCGTCGATGCCGGCGAGCGTCGCGTCGCTGTCGCCGGTGACGGCGTTACCGAGGTAGTCCTGTCGCATGGGTCGTCCGGCCGACAGCGCATGCCGGCGCTCCTTCGCGGTGGTCGAGCCCGACTATGCCGTGGCGAGCCGACCGGCGCATGCCGGTCGGCGCCGATCGACGCCGCCGGCGCCCTTCAACTGGGACACAGGATCATGCCGATGATGATCGCCGCGATGCAGGCGTACTGCAGCAGCGCGATCCGTTCCTTCAGCACCAGCGCGGCGAAGGCGAGCGTCACAACCGGATAGGCGCCAGTCAGCGGCACGACGATCGACGCGGGTCCGGCGTGCATCGCGATCAACACGCCGAGATCGCCGCCGGCCATCATCCCCATCGGGGCGAAGGAATGCAGCCATCCGCGCAGCGAGTGCGCGCCCTGCCGGCCCTTCAGCAGTCCGTAGCTACCGAGCGACAAGGCGCCGCCGATCGCGCCGCAGAGCGACAGGTTGATCTCGTTCGCCTCGGGCATCGTGTAGGCGAACTTGGTGATCGTATTGGAGGTCGCCCAGCAGACGAGCGCCGAGAACGCGAGCGGGATCCAGCGCCGGTTGGTGATCTTCTGCCCTTCGCCTGCCGGCGAGTACGACAGTCCGAGGCAGCCGCCGATGACCAGCGCCACGGCCAGGTACTGCGGCCCACTCAGCTGCTCGCCGAGGAAGACGCGCGCGAACACGACCGTCAGCGCCGGGTAGGCCGCCGACAAGGTGCCGACGATGGTGATCGGGCCGGCGATAATCGATTCGAAGTACAGGATCCAGCCGACGCCGTCGAACAGGTACGCCAGCACACCGAGCGACAGGAACGCGTGGCCGTCGGCGGCCAGCAACGAGGGCCGGTCGCCGCCGAAGGCGAAGTAACCGAGGAACACGATCGAGCGGGCCAGCACGAAATACAGGCAGAAGCGTGCCGGGGGCACTTCGCCGATGTATTTCTTCACCAGCCCCTGGCCGATGCCGTACAGGAACAGCGCGATCAGCGACGGGGTGAGCCACAACAGCAGCGGCGTCGCGGCGGGGGTCAGGTTCATGGCCCATTCTGCCGTGGTGCGGTGCCCCACGCTACCGGGCTGGCGCGGCGCTGAGGCATCATAGCCGGGCCGAATCCACCAGGGGCGCGGGACGTGCAGCAGATCCTGATCGACGGCGCATGGGTTGACGCGCGGACCGATGCCAGTCGCGAGATCAAGAACCCGGCGACCCTCCAGCCCCTCGGCCGTGTGCCCGACTGCGGCCCGGACGACGTCGCGCGCGCGGTTGCGGCGGCGCGGGCGGCGCAGCACGGCTGGTGGAAGGTGCCGGGAGTCGACAAGGCCAAGCTGCTGCGCGAGATCGGCGCGCGGATCCGCGCCCGCGAGCACGCGCTCGCGACGCTGATGACCCAGGAGACCGGCAAGCCGCTCTGCGAAGCCACCGACTGCATCGACTGGGTCGCGGCCTGCTTCGAGTACTACGCGGAGGTCGCACGCTCGAGCTACGGAAATTCCGTGCCGCCGGGCGCGCCGCACCAGCTCAACTTCACGATCAAGGAGCCGTACGGCGTGGTCGCGGCGATCGTGCCGTTCAACTTCCCGTTGTTGCTGATGGCGTGGAAGGTCGCGCCGGCGATCGCCGCCGGCAACACGGTCGTTTGCAAGCCGCCGCACCAGAACCCGCTGTCGAACCTGCTGCTCGCACAGGTCTACGACGTTCTGCCGCCGGGCGTGGTCAACGTGATCACCGGCGCGGCCGGCACCGGCACCGCGCTTGCCGAGCACCCGGACGTCGACCTGGTCGCCTTCACGGGCTCGACCGCGGTCGGCCGCAAGATCGCTGCCGCGGCGGGAGCGCAGCTCAAGAAGGTCAACCTCGAACTCGGCTCGATCGACCCGTTCATCGTCTTCAAGGACGCCGACCTCGACGTCGCCGTGCCGGGCGTCGCGTGGGCGCGGCTGCTGAACTCGGGCCAGGTCTGTACCTCGAGCAAGCGCATCTACGTCGAGCGGCCGATCGCCGCCGAGTTCGTCGAGCGCATGCACGAGTACGTCGCCTTCCTCGAGGTCGGCGACCCGCTGAATCCGGACACCGACCTCGGGCCGCTGATCTCGCTTGAGGCGTCGCGGCGGGTCGAGGACCAGGTCGCGCGCGCGCTCAAGGACGGCGCCAGACTCAAGCTCGGCGGGCGCGCATTCATGCCGTCCGGGCTGCGGGGGCACTTCTTCCAGCCGACGATCCTGACCGACGTGCGCCACGGCAGCGTCGCGACCCGCGAGGAGATCTTCGGCCCGGTGCTGTCGATCACCACGGTCGCGGACGCGGACGAGGCGATTCGGCTCGCCAACGACTCCGAGTACGGCCTCGGCGCGTCGATCTACACCAAGGACCTCGCGACCGCGATGCGGGCGATGGAGTCGATCAAGGCCGGCACGTTCTGGATCAACGACCCGCTGACCGACAACGACGCCGCGCCCTTCGGCGGCATGCGCCACAGCGGCATCGGCCGCGAGCTCGGCGCGGAGGGCCTCGATGCGTTCCGCGAGCCCAAGCACGTGCACCTCGACTACCTGATGGAGCGCAAGCCGTGGTTCTTCCCGTACCGCGACCGCAAGCCGGCCGGCGGCGGGGCGAGCGGCTGATGTACGCCGACGACTACGCGCCCGAGTGCTACTGGACGCTGGACGCACCGCTGCCGGATGCGCCCGATGCACCGCTGCCGGAGTGCGCCGACGTCGTGATCGTCGGCAGCGGCTACACCGGGCTGAGCGCGGCGCGCGAGACCGCGCTGGCCGGCCGCTCGACGCTGGTGCTCGACGCCGGCCCGATCGGCGGCGGCTGTTCGGCGCGCAATGGCGGGCAGGTGGCCTTCAGCATCAAGCCGAGCCACGGCCGGCTGACCGCGCTGCACGGCGCACGCATCGCGACCCGGATCTACCAGGAGGCGCTCGAGTCGGTCGCCGACCTCAAGTCGCTGGCGCGCGACGAGCGCCTCGACTGCGACTGGCGCGACGTCGGCTGCTTCGTCGGCGCGCACACGCCGCGGCTGTTCGGCGCGCTCGTGCACGAGGCAGAGTCGCAGCCGCAGGGCCTCGAGCTGCCGTTTCGCGTCGTGCCGCGCGCGCGGCAGGCGGAGGAGATCGACACCGCGCTCTACCACGGCGGCGTGCTGTATCCCGCGGACGCGGCCGTGCACCCAGCCAAGCTGGTGCGCGCGCTGCATGCGCGGGCGGAGGCCGCCGGGGCGGAGTTTCGCGCCCACTGCGCGGTATCGGCGATTGAGCGCAGCGCGTCCGGTTTCGAGGTGCGTAGCGCGCGCGGTACGGTGCGTGCGCTGCAGGTGCTGGTGGCCACCAATGGCTACACCGGCAGCTTCGCGCCGTGGCACCGGCGCCGGATCCTGCCGATCGGCAGCTACATCATCGCGACCGAGCCGCTTGACCCGGCCCTGGTCCGGCGGCTGATCCCGCACGGCCGCAATATCGGCGATACGCGCCACGTCATCGTCTACTACCGGCCGTCGCCGGACGGGCGCCGGATCCTGTTCGGCGGCAGGGCCGCGGCGCGCGAGACCGATGCCACGCGCTGCGTGCCACGACTGCGCGCGATGCTGGCCGAGATATTCCCCGAGCTTGCGCGGGTGCGGATCAGCCGTGCCTGGATGGGCTTCGTCGGCTTCACCTTCGACACGTTGCCGCATCTCGGCGAGGACCGCGGTCTGCACTACTGCATGGGCTACTGCGGCCAGGGCGTGCCGAGCGCGACCTACTACGGCCGCAAGATCGGCCTGACGATGGCCGGCCGGGCAGGCGGCGAGACGGCGCTCGCCGGGTTGCGCTTCCCGGCGCGGCCCTTCTACACCGGCAATCCCTGGTTCCTGCCGGCGGCGGTCGTCGGCTACCGGCTGCGCGATGCACTCGGCGTCTGAGCAGGAGCGGCCCTGTGGCTGAGGCTGGCGCGCGACGCCGGCCGGCGCTGCGTCACGCGGACGGACGCTACCGCTGCGCCTGGTGCGGCACCGATCCGCTGTACGTCCGCTACCACGACAGCGAATGGGGCGTGCCGGTGCGCGATGAGCGACTGCTGCTCGAGATGCTGTGCCTCGAGGGCGCGCAGGCCGGGCTGAGCTGGATCACCGTGCTGCGCAAGCGCGAGCACTACCGGCAGGTCTATGACGGCTTCGACGCCGAGCGCATGGCGCGCTACTCGGCGCGCAAGCAGGCCGCGCTGCTCGCCGATCCCGGCATCGTCCGCAACCGGCTCAAGGTGGAGGGCTTCGTGCGCAACGCGCGGGCCTACCTGGCGCTGCGCGATGCCGGGCACACTCTCGAGGAGATCGTCTGGGCGCACGCGCCGGGCGGCCGGCGCCGCCGGCCGCGCCTGCTCACCGACATCGCAGTATCGACACCCGAAAGCGAGGCCCTCGGCAAGCAGCTGAAGCGCCTCGGCTTCACCTTCGTCGGTTCGACGATCTGCTACGCCTTCATGCAGGCGGTCGGCATCGTCGACGACCACCAGCAGCGCTGCTTCGCTGCCGCGCGCCGCTGACCGCGCGCGCGGCGTCGAGCCGCTAGTGTCCCTTGACGTTGTCGGTGCGACGGATGAAGGCCGCCACCGAGTCGTGCAGCGTCTTCAACGAGGCCTCGTGCGCGTAGACCATGTGGCCCGACTCGTAGAACTGGTACTCGATGTTCTTCTGCAGGCTGGCCGCCATCGGCAGGTGCTGCATCTCGTAGATGCCCTGGAAGTACGGCGTCGCGAGGTCGTAGTAGCCGGCATGCAGCATGACCCGGAGGTTCGGGTTGTTCTTTATCGCGTTGGCGAGGTCCGGCATCACGTTGGTCGCGTGCGCGGCCGGAAAGGTCGAGCCCGGCGGCTGGTGGTTGCCCACCCAGGTGCGAAACAGCGGCACCGACGCCTTGAAGGCCTTGCCCTCGCCGTAGCGCATGTCCTTGCGCGCGTAGTCGTTGAAGGCCGACACGTAGGCCGAGCGCAGCGCCGCCGACTGCGGATCGTAGTCGGCGGTCTTGGCGAGCGGATCGAGGGTCGGCCCGTTGAAGCGCGTGTCGAGCCGGCCGGTGGTCGTGTCGCGGTCCGCCTGCAGCGTCTTGCGAAACTCGCCGCCGCTGACCCGCAAGTTCGCCTTCTCGATGTAGTCCTCCGGCAAGCCGGTGTAGCGGTGCAGGCGGGCGACGATCGCGCGCCGCTGCTCGTCGGGCAGCGCGGCGCCGGCGGCGAGCGCGAGCGCGTACTCGTTGAGCGCGAAGTGCTCGACCTCCTTGAGCAGCGGCGCCAGCTCCTTGGGCGCGTCCGGCAGTCGGTGGTGGTACCAGGCGGTCGCGGCATAGGTCGGCAGCGCCAGCTCGTAGGGCAGGTCGACGCCCGGGTTCGATTCGGCGCGGTCGACGCTGCCGTCGAAGGCCAGGATCTGCGACAGCAGGATCACGCCATTGAAGTCGATCGAGCGCTCGGTCTCGAGGATGTTGACGAGCGCCGCCGAGCGGGTCGTGCCGTAACTCTCGCCGAACAGGTACTTCGGCGAGTTCCAGCGACCGTACTTGGCGAGGAACTGCGAGATGAAGTCGGCGAAGGCCTGCGCGTCCGGGTCAACGCCGTAGAAGGCCTTGTCGTGGTCCTTGCCCGCGACGCGACTGAAGCCGGTGCCGGGCGCGTCGATGAAAACGAGATCGCTGGCGTCGAGCAGGCTGAAGTCGTTGTTGACGATCGCGTACGGCGCCGCCGGCGTGTGCGAGTCGTCGGCCGTGACGACGCGCTTCGGGCCGAATGCGCCCATGTGCAGCCACACGGTCGCCGAGCCGGGGCCGCCGTTGAAGAAGAACGTCACCGGCCGCGCGGCGCCCTTCGGGTCCGGCGCGAAATAGGCGACATAGAACATGCTCGCTTCGGCAGGCCCTGCCTTGTCGTCCTTGTCGGCGTTCTGCGGCACGTCATCCCAGTCCTTGGTGTGGACGACGAGCGTGCCGGCCACCGCCTCGTAGTCGATGCGGCGGCCCTCGACGGTGACGCTGCCCTTGCTGGCCTGCTGCTCCGGCTTGAAAGGCTCGACGCGCGGCACGTCCGGCTTGCCGGCCGGGACATCAGCCGCGAAGCACGCCTGAGCGGGAATCGTCAGGATGAGCGCGGGAAGCCAGGCAAGAAGTCGGCGCATCGGCGGAACTCCAGTGGTCGTGTGCGGGCCACTGCGGCCTGGGCCGGCGTTGCGCGCGGGTCTTCGGCGGCAGGTAGATAGGTGGTCGCCGAGGTTACAACGGATCGCCGCGAGCGGCACCTTGCGCCGCGCCAACCGCAGGGTGGGACGGTATCGCGGCTCGAGAGCGCCGCCACGCTCGCGCGCTGCCCGGGCGCATCTCGCTGGCGGCGCTCGGCGCGCCCTACGGCGGCAGCGAGGCAGCGTAGGCGGCGACCGCGACCATCTGGTCGATGGCGAGCGACGCGACCACCGGCCGCATTGGCTGGCCGCCCGGTCCGGCGCGTGCGCCGTTGCGGAATGCGACCAGCTGCCTGAGGAGGTAGGTCGGGGAACGGCCCGCGAGCGGTGGCACCGGCCCGGCACCGCGCAGCCCCTCGCCGTGGCAGCTCGTGCAGGCGAGCGTCACCTCGCCGCCGGAGCGGGCGATCGCCTCGCCGCGCTGGAGGCTGCCAGGCGGCGCGTACGCAAGGTAGCGCATCGTGTCGTCGCGACGCTCGTGGCGAACCGGGTCCGGCGCGGTCTCGAGCAGGCGTCCGGCGATCGGTTCCTCGCCGCCGTCAGGCTCCGCCACCCAGACGAAACCGACCACCTTCATCTGCGGTACCGTCGCACGCTCGACCACGATCGCGCGCGACGTCAGCCGCTGCTGCGCGAAGTACGCGGCCGCCGCCGCGAGTTCCTCGTCGGTGACGTGCTGCGAGACCTGCGCCATCTTGTCGGTCGGCGAGTACGGCCCGTGCCAGGCGCTGCGACGTGCGCCGCTGCGATAGTCGGCAACCTGCCGGACGATGTAGTCCGCCGTCAGCCCGGCCAGTGAAGCGTTCTCCGGACGCCCCTGGCCGGTTGGCGAGTGGCAGTAGCCGCAGGCGAAGACCTGCGGTGCGCGGCCGCGCGCGACGATGGCCGGCATCGGCAGGTGCGAGTCCGGTCGCCAGTCCGGCGCGAAGAAGAGGTTGTTGAGCTCGGCCTCGCGGAAGGTCGCGGTGGCGCCCGGGAGCCGCAGCGCACGGCCGGCGTCGGCGGCCGGAGCCGCCGCCGTGGCCGGGGCCGGCGGATTCAGCGGGAACAGCCACGCAGGGACCTCAAGCGGCGAGTCCTTGCCGGTCGTCAGCTCATCGGCTGCGGTCACGCCGCACAGCAGGCCGGCGGCGAGCACCGGCAATAACCGCGAGCTCGTGATCTGCCGCGCGCGTCGCATCGTCATCCTCTTCTCCTGTCGCCGCGCCGAAGGGCACGCGCCGCGGGTCGCAAGCGCGGCCGCCGCTGGAATTCTCACAGGCGCACACGCAGCGTGAGCCGCCAGGATAGCGGCTGCGCGGGCGTCACGAAGCGGTGGTCCGCGGCCGGATCGGCTGCGCCGGCTGCGGGCACGCCCGGGGCGCCGACGCCGGTCGGGTCCGCATACAGGCCATTGGTCGCGTAGTGAGCGTCGAGCACATTCAGCAGCGCGAGCGTGACCCCCACCTGCTCGCCAAGCGCCAGCGTCGCGTGCAGATCGAGCCGCGCGTAGCCCGGCAGCCTCGGATTCTGGTTCGATTCGTCGCCATGGTAGTGGGATGGGCCGGCGGCGCTCAGCGTCGCGCCGACGCTGACGTCCCGCGTCGCGCGCCATTCTGCGCCGAGCGTGCCGCGCAGCCGCGCGATGCCGGGCAGGTGCGCGCCGGGACGGACCAAGATGTCACCCCGGGCATCCGCCAGCGGGTTCTGCGGCGACGGGATCAGCAGCGCGTCGCGAAAGGTCGCGTCGATCAGCGCGCCGCTCGCGAAGCCTGACCAGCTCGGGCCGCGGAAGCTGAGGTCGGCCGACAGCCCCTCACGGCGGGTCGCGCCGATGTTGGCGTAGTAGCCGCTGCCGGCGCCGGTCGCGATCCCGTAGATGTCGTCGGCGAGGTCGATGCGGAACAGCCCGGCGCTGAAGCCGAGGCCCGCCGGGCCGGCGCCGCCCTGTCGGAGCCCGGCCTCCCAGGTGCGCGCGACGACCTGGCGCAGTCGCGGTGGGTCGCCGGCGAGCGTCGAGGGCAGCAGGCACGGCCGCGTCGGATCCGAGCACTCGATCTCGCTCGCGCTCGGGGCCCGCGTCGTCTCGGCGTAGCCCGCGTACGCGGTGGCTCCGGCGGCCATGCGCCAGGTCAGCCCGAGCGCGGGGTTCAAGCGCTGGTAGCGACTAACGCCCGACAGCGCGCTGCCGCGGCGGTCGTCGAGGCCGATGTCCTCGACGGCGTACTGGGCGCTGGCGGTGACCGTCACGCCGGTTGCCACGCTGACGGCGTCGCTGGCGTGCCAGGCACGCGTCCGGCTGCGGATGCCGAGTTCCACCGGCGTCGCCGCGAACGGCGTGCCCTCGGCGGTGCCGATCGGTGGTCCCGCGTCGATGACCTGCAGCGCCGGATCGAGCCGTCCCACCCGCGCGGTCGCCGCGAAGCGCACCCGCGCCGCATCGACCGCGGCGCCGAGCGCCAGCGCGTGACTCAACCCGTGCCAGCTCACGTGGCCGGCGAGCTGCACGCTCGCGCCGCGGGTGCTGGCCGTCAGCGACTCGGCGTCGTTCTCACCGAGCGCCGCGGCGGTGCCCGCGGCCGGCTCGAGGAGCGGCGCGTCGTCGAGGCCGGCGAGCGGCGTCGTACCGTCCTGCTGGCAGAGCAGCCCCGCGGCAGCGGCGCCGGTGCACGCCCGATAGCTGGTGGTGTTGCCGTTGACGAGCTCCTGGCTGACGTGGCGGTAGTACGCAACGCCGGAGAGGTTGAGCGTCTCGCCGAGCCGTGATGTGCCGCGCAGCGTCGCGAGGCCGAGCCGGTTGTCGGACTGCTGCGGACCGGTGAAGGTCAGCGAGCGGCTGACCGCCAGCTCCTGCAGCGGCGCCGCGCCCGGGCCTTCGAGACGGTCGTGACCGCTCTCGAGCGTGAGCGCGAGCGTGTCGCGCGCCGTCACGTAGCGCAGGTCCGCATACAGCTGGCGCAGCGAGTTGGCCGAGAAGCGGCGCGCGCCGTCCTCGGCGAGCGCACGGCCGCCAAGGTACCAGGCGAGGTCGCCGCCGCGCGCGCCATACTCGAGCGTCGCCGCGCGCGTTGCGAAGGAACCGCCCTCGAGCTCGGCCGCGAGCCCGCGGTCGGTCAAGCCGTTCTTCATCGTGAACGCGACCGCGCCGCCGAGCGCGTTCGCGCCGTAGGCCGGGTTCGCGCTGGCGATGTCGATGCGCCGGATCGCGAAGGCCGGCACGAGGTCCCAGTTGACGACGTCGCCGAAGGCCTCGTTGAGACGCACGCCATCCTGATACACCGCGAGTCCCTGCGGCGTGCCGAGTAGCGGCGAGGCCGCGAAGCCGCGGTAGGCGAGGCTCAGCTGGAAGCCGTCGCCGAGCGCGTCCTCGAGGCCGATTCCGGCGAAGCGGCCGGCCAGCGCTTCGGTCGCGGTCCGCATCGGCATCCCGCCAGCGGCCGGCAGCTCGAGCGAGTGCACCTCGCCCGGCAGGTCCTCAAGCGCGACCGCGGTGCCGGGCAGCGGCGTCGTGCCGACGATCACGTCCGGCAGGCTCTGCGCCCGCGGCTCCGCGGCCGGCGACGCGGGTGGCGTCAGGCTGCCGGCAGTCGCCAGCATGACGGCCGCGAACGTCCGGCAGCGGCGCGCCGGCGCCGGCACGGCGGCGCGGCTCAGGTCGGCGGCACGCCGGGCGGCAGGCCAGGTGATCACGGTGCCGTGAACCTAGCGCGCGCCGGAGCGTTCGAGCAGTGCCGCGATGTCATCCAGATGACGCGTCCGCGCCTCGGCGAGCGGTGTGCGGCCGTCGCGCCCGGGGATGTTCGGATCGGCGCCGTGCGCGAGCAACGCGCGCACCACGTCCACCTGGCCTGTCGCGATCGCGAGCAGCAGCGGCGTTCGGCCGTCCGCGTCGACCGCGCCGAGCGGCGCACCGGCCTCGAGCAGGCTGGCGACGCGGCTCCGGTTGCCGTCGAGTACTGCCGCGCGCAGGCTCGCGGCGGCATCCGGGCTCGATGCCGCCAGCGCCGCCGGTGCCGCGTCGGCACTCGGCGACGCGCGCCGCGCCGCGGTCACGTCCAGCACGGCACGATCGGCCGCCGCCGCCCGCGGTTCCGCAGGCGCTGGCTCGACGCGTTGCCGCGGACTCGCGCCGCCGGCGGCGCGCTCGGCGTCCGCCCGAACGACGCTGGGCGCGAGCGGCCGCCGCGCCGACGGTGCAGCCGGCGCCTCGAGCGCCGCGCCGGCCGCAGACTGCTGCTGCAGCTTTGCCGCTGCCACCGGCACCGGTGGCGGCGCCGCAGCATTCGGTGCGGGAGCGCTGTCGGCCGCGAGCGGACTCGCGACGGGCGGCGATTCGGTTCGGGTCAGCGCCGCCTCGCCCGGAAGCGGCGCGGGCTCGCGGTAGATCGGCACGACCAGCAGTCCGGCGATCGTCGCCGCGATCAGCGTGCCGATCGCGGCCAGTCGCCAGTGGCGGTCGTTGGCGGCGCGACGCAGCGTGTCGACGCTGACCGGCGCCGCCGCGCGCCGCTGCTGCTCAGCGATTCGCCGGCCTTCGGCCAGGATCGCCGCCCGCACCGCCGCGCTCGGCCCATCGCTTGCCGCGCCGCTCGCGCGCCGGTAGCGCTCGTCGAGTGCGTCGTCGTCGCGCTCTTCGGGCGTGTTCATGCGTACTCCGCCAGCAATTCGCGCAGCTTGTGGCGCGCGTAGCGCAGCCGGCTCTTCGCGGTCTCGAAACTGGTGCCGGTCGCGGCGGCGATCTGCTCGACGCTGAGCCCGGCCTCGGCCTTGAGCAGGAACGCGGCGCGCTGCTCCTCGGGCAACTGGCCGACCGCGCGCAGCACGCGGTCTGCGTCCTGGTCGGTCTCCGCCTCGACGGCCGGCTCGCTGCGCGGGTCCGCAGGCAGACGATCGATTAGGCTGGCACCGCCGTCACCGTCGTTGGCGGCGTCGAGGCTCAGGTGGTCGCGCCGGGCGCGGAAGGCGTCGACCATGCGATGGTGCGCGAGCGTGTAGAGCCAGGTCGTGAACCGAGCGGTCGGC
The DNA here is from genome assembly GCA_025355105.1 of Pseudomonadota bacterium. Taxonomy (GTDB): domain Bacteria; phylum Pseudomonadota; class Gammaproteobacteria; order Steroidobacterales; family Steroidobacteraceae; genus CAIKZZ01. Next base: position 16,651 of record JANYAE010000113.1, on the reverse strand, counting down.
TGGTAGCGCGCGGCGCTGCGTGCCACCGCGAACCAGACCTCCTGCATCAGGTCGTTGGCCGCCTCCGGGTCGCGCACGTTCCGCCGCAGGTAGCGAAACACACGCGACTCGTGGCGACGGTACAGCTCCTCGAACGCGGCGGCGTCGCCGCGCGCGAATGACAGCATCAGGGCCTCGTCGCTCTCGGCGGAGTCAACCATTCAGTCCATTATCGCAGCCCGCTTGCCGAATAGCCCGGGGGATCCGGGACGTAGCCGCCGGCCGAGTCGGGGAACGCGTTCGGCCGCGGCGGCAGCGGCGGCAGCGGCGGCCGCTGCCGGATCACGCCCGTCGCGACCAGGTTCGCGGCGCTGTCGTAGCGGATCCGGATGACCTCGGTGGGTCGCTCGCTCGCGCGATCGAAGTCGGTGTGCTCGACATAGGAGGCCTCGCGCTCGCCGTGGCCCGTACCGAGCTTGGCCTGCGGGGCCACCAGGCGACCGACCGCGTTGCCAGCGTCCGCTTCGAGGGCCTTGGATCGACTCGCGCCGCTCGCGGACGGCTCGGTCTGCCGCGCGGACGCGTCGGCGGCCGCGCTCGGCGCGGGCATTGCCGCGGCCGGCGCCGGCGCCGGCGGCCGCTCGCGGAACAGCGCGACGCCGATGACGCCGACGTTCGCCGGCCGGCCGGTGCGCTCGGCGTAGGAGTTCGGTGCAGCGGTGAACTCGAAGGTCGCGACGTCGCGGTCGCTCTTGCGCCAGCCGCTGATCTCGTAGCCCTGCAAGGGTGCGAACACGTAGCCGGTCTGCTGCCAGCCGGCCGTGTCGCCGGAGATCACGTTGACGCCGTCCACCGCGGTCACCGCCAGCAGGCGTTCGCGGAGCCGGTTGCGGATCGAAATCGTGTAGCGGCCGCCGGGCGTCCCGGCGACCCAGTACTCGCCGCGGTAGTAGTGGGTCTCAAGCGTGGCGCCGGTCGTTCGATCGACGATCTCGACGTCGGCCAGCCGGCCGACGGCGTGGGCGTTGAGCGAAACGGCGGCGAGGCTCAGGGCGAGTGTCAGTCCAAGGCGTGTCATGGCAGCTCCCGTTGCTGATCGGTCGCTGTATGAATCGGCGCCGCCGACGCAACGGGGTTAGCGCGGCGGCGAAGCGCACGGATTTGACAGAATCCGCGCCGCGCGACCGACGGCCCGCGTCACGGCCGGCGGGCCTCGTGGACGCCGCGCGCGATGGCGCGTGCCATGCAATCGGCCGCCGCCGATCCGAGCCGGGCGACCAGCGCCGCGCGGATGCCACCTATGGCCAGCGCGGCGCTGCCGCTCGCGACGGCGAAGATCGTGTCGCCGTCGAAGGGCGTGTGCGACGGCCGCACCGCGCGTGCGATGCCGTCGTGCGCCATGACCGCGAGCCGCCTGCATTCGGCGCCGGTGAGCGCCGCGGAGACCGCGACCACACCGATGACCGTGCTCGTGCCGGGCTCCAGCTGACCCAGCTCCGCGAGCCGGGATTCCGCCGGTGCGGGATCGACCAGCGGCGCCGGCCGCTCCGGCCGGGCGCCACCGAATTCGGCGTCGATCTCGTACGGCCACGCGTACGGCGTGCGCCCGTCAGGGTAGTAGGCGCTGCCAATCGAGTTGACCGCGACCAGTGCGCCGACGATCAGTCCGCCGCCGAGGTCCAGTGATGCCGAGCCGATGCCGCCGGCGACCTGACCGGCGCGCGCGCCGCGTCCGGCGCCGACCCGGCCGAGCGTGAAATGCCGGCCTGCGGCACGGACCGAATCGACGCCGAGGCCGCGATACGGTGGCTCGGCCCAATGCTTGTCGCCGGCGCCACCGAGGTCGTGCAGCACCGCGGCCGGCACGATCGGGATGGCGCGCGTGTGCGCGAGGAGCCGCAGCCCGATGCCGGTGTTCGACAGCTCGGTCGCGACGCCGTCCGCGGCGCCGAGCCCGAACACCGAACCGCCGGCCAGCACGATCGCGTGTGCCTGGCCGACCAGGCCATCCGCGGCAAGCGTGTCGGTCTCGCGCACGCCCGGCGCGCCGCCACGGACGTCGACGCCGGCCGCGAGCGGCCGCTCGCCGAGCAGCGTCGTCACGCCGCTCTGCGAGCGCTCGTCGGTGGCATGGCCGACGCGGATGCCCGGCACGTCGGTGATCAGATTGAGTTCGCCGGGGCGCACGGGTGTCTCCTGGAGCTCAGATGCAGCGGCCGCCGTCGACCTCGAGCGCGACGCCGGTGACCATCGCGGCCTCGTCCGAGCACAGATAGCTCGCGGCGAAGCCCATGTCGGCCGGCGTCGCGAAGCGCCCGAGCGGGATGGTCGCGAGGAAGCGGGCCCGGATCTCGGGGGTGTCCTCGCCCATGAACGTGGCGAGCAGCGGCGTCTCGCTCGCGACCGGGTTCAGCGCGTTGACGCGGATGCCGGCCGGCGCGAGCTCGACCGCCATCGAGCGGGTCGCGGTGATCACCCAGCCCTTCGAGGCGTTGTACCAGGTGAGCCGCGGTCGCGGGCTGACCCCGGCGGTCGAGGCGATGTTGAGGATCGCGCCGCTGCGGCGTTGCTTCATCCCGGGCACGAAGGCCCGCGCCGTCAGGTAGATCGAGCGCACATTGACCGCGAGCAGGCGCTCGAATTCCTCCTCGCTGAGCGCCTCGAGCGGCTGCGGCACGTGGCCGACGCCGGCGTTGTTGACCAGGATGTCGATCGGGCCGAGGGCGCTCGCGGCGCTCGCCGCGAGCGCCGCGACCGAGGCCGCGTTGCTCACGTCCGCGCTGATCGCCACGGCCGCGGCGCCCAGCTCGGCCGCGAGCGCGGCGGCAGCATCGGCGTTCAGGTCGGCGATCGCGACGCGCGCGCCCTCGGCGACGAAGCGGCGGACGATGCCGGCGCCGATGCCGGAGGCGCCGCCGGTGACGATCGCGTTCTTGCCTGACAGTCGCACGGTGTGGCCTCGCGGTTCGATGGATGTCGTCGGTCAGCGGTGGCGCGCGGCGACGGTCTTCAGCGTCGTGAAGCCGTGCAGGGCCTCCATGCCCTTCTCGCGGCCGTGGCCGGACCAGCCGACGCCGCCGAAGGGGAGTTCCACGCCGCCGGCGGCGCCGTAGTCGTTGAGGAATACCTGGCCGGCGCGCAGCTGTCGCGCCAGTCGATGCTGGCGGCCGGCATCGCGCGTCCAGACGCCGGCGACGAGGCCGAAGCGCGTGCCGTTGGCGAGCGCCACCGCCTCCTCCTCGCTGTCGAATGGCAGCACCACCTGCACCGGCCCGAACACCTCTTCCTGGGCCAGTGGGCTGCCGGGCGGCACCGGCCCGAACAGCAACGGCGCCAGGTAGTGGCCGCCGGCCGGCGCATCGGCGACGACCTCGCCGCGCGCGAGCACCGGCACGCCGGCGGCGATCCCGGCCTCGATTAGGGTCAGGATGCGTCGCCGCTGGCCGGCCGAGATCACCGGGCCGAGATCGAGGTCGCGCGCCGCGGGACCGGCGCGCAGCGCCCGGTAGCGCAGCGCGAGCGCCTCGACGACCTGCGTATAAATGCCCCGCTGCAGCAGCAGGCGCGAGCTCGCCGAGCAGGTCTGGCCGGCGTTCTGCAGGCCGGCGCGAACCAGCAGCGGCAGCGCCGCGTCGAGGTCGGCATCGTCGAACACCAACTGCGGCGACTTGCCGCCGAGTTCGAGCGTGACCGGCGCGACGTGGCGCGCGGCGGCGGCCTGGACGGCGATCCCGACCTCTACCGAGCCCGTGAACGAGACGTGGTTGACGCCCGGGTGGGCGGCGAGCGCGGCACCGGCCTCCTCGCCGAGTCCCGGCACGACGTTGATCGCGCCGGGCGGAAAACCGGCCTCGAGCGCGAGGCGCGCGAAGGCGAGCGTCGAGAGCGACGCCTCCTCGGCTGGCTTAATGACGACCGCGTTGCCGGCCGCCAGCGCGGCGCCGACCGAGCGGCCGACGATCTGCATCGGATAGTTCCACGGGATGATGTGCGCCGTGACCCCGTGCGGCTCGCGCAACGCGTAGATCGTGTAGTCGTTGAGGTAGGGGATCGTCGTGCCGTGCAGCTTGTCCGCGGCGCCGCCGTAGAATTCGAGGTAGCGCGCGAGCGCGGTGACGTCGGCACGCGCCTGGGTCACGGGCTTGCCGACATCCTGCACCTCAAGCGCCGTCAGCTGCTCGGCATGGGCAAGTACCAGGCGGCCGAGCGCGGCGAGCAGCCGGCCGCGCTCGAAGCCGGCCAGGCGGCCGAATTCCCCTTCGAACGCGGCGCGAGCGGCTGCCACCGCCGCGGCGACGTCGGTCGCGCTCGAGCGCGCGATCGCGCCGATGATCGCGCCGCTCGAGGGATCCTCGACCGGCAGCGTGCCGCCGGCGGCCGTGCGCCATTCGCCGCCGATCAGCAGCAGCTCGGAGCGGAACGGCAGACTCATGCGCGGCATCCTTCAGCGACCGGTGGCGGCCAGCGCGCGCTCGAGGCTCGGGGTCGCGGCCACCAGCTGCTGAGTGTAAGGGTGTCGGGGCCGGTCGAGCACCTCGGCCGTCAAGCCGGCCTCGACGATGCGCCCGGCGCGCATCACGAGCGTGCGGTCGGTGACCGCGCGCACCACCGCGAGGTCATGCGAGACGAACAGGTACGCCAGGCCACGCGCGGCCGAGAGCCCGAGCAGCAGCTCGAGGATCTGCGCGCGCAGCGACGCGTCGAGCGCCGAGACGGCCTCGTCGAGGATCACGAGGCGTGGCTCGACGACCAGCGCGCGTGCGATCGCGATCCGCTGCCGCTCGCCGCCCGAGAACTCGTGCGGCTGGCGCCGAGCGTCCCCCGCCGCGAGCCCGACGTCCACCAGCGCAGCTTCGACGCGCCGCCGGCGCTCGGCGCCTGACAGCCGGCCGCCGAGGAGTGCGAGCGGCTCGGCGACGATGCGTCCGACCGCGTGCCGCGGGTTGAGGCTGCCGTACGGATCCTGGAACACGACCTGCACGAGGCGCCTGAGGCGCCGCGCGGTCGCGCGCGAGGCGCCGATCAGTCGTTCTCCCGCGATGCGCACCGAGCCGGCCTGGGGCGCCTCGAGCCCGAGCAGCGCCCGCACCAGCGTCGACTTGCCGCTACCGGACTCGCCGACCAGCCCGACCCGCTCGCCGGGCGCGACCGTGAGGCTGACGCCGTCGACGGCGCGGCGCAGCGGTGCGGGGTCGAAGACGCGCGTTCTCGGCATCCGGTAGTCGCGCACCAGCGCCTCGGCCTCGAGCAGCGGCGGGGCTGTCGCGACCGCGCGCGCCGGCGCGGGTCGTGGCGTGAAGTCGCGCACCAGCGCCCGCGTGTAGGCGTGCGCCGGCGCACGCAGCACGGCGCGCGTGCCGCCCTGCTCGACGATCCGGCCGTCGCGCAGGATCGCGATCCGGGCGGCCAGGCCGGCAACGACGGCGAGGTCGTGGCTGATCAGGATCAACGCCATCCCGTCGCGGGCCGCGAGCCCGGCGAGCAGCTCGAGGATCTGCGCCTGGGTCGTGACGTCGAGCGCGGTGGTCGGCTCGTCGGCGATCAGCAGCCGCGGCGCGAGCGCGACGGCGAGCGCGATCGCGACGCGCTGCCGCTGGCCGCCGGAGATCTGGTGCGGATAGCGATCGGGCCCGGCGACGCTGGCCGGCAACCCCACCCGCGCGAGCGTCGCCGCCGCCCGCGCGCTGGCCTCGGCCGCGGAGCAGCCGGCGTGGACCCTCGCCGTTTCGGCTACTTGCGCGCCGATCGTCATCAGCGGATTCAAGGCCGTCGCCGGCTCCTGGAACACGATGCCGACGCCACGGCCGCGAACGCGGCACCACGTGCCGTCCGGCGCGCCGATCAGCTCCTCGCCGGCGAAGCGCACGCTGCCCGTCACCGCGGCGCCGGCCGGCAGCAGCCCGGCGAGCGCGAGCGCGGTCAGCGACTTGCCGGAGCCGGACTCGCCGACCAGCCCGAGCACCTCGCCTGGCGCGACCGCGAGGTCGAGGCCGGCGAGCCGCGTGCGGCCGCCGATCGTGACGCCGAGGCCGCGGACGGCGAGCAGCGTCACGGCGCGCGCCGGGCGCCAGCGCGCGGATCGAGCGTGCGCGCCAGCCCGTCGCCGAGCAGGCCGAGCGCCAGGACGGCAAGCGCCAGCGCCAGTCCCGGGAACCAGGCGAGCCACGGCGCGACGCCGGCGAGCGTCTGCGCATCGCTCAACATCCGGCCCCAGCTGGGCGCGGGCGGCTGGGCGCCCAGGCCGACGTAGGACAGCCCCGCCTCGGCGGCGATGCCGAGCGATAGCTGGATCGCGGCCTGGACCAGCAGCAGGCCGGCGAGGTTGGGCAGGACGTGGACGAAGGCGATCGCGAGCGGGCCGCGGCCCGCGGCGCGCGCGGCGAGCACGAAGTCGCGCGTCATCAGCGCCTGGCCACTGCCGCGCACCAGCCGCGCGAACACCGGCACGTTGAACACGCCGATCGCGATCACCGCCGTCAGCGCGCCGGGGCCGAGCGCGGCCGACAGCAGCACCGCGAGCAGCAGCGCCGGGAACGCAAATAGCAGATCGCTGCCGCGGGCCACGAGCTCGCCGGCCACGCCGCCGCGGGCCGCGCCGACGAGGCCGAGCGGCGTGCCGAGCAACAGGCCGAGCAGCACGGCACCGGCGGCGACGAGCAGCGAAGTGCGCGCGCCGACGGCCACCATCGCGAACACGTCGCGGCCCAGCGGGTCGGTCCCGAACCAGTGCTGCGACGATGGCGCCACGAGTCGCGCGCCGAGGTTGAGGGTGAGTGCGGCGTCGAACAGCGGCGTCAGCGAGGCGAGCGCCAGCAGCGCGTAGAGCGCGAGCACCGCGGCGCCGAACGCGCTGCCGGGCCCGACGCCGCGCCGCGCCGCGCCGCTCATGCCTGCCCGCCTTGCCGCAGGCGCGGGTCCACCACCGCGTACAGCAGCTCGACGACGAAGTTGACGGCCACGACCGCGGCGACCAGCAGCAGCACGACGCTGCGCACGACGATCAGGTCACGTTGCGCGGTCGCCTGGAAGATCAGCCGTCCGAGGCCGGGCAGTGCGAACACCGTCTCGACGATGATGGCGCCGGCGAGCAGGAACGAGAACTGCAGCCCGAGCACGGTCAGCACCGGGATCAGCGCGTTCGGCAGTGCATGGCGCAGCAGCGCCTGGCGCTCGGAGAGGCCCTTGGCACGGGCGGTGCGGACGTAGTCCTCCTCGAGCGTCTCGCCGAGCGCGGCGCGCAGCACGCGCGCCAGGATGCAGCCCTGCGGCACCGCCAGCGCGAGCGCCGGCAGGGTCAGCGCCCAGAGCGCGGCGCCGGCGCCGGCGCCCCATCCCGGGAAGCCGCCGGCCGGAAACCAGTGGCGGTGGACGGCGAAGCCGAGGATCAGCAGCAGCGCCAGCCAGAAGTTCGGCACGGCGAGCCCTGCCTGCGCGACGCCCATCAGCACCGCGTCCGCGCGCCGCCCGCGCCGCAGCGCCGCGGCCAGCCCGAGCGGAGCGGCGATGGCCACGGCCAGCGTCAGCGCGTAGAGCGCGAGCGGTAGCGACACCGCCAATCGTTCGGCGACGAGCCCGGCGACTGGCACGCGGTAGGTATAGCTGGTGCCGAAGTCGCCGCGCGCGAGGCCCAGCATCCAGTCGAGGTACTGGCGCCAGGCCGGCGCGTCGAGGCCGTAGTCGGCGCGCAGCGCCGCGACCGCCTCGGGGCTGGCGTTGAGTCCCATCATGTAGGCGGCCGGGTCGCCCGGCAGGACGTCGACCAGCACGAAGATCACGACCGAGGCGGCGAGCAGCGTCGCGAGCAACGAGGCGCCGCGGCCGGCGAGGTACCAGGCGCTGACGTGGCGGCGCAGCGCGACGAGGCCGAGTCCGGCGAGGCCGACGACGGTCGCCAGCAGCAGTAGCGCGGGCAGTCGCGACGCCGCGCCCGGCGCCGCGCTGTCGCCCGGCGCGTCGAGATAGGCGCGCGTCACGTCGATGCCCTGGATCGGGGCCTCGTGCCACAAGCCGTGCAGCTCGTGTCGCCAGACGCCGAGCTTCGGCAGCTCGAACAGGAACACGTTCACCGAGTCGTCGGCGAGCGTGCGCTGCAGCTCGCCGAGCAGCTGCCGGCGTCGCGCCGCGTCGCGGCTGCGCGACAGCTCGGCCAGCAGCGCCGCGTAGTGCGGATTCGAGTAGCCGAAGTAGTAGCCGGGCCGCGCGTAGATGTCGTAGTCCATCGGCTCGGTGTGCGACACGATCGTGAGCTCGTAGTCGCGGTTCCTGAACACCTGCTCGAGCCATTGCGCCCACTCGATGTTCTGGATGTGTACCCGGACGCCGACCGCGGCGAGTTCGGCGGCGACGATCTCGCCGCTGCGGCGGGCGTAGTAGGGCGGCGGCAGGCGCAGCGTGACGTCGAAGCCGTGCGGGTAGCCGGCCGCGCGCAGCAGCTCGCGCGCGCGCGCCGGGTCGTGCGGGTAGCGCCCGGTGAGGTCAACGTAGGCCGGATCGTGCGGCGGGAAATGGCTGCCGATCGGCTGACCGTAGCCGTACATCGCGCCCTGGATGATGGCGTTGCGATCGATCGCGTGCGCCAGCGCCTGGCGTACCCGCAGGTCGTTGAACGGCGGGCGCGCGTTGTTGATCGCCAGCAGCGTCTCGCCCTCGGTCGAGCCGACGACGACCGCGAAGCGCGGGTCGCGGCTGAGCGCGGCGAGGTTTTCGGGTGCCGGGAAGTTCGAGAAGGCGTCGACGTCGCCGGCCAGCAGCGCCGCGAGAGCGGTGCTCGCGTCGGGAACGACCCGGAAGGTGACCCGGGCGAGCAGCGCCGGCGGGCCCCAGTAGTCGGCATTGCGCTCGAGGACGATCGCATCGCCCTTGCGCCACTCGCGAAAGCGCAGCGGCCCGGTGCCGACCGGTGCCGTGGCGGCGGCGGCGGCGCTCGCCGGGCTCAGGATCACCAGGTTGCCCCAGCCGAGGTAGGTCAGGAGTTCGGCGACCGGCCGCTCGAGCACGACGCTGAGCGTGAGTTCGTCCTCGACCCGCACGGCGCGCAACGGCTGCAGCAGGTCGCGCAGCGGGTTCTTTGAGTCCGCGGCTCGCGCGCGGTCGAGCGAGAAGCGCACGTCCGCGGCGGTCAGTGGCGTGCCGTCGTGAAAGCGGACGCCGGGGCGCAGCCGGAAGCGGTAGACGAGGCCGTCATCGCTGACGCTCCAGTCGCGCGCCAGCGCCGGCACGACGCGCCCGTCCTCGACGATGCGGGTCAGGCCCTCGAAGACGTTGGCGTACAGCACGTCCTGGGTGGCCTCGGCGGAGGTCGCCGACGGGTCCAGGTTCGGCGGCTCGAGCGGGATGCCGATCGCGATCGCGCCGCCGTCGCCGGCGACGGCCGCCGGCGCCAGCGTCCATGCCGCGAGCGCGAGCGCGGCGGCGAGCCGCGCGATGCGGGTCCGGCGCCGGTCGCTCATGCGTCGAGGGTCAGCAGCCGGTGCGCGGCAACCGCCATGACCTTCGCCGAGGCGACGAGGTCGTCGATCAGCACGAACTCGTCCGGCTGGTGGGCGAGATCGAGGATGCCGGGGCCGTAGGCGATGCAGTCCTTGAGGCGCCCGATCCGGTCGATGTGCTTCTGATCGTAGGTGCCGGGCGAGCAGACGACCTCGGCCTCGCGGCCGAGCACCTCGCGCACCGCCGCAAGCGTCGCCTGCACCACGGGTCCGGCGCGATCCGCCATCACCGGCAGCACCTCGAACAGGTCGCGCAGCTCGTAGCGGAAGCCCGGCCGCTCGGCCGCCAGTCGATCGAGCAGCTCGCGCAGCTCGCCCTTGACGCCCTCGAGCGTCTCCTCGACCAGAAAGCGCCGGTCGATGATGATGCGGCACGAGTCGGCGACGCACGGCGACGGCAGGCCGTCGTAGCCTTCCGGCTGCCCGCCGTGCACGGAGTTGACGTTGAGCGTCGACTGGCGCGCGGCCGGTGGCACGACCGGCATGACCGTGGTGCGCGTCGCGAGGCGCGGCAGCAGCTCGTGCTCGAGACGCTCGAGCACGGCGCCCATGTGGCGGATCGCGGAGTCGCCGAGGAACGGCATCGAGCCGTGCGCGATCCGGCCGTGCGTCTCAATTTCGGACCACCACACGCCACGGTGGCCGATGCAGACCCGATCGACGTTGAGCGGTTCTGGAATGATCACGTGCTGCACGCGGGTCGGGGCGAACCAGCCGCGCTCGGCGAGGTAGGCGACGCCGCCGTAGCCACCGGACTCCTCGTCGACCGTGCCCGAGATCTCGAGCGCGCCGGGCAGCGGCAGGCCGGAGTCGAGCAGCGCCTCGACCGCGACGATCGCGGCGGCGAGTCCGCCCTTCATGTCGCAGCTGCCGCGGCCGTAGATGCGGCCGTCGCGAACCAGCGCGGCGAAGGGCTCGACGCTCCAGCCGCGGCCGGCCTCGACAACGTCGATGTGGCCGTTGAAGTGCACGCAGCGGCCGGGGCGCGTGCCCTCGCGGCGCGCGATGACGTTGATGCGCGGGTAGCGGTCGCTGTCGCCCGGCGTGCCGAGGCCGCGCACGTATTCCACCGAAAAGCCGCGCCGCGCCAGCCGCCGGCCGATGGCTTCGGCGCATTCACGGTAGGCCTCGCCCGGCGGGTTGGTGGTCGGAATGCGCACCAGTTGCTGGGTGAGCGCGACCAGCTCGTCGCGGCGCGACTCGATGGCCGCCAGCAGCCGCGGCATCGGCTCAGCCACCGGCTTGCCCGCTGGTCGCGACGATCGCGAGCCCGGTGAGCACGAGGTCGGGGACGATCTCGACCGGCTGCGACAGGTGCGGGTCCAGCAGCTGGGAGTCGCCGCCGGTCAGGATGAAGCGCGGCGCCGGGCCGACGTCGCGCGCGAAAGCCTCGTAGGCGCGGTCGGCCAGTGCCGCGAGCGTCAGCGGCACCGGGTCGCGCGGGAGTCCCGCCAGCGCTCGCCCGGCCAGCAGCTCGGCACCTGCTGCCCACGGCGCACGGCTCTCGGACAGCATCTGCACGCCTGGCAGGATCAGCCCGCCGCGATGCCGGCCGCCGCCGTCGACGGTATCGACGGTGAGCGCGGTGCCGCTGTTGACCACCAGCGTCGCACGGGGCGCGCTGCGCCACGCCGCGATCAGCGCCAGCCAGCGGTCGACACCGAGCGCCGCGGGCCGCAGGTAGCCGTTGGTGACGCCGAGCAGGCGGTCGCGCGCGAGGATGAACTCGGGCTCCACCGCGTAGTGGTCGCGCGACCACAGCGTCAGCGCCGCGGCGAACGCGGGGCCAGCGACATTGGCGACGACGATGCGCGAGGGCTGGTGGCCGTCCGCCTCGATCTCGCCCTGCCAGCTGCGGTGGGTGGCGTCGTGCGCGACCGCCCCTGACGGGGCGATCTCGAGGTACTCGAGCCAAGCCCACTTGACGCGGGTGTTGCCGACGTCGAGCAAGAGAATCATGGCCGGAGAGTCTAGGCGATCTTGCCGCACTGCGGCGGGCGGCCGGACGGGGCGCAGCGCAGCCGCTCGGCTTGAGGTGCCGGCCCGTCAGCCGGCGGCCGGGGCACGGGCCGCGAAAAAGCCGCCGCGGGAGCCAACACGCTGCCGCGGCGGCCTGGATCGCAAGGGTCCGCGTCAGTGCGGTGCTTGCCGGTCCGTCACCAGGATCTGCCCCTGACCGCGCCATCCGGGCGCCATGACGTCAGGTGCAGCAGCAGGATATAAAGGGCAGGACTGCGACAGGCAGCGAACACTTCACAGTTCCGGTTCCTTATGTCAATCGAGACCCGTGTCGCACGTCCCAGTCTGGAACTCGTCGTCGCCGCGGCCCGCAACGGCGTCATCGGTCGCGACAACGGCCTGCCGTGGCGTCTGCCGGCGGATCTCGCCCACTTCAAGCGCGTGACGCTCGGCCACCCGATCCTGATGGGGCGGCGTACCTGGGACAGCATCGGCCGCCCGCTGCCCGGCCGGCTGAACATCGTGCTGACCCGCGACCGCGACTTCCGGGCGGCCGGCGCCAGCGTCGTCCATTCGCTCGCCGAGGCGCATGCGGCCGCGAGCGGTGCCGACCGGCTGATGGTGATCGGCGGTGCGCAGCTGTATCGCGCCGTGCTCGCCGAGGCCGACGTCCTGCACCTGACCGAGGTCGACGCGGAGCTCGAGGGCGACGCGCACTTCCCGGCGTGGCGCCGCGAGGACTGGCAGGAGGTCTCGCGCGAGGCGCATCCGGCTGACGAGCGTCACGCGTACGCCTACAGCTTTGTCACGCTCAGGCGCCGGGCGGCGCGATCGGGGCCAGCTGCGCGGTGATGGCGGCCTCGAGCGGCGCCAGCCGGACGTCGCCGAGCCGCGTGCAGCCGCGCGTCGCCTCATCGAGCAGCCGCGCCTGGATGGCGCCGCGCCGCTCGGCCTCGGCGTACGGGATCTCGGAGTGAAACATGACCATCGAGTAGCGCGGGATGAAGCGCTCCGGGTGGCGCCGCTCAAGCTCGAGCGACAGCTCCTTCTGCAGCGCGAACGACGGGTCGCGGACCGTGTCGCGCATCTCGGTGTAGTTCTCGATCGCCATGCGGGCGATCGCCGCGGTGTCCTCGCGTCGCAGCGCGTCGAAGCGCGCGAAGCGGGTCTGCCAGTCCGGCGCCGTGGCCAACAGCTCGTCGAGCACGCGGCAGTCCTCGAACGCGCAGTTCATCCCCTGGCCGTGAAACGGCACGATGGCGTGCGCGGCGTCGCCGATCAGCAGCGCCCGGCCGCCCGCGTGCCAGGGCGCGGCATAGACGGTCGACATGCGTCCGACGGGATTGGCCGCGTATTGCGCCTCGAGGTCCGCGACCAGCGCCAGCACGCCGGGGAAATCGCGCTCGAACAGCCGCCGCGCGGCCCCGGCCGGCGCGAGCGACGCGAAGCTGACCGGCCCGCCCTCGGCCGGCAGGAACAGCGTCGCCGTGAACGTGCCGTCGACGTTTGGCAGCGCGATCAGCATGTGGCCGCCACGCGGCCAGATGTGCAGCGCGCCGAGCGCCAGCTGGTGGCGACCGTCGCGGCCGGCGGGGATGGTGAGTTCCTTGTAGCGGTGCGCCAGCGTCTCCTCGCGGGCGCTGGCGAGACCTGCGCCGACCATCGCCTGGCGCAGCGCCGAACCCGAGCCGTCGGCGGCCAGCACCGCCGCGAGCGGCAGTTCGAATCGCAGCCCCGCCACTAGGTCCTCGATCTCGACCTGGCCGCGCGTGAAGTCGGCGCCGCGGCAGGCGTGCTCGAAGTGAAACTGGACGCCGGCCGCCTCGGCGGCGTCCACCAGCACGCGATTGAGATCGGCGCGCGACACCGCGTACAGCAGCTCGTGCGGCCGCTGGCCGTAGCGCAGGAAGCGCGGCTCACCGGCAAGGTCGTGCACCATGCGGCCGCGCATCGGGACCAGCAGCGGGCGAACGGCCTCGACGACGCCGGCGCGCTCGAGTGCGGCGATGCCGCGGGCCGCGAGCGCGAGGTTGATCGAGCGCCCGGCCGGGAGCTGCACGCGGCGCGCGTCAGCGCGCCGTTCATAGAGGCGCACCGTGTGGCCGCGGCGCGCCAGCAGCAGGCCGAGCAGCGGGCCGGTGCAACCGCCGCCGAGGATGACGACCGGGTCGCTCAAGACGGCGGAAGCGCCGTTTCGAGCACCGCGATGGCGCGCTCGACCTCGGCGAAGCGGTTGTAGAGCGGCGCCGGTGCCAGCCGGATTACGTCCGGCTCGCGCCAGTCGCCGATCACGCCGCGCGCGCTGAGGCTGGCGAAGGCATGCCGCCCCCGGCTCGCGCCGCCGACGACGCGCAGCGACAGCTGGCAGCCGCGGTCGCCATCGGCGGCCGGGGTGACGATCGTGATGCGGCCAGCCAGACGTTCCTCGATCAGGCGCCGCGCGAACGCGGTCAGCGCGAGCGATTTGGCGCGCAGCGCCGCCATGCCGGCGGTGTCAAAGGCCTCGAGGGCAGCGATCAGCGGCGCCAGCGCGAGCACCGGCGGGTTCGACAGTTGCCAGCCTTCGGCGCCGGCCATCGGCACGAAGTCCGGCCCCATCGCGAAGCGGGTCGCGGCATCGTGACCCCACCAGCCGGCGAAGCGCGGCAGTGTCGTGCCGTGTCCGTGGCGTTCGTGGACGAAGGCGCCGGCGGTCGCGCCGGGCCCGCCGCACAGGTACTTGTAGTGGCACCAGACGGCGAAGTCGGCGCAGGCATCGTGCAGTTCGACCGGCACGTTGCCGATCGCGTGGGCGAGGTCCCAGCCGACCAGCGCGCCGTGACGGCGCGCGACGCGCGTGATGGCCGGGACGTCGAGCACCTGGCCGGTCAGGTACTGGACGCCCGGCAGCAGCACCAGCGCGAGCGCCTCGCCCTCGCGCTCGATCGCCGCGATGAGATCGTCGGTCCGCAGCAACTCCTCGCCGGGGCGCGGGCTGACCTCGATCAGCGACTGCTGCGGCGCGTGGCCGTGGAAGCGCAGCTGCGAGACGACCGCGTAGCGATCGGAGGGGAATGACGAGCGCTCGATCAGGATGCGGTGCCGCGTCGCGGTCGGGCGGTAGAAGCTGACGAGCATCAGGTGCAGGTTCACCGTCAGCGTGTTCATCGCCACGACTTCGCCCGGCGCGGCGCCGACCAGCCGTCCGAGCGGCGCGGCGAAGCGCTCGTGGAAGTGCATCCAGGGATCCGGACCGCCGTGGTGGCCGCGCACCGCGAGCGTGGCCCAGTGCTCGAGCACCTCCTGCACGCGGGCCGGCGCGGCCAGCGGCATGGGTCCGAGCGAGTTGCCGCAGAGGTAGATCGCCGGCTCGCCATCCGGCGCCAGCGGCAGCTGGAAGCGGTCGCGCAACGGCGCCAGCGCGTCGCCGCGGTCCAGCGCGCGCGCTTCCGTCGCGGCCTCAGTCATGCGGTCGTACCGGGTACAGGATCGGGCGGCTCGGCGCGGCATCGCTCATGAACGCCGGCAGCTGCAGGTCCAGCATGTACCAGCCGTCGTGCACGGTCGGCGCGATCCAGGCGAGCTCGGTGACGGTCGCGTCGCGGCGCGTCGCGTCGTGCGCGCGCCGGGCCCCCGGCGGCAGGCCCCAGAACAGGCGGTGGGCCACCAGCCGCCCGCCGTCGGCGGCGCGATCGAGCGAGGGCAGGTCGACGACGAGGTGGCGGACGTTGGCGGCGACCAGCAGCGCCGCCGCGTCCGGCGTCAGGTACGGTGCCGGCGCCGCGCCCTCGTAGCGCCGACCGAGCTTGCTGGCGTCGTTCGGTAGCGTGCGCACGATCAGTGCCTCCGACTCGCCCGGCAGCGCGGCGAGCGCCGCGCCGAGCGCGGCGGCCGTGATCACCGGCTCGCCCGGCGTCGCGTCCGGGTCCGCCGGCTCGCCGCTCGCGCCGATCGGCGTCGCGCGCACCGACACCAGCCGGGCGATCGACAGCCCGCCGCGCAACACCTCGTGCACGGCGATGCGGTCGGTCGTGACGTGGCCGACGCACTCGGTGTGCGTGCCGTTGCAGTGCGGCACGATCGACAGCCGTTCGCAGTTGACGCTGCCGCCGGTGCGGACGTCGCCGACGAAGCCGGCGGCCGCGAGCGGCTGCGCGTGCGCCCGCGGCGCGCCGAAGTGGTTCGGCTGAACGCCGTCGAAGTCGAGCGGCATGGCGATCGACAGCGGGTTCGAGAGGTCCGCAACGTAGCGCTGCCCGCCGCGGCTCAGGAGGACCTCGCTCATCGCGGCGACGGCGTCGCCGGCGGCTCGAGCACCGTGCCGCAGCCGCGGCAGGTGCGGCGGCCGCGGTCGGCGTAGAAGCGCACGAACACCGGCTGCAGTTCGGTCTCGATGTCGGACAACGGGAAGCTCTCCTCGTACAGCAGCGCATGGCAGCCGGGGCAGTACCACTG
Source organism: Pseudomonadota bacterium (assembly GCA_025355105.1). Classification (GTDB taxonomy): domain Bacteria; phylum Pseudomonadota; class Gammaproteobacteria; order Steroidobacterales; family Steroidobacteraceae; genus CAIKZZ01. The sequence goes on along the minus strand of JANYAE010000113.1, from coordinate 791 downwards.
CACCCCGTCGCGCTCGCCCGGGTCACGGCGCCGCTCGACCACCAGGCCGAGCGAGCCTGCCGGCCGCTGCGGCGAATGCGGCACCCGCGGCGGCAGCAGGAACACCTCGCCGGGGCCGACCGCGTAGTCCACCGGCCGGCTGTCCTGCACGGTCTTCAGCGTCAGCGTGCCCTCGAGCTGGTAGAAGAATTCGGCCCCTGGGTCAACGTGGTAGTCCCGGCGCGCGTTGGGACCACCGACGACCATGATGATGAAGTCGCCGGCCGGGAACACCTGGCGGTTGGCGACCGGCGGCACGAGCGCATGGCGGTGCGCCTCGATCCAGTGCTGCAGGTTGAACGGCGGAGTGGGGCGCATCGGGGGTACCTCGGCCATTATAGCCACGGCGCCCGCGCGGGCCGGAACCGCTGCGCGCCGGCACGGTCGAAAAGTCACGCCATTGGAACTTGCAGGAGGGAGCGGCCATGCGGATCGCGACTCTGAAACGGACGATGCTGGCGTGCGCCGCCGGTCTGCCGCTCGCGGCGGCGGCGGCCCCGGAGGAGCTGCCGGCCGCCGGCGTCTGGCAAAAGCACGAATACACCTTCTCGTACGCCGGTTTCACGAGTCATTACTCGTGTGACGGCATCGCCGACAAGGTCAAGCTGCTGCTGCTCGCCAGCGGTGCCCGCGATGACCTCAAGGTCCGCGGCAGCTGCAGCGACCCGCTCGGCGCCCCGTCGCGGATCGCGGTCGCGCGCGCGAGCTTCCACACGCTGGCACCGGAAGCTGCCGCCCCGCCGGCGGCCGCG
>JANYAE010000107.1 GCA_025355105.1 Pseudomonadota bacterium | reverse complement strand
CGGGGCGACGCGCTCGTTCCAGTACGGCAGTACCCGCGCCAGCGTGTCCTTCAGCGACTCGGTGGCCGGCAGCTGTGCCGGGTCGACGCCGGCGTAGCGCGGATCGAAGCGCGGATGGCGGCGGTCGTCGTCCGTCAGCGGTGGTGGCGGGATGTCATAGCTGCGCCGCCAGATCTTGACCTGCTCGGCGCCGTGCAGTGCCTGGGTCTGCGCCTTGTCGAGGCCCTGCAGCGCACCGTAGTGACGCTCGTTGAGGCGCCAGCTGCGTTCCACGGGCAGCCACATCCGGTCCATCGTGTCGAGCGCGATCCACAGCGTGCGGATCGCGCGCTTGAGCACGGAGGTGAAGGCGAGGTCGAAGGCGATCCCCTCCGCGGCCAGCAGCCGCCCGGCCTCGGCGGCCTCGGCGCGGCCCCGCTCGGTGAGGTCCACGTCGGTCCAGCCGGTGAACAGGTTCTCGAGGTTCCAGGTGCTCTGGCCGTGGCGCAACAGCGCCAGCGTGCCGGCGGAATCGGTCACTGCGTCTCTCCCGTGTGAGGGTCAGGCGGCAGGGCGCGAGGCTAGCGGCTCGACCGGCGGCGGTCCAGTCCGCAGTCGCCGCCACGCGCCGCGGCACGAGCCCGCGGCGCGTAAGCGAAAGCCGGCTCACTCACCGGCAAGGCGCTTCAGCGACTGCAGCGCGACCGACAGCGTCGCGAAGTCCTCGGTCAGCGCGGCGCTCGCCATGTCGGCGAAGATCCGCTTGAGATGGCCGACCGGCCCCGGCCGCGCGGCGAGCCAGGCGTCGGCGGCGCGCACCGGGTCACCGCGGCGGCTGCGTGCCAGCACGCCGTCGGTCAGTGCGCGGTGCAGGCGGTACAGATCCTCGCGCAGCGAGCCGCGCGCCACCGACTGCCAGTGGCCGGACACCGCCAGCGCGTCGATCTGCAGCCGCAGGCTATCGAGGTCGAGCGTCGAGCCGAGGTGCAGGTAGACACGCGCCACGTGCTCGAGCGGCACGCGGCGCCGGGCGGCGAGGTCGACGATGTACAGCCCCGACTGCAGCATCTCGAGCGACGCGATCCGCATCGCGAGCGCCGGCGGCACGCCGGCCTTCAGCAGTTCGGCGCGCTTGGCGTCGATCCGCGGCGCGAGCCGGCCGCTGACGAGCTTCGGCACCGCCGCCACCAGTTTGGCGAGGCCGGGCTTGAGCTGCGCCACCGCCGGCTCGACGTCGAGCGAGCGGCCGCGGTAGGCGAGCACCCAGTAGGTCGCGTGGCGCAGCGCGCGCGCCGTGGCGAACTGCATCTCGTACTGCACCGCCGCCGGCACGCGATTGTCGAGCGCCTCGATCTCGCCCCACAGCTCGCGCATCGCGGTGCTCTCGCGGGCGATGGCGTAGGCGCGCGTGATCGCCGACAGCGACGCGCCGGTGTCCTCGGCGACGCGGATCGCGAACACCGGCCCCATGCGGTTGACCAGGCTGTTGGTGGTCGCGGTGGCGATGATCTCGCGGCGCAGCGGGTGCTGGCCGAGCAGCTGGGCGAAGCCGGCGTGGATCGGCGCCGGGAAATAGCGCTCGAGCTCGTTGGACAGATACGGGTCCTCCGGCAGGTCCGACTCGATGATCTGGTGGTGCAGCCAGATTTTCGAGTACGACAGCAGGATCGCGAGCTCGGGCCGCGTCAGGCCCTTGCCCTGCTGCTGGCGGTCGTTGAGCGTTGCGTCGTCCGGCAGGAACTCGAGGCCGCGGTCGAGGTCGCCGCTGCGCTCGAGAAAGCGGATCGCGTGACCGAGCTCGGTGGTGCGCTCGACGGCGAGGTTCTCGAGCGTGCTGATCGCCTGACCCTGCAGGTAGTTGTTGCGCAGCACCAGCGCGGCGACGTCCGGCGTCATGCGCGCCAGCAGCCGGTCGCGCGCCGCGCGCTTCAGGCCGTGCCGCTGCTCGGCCAGCGTCAGCAGGATCTTGATGTTGACCTCGAGGTCGGAGCAGTTGACGCCACCGGAGTTGTCGATGAAGTCGGTGTTCAGCCGGCCGCCGTGCAGCGCGTACTCGACGCGGCCGAGCTGCGACAGCCCGAGGTTGCCGCCCTCGCCGACGACCTTGCAGCGCAGCTCGCGGCCGTCCACCCGCACCGCGTCGTTGGCGCGATCGCCGACCTGGCCGTGGCTCTCGCCGCTCGCCTTGACGTAGGTGCCGATGCCGCCGTTCCACAGCAGGTCGACGTCGAGCTTGAGGATCGCCTTGATGATCTCGTTCGGCGGCAGCGCCTCGGCGGTGATGCCGAGCAGCGCCCGCGCCTCGCGCGGCAGGCGGATCGACTTCTCGCTGCGCGACCAGACGCCGCCGCCGGCGGACAGCAGCTTGGCGTCGTAGTCCGCCCAGCTCGAGCGCGGCAGCGCGAACAGCCGCTGGCGCTCCTTGAAGCTGCGCGCCGCGTTCGGCGCCGGGTCGATGAACAGGTGCTGGTGGTTGAACGCGGCGACCAGCCGGCTGTGCGCGGAGCGCAGCAGCCCGTTGCCGAACACGTCGCCCGACATGTCGCCGATGCCGGCGACCGTGAACTCCTGCCGGTCGACGTCGCGGCCGAGCTCGCGGAAGTGGCGCTTGACGCACTCCCAGCCGCCGCGCGCCGTGATCGCGATCTTCTTGTGGTCGTAGCCGGCGGAGCCGCCGGAAGCGAACGCGTCGCCGAGCCAGAAGCCGTATTCGGCCGATATGCCGTTGGCGATGTCGGAGAAGCTCGCCGTGCCCTTGTCGGCGGCGACCACCAGGTAGGTGTCGTCGCGATCGCGGCGCACGGTCGCCGGCGGCGGCACGATCTTGCCGTCGATGATGTTGTCGGTGACGTCGAGCAGGCCGCGGACGAAGTCCTGGTAGCAGCGCACCCCCTCGCGCTGCTGCTCGTCGCGCGCCGCGGGCAGGCGCCGGCAGACGAAGCCGCCCTTGGCGCCGACCGGCACGATGACCGTGTTCTTGACGTTCTGGGCCTTCATCAGGCCGAGCACCTCGGTACGGAAGTCCTCGTAACGGTCTGACCAGCGCAGGCCGCCGCGCGCGACCCGGCCCTTGCGCAAGTGCACGCCCTCGACGTAGGGCGCGTGCACCCAGATCTCGAACATCGGCCGCGGCTCGGGCAGGCCCGGCACGCGCGACGGGTCGATCTTGATCGCGAGGTACGGCTTCGGGCCCTTGCCGTCGCGGGCCGTCTGGAAGTAGTTGGTGCGCAGCGTCGCGTCGATCGCCGCGAGGAAGGCGCGCAGGATGCGGTCCTCGTCGAGGCGCACGACGCGCGCCAGGTCGGCGTCGATGTCGCGCTTCAAGCGCGCGATCTGGGCGGCGCGCTTGGCGGCTGGCAGCGCCGGGTCGAAGCCGGTCACGAACAGGCGCGCCAGCCGCTCGGCGGCGCGCGCGTTGGTCGTCAGCACGCTCTCCATGTACGGCTGGCTGAACGGAATGCCGATCTGCAGCAGCCAGCGGCAGTAGGCGCGCAGCACCATCGTCTCGCGCCAGCTGAGCCGCGCGGCGAGCACAAGGCGGTTGAAGCCGTCGTTCTCGGCGCGGTCCTGCCACAGCGCCTCGATCGCGGCCGTCAGGCGCGCGCCGTCGCCGGCCAGGTCGAGGGCCGGGCCGCTGCGCTGTTCGAGCTCGAAGTCCTGGATCCAGATGGGGCCGGCGTCGCCGAGCTTGACCTCGTAGGGTCGCTCGCTGATCAGCCGCAGGCCGAGGTTCTCGAGCGTCGGCAGCACGTCCGAGATCGCGCGCGGCGCGCCGGCGCGGTACAGCTTGAGATTGATGCAGCTGGCGGAGGCGCCGGGCGAGCGGTACAGGCGCAGCTGCAGCGCGGCGGGCGCGCGCGCCAGCGACTCGAGCACCTCGATGTCGGCCACCGCCGCGCTGGCCGGCGTGTCCTCGGCATAGGCCGCCGGCAGCGCGCCGCCGTAGCGGCCGAGCAGCCGCAGCGCCTCGGCCTCGTCGTAGCGTGCCGTCAGCGCGGCCCGCAGCGCGTCGTTCCAGGTCAACACCGCCGCCGCGATGCGCCGCTCGATCGCCGCGGCATCGCCGATTCGCGTGCCGTTCGGCGTGCGCACGATCAGGTGCACGCGCGCCAGCACCGACTCCGACAGCTGCACCTGCGACTCGACCTCGGTGCCGGAGAAGGCCTCGCGGACGATGGCCTCGATGCGGTGGCGCACCTCGGTGTTGTAGCGGTCGCGCGGCACGTACAGCAGGCACGACCAGAAGCGATGGAAACTGTCGCGGCGCACGAACAGCCGCACGACCTGGCGGTCGTAGAGGTTGACGATGCCGCGGATGATCAGGATCAGGTCGTCCATCGAGGCCTGGAACAGCTCGTCGCGCGGGTAGGCCTCGAGCACGTGCAGCACCGCCTTGCCATCGTGGCTCTGCGGCGCGAGCCCGAAGTGCGCGATGATCTTCTGCACCTTGTGGCGCAGCACCGGGATGTCGCGCGGGCTGCAGCTGTAGGCCATCGAGGTCCACAGGCCCAGGAAGCGGTGCTCGCCGGTCACCTCGCCGCGGCTGTTGAAGGTCTTCACGCCGACGTAGTCGAGGTAGGTCGGGCGATGCACGGTGGCGACGGTGTTCGCCTTGGTGATCACCAGCAGCGTGCGGCTGCGCGCGTGCTTGCGGACGTCGCCGGCGAGCGTGACCGCGTGCGGCGGACGGCCGGGCCGGCGGGCGCGCAGCAGGCCGAGGCCGGAGTCCGGGTCCGGCACCAGCCGGTCGGTGCTGCGGCCGCGCTCGAGCCGGTAGTAGCGCGCGCCGAGGAAGGTGAAGTGGTTGTCGACCATCCACTCGAGCAGCGCGCGGCCTTCCAGCACCTCGGTCGAGGGCAGCGGACCGGGCGCGCTCTCGAGGCTGCCGGCGAGGGCGTGCGCGCGCTGGCGCATCTCGGCCCAGTCCATGACCGAGACCCGCACGTCGTCGAGCGCGTCGCGGATCTTGGCGGCGAGCGCCGCCAGCCGGTTGAGGTCGGTCTCGCGATCGATCTCGAGCAGCTGCCAGGACTCGGCGCGCGAGCCGCGCGCGCCCGGTTCGGTGATCGCCTTCAGGCGGCCGCGGCCGTCGCGCAGCGTGTCGATCACCGGGTGCACGATCAGGTGCACGGCCAGGCCGGCCTGGTTCACCGCCATGCTCATCGAGTCGACCAGGAAGGGCATGTCGTCGCAGACGATCATCACCACGGTGTGCGCCGAGCGGAAGCCGTCTTGCTCGAGATCGGGGTTGAAGACCCGCACCCACGGCTTGCCGGGGCGGCGCAGGCGCGCCGCCTCGAGCTGCGCGAGCGCGGCGCCGGCGAGGTCGGCGGGGCCACGGGCGGTCAGGTCCTCGTCGGCGACGCCGCGAAAGTAGCGGCGCAGGAAAGCCTCGCCGAGGGCGCGGTCCGCGACCTTCAGGCGCCGGCGCGCGGCGCGCACGATCGCCTCGATCAGGCGCAGGCGGCTAGCAGGAACTTTGCCGAGCATGGTCATCCCCTCGAATTTCGGACCGTCCGTGTGTCATGCAGTCGCGCCGCGCCGGAGGACGGTGCCGCGGGGCGGGTGTTCGGTTCGATGCGCGAGGTGCGGATCGTGCGCGCGCGCAGCAACAGGTCGTCGAGCAGCGTCGCGAGCTTGGTGCGGGTGCGCACCGGCACGCCGCGCAGCACCGCCTCCTCGTAGGCGAGCGCCCACGGCACGACCTCCTCGTAGACGGCGAAGCCGCGGGCGGTCAGCGCCAGGTGCGAGCGGCGGCGGTCGGATTCCTCGACGCTGCGCTCGATGCGCCGGGCGCGCACCAGCGAGGCCACCGCACGGCTGACCGCCACCTTGTCCATCGCCGTGCGCTCACCGACCTGGGCCGCCGACAGCCCGGGCGAGCGCGCCAGCACCGCCAGCACGCGCCACTCGGGGATCGACAGCTGGAAGCGCTCGGCGTAGGCGTCGGCGATCGCCGAGCTCATCGTGTTGGCGAGCACCGACAGTCGGTACGGCAGGAAGCGTTCCAGCTCGAGGAGCCGGGAGAGGTCGGCGGGGATCGCGGGCTTCACGGTTGGTTGCGATTGTAACCAAATCCGTCGCCGCCGGCCTCAGGGGCGGTGCGGGCGTGCCAGGTAGTCGTGCGACTGCATCTCCGCGAGCCGGCTCGAGGTCCGCCGGAACTCGTGCGCGAGCCGCTCGCCGGCATACAGCCGCTCGGGTGTCACCGCCGCGGAGAGCACCAGCTTCACGCCGCGCTCGTAGAACTCATCGACCACCGCGATGAAGCGGCGCGCTTCGTCGTCGCGCGCGGCATCGAAGCTCGGCACCGCCGAGATCACCACCGTGTGGTGCTGGCGGGCGATCTCGATGTAGTCCGCGGTGGCGCGCGGTCCGGCGCACAGCGCTTCGAAATCGAACCAGATCACGCCGGCCGCGCGCCGGCGCACCGCCAACTTACGGTCCTCGATCGCGATCTCGCCGCCGGCGCTGCCGGACTCGCCGGCGATCGCGGTGAAGCGCTCGGCCAGCGTCAGGTCGGCCGCGGCGCCGCCGGCCGCGACGTACAGCGGCGCGCGCTCAAGCTGCCGCAGGCGGTAGTCGCAGCCGCCGTCGACCTCGAGCACCAGCGTCGCGCGCTCGAGGAGTGCGATGGCGGGCAGGAAGCGGCTGCGCTGCAGGCCGTCGCGGTAGAGATCGCGCGGCGGTACGTTCGAGGTCACGACCAGCGTGACGCCGCGCTCGATCAGGCCGTCGAACAGTCCCGCCAGCAGCATCGCGTCGGCGATGTCGCTGACGTACAACTCGTCGAAGCACAGCACGCGCGTCTCGGCCGCGAGGTCGGCGGCGATGCGCGCCAGCGGGTCCTCGAGTGCCAGCGGCCGCAGCGCCGCGAGCCGGGCGTGCACGTCCTGCATGAAGTGGTGAAAGTGCGCGCGCCGCGCCGGCACCGCGAGCACCGCGCAGAACAGGTCCATCAGCAGCGTCTTGCCGCGGCCGACGCCGCCCCACAGGTACAGGCCGCGAACCGCGCGCCGCGGCCGCACCCGGCCGAGCGCGACGCCGAGCCGCCACCAGAAGCCGCGCTCGCGTCGCGCCGCCCGCGCCAGCCGGCCGCGCAGCTCCTCGAGCCGGGCGACGGCCGCGCGCTGCGCGGGGTCCGACGCGAAGCCGGGGCGGGCGAGCTCGGTGCGGTAGCGCTCGGTCAGCGTCACTCGACGGCGAGCTCCGGCAGGTCGCGACAGCGCGCCAGCACCTCGGGATGGGCGAGGACAGCCGCGTTCCTGACCGCCCGGCCGTGCACGCCGTTGCGGACCGCGAGCTCGACGAGCTGGCGGCTGATGCTTCGCGGGATGTCGGCCGCGCTGCCGCGCGGGGAGAGACCAACGATCGGTGTGCTCATGTGCGTCGATTGTAGCGTGCCGCGCTCCGGCGGCCGGTCGCCGCGCAGCGCGCCTCAGCGCGCCTTCACGCCCGGCAGCACGCAGAGCATCTCGAAGAGCAGGTTCGCGCCGAGCAGCGCGGTATTGCCGGTCACGTCGTAAGGCGGGCTGACCTCGACCAGATCGCCGCCGACGATGTCGAGGCCGCGGCAGCCGCGGATGATCTCGAGGCCCTGCGGCACGGTGAGCCCGCCGATCTCGACCGTGCCGGTGCCGGGCGCGAACGCCGGGTCGAGGCCGTCGATGTCGAAGCTGATGTACACCGGGCCGGCGCCGAGCTGCGCGGCGACTTCCTGCATGAGCGGCGCGAGCGAGCGGTACCAGCACTCCTCGGCCTGCACCACGCGAAAGCCCTGCTGCCGCGACCAGTCGAAGTCGTCGGCCGCGTAGCCGGTGCCGCGCAGTCCGATCTGCACCACCCGCTTGCAGTCGAGCAGGCCCTCCTCGACGGCGCGCCGGAACGGCGTGCCGTGCGCGATCTTCTCGCCGAACATCTCGTCGTTGATGTCGGCGTGCGCGTCGACGTGCACCAGGCCGACCGGGCCGTGACGGCGGTGCAACGCGCGCAGGATCGGCAGCACGATCGTGTGATCGCCGCCCATCGTCAGCGGCGTGGCGCCGCTGGCCAGCACGCGGTCGTAGTGGCGCTCGATGATGTCGATGCTCTTCGCGAGGTTGAAGGTGTTGATCGCGACGTCGCCGGCGTCGGCGATCCGCAGGCAGTCGAAAGGCGCGGCGCGGGTCGCCATGTTGTACGGGCGCAGCATCCGCGACTCGTCGCGCATCTGACGCGGCGCGAGCCGGGCGCCCGGCCGGTTCGAGGTGCCGATGTCGAAGGGCACGCCGATGAAGGCGACGTCGAGCCCGGCGTCGAGATCGCAGGCCGGCAGGCGCATGAAGGTCGCCGGACCGCCGAAGCGCGGCATGGCGTTGCCGGACAGCGGCTGGAACAGTTCCTTGGTCATGGCGGCGGCCTCGCGCGTCTCAGTTCGGGCGGGTGGCGACGAGGCTCGGCCGCTCACGGGTCGCAGCCCACCAGTCGCGAATCGCCGGCTGCTCGGTGCCGAGCGCCTCGGCGCCGAGGCGGAACTCGAGGTACCCGAGCGCGACTGCGATCGAGATCTGGCCGAGATCGAAGGCGCTGCCGGGGGGACGCAGCTCGACGGCGAGCGCGGCGACGCTGCGGCGGATCGCCTCGACCGAGCGCTGCTCCGCCGTCGCCGAGCGCTCCGCCTCGGGCCGCCGACGCTCGAGCACAACCCCGACCGCCGCGTCGAGGATGCCGTCGCACAGCGCCTGGCAGCGCAGCACCTGCCAGCGCCCGGCGCCCGAGCGCGGGAGCAGCGGCGCCGCCGGCACCAGCACGTCGAGGTACTCGCAGATCACCGGGCTGTCGTACAGCGCTACGCCGTCGTCGGTCACCAGCGCCGGCACCTTGCCGAGCGGGTTGACCGCTGCGATCGCGGTCGGGTCCGGCCACGGGATCGCGGTGACGAGCTCGACACGGTCGGCGAGCCCCTTCTCGATTGCGACGATGCGCACCTTGCGCACGTAGGGTGAGGTCGGGGAGTAGTAGAGCTTCATGTCGCCTGCGGCCTTGCGTGGGGATCCGGCTCCGTGGCAGGAGCCGGCCAAGATCATGCCCGGCGGGGGCCTGCGCCGTCCACGCCCGTGCCGCTCGGCCGTCAGGCGGCGGCCGGAGCGGGCACCGGCGTGTTGAGGTCGATGCCGCTGATTTCGAAGCCGCGGCGGAAGTCGCGCACGTGCTTCGCCATCCAACGGCGCGCCGTCTCGGCGTCGCGTGCTTCGATGGCGGCGAGCACGTGGCGCTGCGCCGCGGCGATGCGCTCGCGCGCCGGCGGCGCGCGGTCGATGATCACCTCGAGCGCGGCGGCGAGCAGCAGCAGCAGCGGTTCCTGGGTCAGCGGCAGCACGCGGTTGCCGCTCGCCGCCGCCACGGCGCGGAAGAATTCGGCGACACCGGCCACGGCGGCGTGCGCGGTGGCGTGGTCGGCGGCATAGGCGGCGACCGCGGCGCGGATCGCGGCCACGGCCTGCGGCGTCGCGTGACGCGCGGCGGCCTCCGCGGTCGGCGGCTCGAGCAGCGCCATCGTCTCCCACACCTCGCGCACGGTGACGTCGTTGAGCGCGAGCGCGTGGCCAACGCGGCCGGCCACCTGGGTCGCGGCCGGGCGGCTGACGACCATGCGCTTGGTGCCGCGCCGTCGCGCCACCAGATTCGAGCTCTCCAGTTCCCGCAGCGCCTCGCGCACCGTCGAGCGGTTGACGGCGAACTGCGCCGCGAGCTCGACCTCCGAGGGCAGCGGATCACCGTCGCGCAGCGTGCGGTCGAGGATCCGTGCCGCGATCGCGCTCGCGACCCGTCGGTAGCCGGGCTCGAAGGACAGCGGCTCGAAGGCGGTGCTCACGCGGCGCCGATGAGTTCGCGGCCGACCAGCATGCGGCGGATCTCCTGGGTGCCGGCGCCGATGTCGTAGAGCTTGGCGTCGCGCAGCAGCCTGCCGGTCGCGTAGTCGTTGATGTAGCCGTTGCCGCCGAGCGCCTGGATCGCCTCGAGCGCGACCTGCACGGCGTTGTCGGAGGCACGTAGCAGGCACGCCGCGGCCGCGCGGCGCGTCTTGCGGCCGCTGTCGCAGGCGCGCGCGACCTCGTGCACGTAGGCGCGGCTCGAGCACAGGCTCGCATACATGTCGGCGATCTTGCCCTGCATCAGCTCGAAGCTGCCGATCGGCCGGCCGAACTGGCGTCGCTCGCGCACGTAGGGCAGCACGACGTCGAGCGCCGCGGCCATGAGGCCGAGCGGACCGCCGGCAATCACGACCCGCTCGTAGTCGAGGCCGTTCATCAGCACCGCGACGCCGCCATTTTCGCGGCCGAGCACGTTCTCGGCGGCCACGCGGCAGTCGCTGAACACGAGCTCGCCGGTCGAGGAGCCGCGCATGCCGAGCTTGTCGAGCTTCTGCGCGACGCTGAAGCCGGCCGTGCCGCGCTCGACGATGAAGGTCGTGATGCCGCGCGAGGCCCGCGCCGGGTCGGTCTTGGCGTAGACCACGACGACGTCGGCGTCCGGGCCGTTGGTGATCCACATCTTGCGGCCGTTGAGCACGTAGTGGTCGCCGCGCCGCTCGGCCGTGAGGCGCATGCCGACCACGTCGGAACCGGCCTCCGGCTCCGACATCGCGAGCGCGCCGACGTG
>JANYAE010000095.1 GCA_025355105.1 Pseudomonadota bacterium | reverse complement strand
ACGCCCAGCACATCGCGGCCCAGAGGCTGAGCAGGGCGGCGTTATTCCAGAACATGTGCCAGTACTGCTCGCGCGAGGCCCAGTAGCGCGTCTGGAAGCCGGCGGCATGCTCGCGGACGCTGACGCCCGGCTGCGCGAGCTTGCCCCTCGCGATGTGCACGAGCAGGCGGAGCGTGCCGAGCGCCCACGTGAAGCGCGGGTTGAAGATCAGGTAGATGAAGCCCGCGAGCGGCGCCGTGAAGACGCTGCACTTGCGGCGGTAGAAGCGCTGCTTCGAGTCGCTGAGCGCGGCGTATTCGTCGACCGACAGCGTCGTGTACGGGCCGCGATACCGGTCCCAGTTGCCGTTGTGCGCGTGGTGGAAGTTGTGGTGCTGCGACCAGACGTACTGCGGCATGCCGGCGAGCACCCCGAGGCAGAAGCCGACCGACCGATTCAGTGAGCGGTGCCGGAACAGACTGTCGTGACCGCAGTCGTGCATCAGCGCGAAGATGCGCAGCGTCAGGCACGAGATCAGCAACGTCGCGACGACGCTGAGCCACGGCGAAATGCTGACGCTGCGTACCGCGGCCCACCAGAGCAGGGCGTAGGGCACGAGCGTGGCCAGAATCTGCATCGTCCCTTGGAGATCGGAGGACTTGGCATAGCGTCCGATCATGGCGCGCTTGTGCTGTTTGACGCGGTCAATCGACGACACGACAACGCACCTTCCGCTTCGACAATAGTAGTAGGTATACGGAAGCGTGCCGCGCAGTCTACCAGAGCGCCCGCGCCTCGCCGCGGCGATGTAATCGTGGCTTTCCCCTAGGCGCTTCGCCTAAGCCGCGGCCGCGGCGGGCCGCGGCGGGCCGCGCGAGGCTCACCAGTAGTGAACGGCCATGCGCGTCGCGAGCACATACAGCAGCAGCGCAAAGATCCGCTTCAGCACCACGACCGGGAGTCGGTGCGCGAGGTGGGCGCCGGCGGTCGCCGACACGCCGCTCGCGAGCACGACGGCGAGCAGCGCGGGCAGGTAGACGAAGCCGACGGAGTGCGGCGGCAGATCAGTCGCGTGCCAGCCAGTGATGATGTAGCCGATCGTGCCGACGAACACCACCGGGATCGCAATCGCCGCGCCGGTGCCGATGGCGGTCAGCATCGGCACTCCGCAATGCAGCATCCAGGGCACGGTGAGGAACGTGCCGCCGGCGGACACCAGCCCGCAGACCACGCCGATCGCGAGGCCGATGACCAGCGTCGAGCTGCGGCCGGGCAAGGCGACGGTCTGCTCCGTGCGCCGCCGCAGCAGCATCTGCGTCGCGCCGCCGTACACGATCAGCGCGAACGCCAGTGCCAGGCGACGCTGGTCGATCCAGCCGCTGGCCACCGACGACAGCATCGAGCCGGCCACCATGCCGGGCGCCAGGTGCGCGGCGACGCGCCAGTCGACGGCGCCGCGCACGTGGTGCACGCGCACGCTGAAACTCACCGTCACCACGGCGCACGCCATCGCCGTGCCGAGCGCGAGATGCACGCCGTGATCAGGCGAGAGCCCCTCGGCGTCAAAGAGGAACGCGAGGATCGGCACCAGCGTCATGCCGCCGCCGACGCCCAGCAGGCCGGAGAGCAGGCCGACGAACGCGCCGGCGAGCGCGAAAGCCGCGAGCCAGATCACGGTGGCACTCGCGCTGCGGCGGTCGGTCGCCGCGACTTCGCCGCACGCTCACCGGCGCCGAACGGCGGGCGCTGCCGTGCTGCCACCGCGCCGCTCAAAAGATGCCGCCGGCCACGCCGGCCGCTAGGGTTGCGCCGAGTTCGCGGGCGCGTCCGAGCGCCACCTCGTCCGGATCGCCGACCAGGATCAGCGGCGGTGCGACCGCGGTCCAGCCGTAGCCGGCAACGATGCGCTCGACGGCGCGCACCGTGCCGCTGCCATCGGTGCCGGCGCTCACGAACAGCGCATAGGGCAGGCCCGCCGTCCGGCCCTCGGTGGGGTAGAAGGTGCGGTCGAAAAAGTCTTTGAGCGCGCCGGACATGTAGCCGAAGTGCTCCGGAGTGCCGAGCAGCAGGCCGTGGGCCGCGAGCAGCTGTTGCGCGTCGCACTGCAGTGCCGGGCACGCCGTCAGCGTCACGCCCTCGCCCTCGCCCTCGCCCTCGCCGACGTCGCGTACGCCAGCCTCCACCGCTGCGCGCAGCCGATCGGTCCGGCCACCGTGGTGGCCAGCGTAGACGAGGAGGATTCTGCGCGTCGCCTCGTTCACCCGCTCTGCCTCGTCTGTCGGCCGCGCTTCCGGCGCCGCGGCAACTGCCCTGCCGCGAAGCCTACCGCGTCGGCGCACGGCGCGGGTGTCGGGATCGCGTCGGCTAGAGCTCGATGCCCTGTGAGTGCAGGTACTCGTCGTAGCTGCCGCTGAAGTCGGTGATCGTGCCGTCCGGTCGCAGCTCGATGATCCGCGTCGCGAGGCTGCCGACGAACTCGCGGTCATGCGAGACGAATACCAGCGTACCCGGGTACTTCTCGAGACCGATCTGCAGCGACTCGATCGTCTCCATGTCCATATGGTTGGTGGGCTCGTCCATCAGCAGCACGTTCGGCCGCGTCAGCATCAGCTTGCCGTAGATCATGCGGCCCTTCTCGCCGCCGGACAGCACCTTAACGGACTTCTTGATCTCGTCGCCGGAGAACAGCAGTCGGCCGAGCGTGGCGCGTACGATCTGGTCGTCGTCCGCCTTGCCCGTCCAGGTGGACATCCAGGTAAACAGGTCCACCTTCTCGGCGAACTCGGCCTGCGGGTCCTGCGGCATGTAGCCGGGTTCGGCGTTCTCAACCCACGTCAGGTGGCCGGCAGTCGGCACCAGCTCACCGGCGAGGCAGCGCATCAGGGTGGTCTTGCCGATGCCGTTCGGTCCGATGATCGCGACGCGGTCGCCGGCCTCGATCTTGAAGTTGAGCTTGCGCAATACCTCGGTGCCTGAGCCCGGGTAGCTGAAGCTGAGCTTCTCAACCGTGACCGCGGAGCGGTACAGCTTCTTGGCCTGCTCGAAGCGGATGTAGGGGTTCTGCCGCGACGACGGCTTGATCTCCTCGATCTTGATCTTCTCCAGCTGGCGGCGTCGCGAGGTCGCCTGGCGCGCCTTGGAGGCGTTGGCGGAGAAGCGGCGGATGAACTCCTGCAGGTCCGAGATCCGGTCTTTGGCCTTGGCGTTCGAGGCCTCGACGCGCTGGCGCGCCTGAACCGACGCCAGCATGAAGTCGTCGTAGTTGCCCGGGTAGATCCGCAGCTGCTGAAAGTCGAGGTCGGCGATGTGCGTGCAGACCTGGTTCAGGAAGTGGCGGTCGTGGCTGATGATGATCATCGTGGCGTCGTAGTCGTTAAGCACGCCCTCGAGCCAGCGGATCGAGTTGATGTCGAGGTTGTTGGTCGGCTCGTCGAGCAACAGCACGTCAGGTCGCGAGAACAACGCCTGCACCAGCAGCACGCGCAGCTTCATCGCCGGCGCGACCTCGCGCATCAACGCGTGGTGATGTTCCTCGGGGATACCGGCCTCGGCGAGCAGGCTCGCGGCGCGCGCCTCGGCGTTGTAGCCGCCGTACTCCGCGAATTTGCTTTCGAGTTCCGCGGCTCGCATGTAGTCGTCGTCGGTCGCGCTGGCGTCGGCGTAGATGCGGTCGCGCTCCTGCATCGCCTGCCACATTTCGTTGTGGCCCTGCATGACCACGTCGAGGACGCGCTGCTCCTCGTAGCCGAACTGGTTCTGATTGAGCTTGCCGAGACGCATCCCGGTCTGCAGCATGACGTCGCCGCCGCTCTGCTCGAGATCGCCGCCGAGAATCTTCATCAGCGTCGACTTGCCGGAGCCGTTCGCGCCGATCAGGCCATAGCGGTTGCCGTCGGCGAACTTGACCGTGACCTGCTCGAAGAGCGGCTTGGCGCCAAACTGAATCGCGATATTGGAAGTGGAGAGCATCGGAGTCCGGTCAAGGATGGCAAGGCGACTGTGCCGGTGGCGCGCAGGGCGTCACCGGCGGGGTCCGCACCGCTGGGAGCCGTGTCGGGCCACGATCGTGCGCAGGTCCGCGGCAGCGACTGTTCGATCTAGGGAGCGGGGAGCGTCCGGGACGGTCCCCAGCCGCTCCATTCTAGCCGAGCCGGCCGCATCCCGCCGCCCTTTCGGGGGCGGTCCGCGGAGCGGCGAACGGGCCTGCCGAGCGCGAGCTGGCCGCGGCGCGCCTAGCGGCCCGCAGCCGGGCCGTGCTCGGCGATGCGGAAGGTGCGCCGGATCAGCTGCAGGGCCTCCGGGCTGTCCCACTGGCGCGAGCCGTAGACCTTCTCGAGCACCCGGCCGTCGGCGCCGACCAGCACCGTCAACGGCAGCCGCGAAGCGCCGAGCATGTTTTCCATCTGCAGCCGCGCGTCGATGAACTGACTGATCGTGGCGTGCGAGTTCTGCAGCCACGCGAGCGCGCGCTCCGGATAGTCGTCGGTGGAAATTCCGATGATGTTGACGTCGTGCGAGAGATCGAGCCAGGCGAGACGATCCAGCGAGGCCATCTCCTGGCGACACGGCTCACACCAGCTGGCCCAGACGTTGATGATCAGCGGCTTGCCGCGAAACTCCGACAGGCGCCGCGCCGGACCGTTGAGGCCGCGCATGCTGGCGTCGCGCAGCCGCTGGCCGACCGCGACCTCGCCGGGCGTGTCGGCAGCCATCGCCGGCGCGGCGCCGAGCACGGCCAGCAGGATGAGGGACTGCAGGCACTTCATCGCGGTTCGCCAGACGTCGGTCGTAGGCAGGTCACACGCGCCATTCTAGCCCTGCCGCTCGGTGACGGCGACGGCTGCCGCGGCGCCTTCGTCGGCCTCAGCCTTCGACCGGATGATGCTCGGCGACCCAGCGCAGCATGCCGCCGGCAAGGTTCGCGATCTGGCGCACGCCGGCCTTCTGCAGCAGCACCACCGCCTGCGCGGAGCGCGCCCCGCTGCGACACACCGCGACGACGGGAATGTCGCGCGACAGTTCGCCGGCCCGCGCGCCGATCGTCTCGAGCGGCATGACCCGCGCGCCGCGGATGTGGCCGAGCGGCCCGCTGAACTCGTCGTCCGCGCGAACGTCGACCAGCTGCACGTCGCGGCGCAGCTCTGCGAGCCCTGCCGGCTCGATCTCCCAAATCCCCGCCACCGTGAAGCGCAGCGGCGCCCAGTCCTGGCCCTCGGCGAGGTCGGCGCCGACCGCCGGTTGTCCGACGCGCAAGTTGGCGGGCACCGCGACCTCGAGCAGCTTCGGATGCGGCAGGTTGAGGTTGCGCATATAGCCGATGAAGTCCTCCTCGCCGACCGTGTCAGCGATTCGCGGGTTGCAGCGGCGTTCCTCGGCGACGCTGGTCGAGGTCAGGCCGCGGTAATCGTGCGCCGGGTACAGCACGCATTCGCCCGGCAGCGTCAGGATCTGGTCGCGGATCGAACGGAACATCGCGTGCGCGTCACCCTGCTGGAAGTCCGTGCGGCCGGTGCCGCGGATCAGCAGGCAGTCGCCGGTGAGTGCGAGGCTCGCGTCGTCGAGCACGAGCGTGATGCAGCCGCGGGTGTGGCCTGGCGTCGCGCGGACCTGCAGGTGACGACTGCCGAAGCGGACGCGGTCGTCGTGCCGCAATAGCCGGTCGACGCCTTCGGCGCCACTCACGGCCGAGAGGCCGATCGCGCAGCCGAACTCGCGCTTCAGCCACCAGGCGCTGGTCACGTGGTCGGCGTGCACGTGCGTCTCGAGTGTCGCGACCGGCGTGAGACGCAGCTCGCGCAGCAGGGCTGCGTCGCGCTGGCGATGCTCGAGTACGGGGTCGACGATCACCGCCTCGCCGGACACGGGATCGCCGAGCACGTACGTGTAGGTGGACGACGCCGGGTCGAACAGCTGGCGGAAGATCATCGCAGCGTCCTCAAGAGGGGCCGGGCAGGAGCGTACCTGAGCCGGCGCGCGGCAAGTTCGCACACCGAGGCCGCGAACCTCTAGGGCTATCGCGCCGCAACCGAGGTGCTGGACCGGCAGGCGACGCCCTGCCTCTGCTGAGGCGTCGTTGCTGCGCCGCACCACGGGCGGCTCAGGTTCCGGACCGGGCCTGCGGCGATTCATGCTAATAAAGGGCGGTGCAGGTCGTACGCCGGCCACGCCTTCGACGGGGAGGGCGCTCGCTCTCCGCCGCTCTGCACGCGGTTCCGCAGACCGGTCCCATGACCGAACCACGCGGCGCCGCCATACCTACAACTCACGCTGAGGAGCAATTAAATGAACAGGGGAATCTGGGGACGCGCGCTGCTGGCCGTTGCCGCGCTGTGTCTCGTGGCGCCGGTCTCGTTCGCGGCGTCGATGGGGAAGGATCCGATCGTCGGCAACTGGGAGCTCGACGCCGCGTCATCCAGCGTGAATGGCCAGAACGCTTTCAAGGGCGGCCACGCCTCGATCTCGGTCGCCAAGGACGTCTACAAATCGGTCGTCGACATCATGCCGGCGAACGGCGCAGCGGTGCACTACGAGTCGAGCTACAAGCAGGACGGCGTGGACGTGCCGGTGACCGGCAACGCCTATTTCGACAGTGCGACGATCCTGCGCATCGACCGCAACACGTCGATCCGCACCGAACGGCGCGGCGGCAAGGTGGTCGGTGTCACGACGATTGAGGTGGCGAAGGACGGCAAGACGCTGTCGTCGTCGAGCAAGGGCACGGGAGCGGACGGCAAGCAGTTCGTGCGCGCCCTGAGCTGGCATCGCGCCAAGAAGTAGCCCCGCACGGCGGCCGGCCGAGCAGCGGCGCGTCGCTCAGGCGGCGCGCCGTTCCTGCCCGGGACCCTGCTCGAGTTCGGCAAGTCGCTCGGCGTGTGCGATCAGCGCGGCCGATGCGAGCGCCAGCAATTCAAGGCGCTCGATCTCGGCGTCCGGCAGGACGTGGAAGCCGCCCTGCTCCGGCGGGATCATGGTATCCATCGCTTCGACCTCTCTTCCCTGGGGTCCGCGTCACCGGCGGCAGCTGCTCGGTGAACTCCCGATCGACGTCACAATCGCACGCTAGCATGACGCGCGTGCGACGCGCATGCCGGTTTTGATTCGGCCTGGGCGCTGCAGTGCAGCGAGCGGTGCGATGACGCAGTGCGTCACGACGCTTGTGGCGCACGGCGCGAGCCAGCGTGCCGTGGAACTGCCCGCGCCGGCTGCGCAGGTCTCAGTCGGCGACGAAGCCGAGCGCCTTGTGGCTGCCGTCGCAGTAGGGCTTGGTCTTTGAGTGTCCGCACCGGCACAGGTAGAGCTCACTCGCGCGGTTGATCGTGTGCCCGGTGCCGCTGACGACCTCCATCGGGCCCTTGAGTTTGAGCGGCCCGTTCGGCGCCGGCGCAATCTCGAGCGCGCCCGATCGAACCGGCAAGGCCGTGGATTCCTTGATCGGCGGCTCGCCGGTGGCGGTGAATCCGGCGGCGGAATGCGAGCCGTCGCAGTACGGCTTGTTTCGCGATTGCCCGCAGCGGCACAATGTGGCTCGCAGTCCTGCGGGCGCGCCGCGCATCGACAAGGCGCCGCGAACCGCGAGCGGCCCGTTCTCGAGCACGCGCACCGTGTTGACGATCGGTGCGACTTCCTCCGCGCCGCCGTCCAGCCGGCGCGCAACGATCGCGCCGGACGGGCAATTGCGCGCCAGGGCGACGACCTCGTCGGCGGTGGCCGCGTCAGGATGGATCCACTTGCCCTTCACGTTCGGCACGAACACGTCCGGTCGCTCCAATACGCAATGACGGGAGTGGACGCACTTCTGCGCGTCGAACTCGATGACTGCGGTCTTGCCGCGGGCGACTTCCTTGCTCATGGCTCGGGCTCCGTGTCGGTGGCTCAGGCAGGGCGGGGGCCTCAGCCTAGACGAGCCGGTCGCGCTTCGCGACCTCTATACTCTTGCACACCGCGTTCTCCGGAGGCGAGCGATGCCGATGAAGTTCGATGACATCGCGGCCTTCGCCGCGGTCGTGGAGACCGGCACGGTCTCGGCGGCCGCGCGGCGACTCGGGGTTGCCAAGTCGGTGGTCAGCAAGCGCGTCACCGAGCTTGAGCGCGGTCTCGGGGCGACCCTGCTGAAGCGCTCGCCGCGCAGCGTCACGCTGACCGATCGCGGCCGGACCTTTTACGAGCGCTCACGCGCGATCATGGCGGCGCTCGACGAGGCGGCGACGGCGGTGCGCGAGGAGGCAGGCGAGCTGCGCGGCTTGCTGCGGATCGCGGCGCCGATAACCTTCGGTACGATGTACCTCGGCGGACTGCTCTGGCCGCTGCTGCGGCAGCATCCGGCGCTCGAGGTCGCGATCGATCTCGACGACCGGGCGGTGGACCTGCTGGGATCAGGCTACGACCTCGGCATCAGGGTCGGCGCGCTCGCGGATTCGTCGTTGATCGGCCGCAAGCTCGCCGACATTGCGCGCGTCCTGTGCGCGAGCCCCAAGTACCTCGCCGCGGCGGGCGCGCCGGCATCGCTTGATGAGCTGCCGCGCCACGACTGCATCGGCTACGCGCATCTCGCCGCGGGCCAGGTCTGGCAGTTCCAGCCGCTGCGCGGCACGACCGAGCTGCGGTCGATCCGGGTCAAGAGCCGTTTCGTCGCCAACAACGGCGAGCTGATGCGCGGCGCGGCGATCGCCGGACTCGGGCTGCTGATGGTGCCGGAGTTCATCGCCGCCGAGGCGCTGCGGGCCGGCGACCTCGTTCGCGTGCTGCCGGGCTGCCGGCCGGTGCCGACCGCGCTGCACGCGCTCTATCCGCGCGACCGCCACGGCTCGGCCCGTGTCCGGGCGATCGTAGAGCAGCTGGTGGCCGCGATGCGGCCGCGGCCACCCTGGGAGCTGCCCGACCGGAGTTGAGGAGGTCGTTCGCGCCCGGGAAACGTTGTGTTGAAGCTTTGCCGGCTCGTCGCAGCGCATCAATGCCCGGACAATGGGTCCCCAGCGCCAACAGGTCTGGGGCATGCGGCGGGACGCCGCTAGACTTCCGGACCTCGCGGCGCATGCCCTCGACCGCGTAACGAATCGTCGTCCTGAACATTTCCGGAGTCACCATGAATCGCTTTCAGAAATTCCTGGCCGCCGCGGCGCTTGGCCTTGCTGCCGCCGCCGTCTCGGCCGCGCCCGTCACCTACACGGTCGACACCACGCACTCGCGCGTGACCTTCTACATCAATCATTTCGGCTTCTCGAACTCGGTCGGCGAGTTCAAGCTGGCCGACGGCACCTTCATTTTCGACAACGATGACTGGTCGAAGTCGAAGGTCGACGCGAAGATCCCGGTGCAGACCCTCGAACTCGGCGATCTGAAGTGGAACACGCACGTGCTGAGCCCGGACTTCCTCGAGTCGACGAAGTACCCGGAGATCACCTTCGTCAGCAAGAAGGTGGAGAAGCTCGACGCCACCCATGGCAAGCTGCACGGTGAGCTGACGATCAAGGGGGTCACCAAGTCGGTGGTGCTCGACCTCACGGTCAACAAGGTCGGCGAACATCCGATTCGCAAGACCCAGGCTGCCGGCTTCACGGCGACGACCACCGTCAAGCGCACCGAGTTCGGCGTATCTCTGTACGCGCCCGCCGTCGCCGACGATGTCGTGATCCGCATCGAGGTTGAGGCCTTCGTACCGAAGGGCTGACGGGATGCCGCTCCGATCGACCGCGACGAGCTGGGGTGCGGTGACGCGCCTCTTCCACTGGGGAATGCTGCTGCTGATCATCGGCGGTATCTCGGTCGGCCTGTACATGACCGACCTGCCGATGAGTCCCCAGAAGCTCCGGGTGTACGCGTTGCACAAGTCGGTCGGACTGACCCTGCTCGGCCTCGCGGTGCTGCGACTCCTGTGGCGGCTCGGCGAACGGCGCCCCGCCGCCGCGCCGATGCCCGCCTGGCAGGAGCGCGCCGCGAGCGCGACGCACGTGCTCCTGTACGGCCTGATGTTCGCGATCCCGCTGTCCGGTTGGCTGTTCAACTCGGCGGCAGGATTCCCGCTGCAGTGGTTCCATCTGGTCAACCTGCCTGCGCTGGTCGCGGCTGACCCGGCACTCAAGGTGCTGGCGCGCACCGCCCACGGCTTCGGCGTGCTGCTGCTCGTGGTGATCTCGGCGGTTCACGCGGCGGCTGCGCTCAAGCACCATTTCATCGACCGCGACCGCACGCTGCGCGCGATGCTGCCGCTGCCTGGAGACTCCAAATGACGCTGCCCGGTCGTCCGTCGATCTTGCTCACCGTGCTCGGGAGCTGCGCGCTCGCCGCGGCGCCGGCCGTCGCGGCGCCGCTGTTCACGGCCGTGCCCGCGCAGAGTTCGCTTGGCTTCGTCGGTACGCAACAGGGCGAGAAGTTCACCGGCGCGATCCGCGACTTCGACGCGCGGATCGAGTACGCGCCGGATGACCTCGCCACGTCGAAGCTCGAGGTCGCGATCCGCCTCAAGTCGATGGACACCAAGAGTCCGGATCGCGATCAGGCGCTGGCGACCGCGGACTGGTTCGATTTCGCCAGGTTTCCGACCGCGACTTTCCGCACCATCGCGATCCGAGCGACACCGGGCGGGCCGGTCGGCGATGCCGATCTCACGATCAAGGGGCATACCAAGCGGGTCGCCTTCCCGTTCGCATGGAAGGCGGCCGCCGGCGGCGCGACGCTGGACGCCCGCTTGACGCTGGACCGACTCGACTTCGGCCTCGGCGCGGGCGACTGGGCTGACGAGAGCATGGTCGGGCGCAAGGTGGACGTCGTGGTGCACCTGACGCTCGCGGCGACGCCTGCCAAGCCTGCCAAGCCCTGACGCTGGTGACGGCCTGACCGGTCCGCTCAAGAGTCGCCAGATCCGGCCGATCTCCCGGTAGCCGACATCAGGCCCCGTCCTTGCGTGGGCAGATGCGGCGGAGATCGATGGTCCCTTTCGCACTGCTGCCGCGAGCCCGCGCCTTCGGAGCTGCCCTCGAGCGCCTGCCGGCGCTTCATCCCGCCGTGCAGGGTTGCACCCTGCTCGCGGCAGCCCTCGTCGGCGCAGCGTTGGCCGCCAGCGCCTGGCTGGCGGCCGCGATCGGCGCCGTCAGCCTGCTCGCGGCCGCTGTCGCGGGCCTCTACCTGCGCGGCCTGCAGCGCGAGTTGGGCGCGGCGCGCCGCGCGCGCGCCGACTGGGAGCGACGCTATTACCGACTGCACGACAGCATGGCGGTCGGCATCTTTCGCGCCGATGCGCACGGCCGCCTGACAGGCGCCAATCGAGGGCTCTGTAGCTTGCTCGGCTACCGGTCGGAGACGGAACTCATCAGCCTCGACTTTGCCCAGCAGGCCTACGTCGGCCCCGGCACTTTCGAGGCCGTGCTGCAACGGGCGCGGGTGCAAGGCGCGCTCGAGAATCTCGAACTGCGCCTGCGCCGATTCGACGGCCTCACGGTGACGGCGCTCGCCACCGTGCAGGCGATCTGGGATGAGGCCGGCGACGTGGCCGCGTTCGACGGGACGCTCGTCGATCTCACGCGCGAGCGCCTGGCGGAGAGCCAGCGCCGCTCGATGGAGCGCCGCTTCCGCCGCCTGTTCGACGCGAGCGCGGTCGGCATGCTGATCGGCAACCTGCGCCGCGGCACGCTCGAAGAGGCGAACCCGGCGCTCATCGAAATGTTCGGTCTGCGGCCGTCGGAGCTGCCCGTGCCGCTCGAGAAAGTGATTCCGGCGGACCAGCGCCGGCTGCACCGCGGCGTGCGCGCGGCGCTCGAGACCAACGGCATCGCCGGGCCGCTGGTCGTCGAGTACGTCGGCGCGGACGGCGCGCGCATTCCGGTGATGCTGAGCGCGGCAATGGTCGAGCCGCAGCACGGCGAGTTCGTCGCCGTGCTCGCCGACCGTTCGGCGGAGGCACGTGCCGGCAGGCTGGCGGCGCAGTTGCAGGCCTTCCATGAGGCGCTGCTCGAGGATGCGCCGACTCCGGTGGCGATCTTCGACGGCGGCCGACACCTGGTTCACGCCAACCCGGCACTCGCGGCGCTGCTCGCCGTGGCAGGCCCGGTCCGCGAGGAGGCGTTCGCCGACCTCGTCGGACCGACGTCCCCGGCCGCAGCATCCACCGCAGTGGCCAAGGCGCTGGCCGGTGAGATGGCCTACCTTGACGTCGGCTTCCAGCGCGGGTCGAATCGCCTGGCGCTGCACGTGACCCTCGTGCCGCGTTGCAGCGCCGGCGTCGAATCCACTGGCTTTCTGGCCTTCGTCCACGACGGATCGATCATGGACGGGCGCAAAGCTGCCACAACGACCGGCACATCGGTTGCCGGCCGGCCGGGAGTAGAATGCGTTACGGGTCGGCGCAGCGCCTAGAATACGATTCGGCCAGGGAGTCAGGCCGGCGCGGTTCGGTTGAACCGCGCGAGCGACTGCACAAGGCGATGGTGGACCATGGCCAAGATTCTGATCGTCGACGACCACCCGCTGATGCGGGAGGGCCTCAACGAGCTGTTCGCCGCCGAACCGGACCTCGAGGTCTGCGGCGAGGCGGATTCCTCTGCCGGCGCGTTGAAGGCGATCGAACTGCTCGGCCCTGAGGTCGTCGTCCTTGACCTCACGCTCGGCTCCGACGATGGCGTGGCGCTGGTCGGTACGCTGCGCCAGCGCTGGCCGGCGCTCCCCATCCTGGTGCTCTCCATGCACGACGAGGCGGTCTATGGCGAGCGACTGCTGGCGATGGGCGTGCGCGGCTACGTGATGAAGCAGGAGGCTTCACAGGTCATCCTGACGGCGCTGCGCAAGGTGATTGCCGGCGAGCACTATGTCAGCGCCGCGCTGGCCGGGCGCCTCTATGCGCGCATGACCCGCACGCGCGACGCGTCCCAGCCGACCGACGCGCTTACGCAGCGCGAGCGCGAGGTGCTGCGCCAGATCGCACGCGGCCAGAGCACCCAGGACATCGCCGTGGTGCTCGGCATGAGCGCCAAGACGGTCGACTCGCATCGTCGCAACATGCGCGAGAAGCTGGGGCTAACTTCGGCAGCCGACCTCGTCCGCTACGCCGTGCAGTGGGCGTCCGAGGGTGACGCTCCGAGCCGCGGACCCTGAGCGGGCAGGCGGCTGCGCGGCCGGGGCGCCGCCTGCCTCCGCACCGGCCTCGGGCTCGCCCGTCGATGGTGTGACCGCCGTCACGATCCGGACGCGCAAGCGGTCGATATCGGCCGGCGCGGCATCGTTCTGTTAAAGATCCTCGCTCCGAACCCGCTACCCGATGCAGAGACTGGCCGAAATACGCGGCTGGCCCGGCATGGAGTGTCGTGTGTTCGGACTGCTAAAGAAGGCTGCAGCGGCTAAGGGGCGCGTCGGCGTCGCCTTTGGCCTCAACCAGGTGGCCGTGGCCATCGTCCGGCGGGAGGCCGGCGGCGCAGCCGTGCTCGAGCGCTGCGAGACCGTTCCGGTCGAGCGCGGCACGCCGACGACCGGCATTGCCCCGCTGCTGCAGAGGCTCGACCTGCCGCGGCTGCCGGCGAGCACCGTGCTTCGCCCCGAGGACTACCAGCTGGCGCTGGTCGAGGCGCCGGACGTGCCGCCGGCGGAGCTGCGCGCGGCGATGCGCTGGCGGCTGCGCGATGCCATCGACTTCCGCGTCGAGGATGCGGTCATCGACGTCATCGACGTGCCCAATCAGGGGCGCGGCAGCCAAGGACGAATGCTGTACGCCGTGGCGGCCCGCCGCTCCGCCGTGGAGCGCCACGCGGCGCAGCTCAGCGGCGTCGCCGCCTTCGACGTGGTCGACGTTCCGGAACTGTGCCTGCGCAATCTCGCCGCGCTGGTGCCGACGGCGGACCGCGGCGTGGCGCTGTTGCACCTCGGCGAAATGGCCGCGACCGTCGTGCTGGTCCGGGGTCGCACCTTCTACTTCGCGCGCCAGATGGATCTGCAGGCGACGCTGCGCTACGACCTCAACGCCGATCAGCCGGTGGAGGGCCGCGTCGACCCGACCGGCGTCGTGCTCGAGCTGCAGCGCTCGCTCGACTACTACGAACGGCATTTCGACCAACCGCCGATCACCCGGATCGCGATCGCGCCGGCAGGCCCGCGCGCGGTCATGCTCGCCGAAGACCTGCAACGTGAGACCGGCCTCGAGGTCGAGGCGCTGGATCTCAACAAGGTGCTGGTCTGCGCCCAGCCCGTGGACCCGGCGACGCAGGCGGCCTGCCTGCTGGCGGTCGGCGCGGCGCTGCGCGAGGAGCACCGCTCGCTCTGAGCGTCCACCATGGAACAGCAGGTCAACCTCTATCAACCGATCCTCGGCGCCGAGAAGCGCCTGTTCTCGGCCCGCGCGATCGGGATCGGACTCGCGACGCTGCTCGTGTGCCTCGGCGCGCTCGCCGGCTATGCGGCCTGGCGCGCGTCGCGCGTCGAGCGCGCGATCGCCGCCCTCGAACAACAGCAGGCCGGCCAGCTCGCGCTCGCCGAGCGCGCCGCAGCGGCCATGCGGCCCAAGGAGAGTGTCGCCGAACTCGACGCCGCCGCGCGCGGCCTGACCGTCGAGATCGCCGCGCGCGAGCTCGCGCTGGGGCTGGTGCGCAAGGGCGTCGCAACGCCGGGATCCGGCTTCGCCGCGCGCCTCGAGTCGCTCGCGCGCCGGCAGCTGGACGGGCTCTGGCTCAGGAAGATCGTCATCGCCAGCGGTGACCGCCGCCTCGCGCTCGAAGGCGCAGCCACCGATCCACGGCTGGTGCCGGCGTACCTCGCCGCGCTCGGCGAGGAGCGTGCGCTCGACGGCGCGCGTTTCGACCATCTGGCGATTCACCGCGCGCTGCCCACGGAGGCGCCCGCGCAGACCGTGTTCGAGCTAGGCGCGCCCGGCCTCGCGCTGCCGACCCCGGAGCTGCACAAATGAACTCGCTCGACGCGCTGTCACTCAAGCTGCAACCACTCGTCGAACGCGTCGACCGATTGTCGCTGCGCGAGCGCGGCCTGATCTTCGGCGGCGGCGTCGCGCTGATCTACATTGCCTGGCAGGCGCTGCTGATGGACCCGGTCGCGGTGCGCGCCCGCGGTGCCGAGCAGCGCCTCGTCGAAGTCCGTCGGCGTGGCCAGCTGGCCGACGAGGCCGGGATTGCGGCGGCGCAGGATCCGGCCATCGCCGCGGCCGGCCGCAACCGTGCGCTGGCCGCGCGCCTGCACGAGGTGGACGGCGAACTCGCCACCGCGGCGCAGGGCTACGTCGCGCCGGAGCGGATGACGGAACTCGTGCGCGGGCTGCTGGCGAGCCAGCAGGGGCTGCGGCTCGTGAGCCTGCGCAACCTGACGGTCGAGAGCCTGTCGCGACCTGCCGGTGTCGCCGTCGAGCCTGCCGCCGGGGCCGACGCTGGCCAGGCGGCGGCGGACCGCGGGCCCTTCCTGCACCCGGTCGAGATCGTCGTCGAGGGCGACTACGCGAGCGTCGTCGGCTACCTGCACGAGCTTGAGAAGTTGCCGTGGCGGATTCACTGGCAGCGCCTCGAGCTGCTCGCCGGCGACTACCCGAGCAACCGCGTGCGCATCGTCATCGGCGCGCTCAGCCTGTCGCGCGACTGGATGAGCGTATGAAGCTGCTACTGCCGCTGTGCGCCCTGCTCGCGACTGCGGTCGCGGCGGACCCGCTGCGCGACCCGACCCGGCCGCCGCAAGCCGCCGGCCCGCACGCCGCGGCGATCGAGCAGGCACCGGTGCTGACCGCGGTGTTCGCGACCGGCGAGCGGCGCAGCGCCATCGTCAACGGCCGGCTCGTCCGGGCCGGCGACAGCGTCGGCGCCTTCACGATCGAGGATGTGCTCGTCGACGGCGTGCGCTACCGGCGCGCCGGCAGCGTGCGCGATCTGCACCTGCCGCACCCGGCGGACTACGTCAAGAAGCCTGCCGCCGGTCCGGCGCGCGCGGCGATCGGAGGCCAGTAAACATGCGTGCCAAGAACCTGATTCCGTTGTGCGGCGCCCTGCTGCTGCTCGCGCTGTCGGAGCCGGCGCTCGCCGATGAGCCGCGCTTCGACGTCAACGTCGCCGACGCGCCGGCGCGGGCCTTCTTCGAGGGACTCGTCGACGGCACGCCCTACAACATCGTGCTCGAGGCCGGCATCGGCGGGACGGTCACGCTCAAGCTCAAAAACGTCACGGTTCCGGAGGCGCTTGATGCGGTCCGCGAGGCCTACGGCTACGACTACCGCAAGATGGCGACCGGCTACGTGATCGTGCCGCCGGCGTTGCAGACGCGGATCTTCCAGGTCAACTACCTCGACCTCGAGCGCCGCGGCACCTCGCGCACGCGGGTCACTTCCGGCCAGGTCAGCCAGGCCGGCGGCCAGCAGCCGAGCATGAGCCAGGCCGGCGGCAGCTCCAGCATGCCGCAGTCCGGCGGGCTGACCGAGCCGCCGGGCGCGGTGTTCGGCGGTGGCCAGGCCGGGCGCAGCACGGGCGTCGCCGACCTGACCGGTACCAGCATCTCGACGCGCTCGGCATCGGACTTCTGGCACGACCTCGAGACCAGCCTGCGGGCCTTCGTCGCCGCCGACGGCGGCCGCGCTGTCGCCGTCAACGCGCAGTCCGGTATCGTCGTCATCCGCGCCACGCCGCGCGAGCTGCGCGACGCGCAGGAGTTTCTGCAGCGAATCCAGAACGTCTCCACCCGGCAGGTGGTCCTCGAGGCCAAGATCCTCGAGGTCGAGCTCTCGGACGGCATGCAGGCCGGCATCAACTGGGCCGCGCTCGGCCGCAGCGGCTCGCGCACCTTCGGCGGCACGCAGACCGGTCCGCAGCAGGGCTTCGGCAGCAACAACCTGCTGAACCAGCCGTCGAACTCGGTCAATTTGACACCCGGCACCCCGATCGCCGGCGCGCTGACCAACACGCTCGGCGGTGCCTTCGCGCTGGCGGTCAACGCGACCGACTTCAAGGCCTACATCGAGCTGCTCGCGACCGCCGGCAAGACCCGCGTGCTGTCGAGTCCGCGCGTCTCGGCGCTCAACAACCAGAAGGCCGTGATCAAGGCCGGCTCCGACGAGTTCTTCGTCACGGGCGTGTCGAGCAACACGGTCGTCGGCACCTCGTCGGCGACCAACCAGAACGTCGAGCTGACGCCATTCTTCTCCGGCGTCGCGCTCGACGTGACGCCGCAGATCGCCAGCGACGGCGAGGTGATCCTGCACATCCACCCGACGGTGAGCGAGGTCACGACCAAGGTGCTGGCGCTCAACATCGGCACCCAGGCGAGCAGCCTGCCGCTGGCCTACAGCCAGGTGCGCGAGTCCGACAGCGTCGTCCGGGCGCAGAGCGGCCAGCTGATCGTGATCGGCGGCCTGATGCGCACGACGCGCAACTACCAGGACTACCGCACGCCGCTGCTCAGCGACATCCCGATCCTCGGCAATCTCTTCAAGAGCCAGCAGCGCACCGAGATCCACAGCGAGCTCGTGATCCTGCTGCGGCCGGTGGTCGTCGAGGCCGACGCGCAGTGGAGCGGCATCGTCGACGACTCGATGAAGCGCGTCGACGCCATCGAACCGAAGGCCGCCACGGGCGTTCGCTGAGGCGCGGCACCATCATGAACGTGCGTCGCAGAATCCGACTTGGCGAGCTGCTGGTCCAGCAGAGCGCCATTACCGAAGAGCAGTTGGCCACGGCGCTCGTCGAGCAGAAGCGTACCGGCCGCAAGCTGGGTCGCGTGCTCGGCGACCTCGGCTACATGTCGGAATCGGCGCTGCACGAGTTCCTCGCCAAGCATCTGCAGGTGCCGTTCGTCGACCTCAAGCAGATCCGCATCGATCGCGAGGCGATCAAGTTGCTGCCGGAAGCGTTGGCGCGCCGCTATCGCGCGCTGGTGCTGCAGCAGGACCAGCGCGGCCTGCTCGTCGGCATGGCCGACCCGTCCGACCTGCACGCCTACGACGAGCTGCAGTCCAAGCTGCGCCAGACGCTTCGGATCGCGCTGGTCGGCGAGGCCGACTTCCTCAAGACTCTGGACGCGGTGTACCGCCAGACCGACGAGATCGCGACGCTCGCCGAGGCGGTCCGCGACGAGCTCAACGACGGCGACGTCGATATCGAGAGCCTGTCCGCGGAGGAGGGCTCCCCGGACGCCCCGGTCGTGCGCCTGCTGCAGACGATGTTCCACGACGCGGTGCGCGCGCGCGCCTCCGACATTCACATCGAGCCGGGCGAGGACAAGCTGCGCATCCGGTTGCGCGTGGACGGCGTGCTGCAGGAGCAGCTGATCGAGGGCAAGCGCGTCGCGGCGGCGTTGGTCACGCGCCTGAAGCTGATGTGCGGCCTCGACATCGCCGAAAAGCGCCTGCCGCAGGACGGCCGCTTCTCGGTGCGCGTCCTCGATGGCGGGGTCGACGTGCGGCTCGCGACCATGCCGACGACCTTCGGCGAGTCGGTCGTGATGCGGCTCCTCAACCAGTCGACGGCGCTGCTGTCGCTCGAGCAGCTCGGCATGCCCGAGGCGACCGAGGCCCGCTTCCGGCGGCTCGTCGAGCGCAGCTCCGGGATGATGCTGGTGACCGGCCCGACCGGCAGCGGCAAGACGACGACGCTCTACGCCGCGCTCAACTACCTGAACCGCGCCGACGTCAAGATCATCACCGTCGAGGACCCGGTCGAGTACCGGCTCGACCGCGTCACGCAGGTGCAGGTCGTGCCGAAGATCGGCCTGGACTTCTCGCGCGTGCTGCGCACGGCGCTGCGCCAGGACCCGGACATTCTGCTGGTCGGCGAGATGCGCGATCGCGAGACGGTCGAGATCGGCCTGCGCGGCGCGATGACCGGCCACTTCGTGTTCTCGACCCTGCACACGATCAATGCCGTGGCCACCGTCAACCGGCTGCTCGACATGGGTGCGCCCGGCTACATGATCGCGGCCGCCGTCAACGGCGTGGTCGCGCAGCGTCTGGTGCGGCGCGTCTGTACCGACTGTGCGGCGCCGGTGGCGCCGACGGCCAACGAGCTGGCGTGGCTCGCCACCTGCCGGCCTGGCCTGCCGCTCGACCGGCAGCGCTTCGTCGCCGGCGCCGGCTGCACCTACTGCAATCTGACCGGCTACCGCGGCCGCGTCGCGGTCTACGAGCTGCTGGAGTTCGATCGCAAGCTCGCCGACGAGGTGCGTCGCGGCGACCTCGAGGGCTTCGCGCGCGCCGCACGAGCGCTCGACAGCTACGTGCCGCTCGCGCAGGGCGCGATCGACCTCGCGATCGCCGGCGTGAGCTCGGTGGCGGAGGCGATGGCGGTCGGCAGCGGCCTCGAGGAACTCACCGACGCCGACGCGCCGGCGGCGCTGCCGGATGCGAAGGTTGAGTCGCTGCTCGAGCGGCGGGCCTAGCCCGTGTCGAACTTCAAGTACCGGGGTCGTTCGGGCCGCGGCGAGACGATCACCGGCCGACTGGACGCCGAGAGCGTCGACGGCGCCGCCTCGCGCCTGCTGAACCTCGGCATCACGCCGCTCGACATCACGCCGGAGGGCGTCCACAGCACCTCGGTCGACGACCTGTTGCGCCGACTCGGCGCAGGCCGGCCGACCACGGCCGACCTGGTGCTGTTCGCGCGGCAGATGTACTCGATCACCAAGGCCGGGCTGCCGCTGCTCAGGGGCCTCAAGGGCCTGGCCGAGTCCACCCACAACGTCATCCTGCGCGACGCGCTGCACGACGTGCTGCAGAGCCTCGAGTCCGGGCGCGACTTCGCGAGCTCGCTCGCGCGCCATCCGGACATCTTCCCGCCGCTGTTCCTCAGCATGGTCCGTGTCGGTGAGTCGACCGGCACGCTCGACAATGCCTTCTCCCGGCTCGGCGAGTACCTCAGCCAGGACCAGGACGTCCAGGATCGCGTCAAGGCAGCGGTCCGCTACCCGATGATCGTCCTGATCGTCATCGGCATCGCGATCACGGTGATCACGGTGTTCGTGATCCCGAACTTCGCGCCGCTGTTCAAGGTGCTGGGCGACGACATTCCGATGCCGACCCGGATCATCATGGGGACGTCGGCCTTCGTCCGTGCGCATGGCGTGGCGCTGCTGGTCGGCATCGTGGCCGGGATCTTCGCTCTGCGCCGCTATCTCGCGACCGAGTCCGGCCGCTTCCGCTGGGACCGGCTGAAGCTGCGGATTCCGGTGCTCGGCGAACTGATGCACCAGGCGGTGTTGTCGCGCGTCACCCGCTCGCTGTCGATCACGCTCGATGCCGGCCTGCCGATGATCCAGGCGCTGACGCTGCTGTCGCGGGCGGCCGGCAACGCCTATCTGTCCGAGCGGCTGCTGCAGCTGCGCGACGCGGTGGAGCGGGGCGACGGCCTGAGCCGGGCGGCGACCTCCGCCGGGATCTTCCCGCCGCTCGTGCTGCAGATGCTGGCCGTGGGCGAGGAGACCGGCGAGCTGACGCGGTTGCTGGACGAGGTGTCCGGCTTCTACCAGCGCGAGGTCGACTACCGGCTGCGCAACCTGACGGCGATGCTCGAACCGCTGCTGATCATCCTGGTCGGCGGCATGGTGCTGATCCTGGCGCTCGGCGT
>JANYAE010000090.1 GCA_025355105.1 Pseudomonadota bacterium | reverse complement strand
GGCGGCCGCTGAGGCCGCGACGGCGGCCCCGGCCAGGAATTCGCGACGGTCGATGCTCATTCTTCAGTCTCCCCGTGACGCGGGCATCACGCGCCGAGCGGCGGCCGCCGGCGGCCGACCTGGGTGGCCTGCTCGAAGGCGTAGGCAAATTCCAGCAGCTGCCGGTCCTGGAGCCGGCGGCCGACGAGCTGCAGGCCCACCGGCAGGCCGGCCGGCGTGAACCCTGCCGGCACCGAGATCGCCGGCTGCCAGGTCGTGGTGATCAGGTAGGCCGAGCGCATCCACTCGATGTAGTGGCTCATCGTGCTGCCAGCCACGGACTTCGGCCAGTCCAGCGCGGCGTCGAACGGCGCCAGCTGATTCACGGCGCAGGCGATGACGTCGTAGCGCTGGTGGAAGCGCCGCATCCGCTCGAGCAAGGCCGCGTGCGCCGCGAAGGCCGCCGCGAGCTCCGCGGCGGTCACCCGGCCGCCGGCCTCGGCCTCGTCGATGGCCTCCGCCTTGACGTCGGCGCGGTGCTCCTTGAGCAGCGGCCCGAGCCAGGTCCACGTCTGCCAGCGGCGCAGCGTCAGGAAGATCCGGTCGGCGTCGGCAAGGTCCGGCGCCGCCTCCTCCACCTGGCAGCCGAGGCCCTCGAGCGTCGCCCGCTGCGCATCGAGCACGCGGCGCACCTCAGGCTCGAGCGGCAAGCCGCCGAGATCCGGGCACCACGCGACGCGCGTGCCGCGCACCTCGCGTGCCAGTGGGCCGAGAAACGACCGCGGCGACGACGGCAGGCAGCCGGGATCGCGCTCGTCGGGCCCTGACATCGCCGCCATCGCGAGCGCGACGTCGGTGACGCTGCGGCCGAGCGGCCCTTTGACCGTGAAGCCGATGAACGGCATCGGCTCCGGCGCCAGCGGCACGAGCCCGACCGATGGCCGAAAGCCCACGACGTTGTTGAAATTGCCGGGGTTACGCAGCGAGCCACCGAGGTCGCTGCCGTCGGCAAGCGGCAGCATGCCGCTCGCGAGCGAAGCGCCTGCCCCGCCGCTCGAGCCGCCGGCGCTCTTGCCGAGGTCGAAGGGGTTGCGGGTCGTGCCGTAGACCTTGTTGTAGGTATGCGAGCCCATGCCGAATTCCGGCACGTTGGTCTTGCCGATCGGGATCACGCCGGCAAGGCGCAGCCGCTCGACCAGCAGCGTGTCGGTCGTCGGCCGCTCGTCGCGGTAGATCGGCGAGCCGGAGGTGCACGGGAAGCCGACCGCGTCCTCGAGGTCCTTGAACGCCCACGGCAGCCCGGCGAGCAGTCCGAGCGGCTCGCCGCGAGCGCGGCGCGCGTCCGCCGCGCTCGCCAGCGCGAGACACTCCTCATCCGGGAGCTTGGCGACGATCGCGTTGACCTGCGGGTTGACGCGCGCGATGCGCGCCAGCTGCGCGGCCATCAATTCGCGTGCCGAGAGCTTGCGGGCGGCGAGCAGACGCAGCAGCTCGGCGGCGTCGGCGAAGCACAGCTCGCCCGGCGTCGGCAGCGGTGCGGCCCCTCGGCGCGGTGCCGGCGCCGCGGCGTCGGCGGCGACCGCGCCGAGCGAGGCCGCGCCGAGCGCGCCCTGCAAGAATCCTCTCCGGTCGAGACTCATCGCAGCTCCCGGGCGCGCCACGCGCCGGCGACCTCAGCGCCCCGCGCGGCCGGCGCGCAGCCAGCTGGCCGGCACGGTGCCGTTCGGGGATCATCCGCCGATGCTACCGAGCGGCGCGCCTGCACACCACGCCTCCGTCCGCGCCCGGCGCGCGGCGATCCTCGCGACGCTGCTCGCGGCGCTGCTGTTCGGCCTCGGCACGCCGGCCGCCAAGCAGCTGCTCGCCGGCTTCGACGCCGCGCTGCTCGCGGGCCTGCTGTACCTCGGCATGGGCGGGGTGCTCGCGCTCGTGTTCGCGGCGCGCGGCGCGCCACCGCCGCGGCTGACGCGCGCCGAATCAGCCTGGCTCGCGCTGTCGGTCAGCCTCGGCGGCGCGCTCGCGCCGTGGCTGCTGTTCTGGGGCCTGGCACGTACGCCGGCGACCGTCGCCTCGCTGCTGCTCAACACCGAGGTCGTGCTGACCGCGCTGCTCGCCCGCTTCCTGTTCCGCGAGCACTACGGCCGGCGGCTGTTCGTCGGCCTCGGGCTGATCGCCGCCGGCTCCGCGATCCTCGGCGGCGGGGCGCAGGCGCCGGCGGAGTCGCTGCCGACGCTCGCGGTGCTCGGCGCCTGCCTCGCCTGGGCGATCGACAACAACGCGACGCGGCGCATCGCCCACGCCGACGCGAGCTTCATCGGCCTCGCCAAGGGGCTGATCGCCGGCAGCTGCAATACTGCGATCGCGCTTGCCGCCGGCGCAGCGTGGCCGGCGCCGCGCGCCGTCGCGGCGGCGCTGCTCATCGGCGCGATCAGCTACGGCCTAAGCTTCGGCTTCTACATGCGCGGCATGCGCGCGCTCGGTGCCGCGCGCACCAGCGCCTTGTTTGCGACCGCACCGTTCGCGGGCGCCGCGGTCGCGGTCGGCGCGCTCGGCGAGCCGCTCACGCCGCGCCTGCTGCTGGCCGCGGCGGCGATGGCCGGCGGTGTCTGGATCCACGTCACCGAGCGCCACGCGCACGACACGGACGGCTGAGACCGGGCGCGAGTCGCGGCAAACGATACGCAGATCACAGCAAAACGCCGCCGGCGGGTGCTGAACTGCGCCCTGCGGTGCAGGCGCCGCGTTCGGCGGCGGCGCCGGGCGCAGCCGGCACGAGGAGATCGACCGATGCGCGATGCCAAGCCCGCGAAAGCGACGTCCCGGCCGCAGGCCGGACCGAGCTGTGCCGCGCCTGCCGCGGTCAGCGCCGTGAGCCGGTCGGCCGCCGCGAGTGCGCGCGCCGACCTGCGCTCGGCGTGGTGGCCCTGGCCGCGTTCGCTCGACCTTGCGGGCTGGCCGGCCTCTGCCCGGGCACGCCGCGCCGCCAAGTAGCCGCTCAACCGGCGCCGGCCGCTGGCGGCAATCGGCCGCTCGTGCCATCTTTCGCTTGCCAACCCCGCTGCCGTCCCCGCACCGACCGGAGGCCTGCCTGATGGCGAGCATCTACGATATTTCCGCCACGACCATCGATGGCCAGCAGCAGGCACTCGCCGCTTACCGCGGCAAGGCGCTGCTGGTGGTCAACGTCGCGAGCAAGTGCGGCTTCACGCCGCAGTACCAGGGCCTTGAGGCGCTGTACCGCAAGCTCGGGCCGCAGGGACTCGTCGTGCTCGGCTTCCCCTGCGATCAGTTCGGCCACCAGGAGCCCGGCGACGAGGCCGCGATCAAGAACTTCTGCGCGCTGAACTACGAGGTCAGTTTTCCGCTGTTCGCCAAGGTCGAGGTCAACGGCCCGAACGCGCACCCGCTGTACCGCGAGCTCAAGCACGCAGCGCCGGGCGTGCTCGGCACCGAGGCGATCAAGTGGAATTTCACCAAGTTCCTCGTCGACCGCAACGGACAGGTCGTGCGGCGCTACGCGCCGACCGACAAGCCGCAGGG
The DNA here is from genome assembly GCA_025355105.1 of Pseudomonadota bacterium. GTDB lineage: Bacteria > Pseudomonadota > Gammaproteobacteria > Steroidobacterales > Steroidobacteraceae > CAIKZZ01. The sequence goes on along the minus strand of JANYAE010000090.1, from coordinate 147 downwards.
CCTCGAGCAGGACGTCGCGGCACTGCTCTGAGCGCCGCTCGCGCGGCGCTCAGGCGGCGCCGGGCTCGGCGGCCGCCGCCGGCGGCGGCGAGGCCGGGGCAACCAGCCGGCCCTGGATCACGGCGCCCGCGGCCATCTCGATGAGGC
>JANYAE010000064.1 GCA_025355105.1 Pseudomonadota bacterium | reverse complement strand
TCCACCACGGCGCGCAGGCCGGCCTCGCCAGCCGCGCCGTGGTGGACGCCAGCGGGCGCGCGGCCGGCCAGCGCCTCGACCGTGCCGGACAGCTCGCCGAGCGTACTGGCGATGGTCTGGCTCGCCTTCTGGATCTGCTCGGCGAGGTCGCGCACCGCCGCGGCGACGATCGCGAAGGTGTGGCCGTGCACGCCGGCGCGCGCCGCCTGCACCGAGGCGTTGAGCGCGACCACCCGCGTCTGCAGTGCGATCCGCGAGATCTCGTAGGTGGCCTCGGTGACCTGGCCGAGCGTGCCGCCGACCGAATTGAGGCCCGCTTCGATGCTGCCGACTGCGGCGTGCAGCGCATCCTCGACCCGGTCGCGCGTCAGGCGCGCGCTTGCGACGGTAGCGTCGGCGTCGCTGCCGATGGCCTGGTTGGCGGTCAGCATGGCGCCGACGCGCGCCTCGATCTCCTCGAATGCGGCGGCCTGCTTGCGCGCGAGGCCGTTCATGTCGTCGATGGTGCCGGCGATGTCCGCCATCTCGCAGCCGAGCACGCCGGCGGCGATGGCGGCCTCGCCGACGACCTGCTCCGGCGCGTTTGCGGCGGCCGCGGCCGTCGGCAGGGTCGCCGGCGGAGGGCGACAGGCAGTGGGTTCGGCGGCGCTCACGCTCGCGGCGGTCCTGACCGCGTGCGCGGTCGCGTCGGAAGGTCCTCTTCCTCGGTCGTTGTAGCGGCGCGCCGCCGTGGAACTTGAGCGCCGCGCCGCCCGCGGCGAACCACTCAGTCGGCCGCTGCCTCGCCGCGCGAGCTCGTCACCTGGGCGATGACCCCGAAGGCCGGGTGATCGAAATAGTGCCGCTCGCCGAACTTGACGCGGCGTCGCTCGCGCAGTCCGTAGGTGATCCCCGGCGCCGCCTGGTAATCCACCTCGACGCCGAGGAACAGGTACTGGCTGCGCTGCAGTGCCACCGAGCCGGCGAGCGGCAGGCCGTCCTTGAGCAGGTCCTCGAAGCGCGCCGTGGTCCGGCCGTTGGCCGGCACGATCGCGGCCCACGCGGCGTGCGCCAGCGGCGCGTAGCCGCCCTTGCGGGCAAGCGCCTGCTCGGCGCTGCCGAGCTGCCAGGCGCTCTCCGGCAGGAGTTCCACCCGGCCGGGGATCGTGGTCACGATCTGCAGCGGCGCCGCCGGCATCGGCGGCGGCAGCGTGCCGGGCTGGCGGAACACCAGCAGCTCTACAAGGTAGCGCGCGCTGCCGGCCGGCGCCTCGGCGGCGAGGCCCGGCACCGAGGCGCAGGCGGCAAGTCCGGCGAGGAACGCGCGGCGGGTCAGGGTCGCGGTCATGCGGGCAGTCTAACCGATGAGCCGGCGGCGAGCGCCGCGAGCAGCTCGGCCGCGACCTTGAAGCGCTCCGCCGGCAGCTCCGCCTTGCGCGTGAAACGCAGCCGCGACGGGCCGTCGAGCCGGTAGGTCTTGGCCTCCTTCTGCAGCAGCTTCATCACCGTCAGCGGCTCGACGTGGTGCTCCGTGCCGAAATCGACGAGGCCGCCCTGCGGGCCGACGTCGAGGCGCTTGAGGCCGAGCGCGGCGGCCGCGAGCTTGAGGCGCGTGACGCGGTACAGGTTGTCGATCGGCGTCGGCAGCGGCCCGAAGCGGTCGATCATTTCCGCCGCCAGCTCGTCGAGCGCCTCGGCGTCGGCGGCCGCAGCGATGCGCTTGTAGAGCACGAGGCGCAGATGCACGTCCGGCATGTAGTCCGACGGAATCAGCGCCGGCACGTGCAGGTCCAGCTCCGGTCCCGAGTGCAGGCCGGATTCGAGGTCCGGTTCCTTGCCGGCCTTGAGCGCCTTGACGGCGCGCTCGAGCAGCTCGAGGTAGAGCGCGAAGCCGATCTCAGTGATCTGGCCGCTCTGCTCGTCGCCGAGCAGCTCGCCGGCGCCGCGGATCTCGAGATCGTGGGTGGCGAGCGCGAATCCCGCGCCGAGGTCCTCGAGCGACTCGATCGCCTCGAGGCGCTTGGCCGCATCGCCGGTCAGCGCGGCCTTGGGCGGCGCGATCAGGTAGGCGAAGGCGCGGTGGTGCGAGCGGCCGACCCGGCCGCGCAGCTGGTGCAGCTGGGCGAGGCCGAAGCGATCGGCGCGCTCGATGACCATCGTGTTGGCGGTCGGCACGTCGATGCCGCTCTCGATGATCGTCGTGCACACCAGCAGGTTGAAGCGCCGGTGGTAGAAGTCGAGCATCAGGCGCTCGAGGTCGCGCTCGCGCATCTGGCCGTGGCCGACCCGCACGTCGGCCTCCGGCACCAGCGCGCGCAGCTCCGCCGCGCGGCGCTCGATGGTCTCGACCGCGTTGTGCACGAAATACACCTGCCCGCCGCGGCGGATCTCGCGCAGGATCGCCTCGCGCACCGTGGCGGCGTTCCACTCGAGCACGAAGGTCTGCACCGCCAGCCGCTCGGCCGGCGGCGTCGTGATCAGCGACAGGTCCCTGAGGCCGCCGAGCGACATGTTGAGGGTGCGCGGAATCGGCGTCGCGGTCAGCGTCAGCACGTCGACGTCGGCCCGCAGCGCCTTGAGCCGCTCCTTGTCGCGCACGCCGAAACGGTGCTCCTCGTCGACGATCACCAGCCCGAGCCGCTCGAAGCGGACGCCGGCCTGCAGCAGCCGGTGGGTCGCGATCACGATGTCGATGCGGCCGCTGCCGAGGCCCGCCAGCACCGCCTTCGCCTCCTTGGTGGAGCGGAAGCGCGACAGGCTCTCGATGCGCACCGGCCAGTCGGCGAAGCGGTCGCTGAAGCTCTGGAAGTGCTGCTGCGCGAGCAGCGTGGTCGGCACCAGCACCGCGACCTGGCGTCCGGCCTGGACCGCGGCGAAGGCCGCTCGCATCGCGACCTCGGTCTTGCCGAAGCCGACGTCGCCGCAGATCACGCGGTCCATGGGCTTGGCGGTCGCGAGATCGGCGAGTACCGCGCGGATCGCTTCCAGCTGGTCGTGGGTCTCCTCGAACGGAAACGCCGCCTCGAAGGCCGCGTAGTCGCGCGCATCCGGCGCCATGGCGCTGCCGACCCGCGCCGCGCGGCGCGCGTACAGGTCCAGTAGTTCCGCGGCGACGTCGCGGATGCGCTCGGCGGCCTTCTTGCGCGCCTTGCCCCACTCGCTGCCGCCGAGCTTGTGCAGCGGCGCGCTCTCGGCCGGCGCGCCGGTGTAGCGCGTGACGCGCGCCAGCGCGGTTACCGGCACGTACAGCTTGTCGCCGCCCAGGTAGAGGATGACCAGGAACTCGTGCGGCGCGCCGTCGATCTCGAGCGTCTTGAGGCCCTGGTAGCGGCCGACGCCATGGTCCTCGTGCACCACCGGCGCGCCGATCGTCAGGTCCTTGAGGTCGCGCAGAATCTGCTCGGGGTCACGCTCGGCGCGGCGCCGGCGGCGCTCCTGGCGGGCGCGCTCGCCGAACAGCTGCTCCTCGGTGACCAGCGCGAGTCCGCCGCCGGGGGCATACAGCCCGCTGGCCGCGGCGGTGACCGTGATCGCAAGGGGCTCCTCGGCGGCGCGGAACTCCGCCCAGCCGGCGACCGCCTTCGGGAAGCGCTCCAGGCGATGCAGCAGTTCGAGCAGCACCTCACGCCGGCCGGCGGACTCGGCCGCCAGCAGCACGCGCCCGGCGAAGCGGTCGAGGAACGCGAGCAGCACCGCGGCCGGGGGCTCGGCGCGCGGGTCGATCCTGAGCGCCGGCGGCGCTTCGGTGCCGAAATTGCGGAACGGGACGCCGGCGTCGGCCGCCGCGAAGGGCTCGACCTTGACGCTGCCGGCGACGATTCGCGGCAGCGCCTCGAGCCGGGTGGCGAGTTCCTCAGGCGGCAGGAACACCTCTGCCGGGTTGAGCAGCGGCCGTTCGATGTCGTGGCGGCGCTGCTCGTGGCGCTCGCCGATCTCCTCCCAGCTGCGCGCCGCGACCGCCGCGCTGCCACAGGCGTCGACCGCCAGGGTGCCGGCCGGCAGGTAGTCGAACAGCGTCGCCAGCGCCTCGAAGCACAGCGGCAGGTAGTACTCGATGCCGCCGACCGGCAAGCCCTCGCTGACGCTCTTGTAGACCAGCGAGCGCGTCACGTCACCCTCGAAGCGCTGCCGGTAGCGGCGGCGGAAGTCCTTGATCGCCTCCGGCGTCAGCGTGAACTCGCGCGCCGGCAGCAGCCGGATGCGCTCGAGCTTGTCGCCGGAGCGCTGCGACTCGGGGTCGAAGACCCGGATGCTCTCGACGTCGGCGTCGAACAGGTCGATGCGGTAGGGCGCCTCGGCGCCCATCGGCCACAGGTCGATCAGCGAGCCGCGTTGCGCGTACTCGCCGGGCGCCATGACCTGGGTGACGGTCGCGTAGCCTGCGGCCGCCAGCCGGCTGCGGAAGCTGTCCAGCTCGAGCCGCTCGCCGGCCGCGAGGACCAAAGTGTGCGCGGTGACGAAGGCCGGTGGCGGCAGCCGCATCATCAGCGCATCCACCGCGAGCACGAGGATGCCGCGGCGCAGTCCCGGCAGCGCGGCGAGCGTCGCGAGTCGCTGCGAGGTGATGTCCGGGTGCGGCGAGAAGACGTCGTAGGGCAGCGTCTCGTAGTCCGGCAGTCCGAGGACCGGCAGCTCAGCGGCGGCGTAGAAGCGCAGCTCGTCGCCGAGGCGCTCGGCCTCGCGGGCACCGGCCGCGAGCACCAGCACCGGGCCCTCGTGGCGACGCGCCGCCTCGGCCAGCGCGAGCGAGAGCGCGCCGCCATAGAGCTCACCCCAGCGCACCTCAGGTGTCGTCAGCGTCGGCAGCAACAGGTCGAATACGGTCGGCACTGGGCCTCGTCAGGCAATAACAGGCGCCCGGCCTTGTGCAGGCCGGAGAGGTGGGGGCGAGAGGATACCGATTGCCTGCGCTGCCGCAACGCCCGGCGTGGACGTCGCGTGGCGCCACCGAGCGCTGCCGTCAGCTGCGACCAAGGTCGCCGGAAAGCGCGAGAGTGCAATCTTAGTAGCGCTATAAGACAATGACTTACATGAGTAATCTCATGTGGATAATCCGCGTCCGGGTGGCGGCCGCCGGCCGAGACCGGTCGCACCGTGAGCGCCGCGCGCCAGCGCTACGATCAAATGTGCCGCGGCGAGCGCCTGGCTGCGGCTGCGGACCGAACGCGCTACGCGGCGCGGCTGGTCCACGCCGAGCAGCTCTCCCGGCAGCGGCACGAGCAGACCGGATGTCACGGCGGCGCGGGCCAGGCGTTCGAGCAGCGGGAGCCCGTCCCGAAGCCGAGTTGAATGCGCCGGGCAGCGGCGCGGTTCTTCACGATCCGGGTCAGGGCGGCGCTGACGCCGCGCCGTGCGCGCCGCGGCGGGCGCGGCCTGCTGACGCGTCCGCCGATCAGCCGGCGCCAGTCACGACCGCGTGCAAGACGCGGCTGTTCTCGAAGAACACCACGAAGCCGGGGTAGTCCCAGCGCGTGATCGGCGGCTGGCCGACGGCCGGATAGCGCGCGGCCGGCGCCCCGAAGCGCGCCTCAACCGCGTCCATCTGCATGCCGCGGTCAGGATGGCCGGTGCTCGTCGCAGCCGGGGCCGCGGCCGGCAGCGCGACGTCCTCGGCGAAGCACGGCGGCACCGTTGCCGCGAGCACCGTGGCGGTGCACACGAGAGCCAGCAGTTTTGAGGACAAGCGCATGACGGCACCTCCGAGATGACAATATATCACCCGCGCGCTGCGCAACCTGCCGCACGCCGACGCAGAACATGACGCGGTTCGCACTTCCGGGCACCCGTGGTCTAATCCCGGCATGATTCGGCCCCTCGAACTGTTTGTCGCGCTGCGCTACGTGCGCTCGCGCGCCGGCGGCGTGTCGCTGATCACCTGGCTGTCGGTCGGCGGCGTCGCCCTCGGCGTCACCGCGTTGATCACGATCCTGTCGGTCATGAACGGCTTCGAGGCGGAGCTGCGCGAGCGGCTCCTCAGCCTGTCGGCGCACGCGACCCTGACCCCGGCGCCGGGGGCGGCCTTCGACGGTGACGCGCTCGCGCGCCGCGCGGCGGCCTCGCCGGGAGTCGTCGGCGCCTCGCCGTTCGTCGAGCAGCAGGCGCTGCTGGTGCATGGCGAGCACATGGAAGGCGCGATGGTGCGCGGCGTCGATCCGGCGCGCGAGCAGTCGGTGAGCCTGCTCGGCGAGGCGCTGGTGGGCGGCAGCCTCGACGCGCTGCGCCCGGGTGCCCATCGCATCATCCTCGGGCGCCTGCTGGCCTTCGAACTCGGCGTCGGCGTCGGCGACGAGATCACCGTGATGGTGCCGACGACCGGCGAGGGCGGCGAGCTCAGCCCGCGGATCCGCGTGTTCAAGGTCGCGGGGCTGTTCGAGGTCGGCATCCAGGACCACGACAGCGGCCTCGCGCTCGCGCACCTCGGGGACGTGCAGGCGCTGGCCGGCGACAGCGCCAGCCGCGGTGTGCGGCTGAGATTTCAGGACGTGTTCGCGGCCCCGGCCGCCGCGCCGGCGCTCGCCGCGGCGCTCGGGCCGGGCCTCGCGGCGCGCGACTGGACGGTCGAGAACTCCACGTACTTCCGCGCGATCCGCATCGAGAAGACGATGATGACGCTGCTGCTGCTGCTGATCGTAGCGGTGGCCACGTTCAGCATCGTTGCCAACTTGGTCATGGTGGTGCGCGCCAAGCGCACCGACATCGCGATCCTGCGCACCCTCGGGCTTGCGCCGCGCGGCATCGTCGGCATCTTTCTCAGCGAGGGCGTGCTGATCGGCTGGTCCGGGGCGCTCGCCGGCGTCGGCCTCGGACTGCTGATCGCTTACCACGTCGAGGGCATCGTCCATTTCCTCGAGCGCACCTTTCGCTTCCAGATTCTCGACGCCGACGTCTACTACGTGACGCGCATACCGTCGCTGGTCGAGGCCGGCGATGTCAGCGCGGTCGCGCTGCTCGCGCTGGTGCTGACGCTGGCCGCGACGCTCTACCCGGCGCGGCGCGCGGCCGGTACCGAGCCTGCCGAGGCGCTGCGCTACGAATGAGCACCGGGCCGTTCCTCGAGTGGCGGCTGGCCGCGCGCTACCTGCGCGCGCAGACTGACAATCGCTTCCTGTCGTTCATCTCGCTGGTCGGCGCGGTCGGCGTCGCGCTCGGCGTGGCCGTGCTGCTGATCGTGCTCGCGGTCATGAACGGCTTCGAGAGCGAGCTCAAGTCGCGGATCCTGTCGATGGCCTCGCACGCGACGCTGTCCGGGCTCGACGCGCCGCTCGAGGACTGGTCCGGGCTCGCGACGCGCGTCGCCGCCGAGCCGCACGTGCTCGCGGTCGCGCCGTACGTCGAGCAGCGGGCGCTGCTCGCGCACGGCGATCGGGTCAGCGGCGTGCTGGTGCGCGGCGTGACGGCCGAGGCCGAGGCGAAGGTCTCGGGCGTGGCGGCGCACGTCGTCGCCGGCCGGCTCGCGGACCTGCTCCCGGGCGGCTACCAGGTGCTGCTCGGCCGGGCGCTCGCCGCGGAGCTGCGGGTCGCGACCGGCGACACGGTCGTGCTGGCGGTGCCGATGGGCACGACGACGCCGGTCGGCGTCGTGCCTCGCGTGCGCCGGCTCAAGGTCGCGGGCATCATCGACTCCGGCTTCTACGAGTTCGACCGCAACGTCGCGCTCGTCGAGCTCGGCGACGCGGCGCGGATCTTCCGGCTCGGCACGAGCGTCACCGGCCTGCGGCTCAAGCTCGACGAGCCGTTCGCGGCCGGACGCATCGTGCGCGCGGTCGCGGTCGACCTCGGCGGCGGCTTCACCATCAGCGACTGGACCCGGCAACATGCTAACTTCTTCCGCTCGATCGCCACGACCAAGTCGATCATGTTCGTGCTGCTGCTGCTGGTCATCGGCGTGGCGGCCTTCAACATCGTGGCGACGCTGGTGATGCTGGTGCGCGAGAAACAGTCCGATATCGCGATCCTGCGCACGCTCGGCCTCGCGCCCCGCAGCCTGCTGGCGGTGTTCGTCATGCAGGGCACCGCGATCGGCGTCATCGGCACGCTCGCCGGCCTCGGTCTCGGGCTGCTGGTCGCCGCCAAGCTGACGACGCTGGTGCACGGCCTCGAGGCGCTGCTCGGCACCCGGCTGATCGACGCGCGGGTGTACTTCATCGACGAGCTGCCGGCGCGGGTGTCGGCGCTCGACGCGGCGCGCATCTCGGCGACCGCGCTCGGGCTGACGGTGCTGTCGACCCTCTACCCGGCCCTCAAGGCCGCGCGGACGCAGCCGGCGGAGGCGCTGCGCCATGAGTAGCGGCGGCGGCCCGGTGCTCGCCGCGCGCGGCCTCGTCAAGGAGTTCCGCCAGGGGCCGACGCTGCTGCGAGTGCTCGGCGGCGTCGACTTCACGGTCGCGCGCGGCGAGCGGATCGCGATCGTCGGCGCCTCGGGCTCCGGCAAGACGACCCTGCTGCAGCTGCTCGGCGGCCTCGACTTGCCGACCGCCGGCGAGGTGGCGATCGACGGCGAGCCGATGACCCGCCTCGGTGACGCCGAGCGCGGCTACCTGCGCAACCGCGCGGTCGGCTTCGTCTACCAGTTCCACCACCTGCTGCCGGAGTTCACGGCGCGCGAGAACGTCGCCATGCCGCTGCTGGTGCGGCGCGAGCCGGCGGCGGCGGCCTTCGCCGCGGCGCGCGCGGTGCTCGAGCGTGTCGGCCTCAGCGACCGGCTGCAGCACCGGCCGGCGCAGCTCTCCGGCGGCGAGCGACAGCGCGCCGCGGTCGCCCGGGCGCTGGTGACGCGCCCGCCCTTGGTGCTCGCCGACGAGCCGACCGGCAATCTCGACGGCCGCAACGCGCAGCAGGTCTTCGAGCTCATGCTCGAGCTCAACCGCGAATTCGGCTCGAGCCTCGTGATCGTCACGCACGACGAGCGGCTCGCCGCGCGCCTCGACCGGATCGCGGTGCTGACCGACGGGCAGCTGCGCGACCGGCCGGCCGAAGGGACCGCCCGCGCTCCGGCAAACTGAAGTATCATCAGCGACTTAGGCCGCACGAGGAACTGAGCGCGCGATGTGGGAAATCATCAAGGCCGGCGGGCCGGTCATGTGGCCGATCATCACGCTGTCGATCATCGCCGCGGCGATCCTGCTCGAGCGGCTGTGGAGCCTGCAGGATGAACGGGTCATTCCGAAGGAACTGACCGAGAAGGTCTGGAAGCTCGTCGAAAGCGGCCAGCTGACCGACAAGCACGTCGCGGCGCTCGGCCAGAACTCGGCGCTCGGCCAGATCCTGGCGGCCGGGCTCGCCAGCCGCCATCGCGGCCGCGAGCACATCAAGGAGGCGATCGAGGACACCGGGCGCCACGTGGTGCACGAGCTCGAGCGCTTCCTCAACATGCTCGGCACGATCGCCGCGGTCTCGCCGCTGCTCGGCCTGCTCGGCACCGTGATCGGCATCATCACGGCCTTCAATGCGATCACGCAGCAGGGCGTGGGCGATCCGAAAATGCTCTCCGGCGGCATCGGCCAGGCGCTGATCGCGACCGCCGCCGGCCTGATCGTCGCCATCCCGTCGCTGATGGGCTACCGCTACCTGCGCGGCAAGGTCGACGGCCTCGTGATCGCGATGGAGAAGGAGGCGCTCAAGCTGGTGCGCTCGCTCGACGAGCGCCGCGACAGCGATCCGCTGATCGAGCAGGCCGCGATCGGCCGCGCCGAGTCGGCCAGCGCCGCATGAAATTCGGCCCGCGGCGCAACGTCGAGCCGGAGATCAACGTCACCTCGCTGATCGACGTGGTGCTGCTGCTGGTGATGTTCTTCATGGTGTCGACCACCTTCCAGCAGGACGGCCGGCTGAAGGTGCTTCTGCCGGAGTCGAGCGCGCAGCCGGAGCAGCGCCCGGTGGACGCCGTCGTGATCCTGATCACCGCCGACGGCGCCTACCGCGTCAACGACCGCGCGCTCGTCAACCGCAGCCCCGAGACGCTGCGGGCGGCGCTCGAGAAGGTCGCCGGCAACGCCCGCGGCCAGCCGATCACGATCCGCGCCGACGCGCGCGCCACCCATCAGGCAGTCGTGACCGCGATGGACATCGCCGGACGGGTCGGCTTCGCGCAGGTCAACATCGCCACCGTCAACCAGCAGCCGGGCGGCTAGGTGAGCGTGACCCCGCCGCCGGCCGGGCCGCAGCCGCTCGCGGTCTACCTGCGGCTCTTCAGCTATGCGCGCCCGCACTGGCGCATGTTCCTGCTCGGCGTCGTCGGCATGGCGCTGTCGGCGGCGGTCGAGGCCGCCTGGCTGTGGCTGGCGCGGACCTTCCTCGACGGCACCTTCGTCAACCACGACCCGGCGACGCTGACGCTGGTGCCGGTGGCGATCGTCGTGATCTTCGCCGCCCGCGGCGTCGGCGACTTCGTCTCGCAGTACGCACCTGGCTGGGTCGGGCGGCAGGTGGTCAAGCGGCTGCGGGCGGACCTGTTTCGCCACTACCTCGACCTGCCGAGCGCGTTCTACGACAAGAATGCCTCGGCGCAGCTGCTGTCGCGGCTGACCTACAACACCGAGCTGGTCGCCGAGGCCACCACCAACTCGGTGACGGTGCTGATTCGCGACTCGCTGACGATCGTCGCGCTGCTGTCGTGGGCTTGCTACATGAGCCTGCGACTGACCCTGGTCGCGCTGCTCGCGGCGCCGGTGATCGGGCTCCTCGTGCAGCTCGTCAACAAGGCCATCCGCCGCTACGCGGCGCGCATCCAGAACTCGATGGGTGACGTCACGCGGGTGGCCAAGGAGGCGCTCGACGGCCAGCGCCTGATCAAGGTGTTCAACGCCCAGCAGCAGGAGTCGCGCGCCTTCGAGCAGGTCATCGAGGCGAACCGATACCAGAACATGAAGCTGCTGCGCGCGCGCGCCGCCAGCAACCCGACGGTGCAGATGATCGCGGCGCTGGCGCTCGCCGCAGTGCTGTACCTGTCGATCAAGGACGTGCTGGCGCACGGCATGTCGGTCGGCAGCTTTTCCTCGTTCCTCGGCGCGCTGATCGGGATCGCGACCGCGCTCAAGCGCCTGGTCGGCGTGTTCGGCCCGCTGCAGCAGGGCATCGCCGCCGGGCAGAGCCTTTTTGAGCTGCTCGACGAGCCGCTCGAGCCGCAGGGCGGCACGCGGCCGCTCGGCCGGGCGCGCGGCGAGGTTGCGTTCGAGGGCGTGAGCTTCGCCTACCCGGGCAAGCCCGCGGCGTTGCGCGAGGTCACGCTCAAGGTCGCGCCGGGCGAGATGGTGGCGCTGGTCGGCCGTTCCGGCGGCGGCAAGTCGACCCTCGTCGGCCTGGTGGCGCGCTTCTACGACGTCGGCGCCGGTAGCGTGCGCGTTGACGGCCACGACGTGCGCGACTATCCGCTGCGGGCGTTGCGGGACAACGTCAGCCTGGTCAGCCAGGACGTCGTGCTGATGGACGGCAGCATCCGCGACAACATCGCCTTCAGCATGCAGCACGCCGACAACGCCGCGATCGAGCGCGCCGCGCGCGCCGCGCACGTGCTCGAGTTCGCCGCGCAGCTGCCGGCAGGCCTCGATACGCAGGTCGGCGAGCGCGGCGTCATGCTCTCCGGCGGCCAGCGGCAGCGCATCGCGATCGCCCGTGCGCTGCTCAAGGACGCGCCGATCCTGATCCTCGACGAGGCGACCAGCGCCCTCGATACCGAGTCGGAGCGCATCATCCAGGAGGCCCTCGAGCAGCTGATGCAGAACCGCACCACGCTGGTGATCGCGCACCGGCTGTCGACCGTCGAGCACGCCGATCGCATCGCGGTGCTGGAGGAGGGCCGCCTCGCCGAGTGCGGCACGCACGCCGAGCTGGTCGCCCGCGGCGGCAGCTACGCCTCCCTGCACCGGATGCAGTTCAGCGCCTGACGCATGCGCCTCTGGCTCGAGCGCGTGTGGTACGGCCAGGCCGCAGGCGGCAAGTGGCTGCTGCCGCTCGCGTGGCTGTTCGGGCTGGCGGCGGCGGCGCGGCGCGCCGCCTTCGCCCGCGGCTGGCTGGCGAGCGGGCACCCGGGGCGGCCGGTGGTGGTGATCGGCAACCTGACGGTCGGCGGCAGCGGCAAGACGCCGCTGACCGCCTGGCTGGCGACCGCGCTCGCGGCCCGCGGCCTCAAGGTCGGGATCGCGAGCCGCGGCCACGGCGGCAGTGCGCGCGGGCCGCTCGAGGTCACCGCGGCGAGCGACCCGGCGCTGGTCGGCGACGAGCCGGTACTGCTCGCGCGCCGCACCGCGGCGCGGGTCGTGGTCGCGCGCGACCGGCTCGCCGCGGCGCAGCAGCTGGCGCCGGTCGTGGACCTGATCCTGGCCGACGACGGCCTGCAGCACTATCGCCTGGCGCGGGACCTGGAGATCCTGGTGGTCGACGGCAGGCGCCGCTACGGCAACGGCCGGCTGCTACCGGCTGGACCCTTGCGCGAGCCCGAGCGCCGCGCGGCGCGCGTCGACGTGGTAGTGGCGAATGGCGGCCCGGCGCACCGCGGCGAGCTCGCCATGACGATCGAGCCGCTGGCCGTGGTCGCGCTCGACGGCGGCGCGCGCAGCTCGCTCGCCAGCTGGCGCGGCCGCCAGGTGCACGCAGTGGCCGGCATCGGCGACCCGGCGCGCTTCTTCGCGACGCTGCGGGCCGCGGGGCTGCAGGTGATCGAGCATCCGCTGCCGGACCACGCGCCGATCGGCGCGGCCGAGATTCGCTTCGGCGACGGTCTGCCGGTGCTGATGACCGAGAAGGATGCCGTAAAATGCGCCTCGCTGCCGGCGGCGGGGCTGGCCTATCTCGAGGTGGCCGCCTGCTTCGCCGAGCAGGATGCCGACGACTTACTGGCGCGGGTGCTCGCGCTCGCGCCGCGTTCCTGAGGACGAACTATGGATTCCAAGCTGCTCGACATCCTGGCCTGCCCGGTCTGCAAGGGACCGCTCGGCTACTACCGCGCCGGCCCGGAGCTCGTCTGCCGCGCCGACCGGCTCGGCTACCCGGTGCGCGATGGCATCCCGGTGCTGCTCGAGGAGGAGGCGCGGCGCCTCGCGAGCGACGATCCGGCGCTCGCCGGCTGATGTTTCGCGTCGTCATCCCGGCGCGCTACGCTTCGACGCGCTTGCCGGGCAAGCCGCTGCGGCTGATCGCCGGGCGGCCCATGATCCAGCACGTGCACGAGCGGGCCCAGGCGTCCGGTGCCTTCGAGGTGATCGTCGCGACCGACGACGAGCGCATTGCGCTCGCCTGCGCTGGCTTCGGCGCGGACGTGCTGATGACCGACCCCGGCCACACCTCCGGCACCGACCGTCTCGCGGAGGTGGCGCGCCGGCGGCGCTTCGGCGACGACGACGTGATCGTCAACGTGCAGGGCGACGAGCCGCTGCTCGCGCCCGGCCATGTTGCCGAGGTCGCGGCGCTGCTCGCGGCGGATCGCGCCGCCGCGATCGCGACGCTGGCGACGCCGGTGGCAGAGCTCGCCGAGTACCTTGACCCGAACATCGTCAAGGTGGTGCGCGACGCCGCCGGGCGGGCGCTCTACTTCAGCCGCGCGCCGATCCCGTGGCAGCGCGACGCCGCCGCGGCTGGCGCCGTCGACGCCGAGCGCTTTGCCGGCGCGCTGCGCCACGTGGGTCTTTACGCCTATCGCGCCGCGGCGCTGCAGACGCTCGCAGCGCTGCCGCCATCGGCGCTCGAGGGCGCCGAGCGGCTCGAGCAGCTGCGGGCCCTCGAGAACGGCCTCGCGATCGCCGTCGGCATCGCCCGCACGCGGCCCGGGCCGGGCGTCGACACCGAGGCGGACCTCGCGCGCGTCGCGGCGCTGCTCGGCCGTCTGCCGTAGCGCCCGCCGCTCACGGGCTCGCGTAACGCGCCGGCAGCGCGTCGCTGCGCGCGATCTCACCGAAAAGCGCCGCCGAGGCGCGCGGCTTGCGGGCGAAGTCGTGCTCGTAGTCGACGGCGATGAGTCCGAGCCGTGGTCCGAAGCCGTCCACCCACTCGAAGTTGTCGAGCAGCGACCAGTGGATGTAGGCGCGCACGTCGGCGCCGCCCTCGTGCATCGCGTACCAGACCTCGCGGATGTGGGCGGTCAGGTAGCGCTGCCGGCCGAGGTCGTCGTCGGCGTGGTCGGCGGTGCCGTTCTCGAGGATGTAGAGCGGCTTCGCGTAGCGGCGCGCGGCCTCGCTCAGCACCGCGTAGAGGCCGCGCGGGTAGAAGGTCCAGCCCATGTCGTTGACCGTCTCCGGCGGCTGCGCCGGATCGCGGTACAGCACCGTCGGCGCCGTCGGGTGCGCGAGGTCGCCGCGGATGTAGACGCGGGTGTAGTAGTTGACGCCGACGTAGTCCTGCGTGCCGGCGAGGTCCGCGATCGGGCGGTCAACGTCGCTCGCCGCGATCCGCATCCGGCCGGACTGGATCGCGTCGAGGAAGTCCCAATTCCAGGCCTGGGTGACGAGCCGCGTGATCACGCGGTCGGCAGGGTGCCAGTTGCGCAGCGGCGCGAAGGCCTGCGCAGCCTGGGTGATGCCGACGCTCGCCGGCACGTGGCGCGCGCTCGCGACACGGTGCAGGGTCCGGTAGGCCAGCGCGTGGGCCTCGAGCAGCGCGGCGTACACGTTCGCGGCCGCCGCGGCATCGGCGCGGTGCTCGAGCGGCGGGTAGACGCCATCGATGTAGCCGTTGTAGAGGTACACCATGGGCTCGTTGAGCGTGCACCAGTGCTCGACGCCGGGGATGAACGCGTCGGCGACGGCCTCGACGAACTGCCGCCATCGCTCGAGCGCATCGCCGCGTTCCCAGCCGCGCCGGCCGCTGGCGTCGGCCTCGAAGAACCAGCGCGGCGCGACGTAGTGGAACAGCGTGACGAACGGCGTGAGGTGCCGCGTCTGCATCTGCGCGAGCACGTCGCGGTAGTAGGCGATGCCCTCCGGCGCCGGCGCCGTCATGCCGGGGCGCGGGAACAGCCGCGCCCATTCGATCGAGATGCGGACCGCGTTCAGTCCCATGTCGGCCGCCGCGGCGAGGTCCGCGGGGTAGTGCGTGTCGAACGCGGACTTTGCGTGCTGCACGGCCGGCGACCAGCGGCCGAAGTCGCGGATGTGGCCGGGGACCGTCGTGCCGTAGTCGGCGCCGGCGTCGAAGCGCCGCTCGCGCACGACCTCGTCCTCGAACGCGGTCCAGTCGCTCGCCTGCTGGGTTTCCGCCTGGTGCCCGGCGAGCGCGGCGCCCCAGAAGAATCCGACCGGAAAGCTCAGCGGCCCGGTCGCGGTGCCCGGCGTCTGGGTAAGCACGCCGCGGCTCGGCGTCCCGAGGTAGACGCCGGCGAGCAGCACCGCGACGCCGACGGCGAGCAGCGCGACGGCGCCGAGGGCAATTCGCTTGCGGGTCATGATCGGCCTCATCAGGCGTCGCGACGTCGCGCGTCACAGCTCGCGCGAGCATAGCGCAGGCGCCGGCTCGCGCGGCGCAAGGCGCGGCAGGCATAATCGCCGCCACGACCGATCATGTCGCAGCGCGGAGCGATGCGGATGGCTGCCTACCTTTTCGCCAGTGTCGAGGTCACCGACCCGGTCGGCTACGAGGACTATCGCCGCCAGGTGCCCGCGATCATCGCCGCCTACGGCGGCCGCTATCTGGTGCGCGGCGGCGCGACCGTCGCGCTTGAGGGCGAGCGGCCCGAGAAGCGGCTGGTGATCGTCGAGTTTCCGGACATGGCGCGATTGCGGGCCTTCTACGACTCGCCGGAATATCGCCCCTTGCTCGCGCTGCGCCAGCGCGCGGCGCGCTCGACCCTGACCGCGATCGAGGGGATCTGAGCGCGGCCGGCGCG
>JANYAE010000057.1 GCA_025355105.1 Pseudomonadota bacterium | reverse complement strand
CGCGGCGCCGCGCGGCCCGCGACCCGGCGGTGCGGGCCGCCGGCAGGGGGAATCGAGCGGGGGAGGCGGCGCCCGGCAGGGCGCCGCGGGGCGCGCCTCAGGCCACCTGCTGGCTGAGGCCGGGCGCCGGCACCGACTGGCGGCCGAGGTCGTGCGGCTCGAAGTCGTCGACGTGCACCAGTTCCATGACCTTGCGGTCGTAGTCCTTGAGCTGCGCCGCCTCGGTCTCGCTGACGATGCCGGCGGCGAGCGCCTGCTGGATCTGGCCCGGCAGGTCGAGCGCGGTGACGCGCCCGGTCTTGACGCCCTCGACGCGGATCCGCTTCTCGATCGGCTCGGCGGCCAGCGACAGCAGCAGCGCCTCCTGCAGCAGGCCAAGCGGGTTGCCGGGCTCGACCGCGCGGTAGACGCCGTGGGTCAGGCGGTCGCGCGCCTCGGACGGCGTCATCACGACGTCGACGATCTGCCGGCCGAGCCGGTCGCTCGGCGCCGAGTAGGTGAGCCCGCGCGGGAAGATCAGCACCCGCATGAAGCCAGCCAGCCAGCGCACCGGGAAGTTGCGCAGGAAGCCGTGCAGCTGCTCCTGCGCCCGGTACAAGAGGTGCCGGCAGGCCCACTCGACCATCGGCTGGTCGGCCTCCGGGCGGCCCTGGTTGTCGTGGTGCTTGAGCACCATCGAGGCGAGGTACATCGACGACAGCACGTCGCCGAGCCGCGCCGACAGGCTCTCGGCCTTCTTCAGGTAGCCGCCGAGCGACAGCATCGAGACGTCCGCGGCGAACGCGAAGCTCGCGCTGAAGCGGTTGATGTGCTGGAAGAAGCGCGTCGAGGCGCCGGCCTCCGGCACGTGCGTGAAGCGCGCCAGCGTCAGCGCCATCACCAGCGAGCGCGCCGCGTTCGACAGCGTGAAGCCGATGTGGCCGAAGAACGCGCGGTCGAACTCGGCCAGGCCGCGCTCGCGGTTCGGGTCCTTGGCGGCGTTCATCTCGCGCAGCACGTACGGGTGGCAGCGCACCGCACCCTGGCCGAAGATGATCAGGTTGCGCGTCAGGATGTTCGCGCCCTCGACGGTGATCGCGATCGGCACCGCCTGGTAGCCGCGGGCGAGGTAGTTGCGCGGCCCGAGGCACACGCCCTTGCCGCCGTGCACGTCCATCGCGTCGTTGGCCACCATGCGGCCGAACTCGGTGCAGTGGTACTTCAGCATCGCCGAAGGCACCGACGGCTTCTCGCCGCCGTCGATCGCGCCGGCGGTCACCGAGCGCGCCGCGTCCATGATATAGGTCAGCCCGCTCATGCGCGCGATCGCCTCGGACACGCCCTCGAAGCGGCCGACCGACATGTTGAACTGGTGGCGGATGCGCGCGTAGGCGCCGGTCGCGAACACGCCGGCCTTGGCGCCGCCGGTGGTGTTCGACGGCAGCGAGATGCAGCGGCCGACCGACAGCTGCTCGACCAGCATGCGCCAGCCCTGGCCAGCCATCTTCGCGCCACCGATCAGGAAGTCGACCGGCACGAACACGTCCTTGCCCTGGATCGGCCCGTTCTGGAACGGGATGTTGAGCGGGAAATGGCGCCGGCCGATCGTCATCCCCGGCGTCGCGCGCGGGATCAGCGCGCAGCTGATGCCGATGTCGGCCTTGTCGCCGAGCAGCTTGTCCGGGTCGAACATGCGAAACGCGAGGCCGACCACGGTCGCGACCGGCGCGAGCGTGATGTAGCGCTTGGAGAAGTTGAGGCGGACGCCGATCACCTCGCGGCCCTGCCACTGCCCCTTGCAGACGATGCCGGTGTCCGGGATCGAGGCGGCGTCGGAGCCGGCGCGCGGCGCGGTCAGCGCGAAGCACGGCAGGTCCTCGCCGCGCGCAAGGCGCGGCAGGTAGTAGGCCTTCTGCTCGTCGGTACCGTAGTGGAGCAGCAGCTCGGCGGGGCCGAGCGAGTTCGGCACCGCGACCGTCGAGGACAGCGTCGCGCTCTTCGACGACAGCTTCACCAGCACGCACGAGTGCGCGTAGGCCGAGAACTCGAGGCCGCCGTACCTCTTCGGGATGATCATCGCGAAGAAGCCCTTGCTCTTCAGCGCATCCCACACCGCCGGCGGCAGGTCGCCGAGCTCGTGCGTGACCTGCCAGTCGTCGACCATGTGGCACAGTTCCTCGCACGGGCCGTCGAGGAAGGCCTGCTCCTCCGCGGTCAGCTCCGGGCGCTTGGCCGACATCAGCTTGTCCCAGTTGGGACCGCCGGTGAACAGCTCGCCATCCCACCACACCGTGCCGGCCTCGAGCGCCTCGCGCTCGGTGGAGGACATCGACGGCAGCATGCGGCGGTAGGCGATCAGGAACGGCCGCGTGATGAAGGCGAGGCGCAGCGGCGTGATGTTGAGCAGCGCGAGCGGCGCGTACAGCAGCCAGACCAGCGTCTTCCACGGCCAGCCGGCCGTGCCCCACAGCGTGTACGCGACGACCAGCGCGCCGAGCACGAGCGTCGCCTGGGCAAGGCTCGTGCGGCGATAGGCGAGGGACAGCGCGACGCCTGTGAAGGCAATCAGCCAGAGGAGGCTCAGCATGGGCAACTCCGGGCCGAAAAAGGCTGGGGGCAAATAATACCTAAAGAAATCGGCTGCAGAGTCGGTAACTTAAGTATTAGTACGACCGGTCGTTTCCAACCTGTCGCATCCAGCTCGGTTTCGTCGAGGCGGAGCGCGCGGCCATCACGAGCCGCGCGAAGCGCTCAGTGAGGACGGTCCTCCGGCCCCCGCTCCCGCGCGCGTTCCCCGCGTGCCTCAGGCTCGCGGCCCCGCGCCGGCTCGGCCCGCGCAGGCTCAGCGCGGGCGCGCTCACGCGCGCCATGTGCCTCCGGTTCGCGGCCCCGCGCCGGCTCAGCCCGCGCACTTTCAGCGCGCGCGCGCTCACGGTCGCCGCGCGGTGCGCCCGGCGCCGACTCCGGCGCGCGCTGCCGTGGTGATGCCTCAGCAGGACGGCCACGGTCCGGTTCGCGCCGCTCCTGCGGCGCGCTGCGCGGTTCCGGCGGACGACGCGCTTGCGGCGGTCGGTCATTGCGCGGCGCGGCAGCCGGCGCGCGAGCGGGGTTGCGGTCCTCGCGTGCCGCGCGCTCAGGCGCCGCGCGCCCACCCTCAGCGCGGAACTGCTCGCGCACCGCGCGGTCATGCGGCGCGTAGCGATAGGAGCGCTCATGCAGCAGGCGCTGCTCGTCGCCGTGCGGATAGCGCTCGCCGCCGTAGTTGCGCTGGTAGCCCGGCAGCGGCGCGCGCCGTGGCACCGCGGCGCGGTCCCAGTGATCCCAGCCGTGGTGGCGGTCCTCCCAGTCGCGGCCCCAGTGCTCGCCCCAGCGCGGCGGCGCCTCGCGACGCCAGCCGCCGAAGTAGGGCGGCGGTCGGCGGTAGTAGAGCACCGGCACGCGCAGCAGGAACAGCGGCACGAACGCGGGCTCCATGAAGCGCCACGGGCCGTTGTACCAGGAGGCCGCGTACCAGCGGTCGTCGTCGTAGACCCAGTACAGGCCGTCGTAGAAGAAGAAGTTGCCGTCGACGCCCGGTGCGTAATAGACCGGGTAGCCGGGCACCGCCACGAGCTGCGGGTAGAGCGGCACGTTGATGCCGATGCTGACGCCGACGCTGATCTCGGCGGAGGCGCTGCCGATGGCGGCGAAGCTGAGCACGAGCGCGACCAGGAAGGAACGCATGAGCAGCACTCCGGCGGTGGCAGGGACAGCATCGCGGCGGTCGACGCCTGCGCAGCGCGCGCCGCAGGCCGGCCGCCGTCGATGGTCGAGGATCCTACGCCTGCCGCACTAACGGCAGCTGAACGTCGCGCCGGGCCCGGCCCGCTAGCCGCTGGCGCCGGTGACCCCGATGGTCGCGCTGCTCAGCAGCTGCGCGGCGCCGTTCCACAGCACCTGGATGCCGATGCAGAACAGCAAGAAGGCGGTGAGGCGTACCACGATCGTCGTCCCGGTCGGGCCCATCGCCCGCGCCAGGCGCTCGCTATGGCGGTAGAAGAAGTACACGAGCAGCGCGAGCAGCAGCGCCGCGAGCGCCGTCTCGGCGACGAAGTCGAGCTCGGCGGCGAGGCGCGTCGGCCGGTTGGCGCCGATCGAGATCGCGACCGAGATCGTGCCGGGCCCGGTCGTCATCGGCATCGTCAGCGGATAGAAGGCGAGCCGGCTCGGCGTCACCGACGCCGGCAGCGCGCTCGCCGTCTCGCTGCGCCGCTCCTCGGTGGTGTCCGGTCCGCTCAGCATCCGCCAGCCGGACATCGCGATGACGATGCCGCCGGCGACCTTCAGCACCGGCAGCGAGATGCCGAAGAAGCTCAGCACGTAGGCGCCGACGTACAGCGAGGTCGCGACGATCGAGAACGCGTAGATCGCGACCCAGCGCGACACCTGCGCGCGCACGCGCGGCGCGAGGTCCTGGGTCGCGCTGAAGAAGATGAACGCGCTGGAGAGCGGGTTGACGATCGAGAACAGCGCGGTGAACGCCAGCAGAAAGGTCGTCAAAAGAGGTCCTTGACCCCGTCGCGCTCCTCGCGCAGCTCCTGCTCGGTGGCGGCGAGGCGCGCGCGGCTGAAGTCGTTGATCGGCAGCCCCTGCACGATCGTGTAGCTGCCCTTGGCCGTGGTGACCGGATAGGAGAACACCACGCCCTCGGCGATGCCGTAGCTGCCGTCGGACGGCACGCCCATGCTGACGTAGTCGCCGGCCGCGGAGCCGAGCATCCAGGTGCGGATGTGGTCGATCGCGGCCGAGGCCGCCGAGGCCGCCGACGAGGCGCCGCGCGCCTTGATCACCGCCGCGCCGCGCTGCTGCACGGTCGGGATGAAGCTGTCGGCGTACCACGCCTGGTCGACCAGCGACAGCGCGGCCTTGCCCTGCACCGTCGCGTGGTGCAGGTCCGGGTACTGCGTCGAGGAGTGGTTGCCCCAGATGATCATCCGCTGGATGTCGTTGACGTGCGTGCCGGTCTTCTGCGCGAGCTGCGCGAGCGCGCGGTTGTGATCGAGGCGCGTCATCGCCGTGAAGTTCTTCGGATCGATGTCCTTCGCGTTCTTGCTCGCGATCAGCGCGTTGGTGTTGGCGGGATTGCCGACCACCAGCACCTTGATGTCGCGGCGCGCGACCTCGTTGATGACCTTGCCCTGCGCCGAGAAGATCTGCGCGTTCGCGAGCAGCAGATCCTTGCGCTCCATGCCCGGGCCGCGCGGCCGCGCGCCGACCAGCAGCGCCGCGCCGCAGTCGCGAAAGGCGAGCCTGGCGTCGTCGGTCGCGATCACTTTGTTGAGCGTCGGGAAGGCGCAGTCCGACAGTTCCATCACCACGCCCTGCAGTCCCGCGAGTGCCGGCGTGATCTCGAGCAGCTGCAGGTTGACCGGCTGGTCCGGGCCGAGCATCGCACCGGAAGCGACGCGAAACGCGAGCGCGTAGCCGATCTGGCCGGCGGCGCCGGTGATGGTGACGTTGATGGGCTGCTTCATCGTGGACTCCGGTGAGTGTCGAACGCGCGGCATTCTAGCGAATGCGCGCCAAGGACCTGCCCCGGGAAGCCCGCAGCGGCGTCCCGCGGCGCCGGGAACCGCCGCCGGCACCTCCTGACAGGCTGCGTGAGCCTCGATTTCAGCGCAGCAGAGGCCGGCAGAACCGCCGCGGGTACGGCCGGCCTGCCGCTGTTTGTCTATAACTTATTGATTTTAAACAGCTCACTCACCACTCAAAAAATCTCTCCAAAAGGACTTGCATCTGCGTAGGTGTTGTAGTTAACTACAACACCAGAATGGCAAAGCACTTCCCGGGCGGGAGGTGGGCCAAGCCGGAGGAAGGACCTCCGGGATCGATAAAAGGAGAGAGTCATGAACACGAACAAGATCCGCCATATCGCCGTTGCGCTCGGCCTCGTGGCCGTCGCCGTCGTCACCGGCGCGAGCGCCGCCGGCTTTGCACACCGCGCCGCCCCGGCAACCCGCGGCGAGACGCTGCCGGTCCCGGCCGGTGATCTCGGCGAGGTGATCGTCCACGCGCCGCATGACCTCGGCGAAGTGCTGGTGATCGTGCCGCGCACGCCGCTGAGCGGCGCCTACCTCGCGGAAGTCGTGGTGACGGTGCCGCGTGAGGGCGCTGCGCTCTATACGCTGGCCACCGAGGCCGCGGCGACCCTCGCCGCGGTGCAGTAAGCGAACTGCTACAGTAGTTCAGTAACGCGCCCGATCACCTTGATTAGCGCACCATTCGCCGGCAGCGAGTCCCCCATGGACGCCAACTGGAACGACAACCAACCGATCTACCGCCAGCTGCGGGATCGCGTGGTCGAGATGATCCTCGAGGGTGCCCTCAAGGAAGGCGATCCGCTGCCGTCGGTGCGCAACGTCGCCGCCGAGTACCGCCTGAACCCGCTGACCGTGCTCAAGGGCTACCAGCAGCTGGTCGACGAGCTGCTCGTCGAGAAGCGCCGCGGCCGGGGCATGTACGTCGCCGAGGGCGCGACCAAGGCGCTGATGAAGGACGAGCGCCAGCGCTTCCTCGAGGGCGAGTGGCCGCGCGTCTACGCGACGATCCAGCGGCTCGGCTTCAAGGCCGAGGAGCTGCTCGCGACGCCGCCCGCGGCGCCTGAGAGCCGGCCGAGCACGCCCACCGCGCGCCCGACCGGCGCCGGCAGCGACGCTCTCGACGACGACACCACCACCAATAATTCCTAAGGAGCCACTCCGTGGCCACTCTGATCGAAGCCCAGGGACTCTCGAAGCGCTACGGCAAGACCACTGCCCTCGACGGCGCCTCGTTCAAGGTCGAGACCGGCCGCATCGTCGGCCTGATCGGCCCGAACGGCGCCGGCAAGACCACCGCGCTCAAGGCCGTGCTCGGGCTGGCGCGCTGCGAAGGCTCGCTCAGGGTGCTCGGGCTGGATCCCTACCAGGACCGCGACCGGCTCACCGAGCGCGTCTCGTTCATCGCCGACGTCGCCGTGCTGCCGCGCTGGCTCAGGGTGCAGCAGGCGGTCGACTTCGTCGCCGGCGTGCATCCGCGCTTCCGACCCGAGCGCTGCCAGACCTTCCTCGAGCGCACCTCGATCAAGCGCAGCAGCCGGATCCGCGAGCTCTCCAAGGGCATGGTCACGCAGCTGCACCTCGCGCTGGTGATGGCGATCGACGCCCAGCTCCTGGTGCTCGACGAGCCGACGCTCGGCCTCGACATCCTGTCGCGCAAGCAGTTCTACGACAGCCTGCTGTCGGACTACATGGACGCCGAGAAGACCATCCTCGTGACCACGCACCAGGTGGAGGAGATCGAGAACATCCTCACCGACCTCATCTTCATCAACCGCGGCCGCATCGCGCTTGACCTGCCGATGGACGAGATCCCGCTGCACTACGCGCAGCTGCTGGTTGGGCCCGCGCAGGCCGAGGCGGCGCGCGCCCTGAAGCCGCTCAGCGAGCGCCAGCTGCTCGGTCGCCACGTGTTCCTGTTCGAGGACGCCGACCAGGCGGCGCTGGCGGCGCTCGGCGAGCTGCGCCAGCCGTCGGTGGCCGACCTGTTCGTTGCCAAGCTGCAGGGAGGTGCCGCATGAACACGTTCAAGTGGCTCGTCCGCCGCGAGCTGTGGGAGGCGCGCACGGTGTGGGTGGCGCCGGCGATCTGCGTCGCGATCATCGTGCTGTGCGCACTGATCGCGGCCTTCGGCACCGGCACGGTCTCCTTCGACGGCCTCGGCCCCGAGGACCTCGCCAAGCTGCAAACCAAGATGACGCCGGAGCATCTCGACGGCATCGCCAGCATGGCGCTGGCCGCGATCGGCGCGCCGTTCATGATCCTGGTGATGTTCACGCAGTTCTTCTACGCGATCGACTCGCTGTACGGCGAGCGCCGCGAGCGCGGCATCCTGTTCTGGAAGTCGCTGCCGGTCAGCGACGCGCAGACCGTGCTCGCCAAGCTGTTCATCGCCGCGATCCTGATGCCGCTGGCGGCCGCCGCCGCCGCGTTCGTGACGCAGGTGCTGGTGTTCATCATCGCCAGCATCAAGCTCGGGCCTCTCGAGATCCTGCACGGCCACCTGTGGACGCCGTCGCTGTGGGGCGGCTCGATCGTGCTCAGCGGCTACCTGCTGGTCGCTGGCGCGCTCTGGTACCTGCCGGTGCTCGGCTGGTGCCTGCTGGTGTCGGCGTGGGCACCGCGCTCGCCGGTCATGTACGCGACGCTGCCGCCGATGGGTATCGCGCTCGCCGAGTTCATCGTCTTTCGCACCCACTACTTCTGGAACGTCTGCATCGAGCGCCTGAAGCTGTTCGGGCTGCTGGCGCACGCGCTCGGCGGCCGGGCCATCAACCACGTGGTGATCGACGACGATCACATGGAGATCCCGCGCTCGCTGTTCGAGACCATTCAGGCCGGCCAGTTCTTCGGCTCGCCGGCGGTCTGGCTCGGCGTCGTGGTCGGCGCCGGCTTCGTGGCCGGGGCCATCTGGATGCGCAGAAACCGCGACGAGACCGCGTGACGGTGCTGGTATCCTCCGGCCCCGTCCAACGGACGAGGCCGGATGATGCCGCGCTTGCCGCTGACCCTGACCCTGACCCTGATTCTGGCGCTGGCCGGCGCGCTCGCGCCTGTGGCGCGCGCTCGCGCACAGCTGCTGCCGGTGCGCGACCAGAACCCGCTGACGCGGGCCGCCTACCTGCCGCTGCCGGCCGCGCTTGACGCCGCGAGCGACGGCGCCTGGGCCTTCGCCGCCGGCGTGCAGTGGAGCAACACCGTCAACCTCGCCAACACCGCGACCGAGCAGATGCTGGTCGACGAGGAGACCGTCGAGGCGGACCTGAGCGTCGGCCGCGGCGTCGGCGCCTGGCAAGCGCGCCTGACGCTGCCGGTCATCCACCGCGGCGGCGGCGTGCTCGACGGCTTCATCGACGGCTGGCACCGCTTCTTCGGCCTGCCGCAGGGCGATCGGCCGTCGCGCGCGCGCAAGCTGTACGCGATCAGCTACCAGCGCGCCGGGCTCGCGCCGCTGCAGCTGCCTGCCGGCACCGCGCTCGGCGACCTCGCGCTCGAGGCCGGCCGGCCGCTGCTGGCGGGCGCGGCGTCGCGCCTCGAGGGCTGGCTCGGCGTCGAGCTGCCGACCGGCAGCCGCTCGCAACTGACCGGCAACGGCGCGCTCGACGCCGCCGCATGGCTGGCCGGCGAGACGCGGCTCGGCGCGGACTGGACGCTGGCCGGGCGCGCGGGCCTGTCGCGCGTCGGCGGCGCTGCCGCGGCGGCGCTGCCGTATCAGCGCTCGCTGCGCTTCGCGACGCTCGCCGTGGACTGGTCGGCCACCGAGCGGCTCGGCGCCGTGCTGCAGCTCGACTACCACTCGGCCATCGCGCGTGCTTCCAGCGTCAACTTCCTCGGTCGAGCGGTCGAGCTCACGATCGGCGGCCGCTACCGGCTGGCGTCAGGCGCGCTGTTCGAGGCCGGCGTCGTCGAGGACATCGAAGTGGAGCACTCGCCGGACGTCACGTTTCACCTCGGCCTGCGCTGGCCGACGGGGCAAGCCCGCCGCTAGCGGAGCGTGCGGCGCTCGGTTGCCGCGCGGCGCCGCGCTGTGCAGACTGTCGGCCCCGCGTGCCCCGGAGGGCCAGGCTTGAGATCGACCCTTGCCGCCGCTGTCGGTACCGCGTGGCTCGGCGCCGCGGCGCAGGCCGCGGTCGACCCGCCGCCGCCGCCGGGCGCGCCACCGCCG
>JANYAE010000054.1 GCA_025355105.1 Pseudomonadota bacterium | reverse complement strand
TGCGCGCGCCGACGCCGATCATGCCGTTGACCAGCATCGAGGACAGCACCGCCGTGCGGTTCGAGTAGAGCACGCCCTTCGGGTTGCCGGTGGTGCCGGAGGTGTAGCAGAGCGTCGAGGCCGAGCGCTCGTCGAACTGCGGCCAGGCGAAGTCGCCGGACTCCGGCGCGAGCAGTTCCTCGTAGCAGAGCAGGCGGGGGAGGGTCGTGCTCGCCGGCATGCGCTCGCGCGGCGTCATCATCACGTAGTGCGTCACGCTCGTGAGCCGTGGCGCGAGCTGTTCGGCGAGCGGCAGCGTCGCCGCGTCGACGAACAGCATCCGGTCCTCGGCGTGGTTGATGATGTAGACGATCTGCTCCGGGAACAGCCGCGGGTTGATCGTGTGCAACACGGCGCCCATGCCGGAGACGCCGTAGAACATCTCGAAATGCCGGTGCGTGTTCCAGGCGAGGCTGCCGATCCGCTCGCCCGGCACGACGCCGAGGCGCGCCAGTGCCTGCGCGAGGCGTCGCGCGCGTTCGCCGGCCTCGCCGTAGCTGCTGCGGTGCACGTCGCCTTCGATGCTGCGCGCGACGATCGCCGTGTCCGCGTGATAGGTCGCCGCATGGTCGATCAGCGTCGACACCAGCAGCGGCATGTCCATCTGCAGGCCGTGAAGCATCAAGGTCCCCCGCCGCCATGCGCGTTCGCGGTCGTCGCGTGGCCGACGTTCATTCTTGGTTGGCGGCCCGCATCCGCGGCCGCAGCTGGTGCCTGCTGGCAGAGCGCAGCGTGCCATGCGCGCGCGGCCGACGCCACGACGCGCGCCGATTGCTGCGCTGCAAAGGGGCGCGGCCCGCAGGCGCTCAGCGCGGCAGCGTGTCGAGCACGGCGCGCACCGCGCGGCCGAGCAGCGTGACCAGTTCCTCGAGCTCGCCGGCGCTCGCGTTGAACGGTGGCGCTAGCAGCACCGCGTCGCCACGCAAGCCGTCGACGTTGCCGGCGAGCGGATAGCACAGCAGGCCGAGCGCCTGCGCCGCCCGGCCGACGCGGCCGGCAAAGCCGAGGTCGGCCGCGAACGGCTCCTTCGTCTGCCGGTCAGCGACGAACTCGATGCCGGCGAAGAAGCCGCGGCCGCGGACGTCGCCGACCGCGTCGAGGCTGCCGAGCTCGGCGTCGAGCGCCGCGAGCAGCGCGGGTCCGTCGGCCGCGACGCGCTCGACCAGCCGCTCGCGGCGCACGATCGTCTGCACCGCGACGCCGGCGGCGCAGGCGGCCGTGTGGCCGGTGAAGGTGTGCCCGGTCAGCGGCCCGCCGTCGTGCGCGTCGATGACCTCGGCGACGCGCCGGTGGTACACCGCCGCGCCGAGCGGCAGGTAGCCCGCGCCGAGGCCCTTGGCGATCGCGAACACGTCCGGCTCGACGCCGTCGTGCGCGAGCGCGCGCCAGGTACCGCAGCGGCCTGAGCCGCACATGACCTCGTCGGCGATCATCAGCACGCCGTGGCGGTCGCAGACCGCGCGGGCCAGCGCCGCGTAGCCGGCCGGTGCCGGCACGACGCCGCCGGCGGCGCCGACCACCGGCTCGAAGATGAAGGCGGCGACGTGCGCCGGCCCGACGCGCAGGATCTCCGCCTCGAGCTCGGCGGCGGCATGGGCCGCGAGCGCCTGCGGCGCGACGCCCGCGGGCAGCCGGTAGGCGTTGACGCTGGCGACGAACGACGCCTCGGTGAGCGCGCCCTCGAAGGGCGCGCGGCGCGCCAGGAAGTCCGATACCGCGAGCGCGCCGAGGGTGTTGCCGTGCCAGGAGCGGCGGCGCGCGATGAAGCGCCGTCGCGAGCCTTCGCCGCGCGCGCTGTGGTACTGGAGCGCGAGCTTGAGCGCCGACTCGACGGCCTCGGAGCCGCCCGAGACGAAGACCATGGCGCTGAAGGCGGGACCGGCGGCCGCGGTCACGAGCAACTCGAGCTCCTCGAGCGGGTCGCTCGTGAACGAGTAGCGATAGCCGTGGGCGATGCGCTGCAGCTGGCGCGTGATCGCCTCGTTGACCTCCTCGTCGCCGTGGCCGAGGCAGAACACCGCCGGCCCCCCGGAGGCGTCCAGGTAGCGCCGGCCGGCGGTGTCGTAGACGTACGAGCCCTTGCCCCAGGCGACCCGCGGCAACCCGGCGCCGGCCGAGCCGGTGACCGGGTTCCAGGCCGGGTCGCGGTGCCGCACGCGCTAGACGATCCCGGCCGCGGCGAACGGCAGCGCCCGGATGCGCTTGCCGGACGCGGCGAACATGGCGTTCGCGACCGCCGGCGCCACGAGCGCCACCGCCGGCTCGCCGATCCCGCCCGGGGCCTCGCTGCTGTCGATCAGGTGCACGTCCAGCTCCGGCATCTGGTTCATGCGCACGACGCGGTAGTTGTCGAAGTTCGACTGCTTAACCTTGCCGCCCTCGAGCGTGATCTCGCCGAAGAGCGCGGCCGACAGGCCGAACACGATGCCGCCGCTGACCTGCTGGTCGACGATGCCGGGGTTCACTTTCTGACCGCAGTCGACGACGCAGGTGATCTTGTGGATCTTGAGCTTGCCCTGCTCGACGCTGACGTCGGCCACCTGCGCGAGGTAAGTGCCGTAGCCTTCCATCACCGCGATGCCGAGGTGATGGCCCGCCGCCGCCTTGCCCCAGCCGGCGCGGGTCGCCGCTTCCTCGAGCACGCGCTGCGCGCGCGGCTGCTTGGCGAGCAGCGCGTGGCGGAACTCGTACGGATCCTTGCCGGCGGCGTGCGCGACCTCGTCCATGAAGCTCTCGACCACGAAGCAGTTGAGCGCGTGGCTGACCGAGCGCCAGTAGCCGACGTTGATGCCGACCTCGTGCCGCAGGTAGTCCACCGCGACGTTCGGCACGTCGTAGAGGAAGTTGGCGGCGGCCTCGACGGCGAACGGATCCACCTTGCCGCCGTCGACCACCGGCGGGAACATGCGCGCGGTGACCGAAGGGCTGGTCAGCTTGAGGTGCACGGCGCTCACCGCCCCCGCGGCGTCGAAGCCGGCGCTGCCGGTGTCGTAGGCCGGCGGCCGGTACGCGTCGTGGGTCATGTCGTCCTCGCGCGTCCAGATCAGCTTCACCGGCACGCCGACGGCCTTGGAGGCCTCGACCGCGGCGGGGATGAAGTCGACCTCAAGGCGCCGGCCGAAGCCGCCGCCGAGCAGCGTCGTGTGGACGTTGACCTGCTCGGGCTTGAGGCCGGCGGCGCCGGCGGCGGTTGCCTGGGCGATCTGCTGGATCTGCGTCGGCACGTACAGGTCGCAGCCGTCGGCGCGCACGTCGGCCGTGCAGTTCATCGGCTCCATCGTCGCGTGCGCGAGCAGCGGCAGCTCGTAGGCGGCCTCGACCCGCTTCTTCGCCGCCTTGAGCGCGGCGGCGGCGTCGCCGTCCTTGCGCGCCGACAGCGCCGCGCCCTTGGCGGACTTGAGGCCGGCCTTGATCGCGGTCGAATCGAGGTGCGCGTTCGGGCCCGCGTCCCAGACGATCTTGAGCGCGTCGCGCGCGGTGTGCGCCTGCCAATAATGGTCGGCGACGACCGCGACGCCGCTCTTGGTGGTGACGACCTTGACGACGCCAGGCATCTTTTCGGCGGCGGCCGAATCCACCGACTTGACGCTGCCGCCGAGCACCGGCGACTGCGCCAGCGCCGCGTACTTCATGCCGGGCAGCTTGACGTCGATGCCGTACTCGGCCGTGCCGTCGAGCTTGGCCGGCGTGTCGACCCGCGGCTGCAGCTTGCCGACCAGCGTGAACGTGCTCGGGTCCTTGGGCTTGGCATCCTTCGGCAGCGGACGCTTGGCGGCCGCCTCGGCGAGCTCGCCGAAGGTGCGTTGCTGGCCGTTCGGCCCGCTGATCACGCCGTCGGCGACCTTGAGCGTCGCGGCGTCTACCT
The DNA here is from genome assembly GCA_025355105.1 of Pseudomonadota bacterium. Lineage (GTDB taxonomy): Bacteria > Pseudomonadota > Gammaproteobacteria > Steroidobacterales > Steroidobacteraceae > CAIKZZ01. Next base: position 5,582 of record JANYAE010000054.1, on the reverse strand, counting down.
TCCACTCGTCGGCCGCGGCACCGACCAGCATCGCGCGCGCCTGCGCGCCCGCGGTGCGCAGTTTGCCCCAGGCCTCGCGCACGCTGGTGCTGCCGCCGGTGATCTGCGTGCCGAGGAAGACGTTGATGTACGGTTGGCCGGCCGGCGCTGCGATGACCTTGACGGCCTTCATCGGCACGTCGAGCTCCTCGGCGATCAGCATCGGCAGCGCCGTGTAGACCCCCTGGCCCATCTCCGACTTGTCGACCAGGATCGTGATGGAGTTGTCGCCGGCGATCTTCAGCCAGGCGACCGGCTGGCCGCCGACGGTGCTCTTGGCGGCGAGGTCGGCCGGCTTGCCGCAGCCGGCGAGCGAGATGCCAATGACGAGGCCGCCGCCGGCGAGGGCGCCGGCCTTGAGGAATTCGCGGCGGTCGAGCGCCGTCGGCGCCGCCGGACGGTCGAGATCGCGCGCGCTCACTTCGCACCTCCCGTCTTCATGAGTTCCGCCGCCCGGTGGATCGCCGCGCGGATGCGCGGGTAGGTGCCGCAGCGGCAGATGTTGCCGGCCATCGCCGTGTCGATGTCGGCGTCGGTCGGGGTCGCGTTCTGGGCGAGCAGCGCGCTCGCGGCCATGATCTGGCCGGACTGGCAGTAGCCGCACTGCGGCACGTCAAGTTCCAGCCACGCCTTCTGGACCGGATGCGAGCGATCGCTCGACAGCCCCTCGATGGTGCGGATGTCTTTGCCGACGACGTTGCTGACCAGCGTCACGCAGGAGCGGGTGGCCGAGCCATCGACGTGCACGGTGCACGCGCCGCACAAGGACTTGCCGCAGCCGAACTTGGTGCCGGTCAGGCCCAGATGGTCGCGCAGCACCCACAGCAGCGGCGTGTCCGGCGATGCGTCCGTGTCGAGCGATTTCCCGTTCACTTTGAGCGTGATCATGCGTCCCCCTGCAATGATTTAGGCGCGTCGAACCGAGCGCGAGGCGCCGAGCGCTCCCGAATCCTACCTGCCTGTCGGGGTCTGGGTCGATCAGCCTTTTGGGGGGTGCGCCGGGGAGGCGGTGCCGGGTGGTGGCGGGTACGACCGCGCCGCGTCGACGATCCAGCGGCGGAACGCGTCGACCTTGTCGAGCCGCAGCAGTCCCGCCGGACACACGAAGTAGTACGAGCGGAAGAACTTGAGCGGCCGCGGGCTGGCCACCGCGAGTCGGCCGTCGCGGACCTCGTCGGCGACCAGGCTCCAGCGGGCCAGCGCGAGTCCCTGGCCGGCCTCGGTGGCGCGGATGATCGCGACCGAGTCGTCGAAGGCGATGCCGCTGGAGGGCCAGCGCTCGCCGCCGCCGTCGTCGAACAGCCAGGTGCTCCACGGCTCCGACGTGCTGTGCATCAGCCGGTAGCGCTTGAGGTCTTCGGCGCCGTGCACCGCGCCGTGCTTCTTCAGCAGCGACGGCCGGCAGACCGGCACCAGCCACTCGTCGAGCAGCTTCTCGACATGCAGGTGCGGCCACTGGCCGGCGCCGAAGCGGATCGCGGCGTGGGTGCCGCTGCGCGCGAAGTCGACCAGCTCGGTGCCGGTGTGGATGTGCAGGTCGATGCGCGGGTGGCTGTCGCTGAACGACGGCAGCCGCGGCATCAGCCACTGCGCGAGGAACGAGGCGAGCATCGTGACCTTGAGCGGGCCGGCGCCGCGCTCGGCGCGCGTCTCGTCGAGCGCGCCCTCGAGGTCGGCCAGGCCCTGGCGCACCTTCGGTAGCAGCGCCGCGCCGTCAGCGGTGAGCTCCACCTGGCGGCCCTGGCGGCGGAACAGCGCGACGCCGAGGTAGTCCTCGAGCGTCTGGATCTGCATGCTCGCCGCGCTGGTCGTCACGCCGAGCGCATCCGCAGCGCGCGTGAAACTGAGGTGCTCGGCGACTGCGACGAACACCCGCAGGCTGCCGAGCGGTAGCCGGCGGATCGCCGCCCCGGCGCGGCGGCGGGCAGGCGTGGGCGGCGGCGCCCGCCGGGGTCGCGGCTCTGGCATAGGTTCCTCGGTCGCCTGGCACCTCAGACGAGGTACGACTCCGGCGACTGGCGGAACTCTATACCGGCGCTGCCGGCAGCGTGCAGGCCGGCGCCGGCAAGCGGTCGTGCGGCGACCAGCGACGGGGCGATCGCCACCAGCAGGATCGCGATCGAGATGAGGGCGGCGGCGGCGAGCTCGACGGGGCGGATGTGGGAGAAGGTCATGGCAGGCTCCTCGGCAATCTGGGTGCTGGGTTCCGTCGCGGCCGGGAGGACCTTTGGGGTCCGCCTGACCGCCGGCGGGCATGGGGAGGAGCTTGCGCCGCGCCGGCTGGCAGCGTTTTCGAACGTCTGAAGTTCGATTCAGAAAAATTGAATGATCTGCAGGCCACCGGCAGGAGCGCGGCGGCGGCATCGCTAGACCGCCTGGGTCCGAGCGGCTAGGCTGAGATCGCTCGCGGGCCGTGATCTGCCGGTCGGCAGCGGCGCGGCAGGCGATCACTTCACCGCCCGCGTCGCGCGCGCGGCGTGCTGGCCGCGTGAGCCGGCGCCGCCACGCGACCCGCGCACCAGGCTGAGCACGCGCTGAACGGATGCCATCGGCAAGGCGGTCCGCTGGCGGATGCGCGGGCGATCGCTCGGCGCGCTGCCGCGCCGGGGCCGACCGCGGCTTCGAGCGGCCGGCGCAGTCCGCCGCTGCTCGGCACAGCCGGCACGACGCACGCCGGGCGACGGCGATTTCGTGGCCGGCGAGCTGGCCGCGGTCACGCGGCGCGCGGAATCGTCGATGACGTCGCGCCGACTTCGCTGCGAGGCTGACGGCCCGGGAGAGGATCATGGCGGAACGTGACTACGTGCTCGGTACCCACGACGCGGAACTGGAGCGCCTCGGCCTGCAGCACCGGCTGTGGCGCTCACGGGTGCTCGACGCCTGGCGCCGCGCGCGGCTGGGGCCCGGGCAGACGGTGCTCGATGTCGGCGCAGGACCTGGCTACGCGGCGCTCGATCTCGCCGAAATCGTCGGGCGCAGCGGCCGGGTCGTGGCGCTTGAGCGCTCGCGCCGCTTCCTCGACGCGCTCGAGGCGCGTGCCAGGGCGCGCGGACTTGCGCAGCTTGAGGCGCGCGAACTGGACGTCGTCAGCGGCGACTTCGGCGTGCTGGCCGCGGATGCGGCGTGGTGCCGCTGGGTGCTGTGCTTCGTCAGCGACCCGCGCGCGGTGCTGCAGCGGATCGGCGCGGCGCTGAAGCCCGGCGGCGTCGCGGTGTTCCACGAGTACCTTGACTACCGCGCCTGGGCGCTGTCGCCGCCGTGCGCGCCGCACCAGCGCTTCGTCGATCAGGTGATCGCGAGCTGGCGGGCCGAGGGCGGCGAGCCGGACATCGGCCGCTGGCTGTGCCGCGACCTGATCGCGGCAGGCTTTCGCATCGAGAGCACGCGCCTGCACGTCGAGTTCGTCGAGCCGGCGGATCCTTTCTGGACCTGGCCGATCGCCTACGTCGAGGTCGGCTCGGCGCGTTTCGTGGAGCTCGGACTGATGACCGCGCGCGAGGCCGTCGAGCTCGTGGCCGCGGTGCGCGCCGCCGAGGCACGCCCCGAGACGCGGATGCTGACGCCGCCGGTGCTCGAGGTGATCGCGCGCCGCGGCTGAGTGTCGCTCAGGCGAGTTCGGGCGCGTTGAATTGCAGCGCGGCGAGCCGCGCGTACAGCGGGTTGCCGGCAGCGAGCTCGGCGTGGGTGCCGATGCCGACGATGCGGCCGTGGTCGAGGACCACGATGCGGTCGGCCTTGAGCACGGTCGCCAGCCGGTGCGCGATGATGATCGTCGTGCGGCCGCGCATCAGCCGCTCGAGCGCCTCCTGCACCAGGCGCTCGCTCTCGGCGTCCAGCGCACTGGTCGCCTCGTCGAGCAGCAGGATCGGCGGGTCCTTGAGGACCGCGCGCGCGATCGCGAGTCGCTGCCGCTGGCCGCCGGACAGCCGCAGGCCGCGTTCGCCGAGGAAGGTGTCGTAGCCCTGCGGCAGCGCGGCCAGGAAGCCGTCAGCCGCCGCCGCCTCGGCTGCCGCGACGATCTCGGCGTCGCTCGCGCCGGGACGCCCGTAGCCGATGTTCTCGCGGGCGCTCGCGCCGAACAGCACCGTGTCCTGCGGCACGAGCGCGATCTGCGCGCGCAGCTCCTCGGGGGCGAGCCGCGCGGCGTCGACGCCGTCGATGCTCAGCCGGCCGCTGGCCGGATCGTAGAAGCGCAGCAGCAGCTGGAACAGCGTGCTCTTGCCGGCGCCTGAGGGCCCGACCAGGGCGACGGTCTCGCCGGCCTCGATCGACAGCGTGATGTCGTCGAGCGCCGAGGTGTCCGGGCGTGACGGATAGCGAAAGCTCACGTGCTCGAACTCGATGCGGCGCTGCCGGCCGGGCGGCAGCCGCGCGGGGGTCGCCGGCGCCGCGATCGCCGGCGCGGCCTCGAGCAGCTCGGAGAGCCGTTCCATCGCGCCGGCGCCACGCTGCACACGCCCCAGGTCTCCGACAGCGCCGCCGCCGAGGCGCCGACGTAAACGGCGTACAGCAGGAACTGCCCCAGCTGGCCGCCGCTCATGCGCCCGGCGAGCACCTCGTGGGCGCCGAGCCAGAGCACCACGGTGATCGCGCCGAACACCAGCGTCGTGCCGAGTGCGGTCAGCAGCGCGCGCACCCGCGTGCGCAGGATGCCGGTCGTGAAGCCGGCCTCGACCGCCAGCGCGAAGCGCCGGCTCTGCAGTTCCTCGAGCGTGTAGGCCTGCACCGTCTGCACGGCGTTCAAAGTCTCGCCGGCGAGCCCGCTCGAGTCGGCGATCCGGTCCTGCGAGTCACGTGACAGCTGCCGCACGCTGCGGCCGACGACGATCAGCGGCACGATCACCAGCGGCAGCATGACGGCGAGCGCGGCCGTGAGCTTCGGGCTGGTCAGCGCCAGCATCACCAGCGCGCCAACGAGGCTCAAGGTCGAGCGCAGCGCGATCGACAGCGACGAGCCGGCGATCGACTGCACCAGCGTCGTGTCGGTCGTCAGCCGCGACAGCACCTCGCCGGTGCGGGTGATTTCGTAAAAGGTGGGATCCATGCGGATCACGCGCCGGTAGACCGCATCGCGCAGGTCCGCCACCACGCGCTCGCCGATCCAGGTCACGTGGTAGAAGCGCAGCGCCGCGAAGCCGCCGAACGCGACCGCGGCGGCGAGAAAGCCGAGGAAGTAGCGGTTGATCGTCGCGGCGCTCTGCGCCGCGAGCCCGTGGTCGATGAGCTGGCGCAGCGCGATCGGCAGCGCGAGCATGGCGGCCGCCGCGATCAGGAGCGCGCCGAGCGCGAGCGCCACGCGCGCGCGGTACGGACGCACGAACGGCCGCAGCGCCGCGAGTGGCCGCAGCGAGCGGGCCTTCGGCCGGTCAGCGGGATTGGCGGCCATCGTCAGCGCGCTGCCGGCGCGGGCGGTCGGCGCCGACCGCTGGCGGCGGGAAGGAACAGCAGGCGCGCCGGCATCGGGGACCTCGGGAACGGGGAGGTCCGTAGTGTAGCGGGGCGACGCCAACGCGGTCGGCGCGATCGCGGCGCCGCGGCGGCGG
>JANYAE010000040.1 GCA_025355105.1 Pseudomonadota bacterium | reverse complement strand
CTCGGCCGCCTTGGCCGCGGCGCGCTCGCCGGCGGCCAGCTCGCGCCGCCGAGCGGCGCCGCGGCGCCGGTGGACCACCGTGCGCTCGGCGGCGCAGCCTGCCAGAGCTGCCACGACGGCCGCGCCGCGTCCGGCAAGGCTGCCGCTCACCCGGCGACGACCGCGGCCTGTGGTGACTGCCACGCGACGCTCGGCTGGCAGCCGGTGCGCCGTGTGGATCACGCCGCCGTGCTCGGCAGCTGCGTCAGCTGCCACGACGGCAGTCGCGCGATGGGCCGGCCGGCAGCCCATCCGCCGTCAGATCACGACTGCGACCGCTGCCATACGACGAGTGCCTGGAAGCCGGCCGCCTTCGACCACCGGGTGGTGATGGCCGGCAGCTGCGCGAGCTGTCACAACGCGCTCAAGGCAGCGGGCAAGTCGGCGCGGCACGTCGTGACGCAGGCCGCGTGCGATAGCTGCCACTACGTGCTCGGCTGGAGTCCGGCCAAGCCGGCGGCCCGCACGCCGGCACCGATCCGCAAGCCCGCGACGCTGCCGATGCCGCGCGCCCGCGGCGCGGCGCTTGCGCCGGCGCCAGTGCCCTGAGGCCGGACGGCGTGCCGGCGCGGCGGCGCGACGCGAGCGGCCGATCGGCGAAGAACGCGGCGCTCAGCCGCGCGACGCCAGCAGGTCGGCGTACTCCGGATGGCGCTCGAGGTAGCGGCGGACGAACGAGCAGCGCGGTATGACCGTCTCGCCGCGCGCGCGGATCAGCTCGAGCACGCCCTTGACGAGCTGCGAGCCGATGCCGCGGCCCTCGAGGCTCGGCGGCACCTCCGCATGCGTCAGCGTCAGGACCGTGCCGACGCGGCGGTAGTCGACGAAGGCGAGCAGCTCACCGACCGGCAGCTCGAAGCGGCTCGCCTCGGGATTGTCGTGGATCATGCTGCTCATCGCTGCGCTCCCGCGACGCTCGCCGACGGCTAGAACGAGCCTTCGAACTTGAAGGTCCAGCGGCCGGCCGCGTCCGGGGCGCCGAACAGGAAACTGACCGCCTGGCGCATGTCAGGCGGCGCCTCCGGCCGCGGCGTCACCTCGCCGGTGAGCTCGAAGCTGCGCTGCCGCCGCAGCACCAGCTGGCCGCGCACCACCAGCGGCGCGGCGACGTCGCGCACCCGCCCGAGCAGCTGGGTCGGCGTGTCCGAGCGGCCGTCGAAGTCGAGCGCGTAGTCGCCGATCGGCAGGTCCGAGCCGGGCGGCTTGAGGCCGCTCGTCTGCAGGCTGCCGACCAGCGCGACCGGCCAGCCCTGCTCGAGGCGCACCGACTGGACGGTGCCGTGCAGGCTGCCCTGCCAGTCCTGCGTGTCCGGGTGCAACGCGTTCAGCGGCAGCTCGATCTCGAGCTCGCGGCCGGTGAGCGCGCCGCCGGCAGCCGCCGCCAGGCGGCCGCGCACGTAGCCGTCCGGCCGCGAGATCTCGATGCGAAAGGCGAGCTCGCCGCCGAGCAGCGCCGCCGGCTCGGCGCGCCAGCTGAAGCTGCCGAGCGCCGTGCCGCGCAGGCGGATCTCGTCGGCGCCGCCGTTCCAGACGGTGCCGCTGACGCCTTCCACCTTGAGGTCCGGCGGCAGCCGACTGACGAGCAGCGACGCCGGCAGCGTCGCAATGCCGACGCCGATGAACACCGCGGCACCGACCATGCCGATGACGACGCCTTGGCGCATCCTCAGGAACGCACGAAGGTGAGGTTCGCGTTCACGTGTCCGGGGCTGTCGGTCTTTTCGAGCGTCGCGGCCTGGATCGACAGGCCGTATTCCTGCTGGATGCGCATCAGCCAGGTCACGAGCTGCGCGAACGACGCGCCCTCGAAGCGCACGCGCACGCCGCTGACGCCGCTCGGCTCGGTCGCCTTCAGGTTCGACGCCAGGCCGGCATCGCGGGTGGTGCGGTCGACGACCGCGACCAGCGACTGTCCAGCGCCGGCCGGCAGCGGTGCGGCGCGAAGCTCGGGCAGCACGCTCTGGATGTAGGCGGCGTCGGCGCGTTTGCCGAGCAGGCGCTTCTCGGCCGCCTGCACCGCGCCGTGCAGCCGCAGGATGATGCCGGCCAGCAGCAGCACGGCGGCGGCGATCGCGCCGACGCGCACCATCAGCTGCTCGCGCGGGTTGAGCCCGCCGTACCAGGCCTCGAGCCGTTCGCGTGCCGGCTGGCTCATGTGCCCGGCCCCTTGAGCTGCAGGTGGCCCTCGTAGCGCTGGTCACGCTTGGTCGCGCCCTGCAGCTGGGCGTCGAAGCCGCGGCCCTTGGCGGCCTGCTGGACGCGGTCAAGCGCGGCGACGTCCGGGGCGTCGAGCGTGAGCTCGGTCGTGCCGCTGCGGTAGCTGAGCGACTGCACCTGGGTGCCCGGCGCGGCGCCGATCGAGGCCGACAGCACGCCGAGCGTGCCGAGCAGGCCCTCGGTGATCGCGGCGCGCGTGCCGCGCACCCGGCTCTCGACGGCGAGCCTCAGGTTCGGCAGGCGCGCGAGGTTCTGGACGTTGGGCAGCGCCTCGGCGGCGGCAGCGCGCAACTCGAGGTCCACCTTGGCCTCGTCGCGGCTCAGGCGCCACCAGTCGACGCCGAGCGTCGCCATGTGCAGCAAGAGAAAGGCCGCGGCCAGCGACGCCGCGAGGCGCCAGCGTGACCACTGGCCGGCGAGCCCCTGGCGCGGCAGGAATTCGCCCTGCAGCAGGCTGAGCACGGGGCCGGCGACGGCGCCGGCCGCGAGCAGCGGCAGGACGCCGTCGGCGAGCACCTGCACCTTGAGCGTCGCAACCCGGTCGCGCAGCGCCTCGATGACCGGCTGGTGGCGCGGCCAGTCGACCGAATCGACGTACACGAGCACGTGCGCGGCGCTGTCCGGGCCGTCCTCCGCCGCGCTCGGCAGCCCGGCGACGGCGAGCGCCGCGGCCAGCGGGTCCGCTTCGAGCGCGAGCGGCAGCGCCGCCGGGCGCCGCACCACGACGCGCTCGCCCTCGAGCACGATCACGACGTGCGCCGGGTTGTCCGGCACGGTCAGCGAGTCCGGATAGACGGCCGCCGGCGCGAGCCCGGCGGCCTCGAGCGCGGCAAGCCAGCCGGCGAGCCGCGCGCGCTCGACGGCCGCCACCGGCACGCGCCGGTCCGCGCCCTGGTGGCCGAGCGCGAAATGCATCGACTCGATCTCGGCGGCGATCTGCTCCTCGAGCGCGAACGGCACGAGCTTGGCGAGCTTGCCGCTGCCGCGCGCCGGCAGCTCGGGCGCCGCGAGCGTGACCTCGGTGCCCGGCACGAGCAGCAGCAGCCGGTGCCCGCCCTGCGCGCGCGCGGCCTCGGCGAGCGTGCCGCGGCCGACCTCGCCGAGGCGCGCGCCGCGGGCGTCGACGACGACCCATTCGGCCGCGTCGGGCGAGGCGCCGGGCGCCGGAAAGCGCAGGACGAAGGAGTCAGCCATGGGTCACTCGGTGCCGAGGGTCCGCAGCACGACGCGGGAATAGCCGCCGGGATTGCGTTCGAAGAGACTGTACAGCGTGAGTTCCGTAGTGCCAATACTGACGATTATCGTGCCGCGGAACCACTTGCTCGACTCGGCCAGCATCGGCTCGATCAGCTTGCGCTCCTCCGGCGACAGCAGCGGATCGATCGCCGACTTGACGTCGGCCGCGAGCGGGAAGCAGCCCTTCTGGCGGTTGCTCGACAGCTGCTTGGCATCCTGGCCGAAGGCGTTCAGCGACGGCGCGAGCGCATCGAGCACCTCGCCGGGCGCGGTGCAGACGTTGATCGGCGTGCCGACCGGCAGCGCCGCGATGAAGGGCTGCAGCCGGCGATAGCGCTCGATGCCGAAGCCCGGCAGGGCCAGCAGTTCGCTGGTGCTGGTGATCGGCCGGTTCGCCGTCCGGTAGGGCGGGGTGAGCCCGGTGTAGACGCCGTCCTCGGCGCCGTCGATGCCGTCGGCGACCGTGTCGGTATCGATCCAGTCGGTCAGCAGCGAGGCCCATTTCGGCTCCAGCTGCAGCCGCGCCAGCAGGCGCTGGAAGACCGCGAACATCGCCTCGTTCTTGACGTTGTTGACGCCGTTGGGTTTGACCAGGTTGTTGACGTTGAAGCGCCCCTGCAGGTCCTCGATGCGCCCCTCGACGCTGCCGCCCTCGATCGGGATCGGCGGCAGCGGCGTCGCCCAGGCCTCGTCGAGCGAGTCCCGCTTGCTGCGCTCGGCATCCTCGCGCAGGATCTCGATCGCCCAGGCCTCGGCGCCGAGTGCCACCTGGAAGGCCTGCTCCTGCGCAAGCAGCGTCGCGCCGCGGCGCTGGTCCAGCGCGCTCTGCGCGCCGATGCGCGTCGCGAGCATGGTCGCGAGCGCGACCACCACCAGCGCGATGATCAGCGCCACGCCGCGCGCGCGCCTCACGAGGGCACCTCGACGAGGCGCGTCAGCTTGCCGGCATCCTTGAGCTCGATGACGATCTCGACCGCGACCGGCCGCATCCGCAGCGGCAGCGTCGGTCCGGTCGGCCCGGCGGCGAGCGGCGGCCACTGCTCCTGCCAGACGTGGCTCGAGTCGAGGTAACGGATGCTGATCTTGACGACGTCCTTGAGCAGCTCGCGCTTGAACGGGGCGTTCGCCAGGGTCGCGTCGAGCACCGTCTGGTACTCGCGGATCAGGATGCCGTTGTCGAGCCGGTAGTTGACCCGCTGCAGCGTGCCGCGCGGCAGCCCGGCCGGGTTCGGCCAGCCGCCGCGGGTCAGCGTGACGAGATTGGTGGTGCGCTGGTCGGCGAGGATCGCCGGCACCACCGACTCGCCGAGCAGGTCGCGCACCGGCCTCGGCTCGAGCTGCTGGAAGTCGCTCGTCAGCGTGTGCACCGCGAGCTCGATCGAGCGCATGCGCTCGAAGGCGACGCTGGTGACCTCGCGCGAGCGGCGCACGTAGTTCAGCGTCGCGTAGGCGAAGGTCGACAGCACCGACAGCAGGAATACCGAGATCAGCACCTCGATCAGCGTGAAGCCGCGGTCGCGGGGCCGGCGGCTCATCGCGTCAAGCCGCCGCCGGGCTGCAGCGGCCCGGTCGGTGTCGGCGTGCCCGGGGTCGTGCCGGACAGCGGCGCGCCGCTGTCCAGTTCCCACGAGGCACCCGCGATCGGCGCGGCCAGCTGCGTGCGGCCGACGAAGCCGGTGACGGTGGCCAGCGCGTTCTCGGCCGGGGCCTCGGCGAAGCGCACCGCGACGTCGATGCGCCGCATGCCGGGCACCTCGGTCTGGGTGACCGTCTGCTCCCACTTCCATTTCTGGCCGGCGAACTCGAGGTCGCCGTTGGTCTTGTCGACCGACGGCATCGTCGCGCCGAGGCGCAGCTCGGTGATGCGGTTCTGGGCGATCCAGCTGGCGAAGGTCTTGTCGCGCAGGTAGACCGAGTTGCGCGCCGAGTTCGTCACCACCGCGAGCACCGAGGCGAGGCCGATCGAGGCGATCGCGAGCGCGACCAGCACTTCGATCAGCGTGAAGCCGCGCGCGCCGCGGCCGCTCACGGAGTCGCCCCCGGCAGCGTGACCTTGAGCGTGCCGTCGGCGTCGCCGTCAACCGCCCAGCTCTCCGCGCTGCCGTCGCGGCCGAAGCTCAGCCGGTACGGCGAGACGTCGCCGCTTGAGTAGAGGAGCACCTGCGGCACGCGCACCTGGCCCGGCTTGTCCTCGCTGAACTGGATCGGCCGGCCCTCGATCTCGAGCCGCGCGCTGACGCCGGCCGGCAGCTCGTGGACCGCGTACAGGCGGTCGTCGGCCACCGACTCCCAGCGATCACGGCGCGCGACGTAGGTCAGGACCTCGTAGCGGCTGGCGGCGAAGCGGATGCCGAAGTCGCGGCCCTCCAGCTGCGCCTGCTCCTCGGCGGCGGCGACCACGTCGGTGTAGCGCTCGCCCTCGGTCTCGAGGCCGCGGTCCTTGCCGAGCACGCCGACCGACAGCACCGCGATCGAGGTCAGCACCGCGATGATCACCAGCACGACCAGGATCTCGATCAGCGTGAAGCCTGCGCGTCGACGCGTCAGGACCGGCGCGCGCATGGTGCGGGGCTCAGGCGTCGCGCGCTACCTGGCGGTGCCGGGACTGTTGTCGGACTCGCGCACGCTGATGTCGGCGTCGAGGCCGCTGCCGCCGGGCTGGCCGTCGGCGCCCAGCGACAGCAGATCGTAGGGCGCGCCGCCCGTGCCCGGCGACACATAGACGTAGTCGTGGCCCCACGGGTCCTTCTGCAGCTGCTTGACGTAGCCCTCCGGGCGGTAGTTCTTGAGATTCGGGTCGTTCGGCCGGTGCACCAGCGCGTCGAGGCCCTGTTCGGTGGTCGGGTAGCGGAAATTGTCCATGCGGTAGAGGTCGAGCGCGCTCTCGTAGAGGCGCAGGTCGTTGCGCGTCTTGGTGACGCGCGCCTCGTCGATGCGGCCGAGGATCTGCGGTGCGACCAGCGTGCCGAGGATCGCCAGGATCACGACCACGACCATGATCTCGATCAGCGTGAAGCCGCGGGCGCGCATCATCATGGACTAGACTCCGCCGGGCCGGAGTGGCCCTGAATACGTCAAGTGGATGATAACAGAAGGGGTTCTGTCGCTTTGACTGAGGCCGGACTCGCGAAGTTCCGCGCCGCGGCTGCGAGCCGCCGGCTGGCTGCGCTCGCGCTCGTGGCGGCGCTCCTCGCGCTGGCCTCGCTCGCCGGACCGGCCGTGGTCGCGGCGCTGCGCTACGAGCGCGCGGCGGTCGCCGGCGGGCAGTGGTGGCGGCTGCTCAGCTGTCACCTCGTGCACTTCGACGCGCGGCACCTCGCGCTCAACCTCGCCGGCCTCGGCCTGCTGTGGTGGCTGTACGTCGCCGACGCGCGTCCGTGGCGCTGGCTCGTGGTCGCGCTCGCGGCGGCGGGCGCGGTCGGCGGCGGCCTCTACCTGTTCGCGCCCGAGGTTCGCTGGTATCTCGGGCTGTCCGGCGTGCTGCACGGGCTGTGGGCCGCGGCCGCGCTGTTCGCGTGGGGTCGCTGGCGGCTCGAGGCGCTGGTGACGGGCGCGCTGCTGGCAGCAAAGCTCGCCGCCGAGCAGTGGCTCGGGCCGTTGAGCGGCGCGCCGGATCCGGCCCTGCCGGTGATCACGCTGGCGCACCTCTATGGCGCGGCCGGTGGCGCAGCCGCGGCGCTCGCGCTCGGCCGGCAGCGCACGCCGCTATAATCGCCGGCCTCGACCCAGGGGGAGAGCGGATGTCGCTGGCGATCGTGTTTCCGGGACAGGGATCCCAGTCGGTCGGCATGCTCGGCGCGCTGGCCGCCGACGAGCCGGTGGTCGGCGCGACTTTCGCCGAGGCCTCGGCGGTGCTCGGCTACGACCTCTGGCAGCTGGTCGCCGAGGGTCCGGAGGAACTGCTCAACAGCACCGAGCGCACGCAGCCGGCGATGCTCGCCGCCGGCGTCGCCGTGTGGCGCGCGTTCCGTGGCCGCGGCGCGCCGGACCCGGCGCTGCTGGCCGGCCACAGCCTCGGCGAATTCACCGCGCTGGTCGCCGCCGAGGCGCTCGCGTTTCGCGATGCGGTCGCCCTCGTGCAGTTTCGCGGCCGCGTCATGCAGGAGGCGATGCCGGCCGGGCAGGGCGCGATGGCGGCGATCCTCGGTCTGGAGGATGCCGATGTCGAAGCGGCCTGCGCCGAGGCCGCCGGCAGCGAGGTCGTGGAACCCGTCAACTACAACTCGCCCGGCCAGCTGGTGATCGCCGGCCACGCGGCCGCGGTCGGCCGCGCGCTCGAGGCGGCCAAGGCGCGCGGCGCGAAGCGCGCGCTGCTCTTGCCGGTCAGCGTGCCGGCGCACAGTTCGCTGCTCAAGGCGGCCAGCGAGCGGCTGCGCGAGCGCCTCGCGGCGGTGCCGATCGCGCTGCCGCGCTGGCCGGTGTATGCGCTCGGCCTCAGGCGCCACGACTCGGCGGCGGCGATCCGCGAGCAGGTGGTCGCGCAGCTGTCGAGCCCGGTGCGCTGGACCGACACGGTCCGCGACATGGTCGCGCAGGGCGCGACGCGGATCGTCGAGTGCGGGCCGGGCAAGGTGCTGACCTCGCTCAACCGCCGCATCGAGCGCAACAAGCTGATCACCATGCAGGCGATCGAGGATCCGGCGAGCCTCGCCGCCGCACTGGCCCAGGGAGTTCCCGCATGACGCAGCCGTCGACAGTCCAGTTTCGCGTCGACGGCCAGGTGGCGCTGGTCACCGGCGCCTCGCGCGGCATCGGCCGGGCGATTCTGCTGGCGCTCGCGCGCCACGGCGCCACCGCGATCGGCACGGCGACCACCGAGTCCGGCGCCGCGGCGATCAGCGCGGCGCTCGCCGCCGAGGGCCTGCCGGGCCGCGGCCTCGTGCTCAACGTCGCCGACGGCGCGAGCGTCGAGGCCGCGATCGCCGACATCGAGGGCCGCGAGGGGCCGGTCGGCATCTTGGTCAACAACGCCGGCATCACCCGTGACGGCCTGCTGCTGCGCATGAAGGCCGAGGACTGGGACGCGATCCTGAACACCAACCTGACGTCGGTGTACCGGCTGTCGAAGGCGGTGTTGCGCGGCATGATGAAGGCGCGCAGCGGCCGCATCATCAGCATCGCCTCGGTGGTCGGCCTGACCGGCAACCCGGGCCAGACCAACTATGCGGCGGCCAAGGCCGGCATCATGGGCTTCACCAAGTCGCTGGCGCGCGAGATCGCCTCGCGCAACATCACCTGCAACGTGGTGGCGCCGGGCTTCATCGATACCGACATGACCCGCTCGCTCAGCGACGAGCAGCGCTCGCAGCTCGCGGCGACGATCCCGCTCGGGCGCCTCGGCAGCCCTGACGACATCGCCGCCACGGTGCTGTACCTTGCCTCACCAGCCGGGGCCTATGTGACAGGCGAAACGCTCTCGGTGAACGGCGGCATGTACATGCCCTGACGGTCCAAAAGATCCAAGTCATTGAATTAACTTGAGAACACGTCCGTAGCCGGGGACTCCGGTTTCCCATAAAATGCGCCGTCCACGCGACTCCGGGGGAATCCGTCTCCGGCGCCCCCGTGGTCCCGACACGCTTTGGCGTCACAGAGGATTAAAGAACGATGAGCAGCGTTGAAGAGAGAGTCAAAAAGATCGTCGCCGAGCAGCTGGGCGTCAAGGAAGAGGAAGTCACCAGCGATGCCTCCTTCGTGGACGATCTGGGGGCCGACTCGCTCGATACCGTCGAGCTCGTGATGGCGCTCGAAGAAGAATTCGAGACCGAGATTCCTGACGAGGACGCGGAGAAGATCACCACGGTCCAGCAGGCAATCGACTACATCACGGAGCATCAGGGCAAGGCCTGAGCTTCATTGCGGGAGGGAACCCGGCACGAAACGCGCCGGGTTCGCTTCCTGTCTACACCGGTTTCGTCAGAGTAGCGGAGGCGCCTTGACCAAGCGTCGCGTCGTCGTCACGGGCCTCGGTATCGTGTCCCCGGTCGGCAGCAACGTCGCCGAGGCATGGGACAACGTCGTCCACGGCCGCAGCTTCATCGGCCCGATCACCCGCTTCGACACCAGCACCTACCCGACCCGCTTCGCGGGCGACGTGCGCGGCTTCGTCGTCGACGACTACCTGGCGCCGAAGGAAGCGCGGCGCATGGACCCGTTCATCCAGTACGGGTACGCGGCCGCGGCTCAGGCCATCAAGGACTGCGGGCTCGCGGTCACCGAGGCCAACGCCGAGCGCATCGGCGTCGCCATGGGCGCCGGCATCGGCGGCCTGGAGACCATCCAGAACAGCCATGAGAAGCTGCTCGAGGCCAAGGGCCCGCGCAAGGTGTCGCCGTTCTTCGTGCCGGCCAGCATCATCAACATGATCTCCGGCCACGTCTCGATCACCTACGGGCTCAAGGGCCCGAACCTCGCGGTGGTGACCGCCTGCACGACCTCCACCCACAGCATCGGCATTGCCGCGCGCTGCATCCAGTACGGCGACGCCGACGTCATGATCGCCGGCGGCGCCGAGATGGCCATCAACCCGCTCGGCCTGGCAGGCTTCTGCCAGGCGAAGGCACTGTCGGAGCGCAACGACGAGCCGACGCGCGCCAGCCGTCCGTGGGACCGCGACCGCGACGGCTTCGTGATGGGTGACGGCGCCGGCGCGCTGGTGCTCGAGGAGTACGAGTTCGCCAAGGCGCGCGGCGCGCGCATCTACGCCGAGTTCATCGGCCTCGGCATGAGCGGCGACGCCTACCACATCACCGCGCCCCCTGAGGACGGCGACGGCGCGCGCCGTGCGATGGTCAACGCGCTCAACGACGCCCAGGTCGCGCCGCAGTCGCTGCACTACATCAACGCCCACGCGACCTCGACGCCGCTCGGCGACATCGCCGAGACGCAGGCGATCAAACGCGCGCTCGGCCCGGCCGCCGCGCAGGTGGCGGTCAGCTCCACCAAGTCCGTCACCGGCCATCTGCTCGGCGCGGCCGGGGCGGTTGAGGCGCTGTTCACGATCCTCGCGATCCGCGACCAGGTCGCGCCGCCGACGATCAATCTCGACCACCCGGACCCGCAGTGCGACCTCGACTACGTGCCGAACACGGCGCGGCCGATGAAGATCGACGTGGCGCTCTCGAACTCCTTCGGGTTCGGCGGCACGAACGGCAGCCTGGTGTTCCGCCGGCTCAAGTGAGCGCGCCGCGGCCGGTGGCCCGGTGCTGAGCGTCGCGCCCGTGGTGCGTCTGCTCGGGCGCTGGCGCCCGGACTTCCTGCAGGCCCATATCGCCGACCCGGCGCGCTTCCCGTTCCTGCTCGAGAGCGCGAGCACCGGGACCCGTCAGGGTCGCTACGACCTGCTGCTCGCCGCCGGCGCCGAGACCCTGTGGCTGGATGCCGGCGGCACGCTGGTCGGCGAGCGCGCCGCCGGCGGCGGCTTCCTCCCGGCGCTTGATGCCTGGTTCGCGGCCGAGCGACTGCCGCAGCCGCTGGCGTCGCCGCTGCCGTTCAGCGGCGGCTGGTTCGTCTACCTCGGCTACGAACTGGCCGCCGAGGTCGAGCCGCGGCTGAAGCTGCCGCGCGGTTCAGGCCCGGTCGCGTTCGCGGCGCGGGTGCGCTCGGCGGCGATCTACGACCACCTGACGGGTGAGCTGTGGCTGGTCGCGGAGGCAGGCGCCGAGGGCGAGCTCAGCGTGCTCGCCGAGCGCCTGCAGCCGCTCGTGGATCCGCTGCCCGCGCCGCCGCCGATCCCGCCGCTCGCGCTCAGCGAGGACGATCCGCAGCGCTATCGCCAGGCGGTGCTGCGGGCGCTTGAGTACATCGCCGCCGGCGACGTCTACCAGGCGAACCTGGCGCGCGAGTGGCGCGCCCGGCTTCCGGAAGGGGTCTCGGCGGCGGCGCTGTACGCGCACCTGCGCCGTGCCAACCCCGGGCCGTTCGCCGGACTCGCGGCGCTGCCGGGCATGACCGTGCTGTCGACCTCGCCGGAACGGCTGGTGTCGTGCGTCGGCACGCGCGTCGAGACGCGGCCGATCGCCGGCACGCGACCGCGACGCGGCGACGACGCGCTCGTCACGGCGGAGCTGCGCGCCAATGCCAAGGAGCGGGCCGAGCACGTGATGCTGCTCGACCTGGAACGCAACGACCTCGGCCGCATCTGCAGCGCCGGCAGCGTCGCGGTCGACGAGTACATGAGCATCGAGAGCTACGCGCACGTCCACCACATCGTCTCGAACGTGCGCGGCGAGAAGCGCCCTGAGGTGACGCCGGGGCAGGTGATCCGGGCGCTGTTCCCGGGCGGCACGATCACCGGCTGCCCGAAGGTGCGCTGCATGGAGATCATCGCCGAGCTCGAGGACCGGCCGCGCGGCGCCTACACTGGTTCGTTCGGCTACCTCAACCGCGACGGCAGCCTCGACCTCAACATCCTGATCCGTACCGCGACGGTGCGCGCGCTGCCCGAGCTCGGCCGCGAGCTCAGCATCCTCGCCGGCGCCGGCATCGTCGCCGACTCCGATCCCGGCCGCGAGCTCGAGGAGACGCGCGCCAAGGCGCGCGGCCTCGTGCACGCGCTCGGCGGGGAGCGCGGCTGATGCTGTGGCTGGACGGCGTGCCGCTGGACGCCGACGCCGGGCTCGACCGCGGCCTCGAGTTCGGCGACGGCCTGTTCGAGACCATCGCCGTGAGCGGCAGTCGGCCGCGACTCCTCGAACGGCACCTCGCGCGCCTGGCGGGTGGCTGCGAGCGGCTCGGCCTCGCCGGCCCTGAGCCCGGCGCGCTCGCCGCCGAGCTCACGGCCGCGGCGCTGCGGCCGGGCACCGGGCTCCTGAAGCTGATCGTGACGCGCGGCGCCGGCGGTACCGGCTACGGCATCGGCCCCGCGGCGCGCGCGCGGCGCTATCTGTATGCCGGACCGGCCCGCGCGCGGCCGGCCGACTGGGCGGCGGAGGGCGTTGCGGTGCGGCTGCTGACGACGCGGCTCGCCGAGCAGCCGTTGCTCGCGGGCCTCAAGCACCTCAACCGGCTCGAGCAGGTGCTCGCGCGGCGCGAGCTCGACGCCGGCGGCGCCGCTCAGGAGGGCCTGCTCTGCGACGTGCACGGCCGGCTGGTCTGCGGCACGATGAGCAACGTGTTCGCCGTGATCGACAACCGGCTGGTGACCCCGTCGCTCGAGCGCGCCGGGGTCGCGGGCGTGATGCGCGCGGCGCTGATCGACCGCTGGCAGGCGGCAGGCACCGCGGTGGAAGTCCGCGATCTCGAGCCGCCGGCGCTCGACGGCGCGAGCGAGCTGTTCCTCAGCAATGCGCTGATCGGCGTCTGGCCGGTCCGTAGGCTCGGCGCGCGCGCGCTCGCGCCTGGCCCGTTCGCGCGCCAGGCCCAGGCCTGGCTGGCGGAGTTCTGAGCGTGCGCCGCGTGCTACTCGCCGGCGTGCTGCTCAGCCTGGCGCTGCTCGCCGCCGGCGGCGCGCTCTACGGCTACGCGCTGCGCTGGTACCACGCGCCGCTCGCGGGCCTGGCGACGACGGTGGTCGTCGAGATCGCGCCCGGCGAGCCGCTCGCGCGGGTGGCCGACGGGCTCGCGGCGCGCGGCGCGCTGGATCAGCCGCGCCTCTTCACCTGGCTCGCGCGCCGCGACGGCAAGGCCGCGAGGGTGCAGGCCGGCGAGTACGCGATCGCCCCCGGCACGAGCCCGGCGGCGCTGCTCGAGCAGCTCGTGGAAGGGCGGGTGCTGCTGCATCCGGTGACGCTGGTGGAAGGCTGGACGCTGGCGACCGCGCTTGAGGCGCTGCACGCCAACGTACTGCTGAAGCGCAGCGTGCCGACGGTGACCGACCCCGGACTCATGCTGCGGCTCGGTTCGCCCGCGACCGCCGCCGAGGGCGAGTTCTTCCCGGACACCTACCTGGTGCCGAAAGGCGCCTCCGACTTCGAGGTGCTCAAGATCGCGCACGGGCGCTTGCGCGAGCGGCTCGCGACCGCGTGGCTGCGGCGCCGTGCCGACCTGCCGCTCGCCAGCCCGTACGAGGCGCTGATCCTCGCCTCGATCATCGAGAAGGAGACCGGCGACCCGCAGGAGCGGCCGCACATCGCGGCGGTGTTCGTCAACCGCCTGCGGCGCGGCATGCGGCTGCAGACCGACCCGACCGTGATCTACGGACTCGGCGCCGCCTACGACGGCAGCATCCACCGCCGCGATCTGACCACCGACACGCCGTACAACACCTACACGCGCGACGGCCTGCCGCCGACGCCGATCGCGCTGCCGAGCGGCGCGGCGCTCGAGGCGGCGGTGCAGCCGGCCGAGAGCGAGGACCTGTACTTCGTCGCCACCGGCCGCGGCGATGGCCGGCACGAGTTTTCGCGGACGCTCGAGGCGCACAATGCGGCGGTCGCCCGTTACCTCGAGCGACTCCGGGGAGGCACGCGGCGGTGACGGCAGGGCGATTCATCACCTTCGAGGGGATCGAGGGCGTCGGCAAGTCGACCCAACTCGAGCGCCTGCACGCCGCGCTCGCGGCCGGCGGCCGCGAGGTCGTGGCGACTCGCGAGCCGGGCGGCACACCGCTCGCCGAACGCATCCGCGAGCTCGTGCTGCATTCGACCGAGGAGCCGCTGCCGGCCGCCGCCGAGCTGCTGCTGATGTTCGCGGCGCGCGCGGTGCATACCGAGAACCGGCTGCGGCCGGCGCTCGAGCGCGGCGCGTGGGTGCTGTGCGACCGCTATACCGACGCGAGCTACGCCTACCAGGGCGGCGGCCGCGGCGTGCCGGACGCCGACATCGCGCCGCTGGCGCGGCTTGCCCAGCGCGGCCTGATGCCTGACCTGACGATCCTGCTGGATGCGCCGGTGGCGATCGCGCTCGAGCGCGCGCGGGCGCGGCGCGGCCGCGCCGACCGTATCGAGGCGGAGACGGTCGCGTTCTTCGAGCGCGTCCGTGCGCAGTATCTCGCGCGGGCAGCGGCCGAGCCGGCGCGCATCACCGTGATCGACGCGAGCCGCGGAACCGACGCGGTGGCCGCCGACGTGTCGCGCGCCGTCGACGTGCTGCGGGCGCGCTGAGCGATGGACGCCGCCGAGCTCTCGAGCTTTCGCCTCGCCGAGCGCGCGCCGTGGCTCGGTCGCGCCCGCGAGCAGATGGCGCTCGCGATCGGCGCCGGCCGGTTGCCGCACGCGCTGCTGCTGCAGGGCCAGGCGGGGCTCGGCAAGGCGGCGCTCGCCGACTGGATCGCGCGCCTCGCGCTGTGCGAGCTGCCGGGCGAGGGGCCGTGCGGGAGCTGCACCTCCTGCCGGCTGCATGCGGCCGGCACGCACCCGGACCTGCGCCGCGTCGAGGTCGCGGCGGACAAGAAGCAGATCGCCGTCGAGGACATCCGCGAGCTGATCGCGAGCCTCACGCTCAAGAGCTACCGCGGCCGGCGCAAGGTCGCGATCATCGACCCGGCGGATGCAATGAACGCGAGCGGCGCGAACGCGCTCCTGAAGACGCTCGAGGAGCCGTCCGGCGACGCGCTGCTGATTCTCACCGTGGCGCGACCGGAGCGGCTGCCGGCCACCGTCGCCAGCCGCTGCCAGCGCATCAAGATCGCCGCGCCCGAGCGGGACGCGGCGCTGGCGTGGCTCGCAGCGCTCGACGCGGCCACTGACTGGGCCGGGCCGCTGGCGCTGGCGTCAGGGGCCCCGGTGGCCGCGCTCAGCCTGGCCGCGGCCGGGGCCCAGGACCTCGAGCGGGAGATGCTGGAACTTCCGGGCCAGCTGGCCCGGCCAGAGGCTGACGTCGTCGGTCTCGCCGAACGCTGCCAGCAGCGCCTGCCGGCCGAGCGCCTGCGGTGGATCGAGAACTGGGTCACCGAACGCATCCGCCGTGGCCTGCTCGCGCCCGCACCGGATCACAGTCCGGGTAATACGGGCTTGCCAGCGGCGGCCCGGAGGCGACATATTCAAGGTCTGTACGAGATCCTGGATGACGCCCGGGCGGCTCAGGCGGCGCTCAAGGGTTCGGCGAACGTGACGCTGCTCTTCGAGCGGCTGTTCGCGCGGCTGGCGCGCGAGCTCGAAGCGGTGCGCGCCGGCCGGGCACGCGGTTGACAACGATAGGACCCTGATGCGACAGCCGACGAACAAGCCCGGGCTACTGACGCTCACGATCAAGGACAAGAGCGCCCTGTATCTGGCCTATATGCCGTTCGTGAAGAACGGCGGGCTGTTCATTCCGACCAACAGCAACTACCGCCTCGGCGACGAGGTGTTCATGCTCCTCAACCTGATGGGCGAAGAGGAGAAGCTGCCGGTGGCCGGACGCGTGATCTGGGTGACGCCCAAAGGCGTTGCCGGCCGCCGCGTCGCGGGCATCGGCGTGCAGTTCTCCGAGCAGGACCGCGGCAACACCCAGAAGAAGATCGAGAACTACCTTGCCGGTGCGCTCGGCGGCGACAAGCCAACGCACACGATGTGAGCCTGGGCTGCCGGCGGCGCAGCGGATGCGATCGTCGAGGCGCTCGCGACGCGGACGCGGCGCACGACCTGTCCCCTGGCGACTTTGTCTTTGGCGTCCGCACCCTGGCCGGACGACCCACCCCGGCCGGATCAGCCGCTCGTCAGCGCTGCTCGTGTGCTCAGGCCGGTGGGCTCTTAGTTGAACACGTCAGAACTTGGCGATGACCGTGACGCCGGCGGCCGGCGTTGAGCCGACGTAGCCGCAGGCGCCCGGTGTCTGTTTGACGTAGGCCACCATCTCGGCGTCCGTGCCCTTGACCGGCGGCGGGTTGGCGCCGTCGCGGAACGACTTCTTGGTCCAGATGCCCGAGTACTTGCCGGCGTCGAGCTTCAGGACCTTTTCGAGGAACGTCGCCTGCGCGGCGGCGTTGTCCGCCGGCGAGAGCTTGACCGCGCCGGCGAAGGCCTT
Source organism: Pseudomonadota bacterium (assembly GCA_025355105.1). Lineage (GTDB taxonomy): Bacteria > Pseudomonadota > Gammaproteobacteria > Steroidobacterales > Steroidobacteraceae > CAIKZZ01. Next base: position 31,755 of record JANYAE010000040.1, on the reverse strand, counting down.
GTCGCCGAGGAACACGTCCTTGACGTCGCCGGCCTGCAGCGTGACGCCGGGGTTGCAGATCACGAACAGGTCGCCGGCCGACGCGCTGCCGGCCGCTGCGGCGAGCGCAAGCAGCGTGACCAGCGCGGACAGGCGGCGGCGCACGGACGTCGTTCTGCGGCTCAGCTCAGAAGCGGATCGCATACTGCACCTGCGCTTCGTTGTACTGGTCCGGCGCACGATCGGTCGTGTGGGTGTTGGCGAGCTCGAATTTCAACGCCGTCTTGGCGTCGAGTTCGAAGCGCAGCCCGAGCGCGTTCCGGTAGTACGACGCGCCGGAATTGAGGCTGGTCAGCGCCGCGAAGTACGCATCGGACTGCTGCAGCGAGGCGCGTTCGTAGCGCAGGTACGGGATGCCCCATGACGCGCGGTAGCCGAGCTGCACGAAGCCGGCCTCGCTGCGGTGACTGCCGGTGCCGCCGGACAGGTCCTCGTCGTTGAAGGCGTAGAACTCGGCGATGTGCTCCCACTGGTCGGTGTCGTAGACGGCGTAGGCGCCGACCATCTTGACGCGCGTGTAGTCGGTCGGCTCGAAATCGTCGGCGACCTTGTCGACGAAGCCGTGCAGGCCGAGCGTCAGCCCGTCGAGCTTGCCGCCGAAGCGGTAGCCGAGCCGTCCGCCGACCATCGGGTTGCCGTGGCTGTTGCCGGCGTTGCGCATGTCGAGCACGCCGCCGATGATCTCCTGGCCGTTGCCGGCGTACAGGTCGTAGAGCACCTTGCCATCGCCGCTGCGGACCGCGCCGGTCAGCCAGGCGCCGACCGTGTGGATCGGCAGGATGCCGCCGTGGTCCTCGAACTGGACGAATTTGGGGCGGCGCAGCGAGGTCGAGATCCAGCCGCCGTGATGCAAGGCCGTATTGATGTAGCCGAAGGGCGTGTGGAAGCGGCCGACCCAGAGGGTGGCCTGGTCGTTGAACTGGTAGCCCACCTGGGCGCGCTCGAGGTCGACGCCGACGGTGCCGTCCGGTGAGACCTCGAAGTTGAGCTCGAACAGCGACAGCGTCCGGTCGCCGAGTTTCGGCGCCAGGTAGAAGTCGAGGTTGCCGACGTTGGCGCCCTTGAGTTCCTTGTTGAGCGGATTGTAGTTGCCGGCGCCGACGTCGGCGAAGCCGTGGATCGGCAGCGACGAGTCGTCGGCGTGGCGGTTCGCGTTGGCGGCCTCCATCTGCTGCACGCGCTGTTCGACCGAGTCGAGCCGTTCGACGCCGGCCGGCGTCGCCGGCGCGGCGCCTGCCTGCTTGGCCGGCGCCTGATGGGCCTCGAGCTCGCGCACGCGCGCCGACAGCGCCTCGATCATCTGGATGCTCTGGTCGAGCTTGCGTTGCATCTCGGCGAGCTTGTCGCCGTCGCTGCCGGCGGCCAGCGCGGCGCCGCAGACGGTGCTCAGCGCCGCGCCGAGGACGAGCGCGCGCAGGGGGAACTTGAACTGCGTCAACATGAGGCCTCGCATGAAGGAAGGTGAATTCACAGGGCTGCTGTCCAGTCAGGCGTCTCCGGACCCAGCGCCGACTGCGACACGCCGTGCGCGTCGAACACCAGCACGCGCGAGCCGTGCATGACGTGCTCGTCGTATTTCCAGAAGTCGAAGCCGAGCGCGCGCGCGAGCTGCTCTGTGTCGTGCGCCGATCCGGTCAGGAAGTGCCAGTTGGCGCGGTTGAGGTGGCGGCTGCTGCGGTACTGGTGCCAGACCGACGGATCGTCGTTCGCCGGGTCGTAGCCGACCACGATGATCTGCGCCTGCTCACCGCGTGCGTCGAGCGCGCGCTGCATCTGCCGCAGCGAGGCGATCGTCACCGGGCAGAGCTTGTGGCAGCTGGCGTATGCCATCGTCAGGATCACGCGCTGCCCAGCGAGGTGGGCGAGAGCGAGCTCGCGGCCGTCGTCGTCGCGCCAGTGCTGCGGCAGGTCGGCCAGTCGCGCGCCACCGGGCGCGCCGCTCGCGACGGCGACGCCGGGCGCGAGCGCCGCAAGCAGCGCCATCAAGGCGGCCAGGGCGGGCAAGGAGCGTGCGACCGGATCCATCAGGCGACGTCTTCCGAAGTGCCGTGTACCCGGTTGGTAACGGCAATCGGTCGCATTACTTAAGGTGTTCGCGGGACGGCCGACGCCAAGCGGACCTGCGTCACAAGGTGCGCGGCCGGCGTGCGGTCGTGCTCGGCAGCGCTGCGCAGGGCGGCCCCCGGCGGCGCAGGGCCGCGGCCGCCGCCGCAAGCCGGGCAGGCAAGTGCCGCCGGCAACGCTCAGACACGGCGGGCGATCTCGGCGGCGGTCAGGCCGCCTTTGAGGACCATGGCGTTGTAGCCGCGCTCGTTGAGGATGAACGCGCCGGCCGAGCTGCGCCGGCCCGTGTCGCAGACCACGATGTACTGCGTGCCGGGATCAAGCTGCTTGAGCTTGAGGCGCAGGAAGTAGAGCGGCACGTTGATCGCAGCCGGCAGGTGCCAGCTGTCGAATTCCGACGGCAGGCGCACGTCCAGCCACTTCGCGCCGGAGCCCTCGACTAGGCCGACGGCATCCTCGTAGCCGATCCAATGCAGCATTGGCTCGTTGAGGAGCGTATTGAAGTCGGTCTTGTTGAGGCGCATCAGCGAGCCGTCGGTCAGCATCGCGACGGTCGCGTTGCGCTTGGCCTCGGAGATCAGCGCTTCCTCGCCGAAGGTGTCGCCGGGACCGAGCTCGGCGAGCTTGATGCCCTCGCGATTGAGCGGCGTCTCGCGCGTCACGACGCAGCGGCCGGTGGTGATCGCGTAGAAGAAGTCGCCCTCGTCACCTTGCTTGATGACGACCTCGCCGGCCCGATAGGCGACGCGCTGCATGCGCATGAAGATCGCCTGCAGATTGGACGGCGGGATCCGGTGGAAGGCCTTGGTGTGCAGCAGGGTCGTCATCCAGTCGCCCTCGGCGACCGGTGAATCAGGGTTGAGCTCGCTGACCTCGTAGCTGCCGGTCTGGTCCCAGGTCAGCAGCACGTCGAGCAGGTCGCTGTCGACCGCGAGGTACTCGACGTCGCCGGCGGCCCGCGCCGTGAACCGCCGCGGCATGCCGGGTGCCAGCGGGTTGCGGGCCTCGACGCTGCCGGAGCGGACCACCGCGACCAGCGCGTCGCCGGCCCGCAGCTCGATCTCGCCGCGCACCAGGTAGTAGGTGCGCTTGTCGTTGTCGCCCTCACGGAACAGCGTGCGCCCCGCCGGCAGTTCCTTCAGCGAGGTCTTGCGGGCGAGCGCCGCGAGGTTTTCCTTCTTGAAGCCGTCGAGCGGCGTGAAGGTCCGCAGCAGATCGGGGTCGAGCGCTTCGTTCTCCATCACGAACCGTGTCGCCGAGCCATAGCAGATGATGGTAGCACGCTCGCCGGGCGCGGCCGCCCGGCGGCCCGGCAGCTAGCGATCAAGGGTCGCCCAGTGCGCGTCCGGCTTGAAGCGCGGGCCGTAGCGCCCGGCCAGCTCCTCGAGCCGGGCGACCACGTTGCCGATGCCGCGGTGCCGCGCGTAGTGCAGCGGACCGCCGCGAAACGGCGCGAAGCCGGTGCCGAAGATCACGCCGGCGTCGAGCAGGTCCTCGTCGGCGACGATGCCCTGACGCAGGCACGCGGCCGCTTCGTTGAGCATCGGCAGGATCAGCCGGTCGGCGAGATCCTCCGGCGCCGGGCCAGCGGCGGCGGGCTTGACGGGCTTGCCGTCCTGCCAGACGTAGAAACCCTCGCCGCTCTTGCGGCCGAGTTTCTTGGCCGCGACCAGCGGCTCGAGCACGGTCGGCCGCGGCGAGCCGAACGCCGCCGACAGCACCTCGCCGACGTGCAAGGCGACGTCGAGGCCGACGGTGTCGGCCAGCTCGATCGGCCCCTGCGGCATGCCGAAAGCCAGCGCCGCCTCGTCGAGCACCGGCAGCGCGATCCCGTCCTGGGCCGCGAGCATCGCCTCGGTGAGGTACGGGAACAGGATGCGGTTGACGACGAAGCCCGGCGCGCTGCGGCACGGCAGCGGCAACTTGTCGATGCGGCGCGCAAAGGCGAGCGCCGCCTTGATCGCCGCCGGGTCGGTGCGCTCGGCGTGGATGATCTCGACCAGCGGCATCTTCGCGACCGGGTTGAAGAAGTGCAGCCCCGCGAGCCGCGCCGGGTGGGCGAGCGTCGCCGACAGCGTCTCGAGCATCAGGCTGGAGGTGTTGGTCGCGAGCAGCGCGCCGGGCTTCATGCGTGGCTCGAGGGTCGCGTACAGCGCCTGTTTCGCCTCGACGTTCTCGTAGATGGCTTCGATGACGACGTCGGCGCCGGCGACCCCCTTGCCGTCGACGTCGGCCACCAGCCGCGCGGCCATCTCGGCCGCCTGCGCTGGCGTCTTGGCGCGGCGCTCGAAGCTGGCCCGGGCGCGGTCGAGCGCCGGCTGGATGATCTCGGCCGAGCGATCCTGCAGCGTCACGGCGAGGCCGCGCTGGGCACACCATGCGGCGATGTCGCCGCCCATGACGCCGGCGCCGACGACGTGCACCGACTGCGCCGGTGCTGCGTCCTTGCCGGCGAGACCCTTGAGGCGGTCCTGCAGGAAGAACACGCGCACCAGGCTGCGCGAGGCCTCGGTGAGGCACAGCTCGGCGAACGAGCGGGCCTCGGCCTCGTAGGCCTGCGCTCCGGCGGCGCCGAGGCGCCGCCACAGCTCGACGATCGCGTACGGGGCCGGGTAGTGCTGCGGACGGGCCCGCCGCGCCACCTGCGCGCGGGCCTGGTTGGCGACAATCGAGCGCAGCGGCGCGAGCGCGAGCAGCCGGTCGAGGAACGGCGCGCGGCGCGCGGCCGGTGCCTCGCGCAGCAGCGCCGCGGCGGCCGCCTTCAGCCCGTCCGGCGGCGCCAGCCGGTCGACGAGGCCGAGCGCGAGCGCGCGCTTGGCGCGCACCGGCCGTCCGGTCAGCATCAGATCGAGTGCCGCGCGTCCGCCGATCAGTCGCGGCGAGCGCACCGTGCCGCCAAAGCCGGGGTGGATGCCGAGCTGCACCTCGGGGAAGCCGAGGCTGACCCGCTCGTCGTCGGCGGCGACGCGGTAGCGGCAGGCGAGGGCGAGCTCGAGGCCGCCGCCGAGCGCGAAGCCGTGCAGCGCCGCGACGGTCGGGCACGGCAGCCGCTCGAGGCGCTCGAAAACCTGCTGGCCCGCGCGGACCAGCTCGTAGCCCTGCGTGGCGTCGGTGATCTTCGTGAACTCGCTGATGTCGGCGCCGGCGACGAAGCCGTTCTTCTTCGCCGACCAGACCACGACGCCCTTCGGCCTGGCGCGCTCGATCACCGCGAGCGTCGCGTTCAGGTCCTCGAGCACGGCGCGCGAGAGCGTGTTGGTCGAGGCGCCGGCGCGGTCGGCGCCGAGCCAGCCGATGCCGTCGGCGTCCACCGACCAGGACCAGTGTCGCGGCCGCGAAGTCTCTTCAGCCATGATCAATCCCCCGAAAGCTCAGGCCGCGGCCGACGCCGCTCCGGCGCGCACCTCGAAATCGCAGACCAGCGGCAGGTGGTCGGAGAAGCGCACCGCCGGGACGCGGAAGTTGGTCACCTCGACGCCCTCGCTGTAGAGGATGAAGTCGAGCTCGCGGCGCGGGTTGTGGCTCGGATACGAGGGCAGGCCGGTGGTATTGGCGCTCTTCAGGCCGGCGGCCTGCATGAACAGGTAGATCTCGTGGTCACCCCAGAAGGTGTTGAAGTCACCGGCCAGCAGCACCGGCTTGGTCGAGCCGCGCACCAGCTCGTGCAGCGTGCGCAGCTGCGCCTGCCGGTGGCGGTACTTGAGCGACAGGTGGACCAGGAAGATGACCGCGTCCTCGAGCTCGAGCTCGATGATCAGCCGCTTGATGCCGGTGTCGAAGTAATGGAAGCGCTCGCCGTGCACCCGCGGCGAGGCGAGGAAGGCGTTGGCCTGCTTGCGGACGATCGGCACCAGCGTGTTGATCGACTCGGTGCCGTACTTGCACTCGTAGATCGAGTAGTGGCCGAGCTCGGCGGCGATGAACTCGGCCTGGTTGACCATGCCGGTGCGGATCGAACCGGTGTCGACCTCGACCAGACCGACCACGTCCGGGTCCTCGCCCTTGATGAACTGCGTGATGTCGGCCAGCACCTGGCGGTTGCTTCGCAGGTAGCCGGCGCCCGGGACCGGCAGGTGGAAAGCAGGGCCCGTGCCGGTCGCGTAGCGGATGTTGTAGAGCAGGATTCGCATCTGGTTCTGGACGCCGCCGGGGGGAGCGCGTCGGGCGGGGATTCTAGCGTGTTAGCGCCGCGGCCGTGCGCTAAACTCGTCACGTCGCGGAGGTATTCGACGATGGTCTCGCAGCAGAATCCAATCCGGATTTTCGTCAGCCATCTGTGGGAGTCGGATGACGACTACCTGCGGGTGTTCGAGTTCCTCGAGAGCGCCCGGAACTTCTTCTACGCGAACTCGAGCAAGCCGGACCGGCGCCCGCCGGGCGGCAAGGAGGCCGAGCGCGAGGAGCTGCGCGCGCAGATCGCGCCCGCGGAAGTGGTGATCCTGCTCGCCTCGCATCACCGGCGCGCGCCGGAGCTGATCGAGTTCGAGGCCAATTTCGCCAAGGCCGCCGACAAACCGCTGGTGCTGCTGACCAGCTTCGGCGGCACCGGTGCGATCTCGAAGGCGCTGCTGTCGATCGCCGACGAGAGCGTCGATTGGGACGAGCGCGCGCTGACGGATGCGCTGCGCCGCCAGGCGCGTCACGAAGAGACGACGCGCTGGGACACCATCGAGTTCAAGCTCGATTGAGGCGTCAGGCTTCCGCGGCGTAGAGCAGCGGCACCACGTTGAGTCCGTCGTCGGCGAAGCGCTCGCGGCGCGGCTCGTCGACCTCCGACTCCAGCGACCGCAAGGCACTGGCGCGCGCCACCTCGCCGAACAACACCACGATCCGGGCCGCGAACAGGTCCGCGTCCTCGGCCGACATCTTGCGGACCGTGGCCTGAACCGGGGATTCGCCGGGAAGCGGCGCCACGCTCTCTAGCCCCCGCACCAGGTCGAGGAACTCGCAGCGTAGTGCCGGCGGCAACTGCGCGGCGTCCAGGTATTTTAGATGTTTCGAGAAAGCGCACGCAAGCCGTTGTTTAATCGGCGTTGCTTTCGCCAATTCGAGGGTCGCAGCGTGGAGCTTTCCCCAGGCGCTCATTGTTGTATAAACCCCGTCGGACACGCGCGGCGCAAGTACGAAGAGCGTGCTTGCGCGTGATACCTAAAGTGCTTTGTGAGCTTCTCTGGGCTGACTTTTCAGCGCCCGGACAAGCATCTACCGGCGACTATAGTGCGATTACGTGAAAATGCAACGGGTTTTCCCGAAAATCTTCGGCAAACTGCTTGACAGGTCCGCAGTCACTGTAAGCTCGCGTAACAGGATCATTAGTTCTCGTAACGTGCTGAATTATTGACTTACTAGAATCCACTTTAAGTCCGAATGTGACGCCCGTCACACCCGGAGCACGAGGATCGGAGCCGCCATGAGCCGCGCGTTCGTCAAGGAATCTGAGGACAGCAGCAGCGAGCCGGAGCTGCCCGAGCGCGCCGTCAGTGCGCACCGCAATCTCGTCACCGCAGCCGGGCTCGGCCAGATCGAGGCCGAGGTCCGCATGCTGGAGGAGCAACTGGCGCAGGCCCGCGCCGGCGACGATCGCCCGGCGGTCGCGCGCTGCCAGCGGGATCTGCGCTACTGGACGCAGCGCCGTGCCAACGCCGAGGTCGTGCCGGCGCCGAAGCGCCACGACAAGGTCCGCTTCGGCTCGACCGTGACCATCCGGCTCGACGACGGGCTCTGCAAGACGCTGCGGATCGTCGGCGAGGATGAGGCCAACCCGGCGGCCGGGCTGATCGCCTACGTCGCGCCGGTGGCCGCCCAGATGATCGGCGCCGGGGCCGGCGAGCGGGTGGAGGTCGGCGGCGCCGAGGGCGTGATTCTCTCGATCGGCTAGTGGAATGCGCCCGCGTCGGCTTTGGGTGCCGGCGCTTGAGCCGGGCAAATGCGACATATGTCTCGGATTTGAGACGTGGGTCCGGGGCCTGCGGGAAAATGTGAAATCGCCCGCAACGGCTCCGGCGGCCGAACAGCACCATCCAGCGTAACCGTGACAGCACTGCGCCCTCAGGCGTGGTGTCTGGCCGTCGTCACGCAGGAGTTCCATCGTGCGCCCGTCGCCGCAACCGTCCTTTCGGTCTGAGCCCCCCGCCGCGAAGTCGCCGTCGACGCCACCGCGCGTGGCGCTGCTGGTGGTCACCGCGGACGACGCGCTCTGGACGCCGCTGACCACCGTCGCCCAGGGGCGCGAGGCGCAGCAGTTCGACTCGATCGCCGAGCTCGTCGGGCAGTGGAATCCGGGCCGTGCAGCGGTCGTGCTGATCGACGGACGCGGCAACGTGAGCCTCGAGGCCGCGGTGCAGGCGCTGCTGACCCACAGCACCGCGCTGGTACCGGTGGCGATCGTCGACGAGGCCGTCCGCGTGCTCGCGGCGGCGCTCGAGCGCAAGCGCTCGCTGTTCGACCACATCCTGTTGCCGCTCGATGGCGGCACCGCCCGCACCGTACTCGACCGCGCCGCGGAGGAGGCCGCCGCGCGGCTGTCGCTCGCGGCCGGTGACCTCGCGGCGACCGCCGCCACGCGCCGCGCCGGCGGCGGCGCGCGCTCGCGCGGAATCCTGATCGGCGGCGCGGTCGCGCTGCTTGCGGTGGCCGCCGCTGCCGGCTGGTGGCTGAGCCGTTCCGGCGAACCGGTTCCGGCCGCCAGCTCGGCGCTCGCGCCGGCTGCCACCGTGCCGCTGGCGGCGCCGGCGGCGGACGCGCCCGCCGCGGCCAGCAAGGCGCCGAGCGCGCCGGCCGAGGAAATCGAGGCGCAGCTGGAGCGGGCGCGCACCGCGATGCGCGACAAGCGCTATATCGACCCGCCGTCCGACAATGCCCTGACGCACTACAAGACGGTGCTCGACCTCGACGCGCAGAACGGCGAGGCCCGCCAGGGGCTCGACCGGATCGCCGAGCTGCTGATCGCCCGCGCCGGCGGCGCGATGGCCAGCAAGGACTACGCCTCGGCGTTGCGTGCGATCGAGACCGCCCGCAGCCTCAAGCCGGATCACCCGCGCCTCGCCGCGCTCGACCTGCAGGTCAGCCAGCGTCTCAAGGACCTGTCGGCGACGCAGGTGCAGGCGGCACTGCAGGCGAACGCGTTCGCGCGCGCCGCCGCGCTGCTCAATCAGGCCGAGAAGACCGGCGCCATGCCGGCCGACCAGATCGCGGCGCTGCGCGCCGACTCGGCCCGCCGCGAGGCCAGCGCCCAGCTGGCCGAGGTCGCGCGCGTGGCGCAGGTGCGCATCAGCCAGGGGCGCCTGCTGGATCCCGCGAACGACAGCGCCCGCTTCTACCTCAAGCAGCTGCAGGACCACGGCGGCGCGGCGCTGGCCGACACGCTCGCGCACCTGAACGATGCCTACGCCAAGCGCCTTGCCACCGACGCCCGCGCGGCGATCGTCCGCGCCGCCTGGTCGGAGGCCGATGCGCTGATCGCCGAGCTCAAGATCGCGAACGGCGGCAGCGCGCTCGTCCAGGCGCTGGCGCTACAGAAGGACGCCGATCGGGCCCGCGACCAGCTGAAGGCACGTGCCTCGGAGGCCGCCGACGCCAAGGCCAATGCCGACGCGGCGCGCGAGGCGAGCGCGGCCGCGGCCGCGGCCTCGGCCGCCCCGGCCGCTCCGGTCGCGGTCACGCCGCCGAAACTGTTGAAGTCGCTGACGCTCGACTACCCGATGCGTGCCGCTGCCGCGGGCGTCGAGGGCTGGGTCGAGGTGCAGTTCGAGGTCACGGTCACCGGCCAGCCTGACAACCTGCGCGTGCTCGCGGCCCAGCCGGCCGGCGTGTTCGACGGCGCGGCGCTCGCGGCGATCAAGCGCGCGCGCTTCACGCCGGCGAAGACCGCCGACGGCTCGGCGATCACGCAGCCGACGACCCTCAAGCTGCGCTTCGCGCTCAGCGACCACAAATGACCCAGCGGGCGAGCGCCACCGCCGCGCCGTTGCCGGAAGCGAGCCAGTCGCTGCCGGGCACGGGCGTGGCCGCGCTGCCGGCGCCGATGCGGCTGCTGATCGTCTGCGACGACGTCGCGATCCGGCTGCACCTCGCCGATCTGCTCGCGCCGCACTGCGCCGGCGCCGTCATCAACACCTCGGGCGCTCGCGGTGCCGTGGATCTCGGTCCCAAGCTCAAGGACTACGCCGCGGCGATCGCGATCGTCGATCTCGCCGCCGCCAAGACCGGCGGCCAGCCGCTCGCGATCGTCGGCGAGCTGCGCGCGATCTCGCGCTCGCTCGCGGTCACGGTGCTCGGCCGCGGCGGCAACGAGCGCAGCGCGATCGACGCGCTGCGTGCCGGCGCGATCGACTACTGGCCGCTGCACACGGTCAACTTCCAGGAACTCACCACGACGCTGCGCACGCAGCTGGTCGGCGCCAAGCACGCGGTCACCGCGGCGCCCGATGAGGGCCCGCCGCCGATCGCCGGCTATCGGCTGATCAAGGAGCTGTGCCGCTCCGGTCGCGCGACGCTGTACCTCGCGCACAGCGACGAGGTCGGCGAGGCGGTGGCGCTCAAGGTGCACGGCCATCGCTCGCTCGATGGCCTGTCGGACGTCGAGCGCGAGCGCTTCATGCGCGAGTGCCGGCTGCTCGCGCAGATGAACCACCGCGCGATCGCCGACGTCTACGATTTCGGAATCACCGCGGACTGCCACTGGCTGGCGCTCGAGTATTTCCCGTGCGGCAGCCTCAAGGCGCGCCTGGCGCACCCGCTGACGGAGGCCGAGACGGTCGGCTACGTGCGGCAGATCGCCGAGGCGCTCGGCGCGATCCACGCCAGCGGCCTGGTGCACCGCGACCTCAAGCCGTCGAACGTGATGCTGCGCGCCGACGACAGCCTCGCGCTGATCGACTTCGGCCTGGCGCGGCCGGCGCTCAGGGACTCGAACGTCACCGCGCGCAACGTGCGCGTCGGCAGCCCATCGTACATGGCGCCCGAGCAGATCGAGGGCCTGCCGCCGGACCATCGCTGCGACCTGTATGCGCTCGGCGTGCTGTTCTTCGAGCTGCTGACTGGCTCGCTGCCGTTCAACGCCGAGACGGTGCCGGAGATCCTCGCCCAGCACCTGCGCGCCCGGCCGCCGCGGCTGCCGGCGCACCTCGCGCACTACCAGCCGCTGCTCGACAGCCTGCTGGCGAAGACGCCGCCGGACCGGCCGGCATCGGCCGCTGCATTCCTCGAAGCGCTTGCTTCCGTAAGCGCCACACCGCCTGAGCGGAGACCGTCCTGATGAAATCGTCCTTCAACTGGTCGCGGGCGCAGCGCAGCCCGACCCTCTTCGGCGCGGCACTGCTGGTGTTCGCCTTGTCCGTGCTCTGGCCGGGATTCCGGCTGGCAGGGCGGCTCGACGACACCACGGCGGCGCTGCGGCTCGTCAGCGAGCAGCGCCGTCAGGCGGAGGTCGTCGCCGGCGCGCTGGTGTCGGTCCGCGACCGGCTCGAGAGCTTCGGCTACGTCGACGAGCCGCTCGGCGAGGTGCGCAACGGCGTCGCCGAGCTCGACGGCCTGCTGCGCACGCTGAGCGCCGACACCTCGAATGCCGGAACCTTCTCGACCAGCCCCGGGCGCGCCATTCAGGGCGCCGAGGCGCTGCGCGCCGACGTTGGCGTGCTCGAGCAGAGCTGGGCGGACTACCGCAAGGCGCTGGTGCCGATCTCGGCCTTCCAGGGCGTGCCGTACGCCGACAGCGAGGCGGCCGGCGTGCAGCTCAACGAGGCCGGCCGGGTGCTCGCGCAGGAGGCCCGCAAGGCCATCGTCGCGGCGCGCAAGCAAGGCCCGCTGCTGGCGGCCGCGCTCGGCAAGGTGTCGACCGCGCTCGAGGCGGAATCCACCCGCCTGTCGAGCTACCTGCGGCTGCTGATGCTGGCAGCGCTGGTCGGCGCCGTCACCCTCGGCGTCGGTCTCGTCTACTTCCTGATCGCGCGCCGCCGCCAGGCGGCGCTGCTCGCCGATGCCCAGCGCCAGACCAACGACATCCTGCAGACCGTCAAGGAAGGCCTGCTGCTGCTCGACGGCAAGGGCCGCATCGGCGCGACCCACTCCGGTTCCATGCTGCGGCTGTTCAAGCGCGAGAGCATCGCCGGCATCAGCTTCGAGGACCTGCTCAAGCCGATCGTCCCGGCGAAGACCTTGCAGACCGCGATGCGCTTCGTCGAGGTGCTGTGGTCGGAGCGCACCAAGGAAAACCTGGTCAAGTCGATCAACCCGCTGCAGGAAGTCGAGGTCAGCTTCGACACCGGCGCCGGCCAGGAGACCCGCTGGCTGGAGTTCGACTTCCACCGCGTCAAGAGCCAGGGCAAGCTCGTCAACCTGCTGGTGTCGGTCAACGACGTGACGCCGCGCGTGCGCCTCGCGCGCGAGCTGGCCGAGTCGCGCGAGAAGGCGCAGTCGCAGGTCGACACGCTGCTCGGCGTGCTGCACGTGAACCCGCAGCAGCTGCGCTCGTTCCTCAGCGATTCCGACGCGGCGATGAAGATGGTCAACGCCATGCTGCGCGAGCCGGCCCGCGAGGAAAGCGCGTTCCGCCGCAAGCTCGACAGCATCTTCCGCCAGATTCACTCGATCAAGGGTGAGGCGGCCGCCCTTGGCCTCGGCACCGTCGAGAGTCGCGCGCACGAGTTCGAGGACGCCCTCAAGGAGGCGCGCGAGCGCCCGTCGCTGTCAGGCGGCGACTTCCTGCCGTTGGTGGTCAAGCTCGACGATCTGTTTACGCACCTGGGCTCGATCGGCGACCTCGTGTCGCGACTCGCCCAGCTCAACTACGGCCCGGGCGGCGGCAGCGAGGAAACGGAGGAGGCGGGTGCGCCGGCCGCCGCCGCGCGCGCCACGATCGCCGCGGCCGCCGCGCCGCCGCCGACCCCGATCCGCGCCGACGATCCGATCAGCCAGACGCTCAGCCAGCTGATCGAGCACGTCGCCCGCGACCGCGGCAAGCGCGCGCGTCTCGTTGCGGAGGGTCTCGGCGAGGTGCCGGCCGCCTACCGGCGCGCCGTCAAGGACATCGCGGTGCAGGCGGTGCGCAACGCGCTCGTCCACGGCATCGAGGCACCGGACTTTCGCGAGCGCTCCGGCAAGCAGGCGATCGGCTCGATCAAGGTCGGCTTTCGCAGCGAGGGCCCGAACGGTTTCAGGCTGGTCATCGAGGATGACGGCGCCGGCATCAGCCTGCGCAAGATCCGCGAGGCGGCCGTCAACCGCGGCATCCTGACCAGCGAGGACGCCGCCCGGCTCGAGTCCAAGCAGCTGCTGTCGCTGCTGTTCCGCTCCGGCTTCTCGACCCAGGAGGTCACCGACGAGGACGCCGGCCGCGGCGTCGGCATGAACGTGATCGCCGAGCTCGTCAAGGAACTGAACGGCCGCGTCGGCGTGTCGACGGGCGAGGGGCGCTACACGCGCTTTACGATCGTGTTGCCGTCGGTTGCCGCGTCGGCGCTGGCGACCGAAGACGTCGCCTGACCCGCAGCCCCTGCCAAGAGAACAACAATTCATGAACGCAGTCCGGCCGTTGAAGCTGATGATCGTCGATGACTCGAACATCATTCGCCGCCGCATCGAGCGCTCGCAGCAGATCGAGCGGCTGAGCGTCGTCGGCTCCGCGGCCAACGGTCGCGAGGCGATCGACCTGTTCGATCGTACCGATCCTGACGTCGTGACGATGGACCTGACGATGCCGGAGATGGATGGCATCGAGTGCGTCGAACACCTGGTCGCCAAGAAGCCGCAGGTACTGATCCTGGTCGTCTCGGCGCTGGCCGACAAGGCGACCGCGGTGGAGGCCATTCGCAAGGGCGCGAACGGCTTCCTCTGCAAGCCATTCACCGACCGCCAGCTCAATGATGCGCTAGCGGAGCTACTGCAGGACGTCTGACGTGCTCACCGAAGCCGAGATCAAGACGTTCATCGACGGTGCCATCCACTATTTCGCCGTGTCGGCGCGCCAGCCCGTGGCGGTCGGCTCGCCGTACCTGATTACCGACGGCACGCCGACCGTCCACGAGTACACCGGCGTCATCGCGATCTCGGGGCGCCGCAACGGTGCGGTGTGCTTCACCGCGCCGCGCTCGATGCTGATGGTGCTGCTGATGCGGATGAACGAGACCGACACCAGCGAAACGAACATGAAGGACCTGATCGGCGAGGTCGCGAACACGATCTCCGGCAACGCGCGTCGCGACTTCGGCAAGGAGTTCGTGATCTCGGTGCCGACCGTGATGGAAACCGAGGGCGGCAAGTTCCGTCCGCCGGTCACCGCGCGGCCGTTCATCATCCCGCTCAACTGGCGCAGTCACTCGGCCAAGCTGATCGTCTGCCTCGAATAGCGCGCAGCGCGCGCGGATCCGTGCCGGGCAGCGCCGAGCTAGCGGTGCGCAGGCTGCGCGAACGACGCCGGCTCGTAAGGTTCGCCTGGTGGCAGCCACTCGACGCCGCGCAGGCTCCCCGTGGCCGACACCATCGCCGCCAACAGCACCACCTGCATGCGGAACAAGATCAGGTAGGCCTGCAGCATCTCGCGCAGGTCGGTCTCGGGGCTGACGATCGCGGAATACATGGCGGTCTCAGGTTGACGGGTCAGAGTAGGCGCGCAGCGGCATGCCGCGCTCAGTCGAGCCAGCAGCTGAGGTGAGCGCTCGCGGCGGCCTCAGGATCTGCCTCGAAGCCCTTGGCGAGGCCACGGTAGCCTTCAGGCCAGGTCGTGGCGGCGTTGACGTTGAAGCCGGAGACGGCGTGGATGTGCGCCATGAAGCGGCGCTGCCACTCGTCGGCCGCAAGCGCGGCCGCGCCGCCGCGAGGCTCGGCCGGCTGGCGCGAGGATTCCTCCACGCTCTGAAGCCCAAGATCCGTCATGACGTGCTCCTCGGTTGCTGGCGGACGGCGCCGTGGCGGCCGGGCGGTCCGGGTGCCCGGGAACTGCAGAATCGCGTCGCTACTCATGCTGGCTCGGTGTGTGCGGGGCTTTGCCCCGGTAGGTCAGTTGACGGATGCGCTCTCCTCATTCCTCGGCACTCTTGCGCATCACTTGAGTACGATTCTTTATAGAAAGTTCGCAGTGTGATGGACATAAGGAAAATGCCGCTGCGGCTCCGCGCGCGCGGCTGAACGCTGCCTTCCTGTGACGCAGGTCCGCTCGGGGCGGCGCGCCGCGGCGCGCAGCGAAGGGGAGGACGTGCGCGCCGACACGGCTGCTCGCGGCGGACGCCGCGGTCGCGCCGGCGTCTGATCAGGCGCCGAGTTCGCGCTTGGCGATCGCCAGCCACTCCGCTTGCGCGCGGCGCACGTGGCGCGGCGCGAGCTCGGCCGTCTTGAGCACGTCGGACAGCGCGTCGCGGGCCTCGCCGGGACGGCTGGTCTGCTTGAGCAGCAGCGCGTGGCGTACGCGCGCCTCGGCGCCTGGGTAGTAGGCCGCGACGGCGCGGTATTCGGACTCCGCCTTGAAGACGTTGCCCTCGGCCTCGAGCGCGCGGGCGTACAGCAGGTGCCCGTCAGCGGATTTGAAGTCCGGGTTGTTGGTGATCAGCGCGTCGAGGCTCTGGCGCGCGCCAGCGGCGTCACCGGCTGCGAATTGTGACTCGGCGAGGCCAAGCAGCGGCGTCGGGTCGTGCTCGTAGATGCCGCGAAGTCCCGCGCGGTAGCTCTCGGCGGCGGCGGCGTAGTCGCCGCGTCGCGCGAGTTCCGCGCCGAGCCGCGCTTTGGCAACGACCGTGTCGCTGACCGCCGCCGTCGCGCTGGCATGACGCAGACCGCGGTCCGGATCCACCGCGCGCTGCATCGCGCGGACCGCGCTCCGTGTCGCACGCAAGCGCAACAGGTCGGGGAGCAGCTCGACGGCGACGTAGGCCAGCGCGCCGACCCCGGGTAGCAGCACCAGCACCCAGATCCAGATCGTTTGCCGCCCGGTCTTGATGACGTGGACCACCAGGCCGACCTGGACGAGGATGGACAGGACGTAAAACGGCATGCAGGCTCCGGGGGGCCCAGGCGCGGCATTCGCAGGTCGCGAAAATAGCGGAAAATCGCCGCGCGTGCGCCACAACTGGCGGCGCGGGGGCCGGCATGGACGATGTGACACTGGCGGTGAGCTATCTCGAGCTGCGGCGGCCGCCGGCCGAGCTGCCGGCGCCCGTCGGCGCCGAGCGGATCGCGGTGGAGCGGCTCGCGCCCAAGCGCTATCTCGAACTTTACCGGCGCGTCGGCGCCGCGGTGCGCTGGGACCAGCGACTCCGGATGCCGGCCGCGGAGCTCGAGGCATTGCTCGCGGCGCCGCGGCTGCGGATCTACGTGCTTCGCGATCGAGCTGGCGAGGCGCTCGGCCTGTGCGAGTTCGACCACGGCAGCTTCCCGGAGGTCGAGCTCAAAAACTTCGGGCTCGTGCCCGAGGCCCAGGGACGCGGCCTCGGATCGTGGCTGCTCGCGCGCGCGCTCGCGGACGAATGGCGCGCGGCGCCCAGCCGGGTCTGGCTGCATACCGACAGCTGGGATCACCCGCGCGCGATCCCGCTGTACCAGCGCATGGGATTTCGCGTCTACGAGGTCCGGCAGGAGCCGATCGAGGACCTCTGAGCCGCGGTCGCGGCGTGCTCGTCCGGCGACTAGGCCGGCGTCTCGCCGGCGCAGGCGGCGGTGCCGCGACAGCGCAGTTCGCAGCTCACCGCGACGCCGCCGGCCGGCAAGTTGGCCAGCAGCAGGCGCGCGCCGATCGCCTTCGCGCGGTAGGCCATGACGGCGTGCCCGATGCCCGGCTGCGCCGAGTCATCCGCCGGCAGGCCGACCCCGTCGTCGGTGACCGTGACCTTGACGACGCCCGGCGTGTGGCCGCACCAGACCTTGATCAGGCGGCCGCGGCTGTGGCGGCGCGCGTTGGTGATCGCCTCCTGCGCGATCCGCAGGACGTGGTAGGCCGAGCCGTCGTCGAGGCATTCCACCGGGATCGGTGACGAGCTGAGCTCGATGCGCGGGCCGTCCGGCCGGCTCACGCGCCGCACGAATTGCTCGAGCGCTCCGGCGAGGCCGGCGGCCTGCACGGCGAAGCCGCCGTGTTCCTGCGCGGCGCGACGGGCGAGGTCGATCGCGCGCGATAAGAGCAGGCTGATCTCCTCGATCGGCCGGGCGAGTGCAGAGCCGCCCTTGCGCGCTTCATTGAGTGTCGCGCTCAGCAGGATCGAGATGCCGACCAGTTCCTGGCCGACCCCGTCGTGCAGTTCGGCGGCGAGGCGCTGTGCTTCGTCGCTGCGCTCTTGCAGCAGCCGCTGGTCGAACTCGCGCTCGCGCGTGCGCAGCGCCCCGAGCTCGCGGTACGCGGTGTGGAGCTCGAGCTCGGTGACGATTTGCCGTGCCAGCGTCGCGAGCGCGTCCAGCTGCGCCGGCGTCAGCGCGCCGGGGCGGGTGTCGATCACCGCCAGCGTGCCGAGCACGCAACCGCGCGACGTGACGAGCGCCAGGCCCGCATAGAAGCGGAAGTTGGT
This sequence comes from Pseudomonadota bacterium, assembly GCA_025355105.1. Classification (GTDB taxonomy): domain Bacteria; phylum Pseudomonadota; class Gammaproteobacteria; order Steroidobacterales; family Steroidobacteraceae; genus CAIKZZ01. Next base: position 14,167 of record JANYAE010000040.1, on the reverse strand, counting down.
CGGCCCGGTGACGAGTGGATTGTCGGCGAAGCGCTCGTCGGCGCTCATGTCGGCGCAGACGATGCTTTCGCCGCACGCGACCACGTGGGCACACGGCGCCCATTCGCGTGGAATCTCCGCCACGTTCAGGCCGACGCGCGACTTGAACCACTGGCGATCGCGGTCGGTCAGGCTGATGAGCCCGATCGGCATGCCCGAGATCTGGCAGGCGATGCGCGTCAGGCCGTCGAACGAAGGATCCGGCAGCGTGTCCAGGACCTGGTAGTGCTGCAGGTCGCGCAGCCGAGCGGTTTCGTCAGGCGGAAGCGGGGCAGCCGGCATGGGCGAGAAGCCTCGAGGTAGAAGCGGGAGAACGGCCCGCAGGCATCTTCTTGTTCGTCGTACGCCATCCTCAGCGCCGGCGCGGTGCGCCCCGGGCTTCGAGGGGGTGCACGCAGCGGCCGCAAGGGTACGGCGACCCTCGCGCGATGCCAATAGGGTTTTCTTTGAATGCCCGGCAGAACGCCTGCGACAATCACGGCGGCCGCGGGCCCGGGCCGATTGCGGCTATGCTTATGTCAAGGAGCGGCGCGCCGCGGCGCATGCCTGTTCTGTTTGCAACGCCGGGCTCTGGAGCTGCCGATGAACCTGCGACTTACGGTGATGTTTGTGCTGGCCTTCGCCGCCGGCGGCGCCGGCCGTTCGATTGCCGATCCGGTCGCGATGAGTGCGCCGGCCGCCGGCGCGCAGGCCAGGACGCCGGCGGGCGCTGCGAAGCAGCGCGCGGCTCCGCAGGCCTTTCGCGCCTTCGTCGACATGCAGACGTTCATGGACCACGTCCTGACGCCGGCCGCGACGATCGTCTGGCGCACCAACGGCTTCGTCAACGACGCGAGCGGCGATCATGATCTCGCGCCGACGACCGAAGCCGACTGGGAACTCGTCGTCAGCGGCGCGGCGACGCTCGCCGAGGCGACGAACGCGCTGCGGATTCCGGCGCGGACGGTTGATGCCGCCTGGCATGGCTACGTTGACCGGCTCGCTGACGCGGCCGAGCGCGCCTACCTGGCCGCCGAGAAGCACGATCTCGCCACGCTCGCCGACGTCAGCGATCACCTCGACGAGATCTGTTCGGCGTGCCACCGGCACTACGGTCTCGAGTAGCCGGGAATCGTCGTGCGCTGCCGCTCAGCCGGCGAGGGCCGCCTCGACGGCGGCGAACAGTTCGCGCATGCCGCCGCTGATGTCCTGCACGACGCCGTCCACGTAGAAGGTCGGGGTCGCGCGCAGGTGGCTGCGCCGCCCGCCGTCCTGGTGTTCGCGAATGCGCTGCCGGTAGAGCTCGTCGTCGAGCTCCGCCTTGAAGCGCACCATGTCGAGACCGAGCTGAGCGGCGTAGCCGTCCAGATGCTTGCGCGTCAGATGCGACGAGTTCGCGAGCAGCAGGTCGTGCATCGGCCAGAAGCTGCCCTGCGCTCCGGCGGCCTCGGCGGCTTCCGCGGCGAGCAGCGCGCGCGGGTGCGCGTCCTCCAGCGGAAAATGTCGAAAGATGAGGCGCAGTTCCGTCGCGTGGAGCTTGAGCAGCTGGCGGACCGCGGGTTCGGCACCGGCGCAGCTCGGGCATTCGAAGTCGCCGTACTCGATGACGGTCACCTTCGCGGCGAGCGGCCCGACGGCGTGATCGGTCGGCTGGGGCGGAACGGCCAGGGTCACTTTGGAAGGGGCAGGCTTCATCGCGGCTCTCCCTGGCGTGCGATGCCGTAGGCCTTGTGGCCGGCGGTCACCGGCCGAGCATACCGGCACTAGCAGGATGACAATGCTGAGGAGCGATCAGGCACCGCGCGCCATGAGCCGGCACGAGCGGCGCGGGCTCGCGCCGGCAGTTAACAATAACCGGGAAATTGGCTTTGAAAACGCCAATTTCGGGTGCGCAGCGCACGGATTTGATCCTGCGCTGCAGCAATCGGTCCGGCGCGCGGCGGATTTGCGAAGCGCTGCCTTGGAGCCCGATCGATGCTCGGGTATCTAAGGCGGTAATGATTACCGCACCCAAACGCCCGCGCGGGCTCACGGACCTTGCCTGCGCCTTGATCCTGCTGGGAACGCTCGTCGCAGCCGGCGGCTGCGGTTCACCTGCGCCGCTTGCGCCGCCTGAGGCGCAGGCGAAGCAGCTTGAGCTGCCAGCGCCGGTGGCGACGCTACCGGACGTTGAGGTCGCGCTCAAGCCGAGTTCGCGAGCCGGTGCCGAGGTGACCGGATCCGCCTGGTACGTCACCTCGGTGAGAGACCCGGCCGGAGGCGGCTATACGGCGGCGGTCGAACGCCGCAGCCTCACGCGCGTCTGGTTCGACGTCGCGGACGAGGCCGCGCAGCGCGCAACGATTGTCCTGCCGCTCAAGAACGGGCGGCCAACGGATCTCATCCTGTCGGTGGAGCATGGCCGATTTGACTGCGGTGGGCGGGGCCGCGAGAAGGGCTGTGTGCTGCGGGTCAGTATCGACGACGCCGCGCCGCGCCCGGTGCGCTTCTGCGCGGCCCGACAGCACGCCTCCACGGCATTGCATCTGCTGGGAGGCGACGACGCCCGCAAGCTGCTCGCCGCCCTAGGCAAGGCCAAGCGCCTGCGCATCCAGCCGAGCTTCGTCGAGGAAGGCTCGCCAGAGATCGAATTCGCGCTCAACGGCCTCAATCCTACGATCGCGAGGCTCATCAAGCGCTCGGTTGCCGCCGTGCCGAAGCTCGCGGCGAATACCTCGGGCCAATAGGCCAGCTGGCGACGGCTCCGGCTGGCGGCTCAGGCCACGGGGCGCCGCGCAGCTCGGGAAAGCGATCCTCGCCACAGCCGTCCACAGTTGCTGCGCGGTCCCTGTCGGGCCGACGAGCCGATGGCCCAGTCCATCGAACGTACTCGTCGGCCGATCGCCATCCGTGGCCCTCGTCGACTTCAAGTATTGGGCATCATCTTTCCAAATTTCTGACGCGGGAACGCTGGTGCAATCGGCCGATCATCTGTTGCACCGGGGCCGGCCATCCGAGCGCATGGTCCGCGGCATTCGATGCCCCCTGATTGATATGAGTGCGCCAGCGACTGAATGGCTACCAAAATTTCCCTCATCGAACGTCGCGGCCGCCGGCGCTGCGCTCGATCTAAATGTTCGGTTAGCCGGGTTGGTCGCTGCGAATCCAGACGTCGCGTGCGCGCGCGTCTCCGCGCGGGCTTCAGGTTTCGACGCGCCGATGGCCGAAGGCAACAGGAAGCTTCTCGAACGCCTGTTCGCCGACCACCGTGGCGAGCGACCCGGCGGCGTGCTCATCGCGTTTGCGCGCGCCAACGAGTGGCTCGAGTACGGGCTAGAGAACGACGCGCGGTTCTACAAGCGCGTCACCGCAGCGCAGGCCAGGCTGGGCACAGGCGAGGGGATTCGGCCGGAAGACATGGCGAATAGCATGTGTATGTTAAAGAAAAATCTATAAAAATCAATACGATAGATCGTACTACGCATAATGTATATTATGGTAAATCAACATATAGGGTCTGAGTAGAGATGTCCGGTTCTGGTCCCGTTAACGATGGAATCCGGTACCTCTCGAGGTCGATTCCGTTGTCTCTCCTGATCATCCGGGCGCGTCTGACCGAGCTTCACGCGGCACTCCCGAAGCCACGCAGTCGCCCGGGCCCCGCCCGCCGTGCAATTGGAGCGGGACAGTTCTGAGCGGTGTTCGCAGAATTGGCGTGCGGTGCTCCCTGTGTCGAGGCCACGCGCGACCGGCCGTCTGTGGCCGGGAATGGCGTGCTGGTGGGCTCGGCCATCCGCGAAATGGGCGTGAGCGTAGGCGATGGCACCAAGTCCGACGAGTCGGGTTTCTTCGTGGAAACCTGGGTCAAGCGCCACGGGGTGTGGCTCGCTGTGAGCACCGTGTTTCCTTAGAAGTCGCGCGGCGATGATGGAACGCCAACCTTTCGCGTTACCGCTAAGGTATCAGCGTCGAACCTCCAATCGGTCACCCCCCTACGTTGGTGGCTGGTCGGAACGAACGACCGACGAGTTCTGGCGCGAATTCGCCGACCATCGGCGTCATTCGCCGCGGACTATCCTGAATCGCGGTCGACGGTAGACTTCCGGTAGACGTCAGTGTCGAACACACGCTGGATTTTTCTGCAGAAATACGCAGGGTTTTCGGTCTGGACGCCGCTAATCGTGTGACTTCCTGATGGAACCCTCGCTGTAGCTCCGACTACGCCTTCTCCCCCACCGGTAACTCCGCGATTTTGAAGGGGACCCCGCACCCGCCAATCCCGCAGTATCCGTTCGGATTCTTCGCCAGATATTGCTGGTGATAGTCCGCGCGAAAGTCGGAATCGGCGCGGAAACCAGGAAGTTATGTTCTCGCTGGTACTCTGCCGGTCGACTTCTCGTAGACGTTGACTTCGCACTGCCGGTAGACCGGGATGCGCTCCGGCCGTCTACTTGAACCGGTAGTCGTCGATTCCTACTAATCTCAGAATGCTCGCGCGCTCGGCTTCACTGATGTGTCTGGCGCGATTTACGGCAAGCCTACCGGGCACAATGTTTCGGCCTCCAATCCAGTCCAACCCAATAAAAACGACCAAGTTGATGTTGACCCTATCGTTCACGACAATCGCATGAGTAGGCGTTGGAAATGTTCCGTTCGGAACTGTCATGCCACTGTTTGGGTCCCAAACCCTGCCAAGGATGTCGCTGATCTTCGCTTGATCTTCGACATGCACGGCACGGCGATAGCTCCTTGTGTCAGGGTTATAGGAGTTCGAAATCGTCGCATCGATCGAGACGGCATCGCCAGGCTTTGGTATCAGGAGAGGAGCGACGGATGAGGCGCAAGCGGACGCCACGCAGAGTAGCGGTCAAATAGCTAACATTCGGCGCCATCCGCTTACTTGCTGCATTTCGCTTGTCGGCCCGTGCAACGCGCTAAGAAAGTTTATGCAGCATTGCCGTGAGGCCAGCCGAGGTGGCGCTAGGTCCCGATCTCAATGATCTGATTTAACGTCTCGCAGGCACGCGCATAGGATTCTTCAGGGACCTTCCTCAGCGGATGGGGCTTCGCATTTCTGGCACGCCAATCGAACGACTTCGGTTGATGGCCAAGGATGTAGCTGGCGACGCCTTTCGGTCCAGTGAACTTCACCGCGAACGGATTGGTTTCATTGTAGGAAGCCGTGGTCATCGGCAAACCGATCACTATCCCCGTTCGTGCATTGAATTCTCGCGGAGACAGAACAACCAGCGGATGGATATCCTTCATTTCACGGCCGGCCTGAGGATTGCAGTCGATCCAGATCATGTCGCGCCGGTCGGGGCACCATGACTTCCGGGCGGCCACTAGAGCACCTCGTTGCCAACCGGCCCGGTGGCCAAAACCTCGCCACTGTGCAGTGCTGGATCAAATGCTGCGAGCTTCTGCGCGAGCGTCAGCTTGGGGTCACCAAGCGCCTTGACCAGAACGTTCGAATCCTGTGCTGATACTTCGACGGGTTGGCCGACCCTGAATCGGGCGGACCGAGCCACAGCTGCGGGAATCCGTACAGCAAGGCTGTTTCCCCACTGCTGAACGGTCAATGTCGCACTCTTTGCCATGATCTCTCTCCAATGTATAAACAAGTTTATACATCGGATTAAAAATGTCAACTTGACCCGTTTGAGAACGGCTCGCGGGGACAAGGATGCGCAGGCTCAACAGTCGATCACGGACTTCGCCGCGGACTTTCCTATGACCAGGTCACCGGTAGACTTCCGGTAGACGTCGACGCCGAAATCAGCTGGCGTTTTCCCGCAGCAATCCGCTGCATATGAAGTCAGACCGATGGTAACCCTCTGGATCCACGCGAGAACCCTAGCCTCATCGATGACTACGCCTTCTCCCCGACCTGTAACTCCGCGATTTTGAAGGGCACTCCACACCCTCCGATCCCACAATACCCGTTCGGATTCTTCGCCAGATATTGCTGGTGATACCACGCCCTGAGGCTGAAAAACCCACGAATCCCCCGCGTTTAATGCCTCGGCAGGTCTCTATCGGTCGACTTTCAGTCGACTTCAACGTCGTGCCGACGGTAGACCTGCTACGCAAGCTGGATAGAAGTTATTGCCAGGACGCAGCTTCTGCTCCGGTACGCAGCAGCGGTGCCTCATGGGAATTCGGACTGCGCCGTGGTCCGGCGATCGCGTCGACAGGCTCCTTCATGGGCAAGACTCATCTTGATGGTGACGGCCCTTAAGGTTCGTTGATTGGCGCGTTTCGCTTGCCGGAACCGGTACGCGCGTCGTTTGCGCTCGACCCGGTCGCGAACCTCGAGCCAGCGCCGCTCGATGCCGCCAGCCGGTGACGGCTACCTCTGAAGCGGCTTGGCGTCGCCCTTGACGGGGACCGGGTCCGGCGCAGCTGTCTCAGCCCATGCCCGGTCGACGACGTAGGCGTGAATCGATTCGGCATCGGCACGCGTTAGGACGTCATCGAATCGGCCCATACCCAATGGTGCGAACGCTCCGCCAAGGACGATGTCGTAGAAGATCTGGTGCTTTTCAGGCGAGAGCCGGCGCAGATCCGGCAACACTCCGGCTCCGAGCACGTGGCACCGCGCGCAATAGCGGTTGTAGAGGATCTCTCCGGCACCGATTTGTGCAGCCGTGCCCTCGCGGCCAGGCGGTTGCGGTAGTGCCGGCCAGGTAATCGCCGGCGGCAGCGGCACCGGGCCGCCATCGAGCTTGAGCGCGATGATCCGTCCGCCGTTGGCGTACCGATAGGCGGCCGCGTTCTCCGGAATCGGCCCGCCGATCTGCCCTCCTCCGTAGCCCGCGAGGACGGCCAGGTACTGGACGCCGTTGACGCGATAGCTCATTGGTGCCGCCATGATCGACGTGCCGAGCTCCACGCTCTTGAGTAGTGCGCCCGAAGTCGCCGCATAGACGTTCAGGCGCCCGGCGATGTCACCTTCGATGACGAGCCCGCCGGCGGTCGACAGCACGCCACCGTTCCAGTACGGCTCCGCCGGTACCTCCCAGACCAGTCGCTGCCGTACCGGGTCCCAGGCGCGCAGAAAGCCGCGGCCCTTGAGCGACGGCACACCCGTCGCAAGACTCTCGGCCGGTGGCAGGGCGCCGAACAGGCTCGTCAGAGCCTGCGGATCGTAGTCGTCGAGCTCGACGATCGGCGAGGTGAACTGACCCTCGACCAGCCCCGCCGGCAGGCGCGACGTCTCGACCTGCAGGTCCGGTGCCTCCATCGTCGGGATGTAGACCTGATGCAATTGCGGGTCGAAGGACATGGGTTGCCAGCTGTGCGCGCCGCCTTCCCACGGAAAGATCAATTTCGGTGAGCGTGCGTAGTTGGCTTCAGGATTGGGGATCGGCTTGCCGGATTTCGGATCGATGCCGAGGGTCCAATTGGCGTAGGCGTACGCTTTGGCGGAGATGAATTCCCCGGTCTTGCGGTCCAACACGTAGAAGAAGCCGTTCTTGGACGCCTGCATGAGGACCTGGCGCGGCCTGCTGTCGACGCTGAGATCCGCGAGCACCAGCTTCTGCGTACTGTCGAAGTCCCACATGTCACCGGGCACCACCTGGTAGTACCAGGCCAGCTCGCCGGTCTCCTTCAGGGCGATGATGCAAGCGGTGAACAGGTTGTCACCGCCGACGCGCCCGTCCTCCTTGATGTTGTACGGGGCGGCGTTGCCTGTTCCGAGGTAGATCAGTTTCAGCTTCGGGTCATACGAGATGCCGTCCCAGACCGTGCCGCCGCCGCCGGTCTCCCAGCGATGCTGCGGGTCCCAAGTCGAGAGGGCGGGAGCGAGATGCGGCTGGTCCTGCGCGCCGAGTGCCGGGTCACGCGGCACCGTGTAGAAGCGCCATCGCAGGCGGCCGGTGTCGAGGTCGAAGGCGGCAACGTAGCCGCGGACACCGTGAAAGTCGCCGCCGCTAGCCCCGATGACCACCAGGTGGCCGGCGATCAGCGGCGCGCCGGTGATCGTGTACGGCGTCTTCGGGCCGCGCGAGGGCACGGTATCCACCTTCCACACCCGCTTGCCGGTGGCGGCGTCGATGGCGTGCAGGTAGCCGTCCAGGGCCGCGACATAGATGCGGCCCTGCCACGCGGCGACGCCGCGGTTGACGGCGTCACAGCACGCGTAACGCCCTGACTGGCCGTCAACCTCGGGATCGTAGGTCCAGCGCTCGGCGCCCGTCGCAGCGTCGAGTGCGTACACGACGCCGAAATTTCCAGAGGCGTACAGCACGCCATCGACCATCAGGGGCGTCGCCTCCAGGCCCCGATGCGTCGCCAGCTTGTACTCCCACGCGAAGCCCAGCCTCGCGGCGTTGGTCGCGTTGATGTCCGTCAGCGGCGAGTGGTAGGTCCCCGCGAAGTCGTGGCCGGCAGTGAGCCACTGGTCCGCCTCGCGATCGGCGTTCGCCAGCCGGCGCTGATCGACCGCGGCGGCTCGGGCCGCGGCCGACGGTGGCCCCGCCGCGGCGGGGGCACTCCATACGCTCGCGCTCAACACACCGACGAGAGCGATGCTGGCGCGACTCGACGACGCGCGCCGAATCGTGCGGCTCGTCGATCGGGCCGTCGCTGAAAAGTTGTTACGGGTGCCTGTCACTGTTCGCTCCAATGTCGATGACCGTACGATGCCGCCGAACGCACGCACATCGCTGACGCAGAATACAGGTCCCCTGCCGCCGGTGGTGGCTCGCTCATGGCCGCGCGACGGGCACCGTAACTGGAAGCCACGAGAGCGCTTTCGGTAGAGTGGCCACAAGTGCGCGGTGCTCCGGCGGCATCAGACACGAATCCGAGGATCAGCTCGCCGCGGCGCTGCCGGAGTCGGTAACAGGCCGCTGCCGGTCGAAATCGTGGCGGGATCCGGGAACGCGGGAGCGCACGGCTGCATCTAATGTGAAGACATCACCGTGGAATCCGCATGTCGCTTGCTGCCGCCACCGCTGACGCACTGACCGACGATCAGGATCTGGTTCGCCGCATCGCGCGCCAGGATGCCGCCGCGTTCGAGATTCTGATGCGCCGCCACAACGGCACGCTCTATCGGGTGGCCCGTTCGATCCTGGGCGACGATGCCGACGCCGAGGACGCGCTGCAGGAGGCGTATATCGCCGCCTACCTCAACATCGCGACCTTCCGCGGCGAATCGAAGGTCCTGACCTGGCTGACGCGGATCGTCGTCAACCAGGCGCTCGCGCGCCAGCGCAGCCGCGTCCGCGATCGGCGCGTCGTTCCCTTCGCAGATCGCGGCGAGCCGCCATCCGGCGACACCCTCGAGGCCCAGGCCGATCCCGGTGAGAGTCCGGAAAGCGAGACCATCCGCGGTGACATCCGCCGGCTGCTCGAGCGCAAGATCGACGACCTGCCGGTGGCCTTCCGGACGGTGTTCATCCTGCGGGAGGTCGGCGACCTGTCCGCCGAGGAAACGGCGACCTGCCTCGCGATCCCGGAGGCCACCGTGCGCAGCCGCTTGTTCCGCGCCCGTGGCTTGCTCCGCGAGTCCCTCGCGCGCGAGTTCGACCTCGCGACGGCCGACGTGTTCGAGTTTGGTGGCGCGCGCTGCAGTCGCGTGGTCGCCTGGGTCGTCAGTCGCTGCCAGCCGCTCGGCCTCGGGCCTCAGCCGCACTGATCCGCCTGACGAGCACTCGCTTCCCGTTCCGGGAACGTGGCGGCGGTCTGCGACATCCAATGTCGTAAGCGGTGCGTGCACCGCTCCCCGCGCGGACGCCGGCACTGCCGAGCGGCGCGATTCACCACCACACGGGATGTCGCCATGAAATTTGCTTCCTCAGTGATCACGAGCCTCGCGCTGCTGGCCGCAACAAGTGCCAGCGCCGCCGGCCCCAATGACGCGCAGATCGCCGCCATCGTCGTGACGGCTAACCAGGTGGACATCGACGCCGGCAGACTTGCCGCCGGGCGCACGCACAACGCAGAAGTGAAGGCTTTCGCCGAGCGCATGGTCACCGACCACACCGGGGTCAACCAGTCCGCCGTTGAACTCGTCACGAAGCTGAAGGTCGCGCCGGAGGACAATCCCACCAGCCAGAGCCTCAAGGCCGGCGGCGACGCGAACCTCGCCGCGCTCAAGGCCCTGCACGGCGCAGCGTTCAACCGCGCCTACGTGGACCACGAGGTGGCATACCACCAGCAGGTCCTCGACGCCGTCGACCAGGTACTGATCCCGAGCGCCCAGAACGCGGAACTCAAGGCGCTGCTGGTCAAGGTGCGGCCGGCCTTCGTCGCGCATCTCGAGCACGCCAAGCAGATCCAGGCCACGCTCGCGAAGAAGAAGGGCTGAGCCGATGCGGCGCCGGTTGAACTGGCGGCCTCGCGCAGCGGCCCGTGCCGCTCTGGCCGGCGCGCTGCTCGTCGCCGGGAGCGTGCCGGCGGCGGCGCCGAATGCTCCAACGGCGGCCCACACCGTCACGATCGAGTCGATGCGATTCGCGCCCGAGCTGCTGGTCATGCGCGTCGGTGAGCAGGTCGTCTGGTTCAACAAGGACCCCTTCCCGCACACGGTGGTGAGCGCGGACGGGGCGTTGCGCTCGCCGGAGATCGCTCCTGGGCGATCATGGCGCCAGACGCTCAAGACGCGCGGCACGCTGGGATACGCATGCTCGCTGCACCCGAGCATGAAGGGCGAGCTCCGGGTCCGCTGACCGCGGCGCAGCCTGGCGACGAGCTCCGCTCGGCCGTCGCAAGATCGCCTCCGTCGGCGGCCCGATGAACACCTCGACCAGCACGTCTCGTCACGAGGGTTTCAGCGAAGCGTAGGCGCCTATGACCTCGAGGCCGATTCCCGCATCATGTCGAAGTGCAAGTCGCGGACGATTGAAGCCGCCGCCGGCCAGCGCTTCATACTAGGCAAGCGGCTGTTCAGCGCCATCGTCGCCGCGAACGATCGGCTGGCACTGGAAGGCTCTGCGGCTCTGAGTGCCGCCGGGCTGAAGCGCGCCGCGGATGTATCGGTGACAGGCTACCACGACAGGCCCTTCGCCGAATATTTCGCGCCGCCGCTCACCACACTTCGAACACCGCTTGCGGAGATGGGCAATCAGACGGCGCTGCGGCTGCCGCGGAAGATCCGTGACCCGAAGACACCGCTACCCTCCGTGCAGCCGCGGCCATCGCTCTTCGTGCGCGGCTCGACAGCGCGACTCAGCCACTCAAGCTGAGGCCGAGCGCACGCAGCATCGCGACGAATTTCAGGCGGCTCGCGTCATGCCGGCTCGACTGCCGCGCCGGGCACGCCATGCGCTGCGCGCGCTTCGACGGCCACGGATGACGGGGCTGACCCGCCCGAGTCGGCCGGGGCGGGCTGCGCAGGACCAGCTCGCCACGCTCGCGGCGCACGCGCGGGGCTGGACGTACGTACGGCCGCTGATCGAGACTCTCACCTTGGCCTGACGCCTCGCCGGGCCCGGCCCCGTCATCGCGGGGCCCACTCAGGAGACAGACGAATGAACGATGCTGCGCCCTCCCCGGACCGCTACACGGCGGTCGCCAAGCTGCTGCACTGGTCGATCGCACTCATGATCGTGCTGCAGTTGATCATCGGCTGGACCATGCCCGAGGTGCACCGCGGCACCCTGCCGGAAGGCAAGATCGCCTGGCATCTGGGCATCGGCAGCATCATCGTGCTGCTGGTCGCGCTGCGCGTGATCTGGCGCATGACGCACGCGCCGCTGCCGGCCGCCGGTGACAGCGGCTGGTCTCATCGACTGGCGCAAGCGAACCACCTGCTCCTCTACCTCCTGATGATCGTCGTGCCCGTGCTCGGCTGGGCCAACGCCAGCGCGCGCCACTGGACGGTCGGAGTGGGCTGGTTTGAGCTGCCGGCGATCATGACGGCCGGCGCCAAGATCGGGCCTTTGGTCGGTGACATCCACGGCTGGCTGGCGGAGGTGCTCGCGGTGCTCGCCGGACTGCACGTGCTCGCGGGGGCCTATCACCACTTCGTCCGCCGTGATGGGACGCTTCGGCGCATGTGGTGAGGGCCACGGACCGCGCCGGCGCGGCATTCGGATCGGGACTGGTCGTCGGACTGCTGCTGTCGGCGCCGGCGGCGCGCTCGGCGCCCGAGGAGATCCAGATCTACCTGGACGACCTGACGACGCCGGGGCGCTTCGGCCTCGACGTCCACAATAATTTCGTCGTCCGCGGCAGTGACACGCCGGACTATGCCGGCGCCAGGCCGCCTGACCACGTCTACCGGCTGACCCCCGAGTTCTATTACGGCTTGACGCCGTCGTTCGAACTCGGGGCCTACGTGCTGACGGCCTACGACCGAGACCGCGCGGCGCACGTCGACGGCGCGAAGCTGCGTCTCAAGTACATCGCGCCGCACGACGCCGCACGCGGCGCGTTCTGGGGGCTCAACCTCGAGGTCGGCAAGAGCGATCTCGCGATCGCCGAACGACCGTGGAACTACGAGCTCAAGGGCATCGTCGGCGAGCGCATCGGCAAGTGGCTCGTGGCGTTGAACCTCAACGTCGACAGCGCCCTGTCCTCGCGCGGCGGTCCGGCGACGATCGATCTCGATGCCCGGCTCGGCTACAACGTCGGTCACTCGACGCAGATCGCGCTCGAGACCTACGACGAACTCGGGGCCCTGTCGAGCCCAGGCGGCCTGCACGACCGCAGCCATACGCTGTACGTCGTCGTCGACACCGACCTCAGGGTCTGCGACCTCAGCGCCGGCGTCGGCCGAGGCCTGACGGCGGCGTCCGACAGCTGGGTCATCAAGGCCATTGTCGGCTTCCACTTCTGACGGAGGCGTCAGCGTCGCCTGCCGGCGCGCGGGATCCGGCCACCGCTGATGCCCCGGATCGCGCCCTGTCGCGCGCCACCTGCACTACCCGGATCCCGGGCCTGACCGGGCCCGGTCAGGTACCGAAAGCGACTGCCTTAAGGTTCGTTTCAGTGTGCGCGGCTAGACTCGAATCCGGCGGTCGTCGAGTGCGCTTTGGAGGTTTCCGGTGATCCGAATGCCAAAAATGGGTCGAGTGCTCCCGGCGGCGGCTGCGCTGCTTGCGGGCTGGGCTGCCAGCGCGGACCCGGCACCGGCCTTCCATGTCGCGGCGCGCTACGCCATCGGCGGTGTCGAAACGGGCTACGACTACCTGCGAATCGACCCCGTGACCCGTCGCCTGTTCGTCGCTCACGGCTCGCGCGTTGAGGTCCTCGACGCCGACAGCGGCGCGCACCTCGGCCAAATTGAGGGACTCGCGACCGCGCACGGCGTCGAGTTCCCGGATGGGCTCGGCACCGGCTTCGCGACCAGCGGCAACGACCGCACGATTGTCGAATTCGACCCGCGCACGCTGAAGGTGCTGAAGGCGATCAAATACACGGGCGTCAAGCCCGACGCCGTGCAATACGATCCCAGCAGCCAGCTGCTGTTCGTCGTCAACGGCGGCTCGAGCGGCGACGTCACGGTCGTCGATCCGAGGAGCGGCGCCATCGTCGCCACCATCGACGTGCAGGGCGGCAAACTCGAACAGCTCGTGTTCGACGGCCGTGGACGCGGCTATCTCAACGACGAGACGCGCAACCTCGTCCACGTGCTCGACACCAGGACCCTCGAGGTGATCGCGCGCTGGCCCCTTGCGCCGGGCAAGGAGCCGACCGGTCTCGCGATCGACCGCTCCGGGCGGCGGATCTTCGCGGCCTGCGGCAATAACCTGCTCGTCGTCGTCGACATCGACGGCGGCGGGATCGTCGGCACCGCGCCGATCGGCACCGACCCCGACGGCGCGGTGTTCGATCCGACGTCGCGGCGCGTGTTTACTTCCAACCGCGACGGGACGCTGTCGGTCGTTCGCGAGCAGACGCCGGGCCACTACGTTGCCGAGCAGACGGTCAAGACGGCGCCCGGGGCGAGAACCATCGCCCTCGACGAAAGGACCGGCCGGTTGTTCCTGCCGTACGCTGCCTTCGGCCTGCCGCCGCCGCCGAGCAAGGCGGTCGCGGAGCCTGCCGCGCCGATGATTCCGGCGTCGTTCGGCGTGCTCGTCGTGGCGCCATAGCCGGCAGCCGCCGTGCGTCGGCTCGCACACCGCAGTTCCTCCGCGCCGGCCGACGGCGACCTCGCTGCGCGGCGCTGGAGCGCGTCGCGCGCCGGGATGCCGGCGCGCGCCCCGCTACA
>JANYAE010000126.1 GCA_025355105.1 Pseudomonadota bacterium | reverse complement strand
GGGCTTTCGCGGCCTCGAGGAGCTGGCCGCACGCTTCTCGACGAGCGGCCGGCACCTGTACGGCGCGAGCGTCACGCTGGCCGACGTCTGCCTGGTACCGCAGATGTACAATGCGCGCCGGTTCAAGTGTGACCTGGCGGCGTTCCCGCGGCTCGTTGCGATCGACGCCGGGCTCACCGCGCTGCCGGCATTCGCCGCGGCCCGACCCGAAATCCAGCCCGACGCGGAGTAGGACTCCATGAAGACACGTGCCGCGATCGCCTACGCCGCCGGCAAGCCGCTTGAAGTAGTGACGGTCGACCTCGAGGGTCCCAGGGCCGGCGAGGTGCTGGTGGAAATCAAGGCCAGTGGCGTGTGCCTCGGATTGACGTCGACGCCGATGATCTTGTTAGCGCCGACTAGCCGCGCACCCTGGATCACGTTCAGACCGATGCCGCCGAGCCCGAACACGACCACGTTCGCGCCCGCCTCGACCTTCGCCGTGTTGATGACCGCGCCGATGCCGGTCGTCACGCCGCAGCCGATGTAGCAGACCTTCTCGAAGGGCGCGTCGGCGCGGATCTTCGCGACCGCGATCTCGGGCAGCACCGTGAAGTTCGAGAACGTCGAGCAGCCCATGTAGTGGTGGACCTTCTCGCCGCCGATCGAGAAGCGGCTGGTGCCATCCGGCATCACGCCCTTGCCCTGCGTGGCGCGGATCGCTGTGCAGAGATTGGTCTTGCGCGAGGTGCAGCTCTTGCACTCGCGGCACTCAGGCGTATAGAGCGGAATGACGTGGTCGCCCTTGCGGACCGATTTCACGCCCGCACCGACGTCGACGACGATGCCCGCGCCCTCGTGGCCGAAGATCACCGGAAACAAGCCCTCCGGGTCGGCGCCCGAGCGCGTGAACTCATCCGTATGGCAGACCCCGGTCGCCTTGAGCTCGATCAGCACCTCGCCGGCCTTCGGTCCGTCGAGATCGAGCGTCACCACCTCGAGCGGCTTGCCGGCGGCGTAGGCGATGGCGGCGCGAGTCTTCATGCGGAGGTCCCCAGGCTGGCGGTGGCGCGGACGCGGGACCGGAGTATCGCTGACTCGGGCGCGACGCGACAGAGCGGCCGCGGCCCGCTCAGCTCGCGTCGGGCTGGGCCTCAGGACGGGCGGCCGCGAACGCCGGCAAGGCCTCGAGCGCGGTGCCGATCCCGGTCAGCGTCGGATAGGCCGCGAGGTCGCAGCGGAAGCGCCGGGCGTTGTAGAGCTGCGGCACGAGGCAGACGTCGGCCATCGTCACGGTACGGCCATAGAGGTGCGCGCCGTCGCCGGAGTGCCGGCGCGCCAGCTGCTCGAGCGCGGTGAAGCCTGCGTCGATCCAGTGGTGATACCAGCGTTCGACGGCGGCGGCATCCTGTGCGAGCGGCCCCTTGAGGTAGTTGAGCACGCGCAGGTTGTTCAACGGGTGGACGTCGCAGGCGATGCCCTGCGACATCGCGCGCACCACGGCGCGGCCGCGCGTGTCCGCCGGCAGCAGCGGCGGCTCGGCGTGCGTCTCGTCGAGGTACTCGATGATCGCGAGCGACTGGCCGATCACGAAGCCGTCGTCGTCGAGCGCCGGGATCAGGCCCTGCGGATTCAGCGCCAGATAGTCCGCGGCGCGATGCTCGTCGCGGGCGAACTGCTTAGCGGCGCTCTCGAAGGCGATGCCCTTGAGGTGCAGCGCGATGCGGACGCGAAATGCAGCCGAGCTGCGCCAGACGGTGTAGAGCCTCATGCGATTCCTCCGGCGGTGGCGCTCAGCGCTTGACCCGGATCACGACGGTGTTGGCCAGTTTGTCGTGCCAGCCCTGCTTGCGGCGATCGAAGGCGACCCACACGAAGCCGAGGCAGAGCGGCACGGTCGCGAGCAGATAGCCCGCGTAGCGGATCAGCAGCTGGCGCGGGCTGGGTGGTCCGAGCGTCACGGCGTCGACGATCCGCGCGTCGATCAGCTGCTTGCCCGGCGTGGCGCTGCGGCGCATCCAGAGCGGCACGACCACCAGCGCGAGCGCCGCGAACAGCAGCAGCTGTTCGCTGCTGCTCTGCGCCCACTCGAGCAGGCGCTCGAGGCTCAGCCGGCGCCAGCCTCCCGAGACGACGACCAGCCAAACCGCGACCAGCGGCAGCATCCAGACGGTATCGACCAGCGCCGCAGCGACCCGCGCCCAGAAGCCGACGTATTCGGGCTCGGCGCCGCGCGGCGAACTGCTCATAGCACCCGTCCGGGGTTCAAAATCCCGCGCGGGTCGAGCGCCTGCTTCAGTTGCCGCATCAGCGCGATCTCCTCCGGCCGGCGCGAGCTCGCGAGCCACTGGCGCTTGTGTTGGCCGATGCCGTGCTCGGCCGAGACCGAGCCGAAGCCTGCCAGCGAGCCGTAGACGATGCGATCGAGCGGCGCCACCTCGGCGAGGCTGCGCAGCCCCGTGACGAGGTGCAGGTTGCCGTCGCCGAGGTGACCGAAGACGTACAGCGGCCGATCGCCGAGCACCGCCGGCACCTCGGCGCGGAGCTTCTCGAGGTAGCCGACCATCCGCGAGATCGGCAGCGAGACGTCGTAGCCCATCGGCATGCCGAGCCGCATCATGAGCTCGGCGGCCGACTCGCGGATCCGCCACAGCCGCGCGCTCTCGTCGAGCGAGCGGGCGATCAGCGCGTCGGCTGCGACGCCGGTGTCGAGCATTCGCGCCAGGAAGCCCTCGAGACGCTCGGCGTCGCCGGCGGGCTCGAGCGCCTCGATTTCGATCAGCGCGTAGTGCGCGTGGTGCGCGGCGAACGGCCGATTGCCGATCTTGAACTCGCCGAGCGCGAATTCGAAGTAGTTCTCCCACATCGTCTCGAAGGAGCCGAGCTGGCCGCCGAACGCGGCGCGCGATTCGCGCAGCAGGCCGACCAGCGCCTCGAAGGAATTCGTTGCGACGAACGCCGTGATGCGCTCGCGCGGCGCCGGATGCAGCCGCAGCACGGCGCGTGTCACGACGCCGAGCGTCCCCTCGGTGCCCACGAACAGCTGCTTGACGTCGTAGCCGGCATTGTTCTTCAGCATCGCATTCAGCGACGACACCACCGTGCCGTCGGCAAGCACCACCTCGAGGCCGAGCACCAGCTCGCGCGTCATGCCGTAGCGGATCACGCGGTTGCCGCCGGCGTTGGTGGCGATGTTGCCGCCGATCGTGCACGAGCCGCGGGCGCCGAGGTCGAGCGCGAACTGCAGGCCGTGCCGCTCGGCAGCGTCGTGCACGGCCGCGAGCGGTGTGCCGGCCAGCACCTGCATCGTGCCGCCGTCCGGGTCCAGCTCCTCGATGCCGCTCATCCGCTCGAGCGACAGCGCGAGCTCCCCGGTGCGCGGCGTCGCGCCGCCGGCGAGCCCCGTGAGCCCGCCCTGCACGACCACCGGCTGCGTGGCCGCATGGCAACGCCTGAGGATCAGTGCCACCTCGGCGGTCGAGCGCGGCCGGAACACCGCGCGCGGCTCGCAGGCGCCGACGCGGCTCCAGTCGGAATGGTGCCGCGGACCGGCGTCGGCGCCGGTCAGCAGCGTCCCGGGCGGCAGCTCGCCAGCGAGGCCTTCGAGCAGTGGGTCCAGCGGCTGCGACATGGTGACTTGCCTGGTGGCGCGGGAGCGGACGCGGGGAGCGTCGCTACGGTGCCACCTCGTCGCCGCTGTTTCAACTTGGGCCAACCCCGATATAGTGCTGCCGCCGGCCGCCTCGCGCCGGTGCCGCGGAGTCCGCCATGAATCGATTCGCCCCGCTCGCCGCCGTCCTTGCGCTCGCCGCCGTGGCCTCCGGCGCCGCACCGCCGGCGCCGGAGGCCGTGCGCGCCGAGGCGCGCGAGATCTTCGCTGCCGCGATCGGCTACGAGACCTCGATCGGCCGCGGCCAGGTGCCGAAGCTCGCCGAGTACCTGGCCGAGCGCTTCCGCAAGGGTGGTTTCCCGGCCGCCGACGTGCACGTGCTGCCGCTCGGCGAGACCGCCTCGCTGGTGGTGCGCTACCGCGGCACCGGCAAGGGCGGCCGGCCGGTCGCGTTCCTCGCGCACATGGACGTCGTCACGGCGAAGCGCTCCGACTGGCAGCGCGACCCGTTCAAACTGACCGAGGAGAACGGCTACTTCTTCGGTCGCGGCACGACCGACGTCAAGCAGGAGGTGGCGCTGCTCACCGAGACCTTCCTGCGGCTCAAGGCGGAGGGCTTCGTGCCGAGCCGCGACCTGATCATCGCCTTCAGCGGCGACGAGGAAACCGCGCAGGCCACCGCCGACGACCTCGTGCGCCACCACCGCGACCTGGTCGATGCTGAATTCGCCCTCAACGGCGACGGTGGCGGCGGCGTGCTCGCCGAGGACACCGGCAAGCCCACGCTGTTCTACGTGCAGGGCGCAGAGAAGTACTCGGTGACCTTCTCGGTCACGACCCGCAATCCCGGCGGCCACAGCTCGCAACCGCGCGCCGACAACGCGATCTACGAACTCGCCGACGCGCTCAAGGCGATCCAGGGCTACGAGTTCCCGGTGCGCTGGAACGACTGGACGCTTGGCGACTTCCGGGCGGCGAGCCAGTCGGCGCCTGCGCCGCTGGCGGCGGCGATGAAGAGTTACGTCGCGGACCCGCACGATGCCGCGGCGGTGGCCGTGATCACCAAATATCCGCAGTTCGTCGGCAAGCTGCGCACCACCTGCATCGCGACCCTGCTGCAGGGCGGCCACGCCGAGAACGCGCTGCCGCAGTCCGCTACCGCGGGCGTCAACTGCCGCGTCTTCCCCGGCACGACCGTGGCCGAGGTCGAGCAGACCCTGCAGCGGCTCTGCGGCCCGAAGGTCGAGGTCAAGCGCAACTACGAGCCGACGACCTCGGACGCGTCACCGCTGCGTGAGGACGTGATGCGCGTCGTGAGCGGCGCGGTGCAAGCCGCCAACCCCGGTGCGCGCATCGTGCCGACCCAGGCGGCGTACGCAACCGACGGTCTCGTGTACCGCAACGGCGGCATCCCGACCTACGGCGTCGGCAGCAGCTTCGAGAAGGAAAGCGAGGGCTTCGCACACGGCCTCGACGAGCGCATCCCGGTCACGTCCTTCTACAACGGCCTGACGCACTGGTACGTGCTGATCAAGGCGCTCGCCGGCAAGGGCTGATGGCGCCGCTCAGCGCGCCGCGCCGGCCTTGAGCTTGGCGAGGTAACGGTCGCGCAGCTCGGTCTGGCGGCTGCGCAGCGACTGGCGGCGGCCGTCGAGCCACGAGGCGTCCACGAGAGTCGACACCTCGAGCGGGTCACCACTCCAGACCACGAGGTTGGCCGGCCGGCCAGCCTCGATGCTGCCGAACTCGGCGGCGGCGCGGAACACCTTCGCCGGTGCGCTGGTCAGCGCCGCCAGCGCCGCGTCCCATGGCAGACCGTGCGCCACGGCGTTGCCGGCGGCCTGGCGCAGCTTGCGCGCATCGTGCGGCGACGCGGAGCGCCGGCTGAACACCACGGTGACGCCCGCGGCGTGCAAGCGCGCCGCGTTCTCGAGCGTCGCGCCGATCTGGTCGAACTGCTCGGGCAGGTCGTCGAGCGGATCGAGCACCACCGGCACCTGTGCGCGGGCGAGCAGCGGCGCGAGGCGCCACGCCTCGGCGCCACCGTGGACGACGGCCTTGAGCTTCTCGCGCGCCGCGAACTCGACCACGGTGCGGATGTCGGCAGCGCGGTCGACCTCGAACACGACCGGCTTCTGCTCGAGCAGGAAGCTCTTCAGCACGCGTCGTCCCGCCGGCGTCAGCAGCCGCTGCTCGCCGGCGGCGAGCGGCGCGGCGGCGCGCGCCTCCTCGAGCGCCTGCGCGAGCAGCATGAAGGCCGCGGCGCGGCTCTCGCCTGCCAGCGGCCCCGCGTCGGCGCCGACGGTCACCGCCAGCGCGACCGGCGCGCGCGGTCGGCGGCCGTCGAGCCGCACCACGGAGCCGAGGCCGGCGATGATCGAGCTGCCCGGGCCGCCCTTGCGACCGGCTTCGGCGCCGGGCGCGAGCAGCGCGAAGCCGATGCCCTCGACGCGCGACACGGCGAGCGGCACCGAGTCCGGATTGAAGGCGTAGGTCAGGTCGAACTCCGGACGCATCTGGCCGAGCTTCAGCGTGCTGTCGTTGGTCGACGCCTCGGCCTCGACCTCCGTGACGCCCATCTGGCCGACGCCACCAAACAGCGCGGGCGTCACCGGCCGGCCCTTGAGGTCGATGACCTCGGCACCGGCCGGCGCGACGAGATCGCGGCCGATCGCGGTGACACGACCCGCGACGATCAGCACGCTGCCGCCGTCGATCGTGCCGCGCGCGGCCTGGGTGTGGATGACGCCGTTCTTGAGCAGCACCGCGGCCGGCGCGGCGCCGACCGGGCAGGCGGCCAGGAGACACGCGCCGGCGAAGGCGGCCATTTCGATCTGCTGCAGGCGAATCATGGTGCGACTCCGGCGGCGGCAGGCTGTCCGAGCATGAAGTCCGAGCGTGGCAGCACCGGCGGATGCGCCCGGTCAAACTGCAGCACGCCGTCGATGTAGACCTCGTCGGCAAGCGCGTAGACGCTGAACGGGTTGCGGTTCCAGACGACGAGGTCGGCCATCTTGCCGGGCTCGAGCGTACCGGTGCGGCCGTCGATACCGAGCGCGCGGGCCGGGTTCAGCGTCAGCCAGCGGATGGCGCGCTCAGGCGGGATGTCGAGGCCGGCGGCGCGGCCGCGCGCGGCCGCCTTGGCAGCCTCCTGATTGAGGCGCTGGATGCCCTCTTCGGAGTCCGAGTGCACGATCGCGCAGCTCTGCGGCGCGGCGTCGACGAGCGCGATGTTTTCCTGGATGCCGTCGTTGGCCTCCATCTTGAAGCCCCACCAGTCCGCCCACATCGCAGCGCAGACGCCGCGCTCGGCCAGCAGGTTCGCGATCTTGTAGGCCTCGACCGCGTGGTGGAAGGCCGCGATCCGGAAGCCGAACTCGCGCGCCATGTCGAGCATGATCGCCATCTCGTCGGCGCGGTAGCAGTGCATCTGCACCGCGATCTCGCCCTTCAGGACACCGGCGAGCGTCTCGAGCCGCAGGTCGCGTTTCGGCGGCTTCGCGTCCTCGGCCGACTTGCCACCGGCCTTCAGCTTCGCCTGGTAGGCGCCGAGATCGCGCAGGTACTCCTGCGCCTCGATCCACTGCGCGCGGTAGCCCGCGACGTTGCCCATGCGCGTCGACGGCGCCATGTTGCGGCCCGCGCCGTAGACCCGCTTCGGGTTCTCGCCGCAGGCCATCTTGAGTCCCTGCGGCGCACCCGGGAACTTCATCGCCTGGTAGGTGACCGCCGCCACGTTCTTAAGAATCACCGAACGGCCGCCGATCAGATTGGCGGAGCCGGGCAGAATCTCGAGGGTCGTGATGCCGCCGGCGAGCGCCGTGTCGAAGCCAGGGTCCACCGGCCACACCGAGTGCTCGGCCCAGACGTTGGCGGTCACGGGCGCGGTGGCCTCGTTGCCGTCGCTGTTGCCGGACACCGCCGGGCTCGGGTAGACGCCGAGGTGCGAGTGCACGTCGATAAGGCCGGGCGTCACCCAGCGTCCCTTGCCCTCGACGATGCGCGCGCCTTCCGGCGTGGCGAGATGCTGACCGACCGCGGCCACCTTGCCGTCCGCGACCAGCACGTCGGTGTCCTCGAGCCGTGCGCCGCTGCCGGTGAGCACCGTGGCGCCGCGAATCAGCACCGGCGCCGCGGCGCTCGCGGCGTAGGTTGACGGATACGGGTCGGCAGACGGCGTGGCCGGCTCGGCCGCAGCCAGCGCGGCAGCGAGGCCGGCGCCGACGGCCAGCGCGGCGAAGCGCTGCACGGCGCGCGTGTGGCTGAATCGCATGCGAAATCCCCCGGTGTGCGGCGCTCGGTGCTGCCGCTCGGCGCAGTCTAGCGCAGTGCAGGCGGGGCGCCGGCGCTCAGTGTGCCGCGCTGCGGTAGCGCACCTCGCCGGCGCGCACCGCGAGCGCGATGCGGTTCTGCAGCGGCGGCAGCGGACAGGTCGCGAAGCCCGTGAACGCGCACGGCGGGTTGTAGGCCTCGTTGAAATCGACACGCACGCCGCCGCCGGACGGCAGCGGCACGTGCAGAAAGCGGCCGGCGCCGTAGGTCTCGTGGCCGGACGTGCCGTCGGCGAACATCACGAACAGGTGATCGTCGCCTGCGGCCTCGAGCAGCGCGTCCAAGCGCCATTCGTGTCCGTCGCGAGTGAAGATCAGCGCGCCGGGGGCCAGCATGTCGACCTCGTCGCCGAGCACGTTGACGATCGGCACGTGACGCAGCGGCTCGTAGCGCTCGAAGCGCGCCTCGACGACCCATGACGGATCGATGGGGAAATAATCGAGTCCGCGGAACGCGCGCCGCGCACGGCTGTCGGCGTCGCGGACCCGCAGCGCGAATCGGCCGCCGCGCTCGATGACGTAGAAGCGCAGCGATCCGCAGCGCAGCACCACGCCGTCGCCCGCGGCAGGCGGCGTGACTTCGAGCGCGGCGGCGGCGTGGCCGTCCAGCGTGATGCCGCTGTCCGCTTGCGGCTCGAGCCGCACCGAGCGGCCGTCGACCATGAGGCGGCCGGCGCGCGGCGAAAGCGCGGCGCCTTGCAGCACGATGTCGTTGCCCTTGGCGCGGCCGAGCGTATTGATGCCGGGCTTGAGCCAGTGCAGGCCGACGACGCTGAGCCAGCCGTCCTCGCCGGCGATCTCGGTCACCCGTGCGGCGCGCCAGCGGTGCACCGCCGCCACCTCGTCCTCCGCGGCGGCGGCCACGATCGGCACCGCGAGCAACAGCAGCAACGCGGTCGCCCGGCAGGCCGTTGCCAGGCGCTGCGGTCGGGGTTGTATCAGCACGCGGCGCCCTCGCTTGGTCCACTCGACCGGCGGCATCGTCGCCGCGGCCGCCGGGCGGTGCAAGCCCGTCACGCCGGGATTCACCGTGCGCTGGACGAACTTTCATGTGCGGAGGCCGGCAAGCTCGCAGCGCGTCGACAAGGCCGGCGCGGCCCCTGCGCGACGTGCGCCCGGGCGCCGCTGCGCCACTGCAAATCACTGTATTCATTGATCTATTGGCGAGTATCCTCAGGCCTTGCGTGACCCGGGGGCATGCCGACTGCGGGCCGCCGCTACGCCGTCCGGGCTTACCGCAACTCAGGACCCAGGTCACGGCGCCGATAGCTTGTAGCGCGTATGCTGCGCCGCAATAACCGGATGGGCCCGTGCACCTCAACGCTCGCCACCTGAACCCTAGCCACCGACCGGCGCTGCTGGCGCACTTTGGCGCGCTGTCGCGCCGCGACGCCTATCTGCGCTTCGGGACCTACGTCGGCGCCGAGTCGATCGCGAGCTACGTGAACGGCATCGACTTCGACCGATCGACCGTCCTCGGCATCTACGGGGAGGAGCTCGAGCTGCTCGGCGTCGCGCACCTGTGCCCGGAGCAGGGCGTGGTCGAGCTCGGCATCAGCGTGCTCGCAAGCGCCCGCCGCCGCGGTCTCGGCGCGCTGCTGATGCGCCGTGCGCTCAGCCACGCGCGCATCGTCGGTGCCGACCGGCTGTTCATGCACTGCCTCGCCGAGAACGGCGACCTGATGCGCCTCGCGCGTGCGGCGCACGCCGAGATCTCGTTCAGTCACGACGAGGCCGATGGCTTCATCCACGTGCCGCCGCTGACGCCGTTCAGCGCCGCGGTGGAACTCGCCGAGGAGCAGATCGGCGTGGTCGACTATGCGTTGAAAGCACAGCGCGCCGCCTGGCGCCAGGTGCTGCGTTTCGGCACCTAGTCGAGTCGGCGAAGCAGCAGCCGCGTGAGTGCGCCGGCGGCGTCAACCTCGACGTCGAGCTCGATCGGGCGGCAGCAGATCTGACAGTCCTCGATCGCGCTGAACGAACCGGCGGTCAGATCCACCGGCGTCTCGTAGCGCTCGCCGCAGTACGGGCAATCGACCGCGACGAAGCCGCCAAGCGCCGCATCGGCGCGACCGGGCTCGAAGACGGGCTCGAGCCCGTAGAGCGCATCGACCGCCGCCGCATCCGGCGTCGCGGCAGTCACGCGACGTGCGCGCGACGCGGCTCCGTCAGCCGGCGCGGCGCGGCGCGGCATCGTGGTCTTCGGCGCGCGCGACGCGCAGCCCTGGCGGCCTCGGCGGCCTGTGCCGGGCCGGCCAGGTCAGCGTGCGGCTCAGCTTGCCCATGTCCGCTCCTCGCGGTCGTTCGAACGGGCCTGAGCGTACACCTGCGCTTCGCGCGCGGTGCCCACCACTCAGTGTCCGCCGTGCACGCGCAGCCCCGCGGCGCGCAGCGCCTCGGCGAGCTCCGACTCGATCCGTGCCGCCTCGGCGCGCGCGACGCGCTGCAGGTGCAGCACCGGGCCCGTCAGCACCTCGAGGCCGCGCTTCAGCACGCTCCCCGAGGCGCGGATGCCGGCCTTGTGCTGGTCGAAGCGCTCGGCCGGCGCGTAGTCCGTCATGCCGACGTAGGCGCCGTAGGGGTCGCCGGCGCCGTCGGCGTAGTCCAGCAGCACGAGGTAGAGGTTCGAGCGCCCGCGCTGCGTCGCGACGCAGCGCGCCGCGACCTCGTAAGCCAGCGGCAGCCAGGCGACGTGGCGCATCGGCAGCCAGTCCGGCACCGACGCCGCGGCACCCGCCCACAGCCGCTCGAGCAGGCGCTCGACGTTGAGGCCGATCTCGCCGCGCATCCACAGCTCGTGGACGCATTCCGCGCCCGTCGCGCCATCGTGCTCGGCCAGCGCCGACTCGAAGCGCGCCAGCAGCCGCTCTCGCCCGTCGGCCTTGAATCGTCGCGGAACGCCCTTGGGAGTCAACGCCCTGCCTCATCCGCGCGTGCCGCGCCCGAGTCGCCAAATTCAGACGCTCGGCGGGCGCCGCGGGCGGCGCGGGCGGCGTACGCTTCGTCCATACCGCGCCGCGTGCGGCCGCCCGACCTGGTGGTTCGCCACCCGCCCTGGACGACCGCCGCGGCGCGGACCCTCGCGCCGCGCTCAGTCGCGCAGCGCCACGCTGCTGGCGACCAGCGCCCCCGTGACCGACAGCGTGCCGCGTGCACGCACCAGCCGCCCGGCGGCCGTCGCGAAGAAGGTCGCCGGCGTCAGGCTCGCGCCGCTGACGTCGGTGAAGGTCGCGCCGATCGCCGATACGGTGATGCCGGTCAGCGCGAACTGCGGGCTCGCGACCGAGCTCGCCACGTCCTGCAGTTCGACCAGCGCCGGTGACGGCTGCGCCCAGCGTTCGACGACCCGGCCGGTCGCGCTCGCGCCACTGGCCGCGACGCCGCGCACGATCACCCAGTCACCGACCTGCAGGTTCGCGAAGCCAAAGGTCCGCAGCAGCGTCGCGCTGCGGTCGTCCCAGCGCGTCTCGACGGTGGTGCCGAGCGTGATGCCGGCGACCGTCAGCGTCTTGCCCGCCGCGTCGATCGCGCTGACCGGTGCGGCGACGCGAACATTCGCGGCCGGTATCAGCGCGATGCTCGTCGCGTTCAGGATGCCGGTCGCGCCGTAGCGGCCGCTGACCTCGAGCTCGACGTCGGCCGCGACGTCGCTGCTGACGCCGCTCTGGTACGTGGTCGTGGCGCTGGTCGCGACGGTCTGCCCGCCGACATCGAAGTCGCTGGAAGAACCGAATCGCGTCACCGCGCCGTGCACGGTGCCGCTCGCGCCGCTGGCGCCGCTCGGCACTTCCGCCTGCGTCGTGATCAGCGCGGCGCGCAGCACCGTCGCGCTCGTCAGCGTGCCGCCACTCGCGATCACGTAGCTGCCGTCCACGAGCTGCGCAGGCAGCCCGCCGGACGCCGCGCTGTAGTCGACGGTCGTGCCAGCGAGCGTGAAGGTCTGGGCGGTACTGTTGAGGTTCGCGACCGGGCCCGCGACCCGCAGCGGCCGGCTGACCGCGGCCAGATCGAAGCGCGAGGCGATCAGGCCGGCGGAGGTCCGGTAGCCATCCACCGCGATCAGGCTGCCGATCAGCAGGCCGCCGACGTCGATCGGCGCGATGCCGCTCGCGATGCTGGTGTCGCCGGTGACCGCGACGGTCTGGCCGAGCACCGTGACCGTGCCGCCGGCGAGGCTGATCGCCGAGACCGGGCCGACCAGCTTGGTCGTGACCGCGAGGCTGTTCGCCGTACCGGTCGTGGCACTGCCGCTCGCGCCGCCGACCGTGGCTACCTGGCCGACCAGCAGCTGCGACTCCGCCGCGGCCACGCCGTCGATCGTGACGCTGGCGCTCGAGTCGGCGTACTCGACGCCGTCGACGAACACGCTCGCGAAGCCGCCGAGCGGACCGATCGAGGTCTGTGTCGACGAGCCCTGCAGACCGCCGGGCACGTGGTAGCCCCGCCAGCTGCAGTAGGAGCCGGACAGCAGCACCGCGAGCGCGAGGATCCCAGCGGTCGACAGCCAGGGCGAGGAGCCGGGCGTGCGTGGCATCGATGGTCTCCCTGAGGTGGCGCGCTACAACTGCTCGCGGTCGGCAGCAGCGACCGGGGCACTGCCGGCGAACACTACCGCGGCGTGGGCCGCGGCGCGCGGCATCAGGTGCGCGGCGTAGAAGACCGCCGCGTCGGCGAGCGCGCCGCGCGCCGGGCCGTCGAGCCCGGCGGCGGCGGCGGCCGTCAGCGCGCAGGCCCACTGCCAGGCGCCGCAGACGAGCGCCGCCAGCCCGAGGTAACTGACCCCGACCGCACCGACGAGTTCCGGGTCGCGGGTTCCCTCGACGAGCGCGAAGGCGGTGGCGCGCTCGAGCAGCGCGATGCCCTCGCCGAGACTGCGGCCGAGCGCCGCGGTACGCGCCTCGGCGGCCGGCAGCGCCGCCTGCGCGGCGCGCATCTCGGCGACCAGCGCCGCGAGCGCGCGGCCGCCGTCCCTGATGACCTTGCGGCCGAGCAGGTCCTGCGCCTGGATGCCGTTCGTGCCCTCGTAGATGGTCGTGATGCGGACGTCGCGGTAGCACTGCGCGGCGAGCGCGTCCTCGGTGAAGCCCATGCCGCCGAGCACCTGCACCGCGAGCGAGGTCACCTCGATCGCCATGTCGCTGCACCAGGATTTGACGATCGGCGTCAGCAGGTCGGCGCGCGCGCGCGCCGCCGCCTGGGCCTCGGCCGCGCCGTGGTGCGCGAGGTCGACCGCGGCCCCGGCTGCGTAGCACAGGCCGCGTGCCGCCTGGATCTGCGACTTCATCGTCAGCAGCATCCGCCGCACGTCGGCGTGGCCGAGGATCGCGGTCGGCTTGCCGGCCGCATCGCGCCCCTGCACGCGCTCGCGCGCGTGCCGCGCGGCGATCTGGTAGGCCTGCTCGGCGACGCCGAGGGCCTGCACGCCGACGCCGAGGCGCATGTGGTTCATCATCGTGAACATGCAGGCGAGCCCCTGGTGCAGTTGCCCGACCAGGAAGCCCACCGCGCCCGGGCCATCGCCGATCGCGAGCACGCAGGTCGGGCTCGCGTGGATGCCCATCTTGTGCTCGACCGAGACGCAGTGGATGTCGTTCGCGGCGCCCGGCCGGCCGTCGGCGCCGACCGCGAAGCGCGGCACGGCAAACAGCGACAGCCCCTTGACGCCCGCGGGCGCGTTCGGCGCCCGCGCGAGCACCAGGTGGACGGTGTTGTCCGCCATGTCGTGCTCGCCCCAGGTGATGTAGATCTTGCGGCCGTACAGCCGCCAGGCGTCGCCGTCCGGCTCGGCGCGCGTCGTCACGGTCGACAGGTCGGAACCGGACTGCGGCTCGGTCAGGCACATCGTGCCGGTCCACTCGCCGGAGACCATCTTCGGCAGAAAGCGCCGCCGCACGGTGTCGTCGCCGTGCTCGGTCAGCGAGGCGATCGCGCCGCCGGATAGCTCCGGACACAAGCCGAAGGCCATGTTGGCCGAGGCCCACATCTCGGCGACGGTCAGTTGCACCGCGAAGGGCATCCCCTGGCCGCCGAACTCCGGCGATCCGGCCAGCGAACTCCAGCCGTCGGCGACGAAGCGCTGGTAGGCCTCGCGAAAGCCCGGTGGCGTCACGACACCGGCCGGCGTCACGCGCGAGCCGGCGCGGTCGCCCGGCGCGTTGAGCGGCGCGAGCACGTCGCCGGCGAATCGCGCCGCACCCTCGAGCACCGCTGCGACGACGTCCGGTGTCACCTCGGTGAACGCCGGCAGCGCGCGCACCGGGCCGAGGCCAGCCGTGTGCTCGAGGACGAAGCGCATGTGGTCGACGGGGGCCGTGTAGCTCATCGGAGGTGTCCCGCAAAGTGGCTCGCCCGGCCATTCCAGCACGAGCACTTCGGCACGCGCCAGCGCGCCTGACCGCAACGGCCGCTGGCGGCTAGGCGGCGCTCGCGGCGGCGGTTTGGCCGTCGGCCGCGCCGCGGAACCGGCCGAGCAGCTGCGCCCGGCGCTGCTCGACCGCCGCGAGGTGGCGCGCCTTGACGTGGCCGTAGCCCCGGATCTGCTCCGGCAGGCTCGCGAGCTCGACGGCGAGCGCGTGCTGGCGGGGGTTCAGCCCCACGAGCAGCTCGTCGACCAGCCGCTCGTAGTCCGCGATCAGCTGCCGTTCGAGGCGCCGCTCGGCCTGCCAGCCGAAGGGATCGAAGGCCGTGCCGCGCAGGAAGCGCAAGCGCGCGAGCACGCCGAACACCGCCAGCATCCAGCCGCCGAGGCTGACCTTGCGCGGCACACCGGTCGCGGCGTCCGGCCGCGCGAGCCCAGGTGGCGCGAGATGGAAGCGCAGCCGGTAGTCGCCGTCGAAGGTGCTGGAGAGCAGCTCGCGGAACTCGAACCCGGTGTGCAGCCGCGCCACCTCGTACTCGTCCTTGTAGGCGAGCAGCTTGAAATAGTAGCGCGCGACCGCCGCGGCGAGCTCGCCGCGACCGGGCACCCGCGCCGACTCGGCGGCCGCGACGCGCTCGACGAGCGCGCGGTAGCGCTGCGCATAGCGGGCGTCCTGATAGCGCGTGAGGAACTGCTCGCGCAGCTCGCGCGGCGACGCGCCGGCGCCTGCCGGCACGCGCCCGGCCGCCGTCAGCAGCGCGGCAAAGCGCTCCGGGTCCGCCGCCGCCAGCCGCCCGAGCGCGAGCGCGCGCCGGTTGAGCGCGACCGCCGCGCCGTTGAGCTCGATCGCCCGCTCGAGCGACTCGCGGCCGAGCGGCAGCCAGCCCTGCTGCAGCGCGAAGCCGACCAGGAACAGGTTGGTGCCGACCGAGTCGCCGAGCAGCCGGCGCGACGCGCCGGTCGCGTCGATGCAGGCGGCCCGTCCGGCGGCGACCTGTGCCGTGACGCGGGCGACCAGCTCGCGTGCATGAAAATCGATGTCGGGATTGAGCTGGAAGGCGGCGGTCGGAACGAGGTGCGTGTTGAGCGCGATGCGCGTGCGCGCCGGGTCAAGCGCCCGCAGCGCCTCCGGCGAGGCGCTGACGACGAGGTCGCAGCCGATCAGCACGTCGGCCTCGCCGAGCCCGACGCGTGGCGCGGCCGGCGGCGCGCCGGCCGGCGCGATCTTGACGTGCGACAGCACCGCGCCGCCCTTCTGCGCGAGGCCGGTCATGTCGTAGACACTCGCCGAGCGGCCCTCGAGGTGCGCGGCCATCGCCAGCACCGCGCCGACCGTCACCACGCCGGTGCCGCCGATGCCGGTCACCAGCACGTTGACCGTGCCGGCGCGGTCCGCGGCGACCGGCTCCGGCAGCGCGGCGAGCGCGGCGCCGTCGAGCTCCGTCGCCACCGGCCTGCGCAGCGCGCCGCCCTCGACCGTGACGAAGGCCGGGCAGAAGCCCTGGACGCAGGAATAGTCCTTGTTGCAGCTCGACTGGTCGATCGCGCGCTTGCGTCCGAACTCGGTCTCGAGCGGCTCGACCGAGACGCAGTTCGACTGCACCGAGCAGTCGCCGCAGCCCTCGCAGACCAGCGGGTTGATCAGCACGCGCCGCGCCGGGTCCGCGAGCCGGCCACGCTTGCGGCGACGGCGCTTCTCCGCCGCGCACACCTGGTCGTAGACGATCGCCGAGACGCCGCTCAGCTCGCGCAGCGCGCGCTGCAGCGCGTCGAGCTCGCTGCGATCGTGGACCGTGACGCCGGCGGCGAAGCCCGGCGCCGCGCCGTACTTGCCGGGCTCGTCGCTGACCACCGCGATGCGCGCGACGCGTTCGGCGCGCAGCTGGTGGGTGATCTCGGCGACCGACAGGTGGCCCTCGACCTGCTGGCCGCCGGTCATCGCCACCGCGTCGTTATAGAGAATCTTGTAGGTCATGCGCGTGCCGGCAGCGACCGCGGCGCGGATCGCGAGCAGACCGGAGTGGAAGTAGGTGCCGTCGCCGAGGTTCTGGAAGGCGTGCAGCCGGTCGGTGAACGGCGCCATGCCGACCCAGGTCATGCCCTCGCCGCCCATCTGCGTCGGCGGCAACGTCGAGCGGTTCATGTAGAGCGCCATCGTGTGGCAACCGATGCCGGCGAAGGCGACGCTGCCGGCCGGCACCTTGGTGGAGCTGTTGTGCGGGCAGCCGGAGCAGAAGTACGGCGTGCGCTGGCCGGGATCGGCGGGACGCGCGAGCACCTCGGCGAGCTGCGCCTCGAGCGCCGCCAGTCGCGCGCGCAGCGCCACGTCGGCGAGGCCGAGCGCGACCAGCCGCGCGCCGACGGCGCGCGCGATCTCCAGCGGCTCGAGCACGACGTCGGCCGGCAGCAGCGGTTCGCCGGCCGCGTCATGCTTGCCGGTGAGGCGCGGCCGCTCCGCATCCGGCAGGTTGTAGAGCAGGTGCGCGACCTGCGACTCGAGGAATGCGGCCTTCTCCTCGATGATCAGCAGCTCGCGCAGGCCGCGCGCATAGCCGGTGAGTCCGATCGGCTCGAGCGGCCAGATCAGGCCGGGCTTGTAGAGGCTGACGCCGAGTGCGGCGAGCCGCGCCTCGTCGAGCCCGAGCGCCGCGAGCGCGGCGACCACGTCCAGCCAGGACTTGCCGGCGGCGACCAGGCCGAGGCCGCCCGCGCGCGGCACGCCATGACTGACGCGATCGAGGCCGTTGGCGCGCGCGTAGGCCTGTGCGCGCGGCAGCTTGTGGCGCACGAGGCGCACCTCGTCGCCGATCGGATCGAAACCGAAGCGGGCGTGCACGCCGCCCGGCGGCAGCTCCTCGGTCGGTACGCGGCACGTGACGCGCGCCGGATCCACGTCCACCGTGGCGGTCGCCTCGACCGTCTCGTTGACGCACTTGAAGCCGACCCAGACGCCGGCGTGACGCGACAGCGCGAAGCCGTGCAGGCCGAAGTCGAGGAACTCCTGCACCGTCGCCGGGTACAGCACCGGCACGCCGTTGGCCGCGAGCGCCTGCTCGCTCTGGTGCGAAATCGTCGAGCTCTTGCCCGGATGATCGTCGCCGAACAACGCCAGCACGCCGCCGTGCGGCGCGGTGCCCATGCGGTTGGCATGCTTGATCGGGTCGCCGGAGCGGTCAACGCCCGGCCCCTTGCCGTACCAGATCGCGAACACGCCGTCGTACTTCGCGCCGGGCAGCAGGCCCACCTGCTGCGTCCCCCAGATGGCGGTCGCGGCCAGGTCCTCGTTGACGCCCGGTGCGAAGCGCACGTGCTGCGCCGCGAGCCGCGAGGCCACGGCGGCGAGCTGCAGGTCGTAGCCGCCGAGCGGCGAGCCGCGGTAGCCGCTGATGTAGCCGGCGGTGTTGAGCCCGGCGGCGGCGTCACGCGCACGCTGCATCAGCGGCAGCCGGACCAGCGCCTGCGCGCCGGACAACAGCACCCGGCCGCGCTCCCGGTCGTACTTGTCGTCGAGCGTAATGTCCGTCGTCAGGCTCATGAGGACCCGGGCAGCGTCGCCCCGCGGGCGAGTGCGAAGCGTACACCGAAGACCGCGACCGGCGCCGGCTGGCGCCCGTGGACGAGGGCGAGCGGACCTTGTAGCGTTCGCGGCCTGATGAGCATCTGGTTCGCGCCGTTCACGCTCGAGGAAGTCAACCGCGCGCGCCTCGTGGGCCTCGCCGCGCAGCTCGGCATGCGCTTCAGCGCGGTCGGCGACGACTGGCTCGCCGCGACCATGCCGGTGGACTCGCGCACCCAGCAACCGATGCGGCTGCTGCACGGCGGTGCCTCACTCGCGCTCGCCGGGACCGTCGGCAGCGTCGCCGGCAACCTGTGCGTCGACCGCACCCGGTTCCGCTGCCTCGGCCAGGAGATCAACGGCAACCACCTGCGCGGCGCCAGCGCCGGGTCGGTCACCGCGACCGCCCGGCCATACCACCTCGGCGCCCGCAGCCAGGTGTGGGCGATCGAGATCGCCGACGAGGCGGCGCGGCTGATCTGCGTCTCGCGCCTGACCCTGGTGGTGGTGGCCGCCGGCTGACCGCGGCGGCCACGGCGCGGCTATACTGCGCGCCTCATCTCCGGAGGCGCCGTGCGCACGCCGCTGCTCGCCTGCCTCGCCACCCTCGCTCTCTGCACCGCCTGCGGCCAGAAGGGACCGCTCGTCTTGCCGCAGCGATCGGTGGCGACGCCGGTCGTGATCCGCGCGCCGGCGAGCGACGCGGCGCCGCCGGCGACGCCACAGCTGAGCCCGCCGCCGGCCGACGCGCAGCAGCCGCAACGCAAGGACGACGAGCCGAAGCCGCCGCCGCAGCGCTGACATGGCCGACGCTCCCTGCCTCTACCTGATCGACGGCTCCTCGTACCTGTACCGGGCCTTCCACGCGCTACCGCAGTTCGGCAACTCCAAAGGTCAGCCCACCGGCGCGGTGTTCGGCGTCGTCAACATGCTGCAGAAGTTCCTGCGCGACGAGCAGCCGACGCACATCGCCGTGGTGTTCGACGCGCCCGGGCGCACGTTTCGCGACGAGCTCTTCGAAGCCTACAAGGCGCACCGCCCGCCGATGCCCGACGAGCTGCGCTCGCAGATCGAGCCGCTGCTCGCGACCGTCGAGGCGCTCGGTCTGCCGCTGCTGCGGGTGGCCGGGGTCGAGGCCGACGACGTGATCGGCACGCTGACGCGCCAGGGCACCGCCGCCGGCATGCGGGTCGTGATCTCGACCGGCGACAAGGACATGGCGCAGCTGGTCGACGATCGCGTGACGCTGATCAACACGATGTTCGACACGACGATGGACCGCGCCGGCGTCAAGACCAAGTTCGACGTCGAGGCCGGCCAGATCATCGACTACCTCGCGCTCGTCGGCGACGCCTCGGACAACATCCCGGGCGTGCCGAAGGTCGGCCCAAAGACCGCGGCCAAGTGGCTGCAGCAGTTCGGCTCGATCGACGCGCTGGTGGCGCACGCCAACGAGGTGGAGGGCAAGGTCGGCGAGAGCCTGCGCGACAACCTCGCGCAGCTCGAACTGTCCCGACAGCTGGCGACGATCCGCTGCGACCTCGAACTGCCGGTGACCGTGGCCGGTCTCGAGCGGCGGCCGGCGGACGTCGAGCGGCTGCGCACGCTGTACCGCGACCTCGAGTTCAGGAAGCTGCTCGAGGCGCTCGACGGCGGCGCAGCGGCCGCCGACAAGCCGGCCACCGCGCGCGCGGCCGGCGCCGCCGCGGCGCCTGCCACCGCGCCGGCCGCGGGCCTCGACGCTGCGGCGCAGGCGCTCGCCGCAGCGCCCCGCGACTACGACACCGTGCTCACCGAGGCGGCGCTCGAGGCCTGGCTGGCACGGCTCGCCGCGGCGCCGCTGTTTGCCTTCGACACCGAGACCACCGGCCTCGACTACATGGGCGCCGAGATCGTCGGCGTTTCGTTCTGCATCGAGCCCGGCGAGGCGGCCTACGTGCCGCTCGCGCACGACTACCCCGGGGCCCCCGAGCAGCTGTCGCGCGCGATGGTGCTCGCGCGCCTCAAGCCGCTGCTCGAGGACCCGGCGCGCGCCAAGCTCGGCCACCACGCCAAGTTCGACGCCCACATCCTCGCGAATCACGGCATCCGGCTCGCCGGCCTGCGCTTCGACTCGATGCTCGAGTCGTACGTGCTCGACAGCGTCGCCTCGCGCCACGACATGGACTCGCTCGCCGAGCGCTACCTCGGCATCCGCACGATCCATTTCGAGGACGTCGCCGGCAAGGGCGCGAAGCAGCTGACGTTCAATCAGGTGCCGCTCGACACCGCCGGTCCCTACGCCGCCGAGGACGCCGACGTGACGATGCGGCTGCACCGCGTGCTGCGACCGAAGCTCGAGGCCGAGCCGCGCCTGCGCGCGCTGTACGACACGCTCGAGCAGCCACTGCAGCCGGTGCTGCAGCGCATGGAGCGTCGCGGCGTGCTGGTCGATCCGGCATTCCTCAAGGCGCTGTCGGTCGAGTTCACACGGCGCCTCGGCGAGCTCGAGCGCGCCGCGCACGAGGCCGCGGGCGGCCCGTTCAACCTCGAGTCACCGAAGCAGCTGCAGCAGATCCTGTTCGAGCGGCTGCAGATCCCGGTGGTCCGCCGCACGCCGACCGGCCAGCCGTCCACGGCCGAGGACGTGCTCGAGGAACTCGCCGCGGCGCATGAGCTGCCGCGGCTGATCCTCGACTTTCGCGGCATCGCGAAGCTGAAGAGCACCTACACCGATACGCTCGCCGCGCAGGTCAACGCCGCGACCGGCCGCATTCACACCTCGTACCACCAGGCCGTGGCCGCGACCGGCAGGCTGTCGTCGTCGGATCCCAACCTGCAGAACATCCCGATCCGCACCCCCGAGGGCCGGCGGATCCGCCAGGCCTTCGTCGCGCCGCCCGGGCGCGTGCTGATGGCCGCCGACTACTCGCAGATCGAGTTGCGGATCATGGCGCACCTGTCCGGTGACCCGGGCCTGCTGAAGGCTTTTGCCGAGGGCCGCGACGTACACGAGGCCACCGCCGCGGAGATGTTCGGCGTCGCGCCGGGCGCCGTCGGGCCTGACCAGCGCCGCGCCGCCAAGGCGATCAATTTCGGGCTCATGTACGGCATGTCGGCGTTCGGACTCGCGGCGCGGCTCGACGTCGACCGCGGCGCCGCCGCGAAGTACATCGAGCGCTACTTCGAGCGCTACCCCGGCGTGCGCGCCTACATGGACGAGACGCGCCGGCGCGCGCGCGAGCAGGGCTACGTCGAAACGGTTGAGGGCCGCCGGCTCTACCTGCCGGAGATCCGCTCGCGCAATCGCCAGCAGCAGCAGTACGCCGAGCGCGCCGCGATCAACGCGCCGATGCAGGGCACGGCGGCGGACATCATCAAGCGCGCGATGCTCGCGGTCGACGAGTGGCTGGAGCGCGAGTCGGCCGGAGCGACGCTCGTGATGCAGGTGCATGACGAGCTGGTGCTCGAGGTGGACGCGGGGGCCGTGGAGGCGGTGCGGGCGCAGGTCACGCGGCTGATGGTGGCGGCAGCTTCGCTGCGCGTGCCGCTCGAGGTCGGGATCGGCGTCGGGCGGAACTGGGACGAGGCGCACTGAGCCCGGCCGATTGACCTTTCTTTACCGCCGGCCGTGAAACTTTTCCGGCTCGCCGCGGGTCTCACTCTATGAACGTCGCGAGGCGTTCCCCGCTACCCTCCCTGAGCGGGCCCCTTACCCGGTCAATCCCCATGCCGGGTTAGTCTGGCCCGGCGACGGCGCCGCCGTCGCCGGGTTCTTTTGCGGCCAGATAGCGCCGCAGCGCCTTGCGCGCCTCATCCACGCCGGTCTTCTTGGTCGCCGAAAAGAGCTGCGCGGTCGCCTGCTCGCCAACCTCCCGTCGCACCCGCGCCAGCGTGCTCGCGGCCTCGTTGCGCGACAGCTTGTCGGCTTTGGTCAGCAGCAGGTGCGCCGCGCGACCGCAGGCCCGGGCGAAGGCCAGCATCTGCCAGTCGGTCTCGCTCATCGGCCGACGGGCGTCCATGATCAGGAACAGAGCGGCCAGCGAATTGCGTTCGCGAAAGTACGTATCCAGCAGCCCCCGCCAGTGCTCGCGCAGCGGCCGCGGCACTTTCGCGTAGCCGTAACCCGGCAGGTCGACGAGCCGGACGCCGTCCTCGAGCTCGAAGAAGTTGATCAGCTGCGTGAGGCCTGGTGTCTTCGAGGTCTTGGCGAGCCCGTGGCGTTGCACGATCGCGTTGATCGCGCTCGACTTGCCGCTGTTGGAGCGGCCGGCAAAGGCCACCTCGCGGCCGAGGTCGGCGACGAATTGTGACGGCTTGTGGGCCCCCTTCAGGTAGTGCGCGTGGGGAAAAGCCGACATCGTGTAGAATCCCGCATTCGCTGAGGCCCGCGAGTCTAACAGGGCCCCGCGAACGCCCAACGGAGTCGCCAGAGACATGAAGAACCCTACGTTCACCGTCGTTCTTGCCGCACAGTTGCTGGGTCTCGGATTCGCCACAGTCGGACACGCCGCCGATGCCGCGCTGGTCGGCAGCGCCGAGGCCGGTGCGGAGAAGTCGGCCACCTGCGGCGCCTGCCACGGCGCCACCGGCAACAGCCCGAACCCGGAATGGCCGAACCTCGCCGGCCAGCACCACGAATACATCACCGAGCAGCTCGGCCTGCTGAAGAGCGGCGCCCGCGTGGCCCCGGTCATGAACCCGATGGCCCTGACGCTCAGCCCGCAGGACATGGCGGACCTCGCGGCCTACTTCGAGAAGCAGACGCTGGTCGGGCTCGAGGCGGAGGCCCAGCTGGCCGAGGCCGGCCAGAAGCTCTATCGCGGCGGCGACGCCGCGCGCGGCATCCCGGCCTGCCTCGCCTGCCACGGCCCGAACGGCCGCGGCAACGGCCCGGCCCGCTGGCCCCAGGTGCGGGCACAGCAGTCGAGCTACGCGACGGCCCAGCTCAAGGGCTACGCCGCCAAGACCCGCTACGCGGCCGGCGCCAAGCTACCGCCGGGCGCCGAGATGATGACCGACGTCGCCATGCGCCTGAGCGAGGACGACATCAAGGCCCTGACGGCTTACCTGCAGGGTCTGCGCTGAACGAATCCGCGACGAACGTGCCCTGCCGCCAGAACTTCCGGCCCGCCGGAGCGCTCCAAGCGGCAGTCAGGCCCGCGCCGGAACTGAAGGAGACTGCATGAAGACGCTGTCCTACGGCCTTGCCGCGCTGCTGGTCACGGCCGCCGTGATCGCCGGCTGCGGTCGCCACGCCGGCCAGGGTGCCCAAGCCCCTGCCGCCGGCCAGAAGCCGGCGGACGTCGCCGCGGTCGCGGTCAAGCCGGAGTCAGCCCCGGCTGCCGCCGGCGAGCGGGCCGGCGGCATGACCGAGGAGAGCGAGAGCGCCGAGCTGCCGACCGGGCTGTCGCCGATCGCCGCCGCCGTGGCCGCAAACACGCCGGCCAGCACCACGCCGATCCCCGGCAAGTGGGTGGACGGCCAGAACTATTCGACCCTCGTCCCGGCCCAGCCGACCGGTACCGCCGCGAACAAGGTCGAGGTCGTCGAGGTGTTCTGGTACGGCTGCGGCCACTGCTTCCACCTCGACCCGACGCTCGAGGACTGGCGTAAGAAGGGCAAGGCCGCGTACGTCGACTTCGCGCGCGTGCCGGTGATGTGGAACGACACGACGCGCGCGCACGCGCGGCTCTTCTACACGCTGCTGGCGCTCGGCAAGCTCGACCAGCTGCACGCCGACGTGTTCCGCGAGATCCACGTCAACAACAATTTCCTGGCCGCGCAGGACCCGGCCGAGACCGAGCGGCTGCAGCGCGCATTCCTGAAGACCAAGGGCATCGCCGAGGCGGATTTCGACAAGACCTACCGCTCGTTCTCGGTGGAGCAGTGGCTGCAGAAGGCCGAGCAGCTGACCCGGCGCTACAAGGTCACGGGCGTGCCCTTCGTAGTCGTCAACGGCAAGTACACGACCGACGTCGGCACCTCCGGCGGCGAGCCGCAGCTGCTGACGCTGATGAACGACCTGGCGGCGTCCGAGCACAAGCGCTGAGATCGGACGTGGCTGCGTCGGCGCGACCGCCGCTGCCGCGTGGCGCCGGCATCGTCTTCGCAGCCGGCCGCAGCGGATGCTGAACTGCTTCGTCCGCACGCCGGCAGGGCTCGAGCGGCAGCCGCCGGCCGCGACCGGTTTTCCGCCCGGCACCGTCTGGCTCGATCTCGTCAACCCGACGCCGGCCGAGGAACAGGCGGTGGAGCGGCAGCTCGGCGTTGAGGTGCCGACCCGCGAGGAGATGCGCGAGATCGAGGCCTCGAGCCGCCTCTACGAGGAGCGCGGCGCGCTCTACCTGACGCTGACGGTCGTCACCGGCATCGACACCACGCGACCGGAGACCAGCGCCATCACCTT
Source organism: Pseudomonadota bacterium (assembly GCA_025355105.1). GTDB lineage: Bacteria > Pseudomonadota > Gammaproteobacteria > Steroidobacterales > Steroidobacteraceae > CAIKZZ01. The sequence goes on along the minus strand of JANYAE010000126.1, from coordinate 77,837 downwards.
CATCCTCGCCGGCGATCAGCTGGCAACGCTGCGCTACGCCGACCCGCTGCCGTTTCGCAGCTTCATCGCCCACGCCGCCCGGCACGAGGCCGCCGGCGCCTCCGCGCCGATCGTGCTCGGCGGCCTGCTCGAGGCGATCGTCGAGCGCATCGCCGACACGCTCGAGCGCGTCGGCACAGAGCTCGACGCGCTGTCGGCAGGCGTGTTCGCGACTCCGGACCCGGCGCAGCGCAACAGCGGCGGCCGCGACCTGCGGACACTGATGCAGCAGATCGGTCGCAACGGCGACCTGCTGTCGAAGGCCCGCGAGAGCCTTGCCTCGCAGTCCCGGCTGCTCGCGTTCCTGCAGCAGTCGGCAGCGACCACGCTCGCCGCGCCGCTCGACGGCCGGCTGCACAACCTGTCGCGCGACGTCACCTCGCTCGCCGACCATGCCGCGTTCGTCAACGGCAAGATCTCGCTGCTGCTCGATGCGACGCTCGGTCTCATCAACATCGAGCAGAACAACATCATCAAGATCTTCTCGGTGGCGTCGGTAGTGTTCCTGCCGCCGACGCTGATCGCGAGCATCTACGGCATGAACTTCCGTCACATGCCGGAACTGGAGTGGCCGTTCGGCTACGCGTTCGCGCTTGCGCTGATGGTCGCCTCGGCGATCCTGCCCTACCTCTACTTCAAGCGGCGCGGCTGGCTCTAGGCAGTGCCGACGGCCGCGTCCGGCCAGGCGGCGCGGCGCGGCGGCCCGGGAGCCGGGCGGGGAGCTCGACCGGTACAGACCTTGGGGAAGTGGCGCGCCCGACAGGATTCGAACCTGTGACCTACGGCTTCGGAGGCCGTCACTCTATCCAGCTGAGCTACGGGCGCACAGAGGGGGCGCGATTCTACCCGTGGCCGCGCCCAAGCGTCCAACGGCGGTCTTCTGGGGCCGGACGCCGCCAGTTATACTTCGGGGCTACCGTCGACGGCCCCGGGGACTGCGCGTGAGCAAACACGACGATCATTTCTTCAACACGTTCAGCGTCGTGCTCGGCACGCTGGTGGCGATCGCCATCGTGCTGTTCGGCATCGCGCGCAGCATCGGCACCCCGTTCGAGGAGGCGCGCGCGTCCTCGGACCCGGCCGTCGCCGCAGGCGTCGCCGACAACACCGCGCCGGTCGGCCGGCTGGCGCTCGCAGGGCAGGACAACGGCGCGCTCGCGATCCGGGCGCCGGCCAGCGGCTCGGCGCCGTCGACGCTACCGGTGCCGAGGAGCGGCGAGGAAGCTTTCCAGACCGTGTGCAGCGCCTGCCACGGCACGGGCGCCGGCGGCGCGCCGAAGGTCGGCGATCACGGCGCCTGGGGGCCGCGGATCGGCCAGGGCAAAGCGACTCTTTATGAGCACGCTCTGAAGGGCTTCAACGGCAAGGCCGGGGTCATGCTCGCCAAGGGCGGGCGCGCCGACCTGCCGGACGATCTCGTCAGGGAGACCGTCGACTTCATGGTGAAGAAGAGCCAGTAGCCGAAGGTCCCGCGACGCGCGAGCCCCAGACGCCCGGCCGACGCCGGGCGTTCGCGTTTCCGCGCTGCCGCGATCGCCTCAGGCGCTCGGCGGTTCCACGCGCTCGGCGGCGTCCCGCTCGAAGCGGCTGAGCTCGCCCTCGAGCGCCGCGAGCCGCGCCTCGAGCGCGGTGAGCTTGTCGCGCGTCCGCGCGAGCACGCCGGCCTGCACGTCAAATTCCTGCCGCGTCACGAGGTCGAGCTTGGTGAGCCCGGCCTGCAGCACGCTCTTGAAGTTGGCCTCGACGTCGGCCTTCAGGGCCGCGAGTTGCGGCGGCATCGAGTCCGACAGCCGCTTGGCGAGGTCCTCGAGGAAACGGGGATCGAAGCTGGTGCTCATGGGCGTTCTCCTCGGCTGGCTCAGACGTTCCCATCCAATGGGGGTCGCGCGGCAAAAGCGCAAGCGCGATGCCCTGCATTCAAGCACAACGCGCCCGCCGCGCGCCAAAACGGTGCATGGCCTGCTGTGCTCGGCCGGACGCGACGCGTAAGCGCCTGATTGCGCGTCGTCGAACGCATGGCATGGAAGCTGCATTTTCGGCAGCTGCCGAGGACCGGCGGCCCCGCGGCTGCCGGCGACAGCCCTCCCGACCACAGGCGGCCGCGCAGCAGACATGAAGTGGATCGTCGCGATCATCAAGCCGCACAAGCTCGACGAGGTCCGGCAGGCCGTCGCGGACATCGGCGTGCAGGGCGTCACCGTCACTGAGGTGCAGGGCTTCGGCCGCCAGCGCGGCCACACCGAGCTCTACCGCGGCGCCGAGTACCGCGTCGACTTCGTGCCGAAGTCGAAGATCGAGCTCGCGGTCGACGACTCGGTGTGCGACCAGGTCGTCGAGGCGATCACCAACATCGCGCGCACCGGCAAGATCGGTGACGGCAAGATCTTCGTGATGCCGCTCGAGCAGACGATCCGCATCCGCACCGGCGAGATGGGTCCCGACGCGGTCTGAGCGGCGAGCGGACCCGCGCAACAGCGCAGACACTGACAGAGGAAATGCCGTGCAACTTGCAAGAATCCACGCTCCACTTCGGGCACGCGCAGCCGTCTCCGGTGCATGGCTCGACCTCGCGCGCAGCGCACTCGGTGTGCTCGCGCTCGCGGCCTGTCTGCTGGCCGCCAGCGGCCGCGCGCACGCCGACGCGCCCGCGGCGCCGCCGGCTGCAGCGGCAACCGCCGACGCCGCCGGAGCAGCCGCGGCAGCCCCGGCGGTGACCGCGGCGGCCGCAGCCGCACCGGCCGCCGCAGCGGCGACGCCGAACAAGGGCGACACCGCCTGGATGCTGACCTCGACGGCGCTGGTGCTGCTGATGTCGGTACCCGCGCTGGCGCTCTTCTATGGCGGCCTGGTGCGCCAGAAGAACATGCTCTCGGTGCTGATCCAGGTGTTCGTCGTGTTCTCGCTGATCACCGTGTTGTGGGCGGTCTACGGCTACTCGCTGGCGTTCACCGAGGGCAACTCGATCATCGGCGGCTTCGACCGGTTGTTCCTCAAAGGCACCTTCGACGCCGCGACCGGTAGCTACTCGATGGCGGCGACCTTCAGCAAGAACACGCCGCTCTACGAGCTCGTCTACGTCGCCTTCCAGTCGACCTTCGCCGCCATCACCGTGTGCCTGATCCTCGGCGCGATCGTCGAGCGCGTGCGCTTCTCGGCGGTGCTGATTTTCGCGGTGGTGTGGTTCACGATCAGCTACCTGCCGATCGCGCACATGGTCTGGTTCTGGCCCGGTCCCGACGCCTACACCGATCCGGCGCTCGCCGACGCCACCAATCTCAAGGGCGGCCTGCTGTGGCAATGGGGCGCGCTCGACTTCGCGGGCGGCACGGTCGTGCACATCAACGCCGGCATCGCCGGCCTGGTCGGCGCGTTCCTGGTCGGCAAACGGGTCGGTCTCGGACGCGAGTCGATGGCGCCGCACAGCCTGACGATGACGATGATCGGTGCGTCGCTGCTGTGGTTCGGCTGGTTCGGCTTCAACGCCGGATCTGCCTACGAGGCGAACGGCTCGGCCGCGCTCGCCTTCATGAACACCTACCTCGCGACCGCCTGCGCGGTGCTGGCGTGGCTGCTCGGCGAGTGGGCGCTGAAGGGCAAGCCGTCGCTGCTCGGCGCGGCGTCCGGCGCTGTCGCCGGCTTGGTCGCGATCACGCCGGCGGCCGGCAACGTCGGCATTCCGGGCGCGTTCGTGATCGGCATCGCCGCGGGCCTGGTCTGCCTGTGGGGCGTCACGGGCCTCAAGAAGATGATCGGGGCCGACGACTCGCTCGACGTCTTCGGCGTGCACGCGGTAGGCGGCATCACCGGCGCGCTGCTGACGGGCGTCTTCAACTCGCAGTCGCTGGGCGGCCCGGGCTTCGTCGCCGACTGGGTCACCGGCAAGGTGGTCTCGAATCCGATCCTGACGCAGCTGCTGATACAGGCGAAGGCGGTCGCGTTCACCGCGATCTGGACCTCGGTGTCGGCGCTGATCGCGTTCAAGGTCGCGGACCTGCTGGTCGGGCTGCGCGTGCCGGAGGAGGAGGAACGTGAGGGCCTCGACACGTCCTCGCACGGCGAGCGCGCCTACAGCTGATCTTCGAAACGCGCGGCGTCACCGGGCAGGCCTCGGCCTGCCCGGTGCGTGCGGTCCGCGTCGCGCCGCCTGATCGATCAGGTCGGCGCAGCGGCGCTCGGCAGCAGCGCGACCGGGCTGCGCCGCGCAAACACTGCGCGAGAGCGCGCGGCCGCGTTCGAGCGGGACGCTCGGCAGGCCGATCCGCGCGGCGCGCACCGACGCACGGCGACCACGTCATGGCGCCAGTCCGCAGGCGCCATCCGCGCAAGCCGGCCAATCGCAGTCGATTCTCATTGCGCTCTGCAGCGGCCGTAGCTCCGCAATTCTGCTGATGACGCGAGCCTTAGAGACGCTCAGCCTGAGGCGTTGAGGGATTGGTCGGGGAGTCCTCCCGCGCGTCGCTCGGCTACCGCCCGGACCTGCGGAGGTGCCGTGCGGCGGCGAGGAGACACGACCGGCCCCGGCTGGAGTGCAGTCATGATCGGCGACACCGAACGGCCCTACGTGTACCTCGTCGATGGCAACGAGTCGGCGCGCGTTGCCTACCGACGGCTGCTGCAGCCGCTCGGCTATCACATCGACGACTTCGCGAACGCGGAAGATTTCCTGCGCGGGGCCAACCTCGACGCCGCGGGCTGCGTGGTGCTCGACTTCCACCTGCCGGAGATCGGCGGCCCGGAGCTGCACGCGAAACTGCGCGGCTCAGCGTCGCCGCTCGCGGTCGTATTCGTCAGCGAGCACGGCGACGTGCCATCGGCGGTTGCGGCGATGCAGCGCGGCGCCTGCGACTTCCTGCTGAAGCCGGTGCGCGAGCAGCAGCTGCTGGACGTCGTCAACCGCGCACTGCGCAAGTCCGCCGCCGACGCGGTGCAAGGACGCGCACGGCGCGCGGTGCTGAGCCAGCTGGCGCGGCTGACGCCGCGCGAGCAGGAAGTGCTGCAGCAGCTGGTCGAGGGTGTTCACTACGACCGCGTCTCGAGCGCGCTCGGCATCACCAAGCGAACCGTCGAGGCGCACCGCCGGCGGATCATGGAGAAGATGGGCGCGCGCACGCTGCCGCAGCTGCTGCAGCAGCTCGCGCGGGCCGGCTGGCCGGCCCGGACCGCGGTCGCGATCCACGACCAGGCGCACTGAGCCGCGCCTCAGTCGCCGGTCGCGCGATCCACCTCGTCGGCCAGCGCGCGCACGCCCGCCGAGATCTCTGCCAGCACCGGCACCGGCCGCTCGAGCGCGCGGCTCGCCTCCGGCAGCGTCGCGAGCGAGCGCGCCGCGCGCGCCGCCAGCACCGCGACCGGCGGCGACGCGTTGAGCCGCCTGCCGCCGCGCATCACGCACTCGAGCAAGGGTTCGCCGGGTGGTCGCTCGCTCTCGAGCGCGACGATGTCCCTGGCGATCCGGCCATCGGCGCCGAGCTGGCGGAACACCTGCTTGCGGCCCGGCCAGGTGGCCTTGCCCCACGAGCGCTTGCGCCGCGGCCGGCCGGCGTATTCCTCGAGCTTGTAGGCGCAGTCGAGGTACGGTGCATCCGCCGAGGTGTCGAGGCGCGTGCCGACCCCGAAGGCATCGATCGGCGCCGCGGCGGCGCACAGCCGTGCGATCTCGAGTTCGTCGAGGTTGCCGCTCGCCAGGATCCGCACCGCGCCGCAGCCGCCGGCGTCGAGAATCGCGCGCACCGCGCGCGCGCCCTCGAGCAGGTCGCCGCTATCGATGCGCAGCGCGTCGACGCGCGCGCCGCAGCGCACCAGCGCCACGACCTCGCGTGCCGCGGCGAGCGTGTCGTAGGTGTCGATCAGCAGCGTCGTGCCCTGCGGGTGGCAGCGCGCGAAGCCGGCAAAGGCGTCGCGCTCGAGGTCGTGCGCCTGCACGAAGGAGTGCGCCATCGTGCCGTACAGCGGCAGCGCGAAGCGCCGCCCGGCGGCAACCGTGGCGGTGCCGGCGAAACCCGCGATCGCCGCGGCGCGCGCCGCGAGGCACGCGGCCTCGGCGCCATGCGCGCGTCGCATGCCGAAGTCGATCAGCGTGCGACCACCGGCGGCCAGCACGCAGCGCGCCGCCTTGCTCGCGATCAGCGTCTCAAGGTGCAGCAGGTTGATGAGCCGGCTCTCGACGAACTGCGCCTCCGGCAGCGGCGCGACGACCCTGAGCCACGGCTCGTCGGCGAACAACAGCGTTCCCTCCGGCGCCGCCCACACCTCGCCCGTGAAGCGCAGCCGGCGCAGCCAGTCGATGAAGCCGGGCTCGAAGCGATCGAGGCCGGCGAGCCAGCCGAGCTCGTCGTCGTTGAAGGCCAGCGACTCGAGGTAGTCGAGCGCCTGCTCGAGGCCGGCGACCAGCAGGAAGCCGCGGGCATCGGGCAGGCGGCGGGCATAGAGCTCGAATACCGCCTCGCCGCCGAAGCCGAGTTGGCGGTAGGCGTCGAGCATGGTCAGCTGGTAGAGGTCGGTGACCAGCGCCGATTCGATCAAGGCCTGTGCTCCGGCGGGGGTCGGGCGCGCAGCGTAGCACCGTCGGCGGCGAGCGCCGCGTGGGGCTCGAGGTCGGCGTGCGCGCCCTCGTCGACAGTGCGGCGTCGCCCGCAGCGCGCGGCGGGTCTGACCGAGGCCGCACTATGGAATTCCACTCTGGTCGGCTTTCGCCGGCGGGGTACGCTGGCTCCGCGGCCGCATGGCCGCACGGGTTGAGGAGGCTGTCATGCGCCCGCTGCTGGTCGTGGTCGCCGACTTCTCGACGGCCCGCTTCTATCGGTTGCCGGCCGATTCGCGCCGGCTGCGGCTGCTTGAGGTGCTGCAAAACCCCGCCGCCCGCAGCCACGAGCACGCGCTCGTCTCGAGCCGGCAGGGCCGCGTCTACAACCGCGCCGTCGGCCACCCGCAGGCCTTCGACGCGCACCGAACGGCCAAGCGCCTCGCATCCGAGCGTTTCGCAGGCACGCTCGCCAAGCGCATCGGCGGCCGCTGCGCGGCCCTCAAGAGCGAGGACGTCGTGATCGTCGCAGGCGGCCGCCTGCTCGGCCTCGTCGGCCGCCTGCTGCCGCCGCTCGCCCAGCACCGCCTGGTCGCGACCGTGCCGCGGGACCTGTCGCACTTGACCGAGGCGGCGCTGAGTCGTGAGGTCCTGCCGCTGCGCCTGCGGCCGGCCGCGCCGGCCTGAACCGCCGCAGCGTTCCGGCCGGCGGAGGCGCCCGGAATCCCGGGCCGCCCCGGCCGGATGAGCCTGCCCGGGCCGCCAGGCCCGGCCTGGCCGTTCCCATGGCCCTCGTGGCCGTGCGAGGATCGGCCCCACGCCGCCTCTGTGACATAGTTCAAGGGTTTTGGGACGCCGACAGGCGACACTGCCCGCCGACTGGACCGATGGCGGCCGTCAGCGAGGATTCCGAGCGATGAACACGATCAGTACCCGGACGAGACGATCGGCTGCGCGCTCGGCCCTGGCCCGGCGCACCTTGGCCGTCGCGGCCTTGCTCGTACTCGGCTCGCTGGCGCTGCCGGCCGGCGCGGCTGTCTATAAATGGGTGGATCCGCAGGGCCGGATCCACTACAGCGACCGTCCGCCGCCGCCGGAAGGCACTTTGCTGTCGGTCGACGCCAGCGCCCCGCACGGGCGCGGCGAGCGCGGCGGCCCGGAGCCGAGCCGAACCTCGGCCGCGTCGTCGAGCACCTCGGCGCCGAGTGGCCCCATCAGCGGCCCGGCCGCGAACCCGGCGACCGTCGCCCGCCTCAAGCAGGCAGTGGACAGCGACGTCTCGTCCGCGCAGGCCGACCAGTGCAAGCAGGCCCAGGACCGTTACCAGAACTACGTGCACTCGCGGCGCCTCTACAAGGAGGGGCCGAACAAGGAGCGCATCTACCTGACCGACCAGGAACTCGACACCGAGCGCCTGCAGGCCAAGCACGACGTCGACGAGATCTGCCCGCAGGGCCGCTGAACGGCGTCGCCCTGACCTCCTCGGCCGCTTCCCCTCGCGGCCATTTCGCGATTCACTAGGCGCCATCGCGCCCGTCAGGCGCTCTCGGCCGGAGATCGCGTGAAGACAGGATTCGTCGGACTCGGCGCCATGGGGCTGTCCATGGCGCGCAATCTGCACAAGGCCGGACACCTCCACGGCATCTGGAACCGCAACCGCGACAAGGCGACGGCACTCGCTGCCGAGACCGGCTGCACGCTCGCTGCGGATCCGGCGGCGCTCGCCGCCGCGGCCGAGGTGGTGGTGCTGTGCGTCTCGGCTGACGCCGACGTGCTCGGCGTCATCGACGCGATGCTTCCGGGCGCGCATCCGGGCCTGATCGTCATCGACTGTTCGACGGTGTCGGCCGTGACCGCCCGCGCCGCCGCGACGCGCCTCGCCGGCCGTGGCGCGGCCTTTCTCGACTGTCCGGTCAGCGGCGGCGTCGAGGGCGCGCGCGACGCCACGCTCGCGATCATGTGCGGCGGCAGCGCCGAGGCCTTCGAGCGCGCGCGGCCGGTGCTGTCGGCGATGGGCCGCACCGTGACGCTGATGGGCCCGAACGGCTACGGTCAGGCCACCAAGGCGACCAACCAGATCCTCTGCGCCGGCGTCATCCAGGCGGTCTCAGAGGCGATGGCCTTCGCGAAAGCCGAGGGGCTACCGCTCGACAAGGTGATCGAGACGCTCGGCAAGGGGGCCGGGTCATCGTGGTACTTCGTCAACCGCGCGCCGTTCATGGCGCGCGGCAGTTTCCCGCCGGGCTTTCGCGTGCGCCTGCACGACAAGGATCTCGGGATCTGCCACGACATGGCGGCAGCGCGCGGCGTCGAGCTGCCGGTCGTCGAGCAGACTCGCGACCACTACCGTCAGCTGGTCGAGTCCGGGCACGGCGACGAGGACATCTCGACGATCTTCCGCCTCAAGGACGCGCTGTTCGCGCGCGGCGCCAAGCGCTGAACTCGCCGGCGCGTCGCTAGGCCGCGCCGGCGGCCTGCGGGCGCAGCGCGCGCAGGCTGAGCGCACCGACCCCGGCCAGGAACACCAGCAGCGCCGCGAGGCCGCCGACCAGCGGCACGTGCCGCAGCAGCGCGATCGCGACCAGCGCGCCGAGGAAGCCGAGCACGCGCCAGCCGAGCGCGCCGGCCCGCGCCGGTGCCCAGCGCCCGAGCGCGTAGTCGCCGACGGCCACCGCGGCAACGATGTGGCCGAGCAGCAGCACGACCGCATACAGCGCGATCGCCAGCAGCCCGAGGGGGATGCCGATCAACGTGATGATCAGCAGCGCGGCGGCGACCGGCACGGCGATCAGCACGGCGATGCCGACGCCGAGGCACAGCGGCCACTCCGCGGCCGCCTGGCGACTGGTCGCGGCGAAGAACCCCGGCACGAGCAGCAGCAGCAGCGCGCCGAGCACGAAGCTGCCGCTGAACCAGATGCCGCGGCTGACGCCGCGCAGCGCCTGATGCGCGCCGTTGCGCCAGGTCCAGGCGTGCAGCGATCCTGGCAGGCGCTCGAGCCCGCCACCGATCGCCGCACCGGCGGCGACTACCGGCTCGCGGTCGCTGCGGTAGCGCAGCTTGCCGGCGATGTGCGCGCCCGGTCCGATTTCGATGCGGGTCGCCGAGATTTCCGCGTCGCCGCCGACACTGCCGTTGACGGTCACGTCGCGGCCGGCCATCTGCAGGTAACCGTCGGTGGTCCCGGCGAACGACAGCGTGCGGCCGGCCATCGACAGGCCGCCGCCGACGTGCGCCCGCGGCGTCACCTCGACACTGCCGCCGACCAGCCGGGCGTTGTGCGTGACGCTGTCGCTCGCGACCACCGACGCGCCGGCCGCGTACAGGCCCTTGCCGACCGGACCGCGCCCCTCGAGGTGCCCGCCGGCGAGGAATGCGTCGCCTGCCACCACGCCATCCACCGTCACCCGCCCGCCGACCGCGAAGGCGTCGCCGGCGACGTTGCCGCCGAGGCTCACCGCCCGACCGGCGGCGAAGCGGTCGCTGCCGACCGAATGGTCGATGCCGTCGTCGTCGGCGGGGTCGGGATCCGCGGCCGCGAACGGCGCCACGACCAGCAGAGTCAGCAGCAAGAGACCGCGCAGCATGGGAATCCCTCCCGGACTCGGTCCGTCGACCGGTGCCGCCGGAATCCTAGTCCGATCGCCTGCGGGCGGATAGCCACAACCGGGCCAGGCCGGCCGCATGGCACAATGCGGCCATGCAGCACCTCAGAATCGCGACGCGTCGCAGCGCGCTCGCCCTCTGGCAGGCCGAGCACGTCGCCGGCCTGCTGCGCGGGCGCCACCCGGGACTTGACGTCTCGCTCGTACCGATCGTCACCAGCGGTGACCGCATCCAGGACCGGCCGCTCGCCGAGGTCGGCGGCAAGGGCCTGTTCATCAAGGAACTGGAGGTCGCGATGGCCGAAGGCCGCGCCGACCTCGCCGTGCACTCGATGAAGGACGTGCCGGCGGCCCTGCCGGAGGGCTTCCTGATCGCCGCGGTGCTGCCGCGCGCCGACCCGCGCGACGCGTTCCTGTCGCTGCGGCACGCGAGCTTCGCGTCGCTGCCGCGGGCTGCCCGCGTCGGCACTTCGAGCCAGCGCCGCCAGTCGATCCTGCGTGCCCTGCGCCCGGACCTCGAGATCGTGCCGCTGCGCGGCAACGTCGATACGCGGCTCCGCAAGCTCGACGCCGGCGAGTTCGACGCGATCATTCTCGCCGCCGCCGGCCTGACGCGGCTCGGCTTCGCGGCGCGGATCACCGAGTACCTCGCGCCCGCGGTCTCCCTGCCGGCGGTCGGCCAGGGCATCGTCGGCATCGAATGCCGCGACGAAGCGGCGCTGCTCGCCCGGATCGGCGTGCTCAACGACCGACCGACGCGCGAGTGCCTCGACGCCGAGCGCGCGCTTGCGGCGCGGCTCGAGGGCAGCTGCACCTCGCCGATCGCCGGCTTCGCGCACCACGCCAACGGCGGCCTCGAGCTCGAGGGCCTGGTCGGCGCGCCGGACGGTAGCGTCGTCTACCGCGAGCGCATCGCCGGCCCGGCGGCCGACGCGGCCGCGCTCGGTCGGGCGCTGGCCGACCGGCTGCTCGCCGCCGGCGCCGGCGCACTGCTCGCGACGCTGCGGGCCCGGGACGACTGAGCGGTGGCCGCGCTCGGGCACCTCGGCGTGCTGGTGACGCGCCCGGAGCCCCAGGCCGGGCCGCTGGCGCGGCGGCTCGCCGCCGAGGGCGCGCGCATCTACCGCCTGCCGGCGATCGAGGTGCTGGCGCGCGACGACCGCGCGCGCCAGCGCGCCGCGCTCGGGCCCATCGACCGCTTCCACTGGATCGTGTTCGTCAGCGCCAACGCGGTGCGCTTCGGCGCGTCGCTGCTCGAGGGCCGGCGCGACCTTCGGCTCGCGGCGGTCGGACCGGCAACCGCCGCCGCGCTCAACCACGCCGGCTACCGCGTCGCGCTGGTGCCGCAGGGAGGCTACGACAGCGAGCACCTGCTCGCGTGCCCGGAATTCCGGCACGTGCAGGGACAACGGGTGCTGATCGTGCGCGGCGACGGCGGCCGCGAGCTGCTGGCCGACGAGCTCGCCGCGCGCGGCGCAGCGATCTCCTACGCCGAGGTCTACGAGCGGCGCTGCGCACGGCCGGTACCGGGCGTGGTCGCGGCCGTGGAGGCCGAGTGGAGCCAGGGAGCGATCGACGTCGTGACGGCGACCAGCGGCGAGCTGCTGCGCTGCCTCTACGAGATCCTGAGCCCGGCCGGCCGCGTGCTGCTCGCACACAGCACGCTGCTGGTCGGCGGACCGCGCATCGGCGCGGTGGCGCGCCAGATCGGCATCACCGGGCCCCTGATCGTCGCCGCCCGCCCTGACGACGACGGGCTCGTGGATGCGCTGCTGAAGTCGCGGCGGCATACTAGCGACCCCTGACGCCGCAGCGGCGAACGTCGATGTCCGAACCTGATCCCACGCCAGCGGCGGCGGACGCCGCCGATCGCCGCCAGGCGGAACGCCGCCGCGGCGAGCAGCGCCGACTTGAGCGCGCACTCTGGCAGGGTGCCGTCGGACTGCTGGTCGGGCTCGCGGCGATCGTCATCGCGCTGCTCGCCGGCTGGCGCATCCTCGCGCTGGAGCGCAGCCTCGACGCGGAACGCGGCGCCGGCCGGCTCGCGAACCGCGACCTCGCGCTGCTCGAGGCCTCGCTCGGCCGACTGGAGGCACGCAACGCCGCGGCGGGCGACGCGCTCGGCCGGCTGGAGCCGCTGCCGGGCCGGCTCGAGGCGCTGGACGGCCGCGTCGCGCACGTCGAGGCGCGCATCGAGGCTCCGCAACGCGCGCTGGCACGCGCCGAGGCGGCGCACCTGGTCGAGCTCGCCAGCCACCGGCTGGCGCTCGAGCGCGACGTCCGCGGCGCGATCACGCTGTTCGAGGCCGCCGAGACGCGGCTCGCGCAGAATGCCGACCCGGCCGCACTGCGCGCGCGGGCGCAGATCGCGCACGACCTCGCGGCGCTGCGCGCCGTCGCCGCGCCTGACGTAGGCGCCATCGGCGCGCGGCTCGCCGCCGCCGAAGCCAAGGTCCGCGAGCTGCCGATGCTGGGCGCGATCAGGAACCGCTTCGTCGCGCCGGGCAGCGCGCCACCGCCGCCCGCGGGCCTCGGCCGCGCCTGGTGGCAGCTGACCACCGTGTTCCAGGACCTGGTCAGCGTCCGCCGCATCAGCGACGCGACGGTCCGGCTCGTGTCGATGGAGGAGATCGGCGTGCGGCGCCACCATCTCGAGACGCTGCTGTTTGCGGCACGGCTCGCGGCGCTGCGCGCCGACGAGGCGGACTACGGCGCCAACATCGCCGCGGCCCGCGACTGGCTCGGCCGCTTCTTCGACGCGGCCGACCCGGCGACGCGCGGCGTCGACCAGGAACTCGCGGCACTGGCCGCGAGCCGCGTCAGCCCCGATCTGCCGGACGTCTCGGGCGCGCTGCGCCTGCTGCACGCCAACGGCCCGTGAAGCGCCTGGCGCTGGTGGTCGCCGCGCTCGCCGTCGGCGCGGTACTCGCCAACAAGCTGCTGGCCGAGAACGGCTACGTGGCGATCAGCTTTCGCGGCTACCTGGTCGAGATGTCGGTGCCGATGCTGGTGCTGTGCGTCGTGCTCGCGCTCGCGGCGCTCGAGGCGGCGCAGCGCATCGCCCGCTGGCCGCGCGAACAGCGCGCGGTGCGGCTCGCACGCCGCCGCGCGCGCGCGCGCGAGGACCTCAACCGCGGCCTGCTGGAGATGTCGGCCGGCCGCTGGGACCGGTCGGAGCTGACGCTGACGCGAAGCGCGCGCGACGCCGAGCTGCCGGCGGTGCATTACCTCGCCGCGGCGCGCGCCGCCGACCTGCAAGGCGCCGTCGAGCGCCGCAACGGCTGGCTGGGACTCGCGCGCGAAGCGGCCGCCGACGAGCCCGGGCCGGTGCTGATCACGGTCGCGGAGATGAACCTCAAGGGCGGCGACATCGACGCCGCGCTCGAGGCGCTGGCCACGCTCGAGCGGCTCGGCGACCTCACGCCGCGTGCCTTGCTGCTGCTCGCCCGTGTCTGCCGGCAGCGCGGCGACTTCGCGCGCCTGCGCGAGCTCGAGCCGCGGCTGCGCAGCACCCGCGGCGTGACGCCGGCGGCCGTCGACGAGATCATGGACACGCTCTACGCCGACATGCTCAAGGTCGCGACCGACAAGGGCGGCCAGGGTGCGCTCGCGGCGGTCTGGGACGAGGCCACGCGCGCGGCGCGGCACCGCCCCGGCGTGGTGGTCGCCTACGCGCGCGGGCTCGCGCGCTTCGGCGCACCGGAGCGCGCCGCGGCGGTGCTCAAGGAGCTGCTCGACGCGGACTGGTTCGAGCCGGCGGTGCTCTTGTATGGCGAGCTCGGCGGCGGCGACCCGCTCGACCGGCTGCGCGTTGCCGAGGGCTGGCTGCGCGCGCGGTGCGACGACCCGGCGCTGCTCGTGAGCTGCGCGCGGCTCTGCCTCAACGCCGAGCTCTACGGCAAGGCGCGCAGCTACCTCGAGATGAGCCAGGCGCTGCGGCCGCGCGCCGAGACCGTGCAGCTGCTCGCGCAGCTGCTCGAGCAGCTCGGCGAAGGGGAGCGGGCGCTGGCGCTGCTCAAGGACGGCATCGCGCTGGTCACCGGCAAGAAGCCGGTGCTGCCGCCGCTCAAGCAGCGCCGCTTCGGCGCGCCGCGTCGCTAGCGACGCGCGAGCGCGTCCGGCGCGTATTCGAACGAGTCGAAGTACAGCCGCTCGGGCGCGAGGCCGCGCGCCGGCAGCGTCGCCTGCAGCGCCGCGATCAGTGCCGGCGGGCCGGCGGCGTAGACCTCGGCGGTCGCGAGCTGCGCAAAATCGGCGAGCACCGCCTCGTGGACGAAACCGGTCCGGTAGCGCGCGGCCTCGTCGGGCGCGGCCATAGACAGCACCGGCACGTAGCGCAGTTCCGTGAAGCGCGTGAGCCGCTCGCGCACCCATGCATCCTGGTACAGATCCGCCTCATGGCGCGCGCCCCAGTACAGGTGCAGCGGCCGTCGCACGCCGGTCTCGAGCAGATGGCGCAGGATCGACTTGACCGGCGCGAAGCCGGTGCCGCCGGCCACCAGCACCAGCGGACCGGCGGTCGCGGGATCGGCCGGCTCGCGGTAGACGAACTGGCCGAGCGGACCCTCGATCTGCAGCAGCGCTCCGGCCGCGAGCGTGCTGAATACGCGCTCGGTGAACTCGCCCGCGCCGACGCGCCGGACGTGCAGCTCGATGAGCCCCGCGTCGTGCGGCGGCGAGGCGATCGAGAAGCTGCGGCGGCGCCCGCCCGGCAGCATCACGTCGAGGTACTGGCCGGCGCGAAAGTGGAAGTCCTCGACCGCCGGCAGGCGCAGGTACAGGCCCATGACGTCCGCTGCGAGCCGCTCGAGGCGCTCGACGCGGCACGGCAGGGTCTTGATCTCGACGTCGGTGACGCGGCGAATCTCGCGCGCCTCGACCACGAGGTCGCCCTCCGGGACCGCCTGGCACAGCAGCACGTAGCCGGCCGCGGCCTCCGCCTCGCTGAGGCCGAGCGTGCGACCGCGCGGATAGCTCACCGAGCCGGCGACCAGCCGCGCGCGGCACGAGCCGCAGTTGCCACCCTTGCAGCTGTGCGGGAGATTGAGGTGGGCGGCCAGCGCCGACTCGAGCACCGACCGACCCGGCTCGAGGCGGACGGCCCGGTTCTGGGGACGCAGCGTCAGCTCCATGGGCCGCCAGTGTGCCCGCAAACCGCCTAGAATGCTGCCCATGAGCGGCACCGCGCGATATCTGGTTGCAGGCTGCGGATACGTCGGCAGGCGACTTGCCCGGGCGTTGTTGTCGCGTGGCCCGGTGGTCGGCCTGACGCGCAGCGAGGCGAGCGCCACCGAGCTCGATGCGCAGGGCATCGACGCAGTCAGCTGGGATCTGGATTCCGCCGAAGCGCCGGTACCGCGCGGCATCGGCACGGCGACGGTGGTCTTCTACCTGATCGCCCCGCCGCCGAGCGGCACGACCGACCCGCGCCTCAAGCGCTTTCTCGCCAAGCTGCCGACGCAGCCGGCGCGGCTCGTCTACCTGTCGACCACCGGCGTCTACGGCAATACCGGCGGCGAACTGGTCGCCGAGGACGCGCCGCTGAATCCCGCGACCGAGCGCGCGATGCGACGCGTCGACGCCGAGCGCGCCGTGCGCGAGTGGTGTGAGCGGCAGGGCGTCGGCTGGACCATCCTGCGCGTGCCGGGCATCTACGGCCCCGGCCGGCTGCCGATCGAGCGCCTGAAGCGCCGCGAGCCGATGATCCGCCACTCCGAGGCCGGCTTCTCGAGCCGCATCCACGTCGACGATCTGGTGGCCGCGTGCTTCCTGGCCGGCAGCGCGCCGCGCGCGGTGGAACGGATCTACAACGTCACCGACGGCAACCCGACCTCGATGACCGAATACTTCGAGCGCGTCGCGACATTGATCGGCCTGCCGCCGCCTGAGCTCGTGTCGCGCGCCGAGGCCGAGCAGGTGCTGTCACCGGGGCTGATGTCGTACCTCGCGGAGTCGCGCCGCGTCGACAGCAGCCGGATCCGCGAGGAGCTCGGCTTCGCGCCGCGCTTCAAGGACCTGCGGCTCGGCATCCTCTCGAGCCTGCCCGCGCTCTGAGCGCCGCAGCAGCCGCCACCACTTCGGGTCGCACCCGATCGCCAAAGGATCCTCGATGGCCTCGTCCCCTGCCTCGCCGCTCGCACTGCTGCTCGCGCTCGCGGCCGGCGCCGCCGCTGCCGCGACGCCGAGCGCGCAGCTGATCGTCGACAACGAGCGCGCCTTCGAGCGCGCCGCCATCGAGCACGGCACCCGCGCGGGTTTCCTCGAGTTCCTGGCGGAGAGCTCGGTCGTGCTCGGACCACAGCCGACGCCGGGTCGCGCGGCCACCGAGGAAGGGCCTGCGCCGGGAGCGCCGCTGCGCTGGCGCCCTGACCTCGCGAGTATCTCCGGCGCCGGCGACTTCGGCTGGGCAAGCGGCCCGTTCCTCGCCTACAAGACCTCGACCGCCGAGTTGCCAGCGGCCGCGGGCCACTACTTCACGGTCTGGCGCCGCGGCGACGGCGGCAGCTGGCAGGTGTTGCTCGACGGCGGCGTGTCCTATCCGCTCGACGACCGCCTCGTGCCGCGCCAGCTGGAGGTGACGCCGCGGCTGCGGCGCGCCGGCGGCGGCCACGGTCGCGCAAGCGACTGCAGCCTCGCCTTCGCCGCGCGCTGGCAGGACAAGGGCCGCGCCGCCGCGCTCAAGGAATACCTCGCCGACGACGCGCGCCTGCTGCTCGCCGGCACCACGCTCACCGACGGCCGCTCCACCTGGCTCAAGGCCGACCCGCTCAGGGATGCCCGCCTCGCCAAGCTGCGCGCCGCCAAGACGCTGAGCGCCAATGGCGGCGACGTGCAGATCAGCTACGGCGAGTACGACGTCGCCGCGCGCCTCGACGCTCCGGCGCGACGCTATGTGTTCGTGCACGCGTGGGACGTCGGCGGCAGCTGCCGGCTGGCGCTCGAGATGCTGAACCCGGCGCGCTGAGCGGCGCCGCCCTCAGGCGAGGCGCGCGCCCAGATCGTAGGTGTCGGCGGCGGTGATCTTGACGTCGGCGAACTCGCCGACCGCGAGGCGGGCAACGCCGGCGCCGCGGATTCGCACGCTGCCGTCGATTTCCGGCGCGTCGGCGAAGCTGCGCGCGAGCGCGACCGCGGCCTTACCCGAGGCGTCGACGGCGTCGACGAGCACGCGCTCGCTTGCGCCGACACGCGTGGCTAGGCGCGTCGTGCTGATGCCGGCCGCGGCCTCCATGAAGCGCGCGAGGCGTTCCGCCTTGAGTTCGTCTGGCACCGCGTCCGGCAGCGCGTTGGCGCTTGCGCCGGCAACCGGGGAATACTTGAAGCAGCCGACGCGATCGAGCTCGGCCTCGGCAAGCCAGTCGAGCAGCAGCTGGAAGTCCGCTTCGGTCTCGCCGGGGAAGCCGACGATGAATGTGCTGCGAATCGCCAGCGACGGCAGCAGCTTGCGCCACGACTTGATGCGCGCCAGCGTGTTCTCGGCATGCGCCGGACGCTTCATCAGCTTGAGGATCCGCGGGCTGCCGTGCTGGAACGGGATGTCGAGGTAGGGCAGCACCTGCCCCGCGGCCATCAGCGGCAGCACCTCGTCGACGTGCGGATACGGATAGACGTAGTGCAGCCGCAGCCACGCGCCGCGCTCGGCGGCGAGCGCGCCGAGCTCGCGCGCGAGGTCGATGAACTTGGTGCGGATCTGGCGCGAACCCCACTGCTCGGCGCGGTACTTGAGGTCGGCGCCGTAGGCGCTCGTGTCCTGCGAGATCACCAGCAGCTCGCGCACGCCGGCGTTCAGCAGGCGGATTCCCTCGTTGAGCACCAGCGGAATCGGCCGGCTGACGAGGTCGCCGCGCATCGACGGGATGATGCAGAAGCTGCAGCGGTGGTTGCAGCCCTCGGAAATCTTGAGGTACGCGTAGTGCCGCGGCGTCAGCTTGACGCCCTGCGCCGGCACGAGGTCGGCGAATGGGTCATGCGGTCGCGGCAGATGCTCGTGGACGTTGCGGAGCACGTCCTCGTAGGCATGCGGCCCGGTGATGCCGAGCACGTGCGGGTGGCGCGCGCGGATCCGCTCCGGCTGTGCGCCGAGGCAGCCGGTCACGATGACCTTACCGTTCTCGCGGAGCGCCTCGCCGATCGTCTCGAGCGACTCGTCGATCGCGTCGTCGATGAAGCCGCAGGTGTTGACCACGACCAGGTCCGCGTCCTGGTAGGTCGGCGCGATGTCGTAGCCCTCGGCGCGCAGCTGCGTGAGGATGCGCTCGGAGTCGACGAGCGCCTTCGGGCAGCCGAGGCTGACGAAGCCGACGCGGGGCACAGGATGCATGGGCGAGGCCGGTCCAAAACGGGCCGCCATGGTACCCGCGCAGGGCAGCCGCGGCCACCACCGGCCCGCGGCCGTGCGCGCCGCGTCACAGGCGCCTGCCGCGCGGCCGAGTTCGCGCTGCGGGAAGACGTTCGGGCCGCGCCCTGACCCGGCCCGTCACCGGCCCGTGGCCGGCAGGTGACTGCGGCCCTCGACTCGGCCGCACCGCGAGTGCTAGATAGGCAATCGCCGGCCACCTGCCGGCTGGAGGTGGCATGGGCGTCGCGATCTTCCTGGTCATCGTCGTGGTCGTGATCGGCGTTCCGATCGTGATCTACAACCGGCTGGTCTCGTCCCGCAATGCGTACCACAACGCCTTTGCGCAGATCGACGTGCAGCTGACTCGCCGCTACGACCTGATTCCGAACCTGGTCGAGACCGCGAAGGGCTACCTCGCGCACGAGCGCGGCACGCTCGAGGCG
Organism: Pseudomonadota bacterium; assembly: GCA_025355105.1. Lineage (GTDB taxonomy): Bacteria > Pseudomonadota > Gammaproteobacteria > Steroidobacterales > Steroidobacteraceae > CAIKZZ01. Next base: position 58,892 of record JANYAE010000126.1, on the reverse strand, counting down.
GTGATCAGTGCCCGCAACGCCGCGGTCGCGGGCCTGAAGGGCGCCGCCGCCGCGCCGGGCAATCCCGCTGCGGTCGCGACACTCGCCGGCGCCGAGGGCGCGCTCGGCGGCGCGCTGGGGCGGCTGCTGGCGGTGGCCGAGGCCTACCCGGACCTCAAGGCGAACCAGACGATGGCGCAGCTGATGGAGGAGCTGACCTCCACCGAGAACCGGGTGTCGTTCGCACGCCAGGCCTACAACGACGCGGTGCTCGACTACAACAATTCGCGCGAGGTGTTCCCGAACAACCTCGTCGCCGGCACCTTCGGCTTCAGCCCGGCCGCGATGCTGGAGATCGAGTCGCCTACCAAACGCGCCGCCCCCGAGGTGAAGTTCGGCTGAGATGAACTTCTTCGCGGCACAGGCGGCCGCGCACTCGCGCACCCGCCTGCTGCTCGGCGGCTATGCGCTCGCCGTCGCGCTGGTCGTCGGCGCGATCGCCTGGATCGTCGCCTGGGTGTACATGCTGTTCAACAGCAACATCTATTCGTCGCAGCCGTACACGGACCGCATCCTCGAGCACCCAGGCGTGCTGGCGATCACGGCGCTCGGCGTGCTCGGTGTCATCGGCGTCGCTGCGCTGCATCGCGTCGCGCAGCTGTCTGCCGGCGGTGGCGCGGTCGCGAGTTCGCTCGGCGCTAGCCGTATCACGCGCGAGAGCGCCGACCCCAGGCGCCGGCGGCTGCTGAACGTCGTCGAGGAGATGGCGATCGCTTCCGGCGTGCCGGTGCCGGAGGTCTATGTCCTCGACCAGGAGCCGGGCATCAACGCCTTCGCCGCCGGCTTTACGCCGGCCGACGCCGCGATCACGGTGACCCGCGGCGCGCTGGAACGGCTCGACCGGGCGCAGCTCGCCGGCGTCATCGGCCACGAGTTCAGCCACCTGCTGAACGGCGACATGCGCCTCAACACGCGGCTCGCGGGTCCGTTGTTCGGGCTGCTGGTGATCGCGATCGTCGCGCGCTACACGCTGCGCGGTCTGCGCGGCAGTGGCCGCGTCATGCCGTTCCTCGCCGCCTCGCTGGTCATCATGGCGCTCGGCTACATCGGGGTGCTGTTCGGCCGGCTGCTGCAGGCCGCGATCTGCCGCCAGCGCGAGTTCCTCGCCGACGCCTCGAGCGTGCAGTTCACGCGCGACCCGGGCGCGCTGCGCGACGCGCTGGTGCGTATCGCCCGCACGCCTGGCGGCTCGACGGTGCACGCGGCGGAGGGCGAGGACCTGGCGCACCTCTTCATCGCGCCGTCACGCGAGCGGCTGTACTCGACGCACCCGCCGCTCGCCACCCGCATCCTGCGCCTCGACCCGCGTTACGACGTCAGCGAGCTCGAGACGCCCGACCTGACGCCGGCGCCTGCCGAGCTCGAGGCCGACGGCGGCGCGGTCGCCGGACTCGCGGCCGGCGCCGGCAGCGCCGCGCGGCCGCTCAGCAGCCACGTCGGCAATCCCGGCGCGTCGGCGGTCGAGTTCGCCGCGGCGCTGCACGCCGCGCTGCCGCCGCGACTCGAGGCCGCGCTCGCGCGCGGCTCGACCGCCGCGTGCCTGTGGCTCGCGGTCGGCCTGTCGGCCGAGCCGGCGGTACGCGCGGCACAGCTCGGCCGGATCCGCGCGGCGCTCGGCGAGCCGGTCGCGAGCGCGGTGGCGATGTTCGCCGGCGAAGTCGGCTCGATCGCCGTTGCCCAGTACCTGCCGCTGCTGCAGCGCGCACTGCCGGTCCTGAAGGCGCTACCGCGGGAGCGGCGTGCCACGCTCGCGGCGCTTACGGCCGAGCTGGCGCACGCCGACACGCGCATCTCGCCGCTCGAGTATCTGCTCGGCGCGCTCGCGTCACGCTACCTCGGCGACCAGCTCGAGCCGCCGCGGCTGCCGCGCGCCCTCGGGCTCGACGACTGCGCGGCGGAGCTCGGCACCTTGTTCGCCGTCGTCGCGAGCGCCGGACGCGACGAGCCGGTCGAGGCGCGTCGCGCCTACGAGCGCGGCCTCGCGACGCTGCTGCCGCGCGAGCGGCCCGACTTCAAGTCGCCGGACCCGGCGGCGTGGCCGGCGGCACTCAACCTCGCGCTGGCACGGCTCGCGGCGCTCGGCGCCGCGGCCAAGGAGCTGCTGGTCGACGGCCTCGGCCGCACCGTGCTCCACGACGGCACGGTGCACATCGAGGAGGCGGAGCTGCTGCGCGCGGTGTGCGCGCTGCTGCGCTGCCCGCTGCCGCCGCTGCTCGGGCTGGCGGAGGTCGACTGAGGCGGGACCGGTCGGCCGCGCCGCTAGAACGGATCCCAGCGCAGCGGCCGATCCGCAAAGCGCGACGCGGCGGCGATCTCGACGTCCAGCGCGCGGGCCTCGGCGACACGGCCGCTCGCCTCGAGCACCTGCCGCAGCCCGATCAGTGCGCGCGCGTCGTGCGGCGTGTACTCGAGGCACTCGCGCAGCGATCGCTCGGCCTCGGCGATCGCGCCGCTGCGAAACTGCACGACGGCCAGCGTCTCCCGCAGCGGCACGTGCCAGGGCGGCGGCTCGGTGTACTCGGCGTGGTCCTGGATCGCGACCGCCTCCTGCAGCAGTGACTCGGCCTCGGCGGTCCGCCCGGCGGCGAACGCGAGCCGCGCGGCGAGCACGTGCTCGGCCAGCGCCAGGATCGTGGCGCTCTCGGCGGCCTCGAGCTTGTCGATCACGTGGGCCACGTCCGGCTGGTCGCCGAACACCGGTGCCGCCGGCACCTGCGCCGCCTCGCTGCGCAGCGCGCCTAGTTCCGCGGCGGCGCGATCCGCGTGCAGGCTGGCGAGCTCGGCGAGCCCGCGGCCGTAGTGCCAGAGCGCGCTGACGAGGTGCCGGTTGCTTGCGCCCGCCGGCTGCTCGGCGGCCGGGTCCGGCAGCGCGAGCAGCTCGGGCCAGTCGCCGAAGCGCGCCAGCACGGCGATCAGGTCAGAGGGTTCCGAGTCGAGGCCGCGGGCGCGCCCGGCAGCCTCGCGCGCGCCGGCGGCGTTGCCCTGCATGCCGTAGGCGTAGCTCAGGAACTGCAGGCAATGGCTGCAGGCATGCTCCACGTCCGGGTCCTTCGACTGGCGAAAGCCCACCGCCTGATGCACGGCGTGCTCATTCGCGTCGACCGCGGCCTGCCAGTCGCCGACCCGCAGGAAGGTGTGCGCCGGCATGTGCACGAGGTGCGCCGCGGCCGGCTCCATCGGCAGCGCCGCGAGGCGGCGGGCGCCGGCGAGCGCCCGGCCGGGCTCGCGGCTGGCCTCGACGGCGTGGATGTAGAAGTGCAGCAAGCCAAGGTGCTCCGGGTGCGCCCGCAGACCCGTCTCGATGACCGTGACCAGTTCCGCCGTCCCGTCGCGCGGCTCGCCGGCCGGGGTCCACAGCCGCCAGGGGTGCAGGTCCATGATCGCTTCGGCAAACAGCGCCGCGGCATCAGGATCCTGCGGGTGGCGCTGCACGAGCTCGCGCATGCGATCGCGGTACGCGAGCGCCAGTGCGTCGAAGTCAGGCTCCGGGGCGGCGCTGTAGCGCGCGGCCAGCGCCTCGATGTAGTCATGCTCTTCGCGCGTGCCGCGCCGGGCAACGAGCGCGCCGGCGTGGCGGATGGCCTTGGCCGCCTCGGCGCTGTGCGCCGCCGTCGGCTGCTCGTTGATGTTGGCGCCGAGCGCGAGCGCCACGCCCCAGAAGGCCATGGCGCAACCTGGATCGAGGCGCGCTGCCTGCCGGAAGGCCTGCTCGGCCTCCTCGCGCTGGTAGGCATAGACGAGCGTCAGGCCGCGGTCGAAGGCTGCCTGCGCGGCCGCAACGGGCGTCGACACCGCATGGTGCGCGTAGACGTAGGGTTCGGCGGCGGTCCGCCCCGCGGCCGCGTCGGCGCTGCCGATCGTGGCGACGAGGAGCCCGGCGAGCAGCGATCCGGCCGGACCATTCATGGGCACACTCGGTGGTCGTGGGAAGGTGGGCGGCGCAGCGACCCATGATAACCGCGCCAGCGACGCGCGCTATGATCCCGGCCATGCACCTCGACTTCACCAAGATGCACGGCCTCGGCAACGACTTCGTCGTCGTCGACGCCGGCGGCGGCCGGCCGCTGCCGGAGCCGGCGCAGTGGCGCGCGCTCGCCGACCGCCGTACCGGCATTGGCTTCGACCAGGCGCTGGTGATCGAGCCGCCGCAGCGCGCCGATACGGCCTGCTACTACCGCATCTTCAACGCCGACGGCGGCGAGGTCGAGCAATGCGGCAATGGCGCGCGCTGCGTCGCCGCACTCGTCGCCCGGCGCCTCGGCCGCGGCCCCGGCGAGCTGCTGCTCGATAGCCCGGCAGGAGCGGTGCGTGCGCGTGTGCGCGACGACGGCCTCGTGTCGGTCGCAATGGGCGTTCCGGACTTCACGCCGTCGGCGCTGCCGTTCGAGGCCCCCGTCGCGGCGCCTGCCTACGCGCTGGCCGTCGGTGAGCAGACACTCGAGATCAGCGCGGTGTCGATCGGCAACCCGCACGCGGTGCTGCGCGTCACCTCGGTCGCCGACGCGCCGGTGGACAGGCTCGGTCCTCAGGTAGAAAATCACCGGCGGTTCCCGCGCCGCACCAACGTGGAGTTCGTCGAGGTCGTCAACCGTCGCCACGTGCGCCTGCGGGTGTTCGAGCGCGGCGTCGGCGAGACCAGCGCCTGCGGCACCGGCGCCTGCGCTGCGGTGGCGGTCGGACACCGCCGCGGCTGGCTCGACGCGGAGGTCGACGTTGACGTGCCGGGCGGCCGGCTCGGCGTCGAATGGCAGGGCGACGGCGCGCTGATCTGGCTGACTGGACCCACAGCAACGGTCTTCGAAGGACACATCGACATATGACGAACCCGCAGGTGAAGGTCGACGCCAAGAAGCCGCCGCGCGCGGCGCCGGACGAGGCGCTGGTGGCCACGTTCCTCGCGCAGCATCCCGACTTCTTCGAGCGGCACGCCGCGGTGCTGGCCGGCCTGCGCCTGCCACACGTGCGCGGCGACGGCACCACCGTGTCGCTGGTCGAACGCCAGGTTGACGTGCTGCGCGAGCGCGTGCGCGAGTCCGAGCTGCGGCTCAAGACGCTGGTCGACAACGGCCACGCCAATGACGCGCTGGCCGAGAAGATTCACCGCCTCGCCTGCCGGCTGGTGCACGCGCGCGACGCGCGACTGCGCCTCGCCTCGATCGAGTCCAGCCTGCGCGAGGACTTCGGCGCTCGCGAGTTCGTGCTGGTACTGACGCGCCGCGAGCCGGCGCTGGCCGACGTCGACGCGCGCTGCCTGCGCGTCGTGGCGGCCGACGACCCGGGACTCAAGACCTTCGACACGCTGTTCAGCTCGGGCAAGCCGCGCTGCGGGCGGATGCGCGATTCGCAGCGCGACTACCTGTTCCCGTCGGCCGACATCGCGATCGGCTCGGTCGCGCTCGTGCCGCTCGGCCCGGGCGGCGCGCAGGGACTGCTGGCGATCGCCTCGCCTGACGCCGACCATTTCAATCCGACGATGAGCACCGAGTTCCTGGGGCGGATCGGCGAGCTCATCGCAATCGCACTTGATGGCACGCCGGAACGCACCAGCTGAAGCCGCGCCGCCGGCCGATCCCGCGGCGGCGGGCTGGTCGGCCGCGGAGCTGGCGCTGATCGACGGCTTCCTCGGCAGCCTGCGCAACGAGCGGCGCCTCAGCCGCCACACCGGTGCCGCCTACCGGCGCGACCTGGCGGCGTTCGTCGCCTGGTGCGCCAGGTCGCGGCTCACGAGCTGGAGCGCGCTCGATGAGCAGCACCTGCGCAACTTCGCCGCCGCTGAGCACCGCGGCGGGCTCGCACCGCGCTCGATCCAGCGGCGGCTGTCGGCGCTTCGGACCTTCTTCGGCTACCTGATCCGCGAGGGCATCCTGAAGCGCAGCCCGGCGATCGAGGTCCGGGCGCCGAAGGGCGCCAAGCGCCTGCCGCAGGCGCTCGACGTTGACCGCATGACACGTCTGCTCGACGCGCCGGTAGCCGCACGCCCGGAGTTCGCCGGTCTCGACGCCCGTGACCGGGCGATGCTCGAGCTCTTCTACTCAAGCGGCCTCAGGCTCGCGGAGCTCGTCGGCCTCGACCTGGCGGACGTCGACCTCGCCGACCGCACCGTGCGCGTGCTCGGCAAGGGCGGCAAGACGCGGATCGTGCCGGTCGGCAAGCAGGCCGTGACGGCGCTGCGCGGCTGGTTGCGGGAGCGTCCGGCGCTGGCCGCCGTCGATGCGCGGGCTATGTTCGTCGGCCGCAACGGCGGGCGACTCGGCGTGCGGGCGGTGCAGCTGCGGGTGGATGCCTGGGCGCGCCGCCACGGGCTCGACGTCAAGGTGCACCCGCACCTGTTCCGGCACTCCTTCGCGACCCACCTGCTCGAATCGAGCCACGACCTGCGCGGCGTCCAGGAATTGCTCGGGCACGCCAACATCTCCACGACCCAGGTCTACACGCATCTTGATTTCCAGCACCTCGCGCGCATCTACGACGAGGCGCATCCGCGCGCGCGCCGCCGCACGCGTTGAGCGCGGCACGCGGGGTGCCTGCGCCACTGCCACCGCCACGAGGAGCAGCATGAGCGGCCATTTCGACGCGCACGGCACGACCATCTAGGCCGTGCGCCGCGGCGGCATCGTCGCGATGGGCGGCGACGGCCAGGTCACGCTCGGCAGCACCGTGATGAAGGGCAACGCGCGCAAGGTGCGGCGGCTGCACGATGGCAAGGTGCTGGCCGGCTTCGCCGGCGGCACCGCCGACGCCTTCACGCTGTTCGAGCGCTTCGAGGGCAAACTCGAGAACTACGGCAACCTGGCCCGCGCGGCGGTCGAGCTCGCCAAGGACTGACGCACCGACCGCAGCCTGCGGCGACTCGAGGCGCTGCTGTGCGTCACCGACGCGAAGCGCTCGCTGATCATCTCCGGCAACGGCGACTCATATGGCCGGCTACTTCGTCCGCGTCCTGACCGAGCCGGACGCGTCGCTGTGCCGGCAGTACCAGGCGCTGCTCGCGACCGAAGGGGTCGAGGTCGAGTTCTTGCCCGAGGGCGTGCGGCGCCTGGCCGAGGTCGCCTTCGAGGTCAACCAGAAGACCGAGAACATCGGCACGCGGCGCCTGCACACGGTGATGGAGGGCTGCTCGACGGCGTGTCCTTCGAGGCCGTCGATCGCGGCGGCAGCCGCGTGCGCGTCGACGCCGACTACGTCGAGCGCACGCTCGGCGTGCTGGCGCGCGACGAGGACCTGTCGCGCTACATCCTGTCGGGCGCTAGAACTTCGCGCGTAGCGCGAAGCCGACGAAGCCACCACTGGTCACGCCGCCGCCGCGCGTCACCCCGAGCGTGCAGTCGACGCCGGTGTGGTCGCCGAGATCGGCGGTGCCGGTCACCGAGTAGGTGTTCGAGGCCGCACCGATGAAAAAATCCTTCTGGTGCGAGTAGTCGAGGCTGACGGTCAGGTCATCGTGCTTCCAGCTGACGCCGGTGTCGAGGCTCGAGTCGAGCAGCGTCTCCTGGCGGCCGATGCGGCGCGTCGCCACCACCGACAGCCGGTCGAGAATGCCGGCGCTGAGGTCGCGCAGCTGCAGCCGGTCGGCGCGCGACAGCGCGTTCTTGCCGCGCGCCGTCACGCTGCACTTCGCGTCCTGGTACTGGTACTCCATCAGCGTCGCGTACGCGCCCCAGACGTCGCCCTCGAAGCGGCCATCGAGGCCGAGCGCGGTGTTGTTCAGCTTGCAGCGCGAGGTGGTGTTGGCGTCGACCACCGTGCCGTCCTTGAGCGTGACGCTGACCGGGGTGTGGAAGGGATCGAAGGTCGAGCGCCGGTAGCCGGCCCTGAGACCCACCGACCACGGCTCGAAGCGGAAGTCGCCGTCGAGCTTGAGCTCCTTGGCCGTGACCAGGTCGGTGTCCTGCCAGCGGGCGATCGCGCCCTGGATCGCAAAGCGCTCGAAGTCGTGCGTCGCGCCGAGTTCGACGCCGTTCGACTTGAAGCCGGCCTGGTTGGTCGAATCGTAGGCGGTGGAATCGGCGGCGAGGCGCAGCGCCGTGTTCGGCGTCAGTTCGCGGCCGAGCTCGCCGGTGAAGCCGCGCGTACTCAATTGGTCAACCTGCGTGCCGAGCGCCAGCGACCAGGGCGCGTCGACCTTCTCTTCGGCCTCGTCCTCGTCCGGGTCGTCGGCCGCGGCGACGGCCGCCGGCACCTGCGCGAGCAGGAGGAGCGCCGCGAGGAGGGCGGGAAGCAGCGTGCGGATCGTCATAGGGAGCGCCTCGAACCTAAGGCCGTCGCGGCCGCGAGTGGTAGTATTTTGCCGATCCCGCACCCCGCTTGTCGCGCGCCAGACCACAAATCCATGTCCTCGTCGCAACTGACGCCATCTGGCGACAACCCGCCGACCGAAATCCGCCTGCGGCGCCGCTCGCGGGTCGTCGAGGTGGCCTTCGCCGACGGCGCCCGCTATGCCCTCAGCTTCGAGTACCTCAGAGCGCATTCGCCGTCGGCCGAGGTGCAGGGGCATGGCCCTGGCCAGGACGTGCTGCAGATCGCCAAGGAGCAGGTGGCGGTGGTGCGCATCGACCCGGTCGGCCACTACGCGGTGCGCCTGGTGTTCGACGACGGCCACGATACCGGCCTTTACACCTGGAAGTACCTGCGCGAACTCGGCGCACGCTTCGACGAGAAGTGGGCGCGCTACCTCGAGCGGCTCGACGGCATCGGCTACGTCCGCAAGCCCTGGCTGCCGGGCTGAACCGCCGTGCTGCCCGGAGAACGACGATGAACTACCCCGAGCGACGCCACCAGCCCACCGAGGAGCGCCCTCGCGAGCACCCGACCAGTGGCTGGGTCGGTCTGCTGCTCGCCCTGCTGCTCGGTGGCGGCGGCTTCCTGCTGGTCGTGCGCGGCGAGCCACCGGCGGTGATCGGCGTCGCGCTCACCTTCGTGCTGCTGAGGGGCCTGTTCACGCTCGAGCCGAACCAGGCCGCCGTGCTGGTGTTCTTCGGCAAGTACGCCGGCACGGTGCGCAAGGACGGCTTCTTTTTCGTCAACCCGTTCTACGTGCGCCGCAAGGTGTCGCTGCGGGTGCGCAACTTCGCGACGCCGACCCTCAAGGTCAACGACCAGCGCGGCAATCCGATCGAGATCGCGGCGGTGATCACCTGGTACGTGCACGACACCGGCCAGGCGGTCTTCGACGTCGACAGCTTCGAGAGCTACACGCAGATCCAGAGCGAGATGGCGTTGCGCGAGGTCGCCGGCAGCCACCCGTACGAATCGCAGGCGCCGGGCGAGGTCAGCCTGAGGAGCCACTTCGGCGACATCTCCAAGCTGCTGACGGCGACGCTGCGCCAGCACCTGGCGGTGGCCGGCGTCGAGATCGACGACGCGCGCATCACCCACCTCGCCTACGCCGCGGAGATCGCCCACGTGATGCTGCGCCGGCAGCAGGCCGAGGCGATCGTGCATGCGCGCGAGCGCATGGTCGAGGGTGCGCTCGGCATGATCTCCGGCGCGCTGGCGCGCATGGAGTCCGACCACATCGGCGCACTGGCGCCGGCGGAGCGCGCGACGCTGGTCATCAACATGATGACGGTGCTGCTGTCGGAGAGCCCGGCGCAACCGGTGATCCAGCTCGGCGACCGCCACGCGCCGGCCTGAGGCGCCGCCTGACGCCTCAGCTGAGCGGCACGAACTCGTCGTCGCCCTGCTGCTCGCGCTCGAAGCTCAGGAACTCGTAGTAGCCGCAGCGCGGGCCTGAGGGGTAGCGGCGGCAGACGTTCGGTCGCGCCGCATACACCGTGCAGCGGCGCTGCTCGCGATCGAAGAATTGGCAGACCGACGGGTAGACGTGGTCGCGGTGATGGCGCAGCAGCCGCTCCTCGACGCCGTCGTGCGTCTTAGCGTAGGTGTAGCGCTCGCGTGCCGTCGCCGCCGGGACGCCGAAGTGCTTGCCGAGCCGGGCGATGTCAAAATCGCTGATCGGGATGCGGTCGTACGAGCAGCAGTAGCCCGGACACTTCGAGCAGTCGTAGCGCAGCTTCACGAACCCTCACCTGCCGGCACCGGCATCGCTGGCCGGGCGCCAGCGCGCCGACCTGACCGGGTGGGTATTTGGCCGTGGCGACGCGCCGCTGGCCAGCGGCGCGTCGTCCGCCGGCGGCGCGCGCTACGGCAGCGCCGGCTCGGGGTCCGAGCCCTCAGGCACGCCCTCGAACAGTACGGTCGACAGGTAGCGCTCGCCGGTATCCGGCAGCACCGCGAGGATCACGCTGCCTTCCGGCGCCTTCTCCGCGACCTTGAGCGCGGCGGCGAAGGTGCCGCCGGAGGAGATGCCGACGAACAGGCCTTCCTTCTGAGCGAGCAGCCGCGCGGTCGCAATCGACTCCTCGTCGGTGACCGGGACGTTGTCGTCGAAGACCGTGCGGTCGAGCACCGCCGGCACGAAGTCCGGCGTCCAGCCCTGGATCTTGTGCGGCTTGAACTCGGCACCGGCCAGCAGGCGCGCGCCGGCCGGCTCGGTCGCGATGACCTTGAGGTCCGGCCGGGCGCGCTTCAGCACCTGGCCGGCGCCGGTCATGGTGCCGCCGGTACCCCAGCCCGAGACGAAATAGTCGAGCCGCTTGCCGGCGAAGTCGAGCAGGATCTCCGGGCCGGTGGTCTGGCGGTGGTAGGCAGGATTGGCCTCGTTCTCGAACTGGCGCGCGAGGAACCAGCCGTTCTTCTCGGCCAGCTCCTTGGCCTTCTTGACCATGCCGGTTCCGCGCTCGGCCGCCGGCGTCAGGATCACCTTGGCGCCGAAGGCGCGCATGATCTTGCGGCGCTCGATCGAGAAGGTCTCGACCATCACCGCGACGAACGGGTAGCCCTTGGCGGCGGCCACCAGCGCCAGCGCGATGCCGGTGTTGCCGGAGGTGGCCTCGACGATCGTCTGGCCGGGCTTCAGCAGCCCGCGCCGCTCGGCATCCTCGATGATGCCGATCGCCAGCCGGTCCTTCACCGAGCCGCCCGGATTGAAGTACTCCACCTTGGCATACATCGTCACGTGCTTCGGCGCGAGACGATTGATGCGGACGATCGGCGTCCGGCCGATCGTCTCGAGAATGCTGTTATAGAGGGCCATTTTGGGGTGTCCGTGCAGCTGTCCGTGAGGCCGAAGAGTGTAGGCCGGCGCCCGCCCAGCAGCTTCGGCCGGGTGGATCTTGCGCCATAACGATCTGTTCTTGGAGGGGGGTGGCCGGGGGCGGCGGTTGGGCGGAAGATCCGGTCATGAGCGCCTTTCCCCCTGATTCGCCGTCGACCGCCCGCCGGCTGCCGCTGCCGAGCCCGTTCCGGCTGCAGGCCGGCGGCACGCTGGTCGAGGCAGAGGTCGCCGTCGAGACCTACGGCCGGCTCGCGCCCGGCCGGGACAACGCCGTGCTGCTGTTCACCGGGCTGTCCGCCTCGGCGCACGCCCGCTCGCACGCCGACGACCTGTCGGTCGGCTGGTGGGAGTCGATGATCGGCCCCGGCAGGGCGATCGACACCGAGCGCTTCTTCGTGATCTCGGTGAACTCGCTCGGCAGCTGCTTCGGCTCAACCGGACCCGCCTCGCCGAACCCGGTCACCGGCTGCGCCTACGGCGCCGACTTCCCGGAACTGCGCGTCGAGGACATCGCCCGCGCCAGCCAGGCGGCGGTCGACGCGCTCGGCATCGACCGGCTGGCTGCGGTCATCGGCGCCGCGCTCGGCGGCATGACGGTGCTCGCGCACGCCGTGTGCTTCCCCGGCAAGGCGCGCGCGCTGGTGTCGATTTCCGGAGCGCTGGCCGCCTCGGCATCGGCGATCGCGACCCGCAGCCTGCAGCGCGAGATCGTCGGCTCGGCGCTCCGCAGCGGCGCCGACCGCGCGAGCGTCGAGCAGGCGATGCGCTGGGCTCGCAAGATCGGCATCCTCTCCTACGTCGGCACGGAGCTGCTCGAGAAGCGCTTCGCGCGCCACCAGAGCGAGCCCTTCGCCGGCCATCCGTCCGGGACCGAATTCGAGGTCGAGAGCTGGCTCGAGCACGTCGCGCAGAAGTTCGTGCGCCAGTTTGACCCCTGGGCGTACTGGACGATCTCACGCGCGATGGACCTGTTCGATTTCGGCGCGCACGGCGCGACGCCTGACGGCGACGCGGTCGTGCACGCCCACGCGGACTCGGACGTGGCCCGCGCCGCGGCCTTCCTCAAGGTCGAGCGGGCGCTGGTGGTCGGCGTCGAGCAGGACCTCTTGTTCCCGGTCGAGCAGCAACGCCGCGTCGCCTCGGTACTGCGCGCCGCGGGCATCGACACCGGCTATGTCGAGCTCAACTCGCCGTACGGCCACGACGCCTTCCTGACCGAAACGCAGCTCTTCACACCGGTCCTCGCCGGCTTCCTCCAAGACCGAGGAAGCGCCACGTCTCATCGGTCGCGTCGAGCTCCTGACTCACTTTCCCGATGAGCCACTTGCCGAGGTAGGGCAGCCCGCCAGGCCAGGCGTGGCCGCCGCCCTGCACCTCGTAGAGCACCACGTTGACGCCGGGCCGGCAGCCGACGGCGCGGCGCACCACCAGCGCGGTGCCGTCGTCGGCGATGCGATCGAGCGGCGGCTCGGCCTCAACCGAGCGGCAACCGGCGACGTCGCGAAACGCGGCGAACGTCGCCTCGGCGCCGATGACCCGTCCGCGGCGCGAGCCGAGCACGCGGACCTCGCCGCCGGCGAACGGCACGAGCGGATCCTCGGTGCCGTCGACCAGCGCGACCGGCCGCGCCTGTGCCGGCCTGCAAGCGGCCGCCGTGTCCTCGCCGAGGCTCGCGGCCACCGCCACGAAGCCGGCGAACAGGTCAGCCGCATCACAGGCGAGCCGCAGCGTCATCATGCCGCCGTTGGAGATGCCGGTGACGAACAGCCGCTCGCGGTCCAGCGGGTAGCGGCGCCCGAGCGCCTCGACCAGCGCGCGCAGGTAGCCAACGTCGTCGACGCCGTCGCGGACGGTGCGTGCCTTCAGGTCGTGGCGGCCGTCGTTCCAAGCGTGATCGACGCCTTCCGGATAGACGACCAGCACGCCGGCCGCGTCCGCGCGGCGATTGAAACCGCGCCCGGTGAGTGCCTCCATGCCGGCCGCACCGCCGCCGCCGCCGTGCAGAACGACCAGCAGTGGCGCGGCAACCGGCAGCACGGCCGGCACGTACAGTCGATAGCTGCGCTCGCGCCCGCCGAACGAGAGCGACTCGCAACGCGCCTCGGGCGCCTTCGCGCCACGGTCCTGGCACGCGACGGCGGCGACGGAGTGCGCGCCGATGAGCAGCGCCGCCAGCACCGCGAGCCGGCCGGCGGGCACCCGGGCTGCCGGCCGCGGTGCGGCGCCGGGCGCCGAGCGGTACAATTTCACGGTTTTCACGCGAGCAACTTCCCAGTGACCGGATCTCCCGACAAGCGCACCGCCGCCGGAACCGTTGACTTCGGCTACCAACAGGTGGCCGCGGCCGACAAGGCGCAACGGGTGCGGGCGGTGTTCGATTCGGTTGCCAGCCGCTACGACGTCATGAACGACCTGATGTCGTTCGGCGTCCACCGGCTGTGGAAGCGCTTCCTGCTGTCGCAGACCGGCCTGCGGCCCGGCCAACAGGCGCTCGACGTCGCCGGCGGCACCGGCGACCTGGCCGCCGGCCTGGCGCGGCAGGTGGGCACAAGCGGCCGGGTGGTGCTCTCCGACATCAACGCCGCGATGCTGGCGCACGGCCGCGACCGCCTGCTGGATGCCGGCATCGTCAGCCAGGTGGAGCACGTGCTCGCGAACGCCGAGCGGCTGCCGTTTCGCGACGCGTCGTTCGACTGCGTGACGATCGGCTTCGGGCTGAGGAACGTCACCGACAAGGCCGCGGCGCTGGCCTCGATGTACCGCGTGCTGCGGCCCGGCGGCCAGCTGCTGATCCTCGAGTTCTCCAAGCCCGTCGCCCCGGGCCTCAAGCCGCTCTACGACGCCTACTCGTTCGGCGTGCTGCCCGCGCTCGGCCGGCTGGTCGCGCAGGATGCCGACAGCTATCGCTACCTCGCCGAATCGATCCGCATGTTCCCCGACCAGGCGACGCTCGAGACGATGATGCGCGAGGCCGGCTTCGACGGCTGCCGCCACCACAACCTGACGGGCGGCATCGTCGCGCTGCACCGCGGCTGGCGTTACTGATGGTCGCCGCGCCGCTGCTCAGGCCCCTCGAGACGCTCATCAACCGCAACCTGCGCGCCTCGACGCCGGCCCGCGAGCTGCTCGCCGAGCTTGCCGGGCGCTCGTTCGCGATCCAGGTGGAGACGCCGCTCGGCGGACGCCTGGCGCGATTGCGGCTCGCAGCCGCGGTCGACGGCCTTGCGATCGCCGCCGGCGACGAGCCTGCCGATGCCGCCGTCACCGGCACGCCGCTCGGCCTCGCGGCGCTGCTCGCCGGTCGCAGCGGCGGGCGCTTCACGGCCGCCGGCGTTTCGATCGCCGGCGACGCCGAGATCGCCGCCGCGTTCGAGCGGCTGCTGCGCCACGCGCGCCCCGAGGTCGAGGAGGAGCTCGCGCGACTGGTCGGCGACGTGCCGGCGCACTACGCCGCGCAGGCGGTCAACAGCGCCTTCGGGTGGGGGCGCCGCGCGGTTGATTCGCTGGCGCGCAACGTCGGCGAGTACCTGACCGAGGAAGGCCGCGACCTGGTGCCGCGCGCGCAATTGGACGTCCATCACGGCGCCGTCGACCGGATCCGCGAGGATGTGGACCGCGCCGCTGCGCGGCTCGCGCTGCTCGCCACCCGCATCGGCCGCCTGGCGCGCTGAGCCGTGATCAGCCTCAAGGTGGCCGGGCGGCTGCTCGAGATCCAGCGGGTGCTGGTTCGGCATGGGCTTGACGAGTTCGTGACCGCGACGCACCTCTACCGGCCGCTGCGCTTCCTGTATTTCCTGCAGCCGTCCACCTGGTTCGCGCGCCGTCGTGGCGCGTCGCGCGGCGAGCGGCTGCGGCTCGCGCTCGAGGAGCTTGGCCCGATCTTCATCAAGTTCGGCCAGGCCGTGTCGACGCGGCGCGACCTGCTGCCGCCGGACATCGCCGACGAGCTCGCCAAGCTCCAGGACCGCGTGCCGCCGTTTCCGGGCGAGCAGGCGCGCGCGGCGATCGAGCGCGCGCTCGGCGAGAGCGTCGGCGCGGTGTTCGGCAGCTTCGAGACCGCGCCGCTCGCCGCTGCCTCGATCGCGCAGGTGCACACCGCGACCCTCAAGGACGGGCGCGAGGTCATCGTCAAGGTGCTGCGTCCGGCGATGCGCACCGTGATCCGCCGCGACCTGGAGGTGCTGTACGCGCTGGCGCGGCTCGCGCTGCGCTACGTTCCGGACGCCTCGCGTCTGCGGCCGCTCGAGATCGTCGCCGAGTACGACCAGACGATCATGGACGAGCTCGACCTGATGCGTGAGGCCGCGAATGCGGCGCAGCTGAAGCGCAATTTCGCAGGCAGCCCGCTCTTGTACGTGCCGGAAGTGCACTTCGAGCTGTGCCGCCCGGACGTGCTGGTCATGGAGCGCATCCGCGGCGTGCAGATCAGCGACATCGCGCGCCTGCGCGCACTCGGCGTCGACATCAGGAAGCTCGCCGAAAACGGCGTCGCGATCTTCTTCACGCAGATGCTACGGCACAACTTCTTCCACGCCGACATGCACCCCGGCAACATCTTCGTGCTGACCGAGGATCCCGCGAACCCGCGCTACGCCGCGGTCGACTTCGGCATCGTCGGTACGCTCGATCCCCGCGACCTCGAGTACCTGGCCGGCAACTTCCTGGCCTTCTTCGACCGCGACTACCGGCGCGTCGCCGAGCTGCACGTCGAGAGCGGCTGGGTGCCGCCGGGCACGCGGGTCGACGAGCTCGAGGCCGCGGTGCGCACAGTCTGCGAGCCGATCTTCCAGAAGCCGCTGTCGGAGATCTCCTTCGGTGTCGTGCTGCTGCGCTTGTTCGAGACCGCACGGCGCTTCCGGATGGAGGTGCAGCCGCAGCTGGTCCTGCTGCAGAAGACGCTGCTCAACATCGAGGGCCTCGGCCGCGAGCTCTATCCTGAGCTTGACCTGTGGAAGACCGCGCAGCCGCTGCTCAGGGCGTGGTATCGCGAGCGGATGAGTCCGCGCACGATCCTCAAGGAGGCACGTCGCCACCTGCCGGAGTTCCTCGAGACGCTGCGCGCCACGCCACCGCTGCTGCGCCGGCTGGTGCGCGAGGCCGAGGGACGCCGGGCGCTGTTTCCGAGCGAGACCGCCGAGTACCGCCGGCTCGCCGCCGAGCTGCGGGCCGGTGCACGGCGCCGTGACCGGACGCTGATCGCGTGCACGGTGCTCGCGCTCGGCGTGCTGTGGCTCGCGCTCGGCGCGGAGCCGGTGATCTTCGGCGTCGTGGTGGCGGCAGGTGCGGTTGCCTACCTGCTGGTGCGGCGCTAGCCCGCGCGGCGCGCAGTGGGCCGGGACCACGGCTCCCCTGGCGTGGCCGAAGCCATGTCGGGCCGCCGTGGCCGCCAACCCGCGGCGGAGACTAGCGCGCGTCGTCTCGGACCAGCGCATCAGTTAACGATAATGACGGAAGTTTCCGTCAACTGCCGCCGCCCGGCGGCGCGCCGCAGCCTCCCCATCGGCCGCGCCTGAGACGCTGCTGCGATGCGGCAGCGGCGCACCGCGGCGATCGGCGGCGCGCACGTGAATCGCACCGCGAAGACCCTGGTAATGGCCACGTCATCTGGACGAGGCAAAGTTCCGGCACGCGCCTCGCGCGTTGCGAACTATCAACCAGGGGATGTTGCCCATGCAGACTTCGAAGCTCTCGCGGCCGCTCGCGTTCGCCGCGGCGTTGGCCGTCGCTGCCGCTCCGGCACTGTCACGTGCGGACGACGATCACGGTCATCACGCCCGGCACGTGCTGGTGATCTCCGTCGATGGCCTCCACGCCTCCGACCTCGACGCCTATGTGGCCAACCACGCCGGCTCGACGCTCGCGCGCTTGGTCACCGAGGGCGCGTCCTATGCCAACGCGCGCACGCCGTTCCCGTCCGACTCGTTCCCCGGCCTGACCGCGATCGTCACCGGCGGCAACCCGAAGTCCACCGGGGTGTACTACGACGACAGCTGGAATCGCTCGCTGCTGCCGGCCGGCACCACCGATTGCGCCGGCGTCGCGCCAGGGGTCGAGGTGACGTACTTCGAACAGCTCGACCGCAACCTGAACGCGATCGACGCCGGCGAGAACGTCGGCGACCTGTCGACCCCGGCGGCCATCCAGCAGAACATCTACAAGATGTCCAAGCAGGCGCGCGACGGCATCGACACCACGCAGCTGCCGGTGGACCCTGCCACGTGCCAGGGTGTCTATCCGCACGCGTACCTGCGCGTCAACACGATCTTCGAGGTAGCGAAGGCCCATGGCCTGCACACGGCGTGGTCGGACAAGCATCTCGCCTACGACCTCGTCAACGGACCGTCCGGCGACGGCGTGGACGACCTGTTCGCGCCGGAGGTCAACAGCCTCGTGCCGGGCGCCGGCGGCGACGACTGGACCAAGGACAACCTGAACACGCAGTTCTACGACGCGCTCAAGGTCGAGGCGGTGATCCACTGGGCCAACGGCGGCAACCACGACGGCAGCCCGAACCCGAGCGGCGTGCCCGCGATCTACGGCATGAACTTCCAGTCGGTCTCGACCGCCCAGAAGCTCAACTTCTCGCACTACGCCGGCGACGGCGGCCTCGCCGGGCTCGGCGGCTACGGCGCGGGCGGCAGCGCGGCCGGCCCGGTGCTCGCGGGCGCTCTCGACTTCGTCGATGCCGAGCTCGGCCGCATCGTCGCGGCGGTGAACGTCAAGGACACGGTGATCGTCGTCTCGGCGAAGCACGGCCAGTCGCCGCTCAATCGCGCGCAGCTGCGGCTGATCGACGACGGCGAGGTCACGGCCGCCCTCGACGATGCCTGGGCGGCGGCGAACCCGTCAGCCACGGCGCCGCTGGTGGCGTTCTCGATCAACGATGACGGCATGCTGCTGTGGCTCTCCGACCGCTCGAGGCAGGCCAGCGAGTTCGCGCGGCATTTCCTCTGGAACTACGTGCCGCAGGCCGTCGGCGGCTCGGACGCCGGCGGCAAGTTCGTCGACTACAGCGGCACCGTGGCGCACGCGGGCCTGCGCGAGATCCACGCCGGCGCAGCGGCGGCCGAGTTCATCGGCGTCTCGACACGTGACGACCGCGTGCCGGACCTCATTGGCATCGCAAGCGTCGGCACGGTCTACTCGAATCCGAAGAAGATCAAGAAGATCGCCGAGCACGGCGGCAACGCGCCGCAGGACCGGCACGTTCCGATCGTCGTCTGGGGCGCCGGCGTGCACCACGCGCGCGTCCAACACTCGGTCGAGACGACGCAGATCGCACCGACGGTTCTCGAGCTGCTCGGGCTGCCGGCCGGAGAGCTGCGGGCGGTTCGCGCCGAGCACACGCAGGCGCTGCCGGCACTGAACTGAGGCCGGGTGATCCGCGGTCGCGCGCAACGACGGCGCGCGACCGCGGATCCCGGGCGGGTGCCGCGAGCGCCAGCGCACGCAGGCTATCGGTGCGTGCTCCCGGGCTATACTTGCGCGGTCGCCGCACGGCGCCCGCGACGGACATTCCATGCCGGCCCCGCTGATCTACCCGCACTCCGCTCTCGCCGCTGCACTCCTCCTGCTCGCCATGCCGAGAGCGTGGTCACAGCTGCCGGAGGCAGCCGCGTCCCCGCCTGACGCTCGAGAATCGTCGACCGCTGTCGCGCCGGCACAACGCGAAAAGGCGACGCCCGAAGCGCCGCCAGCGCCGTCAGCGGAGGTCGCGAGCTACGAGGTCGGGCTTATCCTCGGCCGCCAGCTCTATCAGAACGGACTGTCCGCGACCGTCGGCTGGGAGCCGCTGGTGGCGGGGCTCAAGGACGGCCTCGCCGGGACGGTGGCGACGGACCTGCAACGGTCCCAGGCGAATCAATTCATCGCGTCGAGCCGCGAGTCCAGTGTCGAGCGCAACCGCGCTGCGGCACGGGCGTTCCTCGACAAGAACGGCAAGGCCGAGGGCATCAGGACGACGCCGTCCGGGCTGCAGTATCGGGTGCTGGCGGACGGCGATCCGGCACGGAGTTCGCCGCGCGCCAGCGACCAGGTCACGGTGCGCTACCGGGCCGCGCTCAGCGACGGCGTCGAGTTCGACAGCTCCACGGCGCACGGCCAGGCCGCGACGGTTCGCATGGCCACGATCATCAAGGGGTGGCAGGAGGCGCTGATGATGATGAAGCCTGGTGCGAAGTGGCAGTTGTTCGTGCCACCGAACCTCGGCTACGGGACGACGCCACCGCCCGCGATTCCTCCGGGCGCGCTGCTGATCTACGAGCTCGAGCTGGTGCGCGTGGAAGCGCCGGCGCAGGTGGATCCGAATCTGATGCATCGACCGGCGCCGAAGCATGCCGGCGAGGCTCCTGCCAAGGGATCGGCTGGCGGGCCGCCACCTCAGTAGCCCCCGGGCGAACAGAGCGGCGGAAGGGAGTGGCGAGTCGCGAGGCCACTCGAATCTTCGCTCGGGCACAGGATCGCGCCTCGCCCGCTCAGTTCGGCGGAACCGCCCAGTCGCCGTCAGGCACGATGAAGTTGCCGGTCGCGCCGGTCCACTTGACGAGCATTCCGCCCTTCGACGCGAACCGCTGCCCGGTCGCGAGCGCGAGCCGCGGGTAGTAGCCGGTGATGATCCGGTGCTCGATCAGCAGCACCGTGCGCTCGACGAAGTAGTCACGTACGAAGGTGTCGACCATGTGACTCAGCACCTCGGAGGCCAGACCGAGGGCAAGGTAGGTATCCACCTGCACCTGCTGGGCGACCACCGGGATGTGGCGTGCCATGAACCAGCCGAGCGCGAAGTCGACGCGCACCCGGCGCCGTTCGGGCAGGTCGAACAGGTAGGCGATGCGGGTGCGCTCGCGCCAGGCCGGGGGTAGCGGCGCGTGCTCGAGGTCGCCCATCAGCCCGGAGACGTACACGCGCCCTGCCGCGGGCGCGGCGCCGAGCGCAGCGAGATCCTTGGGCCGCAGCCACAGCACGAGGCGGTCGGCGCTGCCGGCCGCGTGCACCGCCGCCGCGACGCCCGCGCCGCTCAGCCCCTTGAGGACCTGGCTCGAGACCTTGATGCCGCTGTCCTTGAGCTGGCGGGCGAGCTCGGCCGCCGCCGCTTCGCCGACGTCGCCCGCCCGGTAGATCTGCGTCACCGTCCGCGGCCGCTCGTCGCCTGCCGCATCACTCAGCGCCTTGCCAATAAGCCCCGCTTCGAGCAGCACGCCGCGCGAGAAGTAGACCGAGTAGTAGTCGCTTTCGTTGACGACCGGCAGATCCAGGTTCGGAAAGAAGCACGGCAGGGCCGCGCTCTCGCAGAAGCGGTGCACCGGCGCCCAGTTGCGGCCGCCGAGTCCTGACAGCACGGCGAACACCGGCTCGCGCTCGAGATGCCGCTCGAGCTGCTCCTGCCACCCGGACTCCGGGCCGGTGAGTTCCCAGACGTGCAGCTCCCAGCGCCGGTGCACCATGAACATGGTGCGGCTGTAGGCCGTCTTGCCGGAGGTGCGCATCGGCGGCACCGGCACCATCTGCCGGACATTGCGGTCGGCGAAGAAGTGCTGCATTACGTCGAGGAAGCCGGCGCGCTTCACGGGATCGGCGTCCGGCGTGATGATCGTCGCGAAGTGCAGCGTCGAGTCCGTGACGCCGGGCACCTGCCGCACGTCGAGGTGCTTGAGGTAGTCGATCAGCGCCGCCATATCCTCGTCGCCGAGGGCGTACTGCGGCATCAGGTAGTTGAGTTTCTCACCGTCGGCATCGACGCCTTCGCGGATCGCGCGGGCGAGGAGTTCGTCGGTGTACGGCGAGCGGTTGCCGCGCATGCCCTCGACGAAGGGCAGCTCGCTGTCGTCGCCATCCTTCGGCAACGGCCGGGTCAGGTAGCGACCGGTGACCGGCGGCACCGAGGCGCGGCCCTCAGGGCCGCCCAGTCCGCTGCGCTGGTGGCAGTTGACGCAGGAGGCCATGGTGCCCTCGGCGCTCGGCGTGCCGCTTCTGAGCGCCGCCAGCGGCGCTCCCGATGCGAGCACGCCGCGACGGTAGATGGCCTCGCCGACGGCGGTCGGCGATCGCTGGGTGGCGGCGCGCGGCTCGTCCGCTCGTGCTGCCGACGCCGTCCAGGCGAGGGCAACGACGAATCCGAGGGCAAAGCCGGACAGCGCGACGCGTCCGGTGCGAACCGCTTGGTGGTTGGCCAGCGCGCGGACGCTTGACGATACGGCTCGCACCGCGCGCGCTACTGCTGCGGCGTCGACGGGGGCGCGGGTGGCGGCGCCGGCTGCGGTGGCCGCGTCTGCGGTGCCGGCGGGCCCGCCGCGACGCCACGGGTGTCGACGACGATCCCGCCACGGTGCTTCGGCAGGATCGGCGGCTTCTCGAAGGCTTTGTCGTCGATGGACGGGTTGATCGCGACCTTCTCGATCACCAGCTTGTTCGAAGCCTTCGCCACGTCGCTGCCCGTCTCGATGACGACCGGGAGCTTGAGGCCCTTGAAGTCGCGGTAGTCGCGATAGAACACCGAGCCGGTCGCGGCACGCCCGGCATGCGTACGCACGTCGCGATCGAAGCGGATCTCGAGGAAAGTCTTGGCATCGACCCAGATGTGGCCGCCATCGCCGGATGGGAGATGCGCCGTGACCACGTAGGCGTCGTTGCCCTCGACCGTGGCGAGGCCGGCAACCTTGAGCGTCGCATGGCGGGCCGCGTAGTACATCAGCGGCCCGTCGATGACCTGGGCGCCGCGCGCAAAGTCGAGTTCCTCGGCCGTGTAGTCCTCGACCGTGGGCACGCCGCGGCCGTCCGGGCGCATCTTCCAGCCGTTCGTGCCGTCGTAGATCCTGAGCGAGCGCCCGGAGCCGGTCGCGATCTCAAAGCGCGTCCGGTCAGGGCGCTTGAGCTCGAGCAGGAACGGCAGCTTGCGCTCCGGGTTCGTCGAGCTCTCGGTGTGGCCGGACCAGACCATCGTCCCGGTCTTGCGCCAGGCATCGTCGCCGCCGCGCGCCTTGGCATTGCGGGCAACGATCTCGGTCGCGCTCAGCTTCGGCGGCTCGGCCGGCGCAGGGGCCTCGGCATGAGCGGCGAACGCGAGGTTCGCGACGAGCAGCCAGGCAAGGGGACGTGTCATGGCGATGGACCCGCAGGTCGCGTCAGTGGGCCGCGGGCAGCTGCGGCTTGGCGAACAGCGCCGCGCTGAGCGGCGGGTTCACGACGACCGTCTCGACGGTCATCGTGTGGTGCTTCTCGACCCGGTCGACCACCGTCTCGAGCGTGCGCGGGATGCCGAGACCGCTCACGGTCTTGTAGTCGCGGTAGTAGACCCAGACCTTGTGCATCTTGCCGTCGAGCTTGCGGGGCTCGGCGTCGATCCTGACCTCGAGGAAACTCGACTCGTCGACCCATACCGTGTGCTGGTCGCCGCCCTTGCCGGTGACGAGCAGCTTGTACGCCGGCTTGCCCTCGACGAATTCGGAGCCGCGCGACTCGACCTTGTAGCCCTTGCGCGCGTAGTCGATCAGGAAGCCGTCGAGCTCGCCCGCGCTGGCGGCGACCTTGGCCTCGGCAGGCGTGAAGTTCTCGACCTCGTCGCGATTCAGGAACGGCCGGACCTTCCAGCCCTGCGTGCCATCGTAGACCTGCACCGCGGTCTTGTCCTGGAACTTGAGCTCGAGGCGACTCTTGTTCGGGCGCGCCAGCGTCAGCTCGAACGGCAGGCGCGCGTTCTCGGTACCGCCGGCGTCCATCTGGCCGGTCAGCTTGATGCTCGTCACGGCGCGCCAGGCCTCGAGCCCGCCGCGGGCCGCGACGTTACGTTCGACCACCTGCGCGGCGCCGAGGCCTGCCGCAAACGTCGGTGCAGCCGCGAGCACGGCGACGGCGCACAGCACGGTCCGGTACTGGTTCATTGTTCTGCCCTTTGATTCGATGATCACTCGACCAGGAGACCGTCGGCCCGGAACGAGCCGATCGCCACGTCGACGCGGTCGCCCGGCTTGACCGGGTGACCCTTGTTCGAAAACACCATCCAGTAGTCCTGACCTGCCACGGGCGGCATCGACTGCCGGAGCGGCCCGATCTTTTCCATCACCGGAATCGAGAGGAGCGCGTGGCTGGTCTGGCCGTAGAGGTACGGCGTCAGCTTCTTGTCGGTGAGCGCACTCGCCTTGGCCGAGTCGATGACGCGGTAGCTGAACCGGATCAGATTGCCGGCCGACGTCGAGGAGACGCGCGGGTCCTCGATACCCCAGATCGAGGCGTAGATCTGCTTGGCCTTCTCGGCGAGATGCTGGGTGTGATACGGGGATGCCTTGTGCGGCTTGGCCGGCGCGCTAGCGGCGGCCGGCGCGGCCGGCGGTGCGGTGGCCTTCTTCTTCGTCGCCGTCGGCTGCGCAGGAGCCGGCGACTGCGGTGCAACAGCTGGCGCGGCTGACGTCGCCGGGTCCTCGGCCCGGACGGACGGGGAGCCGAGGATCACCGCAATCGTGCAGAGGCCGAGCGCAAGCCGGGACCGTCGAAGGGCCGGGTAGATCATAGGCTCGACAACTTACACGATCCGGCGTGGGCGATTCGCGACCTGACGGACGGGGCCTTCGATCGTCCGGCGATCACTTCGGAATGCGCCGGGCCGCTGCCTGCCCCGCCGGATGGTCAGATCCGGGGCGCGGCGCCGACCCGTTCGCCCGCTCGGCAGCCTCGCGCTCGCGCCGGAACTTCGCGTACGGCGAGACGCGCAACTTGGCGCCGCCAGCCTTCGGCTTCGAGGCCGCCTTCGCCTTCGGAGCGGCCGGTGCGACCGGTGCAGCCGCGGTGGCCGCCGCGGCCCTCGGATCCGGGGTCATCTCGGCCACGGACGGCGTTGCAACGGCGACGAGGCAGCTCACGGCGAGACTTGCGGCCGCGACCCACAGGCCGGCCCGTTGCCTGCCGGCTGCGCTCAGGTCACGGTCACAACGGTGGTGATGCTGCTGCATAGGGCCTCGTTTTGAACAGAGAACACGCCCGGAGTTCCCGCCCGCGAGGGTCCGCTGCGGGACTCCTCGGCGGCGATCCTGCGGCCGCGCGCGATCGCCGGCAATGCGGCGCCGGCCTACTTCGGACGGGTAGCTTCCATCCAATGCTCGACGTCGGGTTTACCCGCATCGTCGCCGGCGGCGCGCGGCGCGCGCTCGGAGATGTACTTCTTGCGCTGCTCCGCGTTGAGGAGCCCACGGATCCGGTCGGCCGTCTTGTCGCTGATGACCCGGGTCGCATTGACGCGCTGGCCCGCTGCGATCGTGGTATCGGCCCACAGCGCCTTCATCTGCTGACGTTGGTCCTCGAGCGCCTTCCTGACCTGCAGCTGCTGGCCTGGGTCGAGGCTGAGCTCGGTCGCGAGCAGCTTCACGCGGTACTCGAGGCTCTGGCCGTGGGGCCGGATCGCCTGAGGGCGTCCGTACGGCCGGTCCGGGAGCGGGTCGTCCCCTGGAGAATGCTCCGCTGATGGCACCTGCTCGGCCGCGGCCGGCGGTACCGCCGGCGCGTCGTCCGCGCGTGCGCTGGCAGGCGTCGACAGCCAGAGCGTGCAGGCGAGCGCGACGGTCACGCTGAGCCCCGCGCAGCGCGCAAATCCCTGAAATGCCAAAGCCGGCCGTTGGCGCGGCCGGCCCGGGCTCAGATCAAGCGAGGTGTTTCGTCCCATAGGTAGCCGACAGCTTGCCAGATTCGGACCGCCCGCGGCTGCACCGCGGGCGGTCTCGCCTCTACCCGGCCTCAGTTGCCGAGCATCCGCAGGACCTGCGGCGCGCCTGCCGCGCCGGTGTCGTTCACCGTCAGGTTGCCGGTCGCATCGAAGGGCGCCACGGTCGGGCGGGCCCGGTTGACCACGAGCCGGCAGGACGCCCCCGGCGCCAGCACCGTCGTCCCCGTGCAGGTGCTGCCCGTGCCGATGCTGAACTGCGCACTGAAGGTGTTGGTCACCACCGGCAGCCCCGTCAGCGTCACGCTGCCGGCCGTCGCCGTGTTGACGATGCAGATCGGGTGCGGGCCGGACACATCCAGGAAGGACAGCGTCGTGACGTCGGTGCCGGTGCAGCCCACGTTGTTGAGCCCGTCGCGGAACGCCACCTGCAGCCCAACCGCCGCCGTCGGGAACGACTGGCCGTTCGCCCGCGCCAGCCCGGTCCCGGCGTCGATACCCCCCGGCACACCGTTGTCGATGATGTTCAGCGAGCCCGGGTGGGCGGCGTTGCGCGGCGACCCCTGGACGTTGAAGCGGCCGGTGGCCACGCACGACTGTCCCGGCGCGAGCGTCGCACCGGTGCAGGTGTCAGGGCCTGCCGTCGCGCCGGCGCTCCAGTTGTAGCCCGCGCCTGCCGGCGTGCTCGCCGTGACGTTCGTGATGTACAGCTGCGCACCGCCCGCGCCGGCCGTGTTGGTGATCGTGACGCTCCCCGCCAGCGCGTTCACGCCCGGGGGCAGCGTGATCGTCAGCGGATTCGGCGTCATCGACACGGTCGCACGGGCCGTCGCCGCGAGCGCCGTACCGGTCAGCGCGATCGGGCCGGACGTGCCGTCGGTGTGGGTGATCGTCGCACCGCCGCCTGCCGTCACCGTCAGCGTCCGCGCCGTCACCGACGCCGGGTTCGTGACCAGCGCCGCCGTGGGCGCGAACCGCACCAGGTATGTGCACGTCGCACCGACCGCGAGCGTCGCGCCGCAACTACCGCCATTGCGCGCGAAGGGCTGCGGCGTGCCGCCGCCGAACGCGAACCCGAGGCCCGTCAGCGTCGTATTGCCCGTGTTGACCACGTTGAGCGCCAGCGTCGAACTCGTCGTGCCGGCCGCCCAGCTGCCAAAGGCGAGCGGCGTCGGGCCGATCTGCGCCGAGCGCGTCGGCGTCGCCGAGGTCGCGGTCAGCGTCACCGGCGCGTTGATCACCGCCACGCTGCCGGTAATCGTCACCTGACCCGTCGCCACCACGTTCACTGTCGCCGGCGCCGTGTACTGCACGGTGATCGCGCAGTTGGCGTTGGCCGCCAGCGTCGCGCCGCAGCCGCCTGCCACGCGCGAGAACGAGGTGCCCGTCACCGCGATGGTGATGCCGGTCATCGCGGCGGCGCCGTTGTTGGCGAGCGTCAGCGTCTTGGTCGCGGTCGTGCTGGTCGCGATCTGGCCGAAGGCGAGCGGCGACGGCGAGACGACCGCGATCGCCGGCTGCACGGTACCTGACTGGTACTCGACCGCGCCGATGTCGACACCGCCGTTGCCGCTACCGGTGCCGCGCGCGTTGCCGAAGTAGTCGCGCGTCGGCACGCCGGTCACGTTGACGCCCGCATTGACCGCCGGCGAGGTGCCCGGGATCGAGTAGGCGCCGAGCGCCGGGCCGATGCTCGCATTCGCCAGCATCGCCTTGTTCGCGTCGCTGAACAGCGTCAACGGGCCGTAGGTCAGGTTGATCCAGTTGTGGCCCTCGTCGACCGTCGCGGCCGGCGTGATGTTGTTGAACACGAACAGACTCGCAAGACCAGTCGTCTCCGAGGCTCCCGGGGGCGCCTGGTAGCCGTGGCCACCGTTCTCCGGCGGCACGCGCGAACCGTTGCAGTACTGGGCAACGACCGGCGAGGCCGTCGGATAGACGTTGCCGGTGCCGTTGTACAGCGTCGCGCCAAGCGGCGTCAGGATCGAGTTGGTCAGCGTCAGCTGCGCGCCACCCACGCCATCGTTCGGCACCTGGTCGTCACGGACGCCCACGTCCCAGTAGTTGGTCGCGAGCTGGCTTGAGCCATCCGCCGACAGGCCGCCGGCCGTGCATTGGCCGGTCGCGGTCTGGTTAAGCAGCGGCACCAGCGCGACGAGGTTCTGAGCCGTCAGCAGGCCCGTGCCCGCGCCGCTGATCTCGACGTGGAAGGCGCGGTTCTGCCAGAACAGGTTGTTGACCAGCAGCGGCAGCGACAGCAGGCGGCAGTTGCCGTCCCGCAGCGTGTCGGAGCCGTTCGGGCCGACGTAGCCGAAGCCGGACGGGCAACGGATGATCGTGCCGTTCGACGACGGCGTCACGAGGTTCATCGCGTCCACCATGTTCGGCGTGTGCTTCATCGTCACAAGGCCGGCCGGCTGCGGGATGTGCGCCGCGTTCGGGATCAGGCAGTTCGAGTTCTGCGTGTTGACCGGGTCCGTCGTCGGCGTGCAGCCCGGCGGCGGCGACGAGGCGTTGATCGCCGCGAGCGTCTTGAAGAGCACGCCGGCCGAGGCCGTCGTGTCGTTCGAGACGATCGTGTTGTTGATGATGCTCGCGCGCAGCGTGTCCTCGAGCGACACACCGGCGCCGTCCCAACCGGCGACGTTGTTGGCGATGATGTTGTTGGTCACCGCCACGGTGTACCACTGCGAATCCGCGTTGCGCGGGAACGCCGTGACCTCGGTGCCGTTCACCTGCTGCAGGCGCAGGCCACCGCCGCTGCCGCTCTCGGCACTGTTGCCGAGGATCAGGTTCGCGTCGATCACCAGGCCGTCGCCGGTACCGTCACCGAGTCCCGGCGGGCAGTCGGCGTCGGTCAGCGTGCCGCACTCCTGGCCGGCCAGCGGCCCGCTCAGGTAGACGCGCGGGTTCGCGGCGCCGATCACGCCGAGGCCGCCGCCGTTCGTCGGCAGCGTCGGGTTCGTGCTCTGGTTGAACACGATGTAGTTGTGGTCGATGCGGCCGTTGAAGCTCAGGCCGCTGTGCTCGACGCCACCGCCGTCACCCGTGCTCAGGTTGCCCGCGATCCAGTTGTGGTCGAGGCGGTAGTTTTCCGCACCCGAGCTGATCGTGACGGCACCGGCGCCCGAGGGCGTGCCCGAGAACAGCGCATCGCCGAGGCTCGCGTTGTTGTAGATGTCGTTGTGGTGCACGCGCACGTTGACGTTGAGCTGGAACGGAATCGCGCCCCCCGGGGCGACGGCACCTGCGCCGCCCGTCACGAACGGCGGGCACAGCGGCTTCGGGTTCGGCACGAGCGGGCCGCAGATCGTGTTGTCGTACACGTTGAGCGGCGGGGTCTCGCCGTTACCGAGGCTGATGCCGCCCGTCAGCGTGCCGTGGTTGGCCGAGATGCGCGTGTTCGCGACCTCGAGGTTGTGCGCCCAGCCGTGCATCATCACCGCGCCGCCGCCCTGCGAGCTGTTCAGGATCGACAGGCCGTCGATGCGCGACGGGTTGCACTTGAAGTTGCCGGTGACGTAGTCGCGGCCGGTCGGCACGGTGCCGGTGGGCGGCGTGCAGTCCGAGGTGCTCAGGTAGACGCTGCCGTCCGGGAACGCGCCGGCGACGCCGGTCGCGATCGACGCCTGGATGCCCCAGAAGTCGTTGCTGCTCGCCAGGATCTTGACGCCGCGGCCGACCACGGTGACGCCGGCACCCTCGTAGGCGCCCATCAGCGTCGGCTCCTGCAGCACCTGCGCCAGGTTGCCGTTGCCGGTCGCATCCCAGCCGACGATCGGCTCGAACGGAATGCGGTCCGCGCGCAGGAACTGCGTGGCCGGGCAGGTGTAGACCGCGTCGAAGCGGCTCTCGTGCGTGTCCGCGCTCACCGGCACGCCATTGGTCGAGAGGCCGAACAGGCAGTCGATCTGGCGGCGCCAGGAGTCGAGGCTGCCGGCCGGGTGCGCGTCGGCATTGAGCACGACCGAGCCCGGACCCGCGCCCTGCAGGCGCACGGGCTTCCACATGATCACGTGCTCCTTGTAGGCGCCCGGAGCCAAGATGATCAGGTCGCCAGGTGCCGCGGCGTCCACCGCGGTCTGGATCGGGTTCGGCAGGATCGCGCCGTATGTGTTGGCCGCGATCACCGTCGAGGGCGTCAGCACCGTCGGCGGCTTACCGCCGACCGTGACCGTCACGGCGTCGATCGACTTCTTGCCGTTCGCGGCCGTGATCACGAGCTCGCCGCAGCGGTAGGCCGCGTTCTGCGCCGTCGTCGCCGTCGCCTGGCGCGGCGTCTGGCCCGGGCCCGGATTCGCCGTCGAGGCACAGGTCGAGCCGACCTCGGTGGTCGTGTTGTAGGTCGCCGGGATGGTCGGCACCGTGCAGGTGATCGAGACGTTGCCCCACGAGCAGGTCGCCGCAACACCGGCGATCGTCACCGTGCCCGCCGAGCCGAAGCCATAGTGACGAACGATCGTCTTCTGGTTGTAAGGCGGCGTGCTCGAGCCCGGGCCCGAGAAGTCCGGGTTCTGCACGGGCTTGCTGCACGGGTCGGCGGTGTTGTTGTGGCCGAGGCAGTTGATCGTGATGGTCCGACCGGTCGCGCTCACCCAGGGTCCCTGGACGTCGCCGATCACGCTGTCGATCGCCGGCGTCTGGTCCGGGTACTCGGCGTCCGGCAGGTTGTAGCCGTCGGCAAAGGCCTGCGTCGGGATCACAGGCGTGTCCATGTACGTCGTGAAGCCCGGCATGAACGGCTGCTCGTAGCAGAAGTTGCTGTACGCCGGGTTGTACGACGGATCCGTGATCCAGTCGGCGAGGTCCGGGGTCGCGACGATCCCGCCTGACGCGTTCAGGTACTGACCGAACGCATTGCGGCGCGCGATCGGACCCGGATCGTTCATGCAGGCGATCGCCATCGTCGGCGCGTAGCCGGTCGGGTTCGGCGGGTTCACTTCCCAGGTCGAGAAGTAGAGGCCGTTGTAGATACCCCACTGGTCGGCATAGACGCGGCCCATCTCGTTGCCCGAGAAGTCGCGCATGCCCACCGGCAGGTTCGGCGGACCGAACTTCTCGCCGAACTGCGGCGAGAACGGGTCGAACTCGGAGGCGAAGTCGTTAGTCATCGTGCCCGTGAAGTGGCCGGCGATGTGCGCCGCGGTGAACACGTAGAACTTCGCGAGCGCGGTCGACTGCGGCTGCAGCGTGACTTCCTTGCGGTCGCAGAGCGCGCGCGTGGCGCCGGCGAACGGTGCGTTCTGCGAGGTCCCCGGGAACAGGCTCATATAGTCCGGAACGATTCGCTTGGTACCGACGCAGGGCCAGAAGGCCTCGATCGAACCCGTATCACCTTCGTGGCGCGGGAACGACTTCGAGCCGAGATCCGTCGTCATGTTGAGCGGATTGTTCTTGTTGTACGCGGCGTTCACCGCAGCCTGATCGGGCATGATGAACACGCTGCCGCCGATGCCGGGGAACTGAACATTGACTGGCGCGACGTAGATGTCGCCCATCAGGATGTTCTTGTCCTCTTCCTTCACGATCTCGAAGCCCTGCGGGAGGATGACTTCGACGACGTACTTGCCGGCCGGCAGCATCGGCGTGCCGTCCACCGGGTTCGCGACGCAGACCGTGCAATTCGAGCCCGCGATCGTGCCACCGCTCGGCGAGACAGCCGTGCCGACCCCGGCCGGACGGCCCGTCACCGGATCCGTGTTCACGAGGCTCGGGAACGTGTACCTGCCGTCGAACGGCGCCGGCTGCACCTGGTTCAGCTGCGACCAGCCGTCATAGCACTTGAACTGCGCGTTCGCGGCGAGCGGTAGCTTCCCCGGAATAGCCGGGTGCGTCGACGGGTCGTCGAGCCACTGCGTGCTGCCGGCGAGGACCGCGTAGAACGGGCTTCCCGGATCCTGGCCCGGGCAGTTCATGTTGGGGATGTAACCGGTGTGCGACGTCCCCGCCGCATCGGTGTACGTGTAGGTCATCGGGTTGCCGTTCGCATCGCGACGGAATCCCTGCGCCCAGTCGTCCCAGCTGGTGGTCGTGGTCGAGTCGACCAGCTTCAGGGTCTGCTCGCCATCCGCAGCGGTGCTCTCCTGATAGAGGTTGACGCGCACGCGCGGCACGCCCGGCTCCCACTGCAGGTGCACGCGAAGCCCCGGATCGTCGAACGGCCGGGTCGACGCGTAGATCACGTCACCCATGATGCCGCCAGTCTCCGCGGGCGCGCCGGAGGCCGGGTTCGCCTCGGCGAACGGCCGCATGCCGAACTCCATGAACACGCTCTGGCCGAGGAGGCCCTGGAAGCCCATCGTGTTGCCCCACGACGCCGGCGGATCGATGCGGCCGGTCGACAGCGCCACACCTGTCGGCCCAGAGCCGTTGGTGATCGGAGTGCCCGTCAGATAGCCGCCGTCCTTGACTGACTGTCCAGTGCAGTCCGCATTCGAGCAGTAGACCGAGCCGGGGGCGCGCAGCGCCGCCGGCAGCGACACGCGCTCGACGGTGTTGGCGAGCGCGGCGGCGATATTCGAGTTGCCGCACGGCGCGTTCGCCGTGCAAGTGGCCGTACCGTCGACCTGGCCGCCGGCGTCATAGACCGTGTGGATGCCGGTCACTTTGAAACGCGTGCTGGTCGTTTCGGCCACCAGCCAGTTCATGAACGGGAACACCTCGTTCCAGCCGGCAAAGCCGTTGAGGTCGGTGTTGTTGTAGAAGCCGAAGCTGCCGTCGCGGTAGCGGATGTTGGTCGACACGAGCGCGAGGCCCGGCTCGGTCGGATTGCCGCCGGCATCCAGGTTCGATACGCCGTCGCCGTTCACGTCAATGAACGTGCGCGTGTAGAGGTTCGTGCGCCACTGCGTGACCGGGAACACGATCGGATTGGTGGGCGACGAGCCAAGTATAACGCCGCCGCTCGAATTGCAGGCCGAGCCCGGGCCGGCCGTGCCGGTGTTGTGGCGGCCGACGCAGACCGTCGACACCAGGCCGTCCAGCATGATGTCGTTCCACTGGTCGAACACCGACAGCATGTAGTCGCCTTCCGGGATGCCCGCGAAGGAGAACTTGCCGTCCGGGTCGCATTTGGCGAAGGCAAAGGTGTCGGCGTCCGGTTGGCTCAGCGCGACGTAACACTGCGAGAAGTTGTACATCTGGTAGTCACCAGAGCTGTACGTGCGCTGGTCAGGAGTGCGGCTCATGTGCGTGCCGGTGACCTGACCGTACAGGCTCGCCGGGCAGGGATTGGCGATGCCGTTCGCGGCCACGGCCGCGCAGGTGCTCGCGAGCCGCGCATTGATGATCTTCGGGTTCGCGAAGCCGATCGAGACGTGGAAGCCGCCCGGGCCGAACTCCTGGAAGTAGCCGGGCTCGTTCGGCTTAACGAAGGCCTCGTGCGGCTTGCCGCCGTCGAGCGTGTTGGTCTGCAGCCACTCCTCACCGGCAGCAATACGGTCGGCAGCCGGGTACGCCTGGATCTCGTAGAGGCCCGGGTACAGGTTCTTGATGATGGCCTGGCCGACGAGCGGCGACAGGATCGGGTTACCTGACCCGTCGACACCGTCCTCGTATTTCGGGCAGACGGGGATCATGCCGATGATGTTGTCGGACTTCTTGGTCAGCGGGCAGGCGTTGAAGCCGGTCATCGGATCGATCATGCCGGCCAGCGAGTTCGTCAGTGGCTGGTTGAACATGTCGTAGGTCGGCTGACCGGTGTTGTCGCCGAGGCCGCCGGCCTGGTCGAAGAGCTCGATGTTGAAGTTGCCGATACCCGGCTCGTTCGGCGCCGGGCCGTTCGCGCCTACGGGACCGCCGGCATCGTTCTCACCGTTGAGCGGTGAGTCGTCCTCGAATACGAACGCCGTGATCTGCGCGGTCGGCAGCGGCGTGCGCTGCAGCTTGATATTGACCGTGCTCTTGCCGTTCGCGGCGACGTCAAGTGCGACGAGCTGGCCCGAGATCTGGGCGCCGCCCATCGTGTGGCCGCAGTTGCCGGGAGCGGTGGCCGAGGCGGCGAAGCTGGTGCAGTCGCCGGTGCCGACCGAGTCGCTGAAGAGGTTGTTCTGCAGGCCAACGGTCTGGAACGGTCGCAGGATCGGATTGCCGGCAGCATCCACGGCGCCGGTGGCAATCGGCTGGCCCTGACCGTTAATCGTCGGGTTGATGCCGTCGGCCGGCATCACGGTCAAGTAGTAGCGCTTGTTCGGGTTGAGGGAGACCTGGCTCGGGTCGAGCGGATCCCGCTGGGCCTTCGCCGGCGTGCAGACGCCATTGCCCTGGTCACAGGCCACGGGCGTGCCGCCAATCGACTGGCCACTCTCGCAGGCCACGGCGCCGACGCAGCCGGTCGCGACAACGGGCATGTTGGCCGAGTGGAAATTGTAGCCGAGGCTGCCCACCGGCAACGGCGGGCAGCCGCTCGGCCGCACCGCCGGATCGGTCGAGTTCACCTGGCAGGCCGGATCGACGTAGTAGGTCGTGTCTTCTTCAATGAGCCAGCGGTAGTCCTGGCTGGTGATCGGGTTGCCCGTGATCCCGTCGAGCAGCGTGACCACGAGGTTGCTGGCGGCCAGGACGTTCAGCGAGGCCGTGGCCGTGGCGGTGCCGGGCGTGCCTTGCGAGTTCTTGATCGCGTAAGAGAACGCGTAGCCGCCGGAGGCCGTCGCGGTCGCCGTGAAGGAGCCGTCCGGGTTGAGGGCGACCGTGCAGGTACCGGTGCCGGCCGCGACCGCGGGTGACGTCGTCGTTGCGGCGATGGCCGCACCCGAGCACGTCGGCGTCGGTGTCGTGGTCGACAGCGTCAGACCCATCGGATCAGTGTCGTTCGCGAGGACGCCGGGCGAGCCGACGTGCAAGTGGCCAGCGAGCGTCCCGACTGCGCCGACCGTGCTCTTGTAGCTGTCGGCGACCGCGGTCGGGGCACCACCGTGGCAGCTGTTCGCGCCGTTGGTGCCGACCGAGGCGTAGTCGCACTCCGTGATCGTCGCCGTGTACTGCGTCGCAACGACCCCGTTCACCGTGAAGTTGAACGAGCCGGCGCAGGTCCCGGTCGCCGGCGGCGTGTACGTGAACGTGCCGTCCGACTGGAGGGTGAGCGCGGCGGTGGTCGGCGCGAGGGTACCTGCGACGAGCGCGACGCCGTTGGCACCGCTGCTGCCGCCGAGGAGGCCCTTCGAGGGGTCGCCGACGACGAGCGGCGTGCCGGTCACGCAGTAGAAGGTCTTGGCGGAGGCGCTCAGCGTCGCGCCTGACCCCGTGGCGGAGCCGACGCCGGTCGTGGCACCACCCGCGATCGTGAGGTACGCCTGCATGCCGCCATCGCGGCTGTTGTTGGTCGAGAGACTTAGCTGGCGGTCGAAGACTGCGTAGTTCGTGCCGGCATACGGGGTCGTTGCCGTTGCGGCCTGGATGCCGACGTCATAGGTCTTGCCGGCGGCGAGGAACACTTCGCTCTGGACGCGCGGCCGGCCGGGGGCCAGGTTGCCGTCCTCGGCGTAGAGCGTCAGCGCGGCATTGACGATCGACGGCACGTGCATGCGCAGGCCCGCGTTCACGAAGCGCACGAGCACCTGGCCGGTGACCGTCGGGCTGACGGCCGTGCCAGCAACCGGGGTTGCGGCTGCAAACGTCGAGGCGCCAACGTTGGTGCGGTCGTAGGAGACGCCGTTCACCAGGTAATAGGCCGGGCTGTAGTTGACGGCCGGCGGGTAGCAGGTACCGGCGACGCCCGCGACCGCGGTCAGGGACGGCAGCAGGTCGCCGCACATGCCCGGCTGGCCGCTCCACACGTTGGTCTCGGCAAAGCCGGGGGTGCTGACGGCGGCGCTGACCGCGCGGTTCTGCAGCGGGTCGATTTCGCTGAGCAGCAGCGGGACGTCGGCGTCGTAGCTGACGGCGCACGTGCCGGCAGTCGCGCCAGGGTAGGCGCACTTCGCCGTCGGGTCGGTGACGACCAGGATGCCGTAGAGGCCCATCGGCGCCTGAATCGACGGGTGCGTACCCGACTCGATCAGATAGGTGCCGGGCTTCAGGTTGCTCCAGGTGAGCGCGCTGCCGGAGGCCACCTGCGGCGCGATCGGCGCGACGCCAGTCGCCGCGACTTCGGTCGCGAACGACTGCACGCGGCCCGGCTGTGACGGGGGCGTGAACGTCGGCTTGCCAGCCGAGGTCGGATCGCCGAGGCCCGCCGAGGCCGTTGCCGCGGTCGTCGGCGTACCGCCGCCCGTCAGCGTCACCGTCAGCGGCGCGGTGTAGCCGCTGCCGAAACTGGTCAATTTGATGCCCGTTACCGCGCCACCCGCGACGGTTGCGACCGCGGTTGCGCCCGTGCCCGCTCCGCCCGTGATGGTCACGGAGGGCGCCGACGTGTAGCCGGCGCCTGGATTGGTGACCGTCACCGAGGCGACGATCGTGCTGGTGTCGGCGGCGCCGGCCACGAACCACGTGACTCCCTGTGGCCCGTGGACGGGGCTCAGCGTCGTGGTCGGCGCGTTGCCGAGCCCGCCGCCCAGCTGGCCGGCGATCACGAGTGACGTCGGGATCGTGTTCGCGCCGGTGCCGGCAGGGAACGTGAGGCCATTGGTCAGGTTGATCGTCAGCGTCGTGCCGCTGGCCGAGTACGGGACCGTGATCAGCACCGGCGACCAGTTACCGGCCGACAGACCACCGGCGATCGTCGCGGGATTCGTGGGCGCGCAACTCGCGGTCGTGGCCGCGGTGCTGCCAACGACCGCCGCGCCGCAGCTGTACCCCCACATTGGGACCACCTGCCCGTCGGGCAGTACGGCCTGGGTGGGTGCTGCCGTCAGATTGACGGTCTGCGCGAATGCAGTGCTCGCGCCCAGCAGGAGAACGGTGGAAGCGAGTGCCGACTTCAGGCGACTCGCCGTTGACGAAATGGCTCGCATTGCAGTTCTCCAGTACTAAAGCGATTCGTCGATCTGGTAGGCGCGCGGATCGACCAACATCATCATCAGCATGCCGCCCGGAAAGACGTTGTCCGTCGTGATCTCGCGCTCGTTGTGCGAGTGCCACATGTAGGCAAAGCCTGCCTCGGTGCCCGGGTTGGCGATCGTCCCGGAGGGCGGGATCGGGTTCGGGCCAACCGCGCGCAAGGACGCATCGGGACCGAGGTAAGCGGTACCGCTATACCAAGGGCCGTTTCTCAAGATCGTCGGATCGGGAAGCGTCATCGGCCCGCCGCCACCGACCGCGCCGAACGGATTCCTCTCGAGCGGCTTGGCATGGTCGGCACACCACTCGTAGTAGTTCGGGTCCCTGACCACCTTGTGGAAGCCGTTGGAGTCCGGGCTACAGCTGCTCGAGTCGCCAGCCTCACCGTGGGCATAGACGTCCCAGTTCAGGCCCTTGCCTGACCACTGGAAGATGCCGTCCATCGCCTGGCCCGGTGTCGTCGTGGTCGTGAAGAGAAGTGGTCCCGCGAGACGGTATTCCGACTCGGCGCCGATCCGGTTCGGGGCGGTGATCAGGTTGCCGTCGCGCGCGAGGATGCGCACGTGGTTGCCGTGCTCGTGGAACGGGTGCTGCCAGCGGCCCTGGCCGACGATGCGCAGTAGCGTCAGCTCGCCCGGGTGCATGTGCGGATTGCCGTTGTACGGCTGATGCGGGTACTGCGCCGCGTAGTTCGGGTCCATGTCGTCCGGCATCGAGCGGCCGTTAATCATGAAGTAGGTCGGGTGATAAGGCTCAGTGCTGACCGCGAGACAGCCTGCCGACTTCGCGCAGCTGTTGTTGTCCGCGAGCACCTGGGCCTCCGCCTGCGTGTGAATGCGCTGGTCCATCTCGGAGAACTGGAACAGGTACTCGCGGTCGTAGCAGGTCGCGCTGTGGCTGTAGGCCGATGAGGCGAGGCGAAAATCCGCTTCCGCGGTATTGCCTTGCGCCACGAAGTGGGCCGGCACGGTACCGACGGCCGTACAGGCCGCGGGTGCGGCGGCCGGCAGCGGCAGCACGACGATCGCGCCGTACAGTCCCATCTCGACCTGCAGGTCGCCCTGCGTGCCGCTGTAGTAGGAATGCGTGCCCTCGGTTGTCGCGGTGAAGGTGTACGTCACCGCGCAACCGTGCGCCGCCTCGATCGTCAACGTACCGACCTGCGCCGGCGTCGCCGCGGTGCAGGTGGTGGGTTGCGTCGTCGCGGCGGCGGCGGTCACGTTGAAGCCCGGGAACAGGATCGACGTGTTGCCGGCCGCCACCGGCAGCTTGTTGGTCAGCGTCACGCTAACCGTCGCACCCTGGCGGACGATTAGCGTCGGCGCCGGCAACTGCATGGTGGAGCAGGCCGCGCCGCCGATCGCGCTCGGCAGAAACGTCTGCCCGGTTGCGCTCGTGCAGCCGTAGCCCCAGGCATAGATCGACGCGCCGTCCGGCTGGCTGATATGCGCGTCGGTCGCCGTCAGAGCGAATGACGGCGTCGTCGTGCCGTCGAGTCCGGGCGTCGCCGCATTCGCGGTACTCGCGAGGAGCCCGACCAGTGCGACCGGGGTGGCCCGCAGCAGCTGCCCGAACAGAGAGTGAGTCTTCATAGCGCGCATCGCTGCTCTCCTAACTGCACGTCTTGGTCGACACGTCGACCGAGTTGCAAATATTGATCTCGGTCATCAGGCCGCCGAAATTCTCGGCATCGTTCGACAAATGATCGAGGTTGGGCGTGTAGAGATAGAACTTCTGGCCGGCTGTGAGCCCGGCCGCATCCAGGATCACGTCCGCCGACTCGCCGCCCGCCATCGTGACGGAGTTGGTCAGGTACGCGGTGTTGTTACCGGCAAGGTCGCGCAATAGACGCGCGTTGTAGCCGACGACCGTCATCGGGATACCGAGTGAGGCGAGCGTCTGGTACTCGCTGACGTCGAGGTTGGACAGGCGCAGCAGCGCCCGGCCGCCAACCGGAATGTTGATGATCGTCGGCAGCGGCTGCGAAGCATGCATCGTGCCGTCGGCGGACTGGGTCGTCATCGTGCCGCTCTGCACGGTGTCCGGGTAGCTGCGGCCGTTCAGCAAGAAGTACTTGTCCTTCATGTCCGCGAATGCCTCGGGGTTGAAGGTCATGCCGACGAAGTGGAAGTTCGGGTCGAAGCCGTGAATCTGGATCGGGTACTCGACGTCGTAGCGCGTCGAACCGTCGCCGTCGTTGTACGCGTACAGTGTCGGCGCGCCGGTCCGCGTATCGAGGGTCTGCACAACCTGAGTCGCGGGCGTCGGCGGAACCGGCGTCGAACACAGAATGCCTTCGGTCGCGCAGGCGGTACGCTGGTCGGTCTGCTGCGTCTGCAGCGCGGCGAAGAGGCTGTTGCCGAGCGGGACGCGGTTCTGGCGCGGGCGCACGTAGAGCTGACCCACCATTCCCATCTGCAGGTGCTCAGGGGGCGAGATGTGGCAGTGCCAGAAGTAGGTGCCGGCATCAGGCGCCAGGTAGTAGTAGGTGAAGCTGCCGCCGATGTTGATCGCGATGCTCGCATCCGGCACGCCGTCGTAGAACGCCGAGGCGTTCGGATAGCCGTGGAAGTGCACCGTGTGCTGCTCGAACAGGTCGGGCCGCATGATCATGCCGACGTTGGTCAACGTCAGGAACAACTCATCATCCTCGTCGATCGCGATCAACGGCGCCGGCTGGTTCGCGTTCATGACGCCGACGTTCATGATGAGACCCGGATCGACATGGCCATCGAGCGGCGCGCCGGCGGCGCTACCGCCGTTCGCTTCCGCGTTCGGCACGAGGCCGATAGCGCCGTTGAAGGTGTAGCCCGCAATCGTATTCGTCGATTGCGTGACCGGCGCACCGACCCAGATGATGTCCGGATTGACGCCGCCGCTGTTCACGTTCGAGCTGTTAAAGACGGTCGCGAGCTGCGTGCCGGGCAGGCCGTTCGCGATGTCGGCGAGGCCCGAGAGCGGGCCGAAGCCGAACAGGTACGTCTGCGTGCCGTCGGCCATGGTCGCGTAGCCGTCACCACCCGATATTTGTTGGCATTTGATCGCGCCACCGTTGGTCGTGTACGGAACCGTGACCCCGCTGGTCGCCGCGAACGGAGTCGTCACGACGGAGGGGCCGGTGTAGCTCGGCGACGCCGCGGTCGTCGGATGCAACGAGGTGCCGGTCGGGCACTGCACGCGCATGCTTTGCGCTTGTGCATCAAGGGCGAAGAGCGACAGCGCCATGATCGGCAGCAGTCGGACGAGGTGTGAAACGCTCAACATGTCGAGTCCTCCGTCACGTTGGCGGATATCCCCCCGCCCCGGTGAAACGCCGTGCCAGTTCCGAAACGCAAAGATCCGATCGATGACCATCGCCGCTCCCGCTGTCACTGCGCGGCCCGCACCGCGGGCAGCTCGGCGAGCAGCTGCTCGGCCGTCGCGAATCCCCCGAGCCGTACCCACGGGGCGCCGGGCGCCGCCCGCACCAGGGTCGCCGGGACGTGGTCCATCTTGTTGCCGCGATAGACGCCGAAGGCGCGCTGCGCGGCCTGGCTCGCGGCGAGCGTGCCGGTGTAGTGGTGCCACTCCGGGCCGGCGTGAAAGCGCGCCGCGTACTCGCGCAGCCGCTGCGGGGTGTCCTGCTCGGGATCGATCGAGATCGACACGATATGCACCTGATCGCGCGCGCTGCCGAGCTTGTTCTGCAACTCGTAGAGCGTGCGGCTGGTGAGCGGACAGATCGTCGTGCAGCTCGTGTAGATGAAAGCGAGCACAACCGAACGTCCGTCGTTGAGCTCGTCGGGCAGCGCGACGACCTTGTTGTCCTCGCGCACGAGTGAGATGTCCGGAATCTGGTAGCTCGCAACCGAGCGCGTCGGCGCTTCGGCGACGACGTGGTGGTGGGCGTGCGGATCTGCCATCTCGTCGGCGTGCGCAGGCCGGGCCGCGAACGCGGCGAAGGTCCACAGGGCTGCGCCGAGCGAACCGGCGCGAGCCCACGTCAACTTAGATTCCCCGTGCATGCATCCTTGTGCCGCGGATCGATGGTCCGCGTCCCCTTTTTCCCCGATCAACAAGATGCATTCTCGAAGCGCCGAGTACGATCCGGTTCATCCTTCCGGGAGGTGGGTAGGGCTAGGTACCCCGAAAGGTAGGGGTTTACCGTAGGGTCGATCGCGGCTTGCAACAGTCGGCGCGCGCGCCGGCAGGGATGGCGCGGCGACCGGCCGAGCTGCGAACCGCTCGAGATCCGGGGCTCAACACGCGCTGGCTGCGGCGCCGGACGCGGCTGCGCCAGGCCAGATCCATGCGAGCGCGCGCTGCCGTCGACGGTCCGCACGCGCGGCCGTTCCGCGAGCGCTCGGCGCCGGGCCCGCTGCCAAGCCCTCGGTCATTTGACATTAATCGCCGTGCCGGCCGCGGCCGGGCCATCCGCCGGCGTGCGCTTGCGGCCGACGGCCGCCGGTCTACCGGGCGCGGCGGGCGGCGCCGAGCACTGCGGGCGTATAGCTGAAGCGCCAGTCCGCGTAGCTCTCGGCCTTGTCGAAATCCTCATCCTCGCTGTCGAACCCGGCCACCTTGCGCGGAATCTGCCTCGACGTACTGGCGACTCCCATGATGCTGCCGTCCGGCGCGGGTAGTGCCATCCACTCGGTGGTGTTCGTGATCGGATCCCGGTACAGGCGCCTGAGCGCGCGGAATACGAGCGGATCCACGCCACCTTGTGAGGCCGCCATCCCGCCGCCGCCGGCGTCGGCACTGGCCGGGCCGAGCAGATCCGCAAGCGCCGTCGGGTAGCGGTGGTAGTACGCGACGTAGCGCCCGATCGCGTCGCGATACTGGTGGCCGACCCACAGGAGGTCGGCCTCGTGGCCGCGCTGCACGGCCGTGCGCGTCACCTCGCCGGCGCCGGCCAGCAACAGGCCGATCAGGACCACCAAAAACAGGATACCGAGGTAAGTGAACCCGCCGCTGCGCCGCGGGCGTTGCTCACCAGGTCGCATAGGCGGTGCCGTCCAGGCTGGCACCCTCGGCGCCGCTCTTGACGTCCTTGATGCCGTTGTCGTCGGGGTCATCGGCGTGGATGACGACCCACTTGTCGACCGCCTTCGCGATCGGGTCAACCGGAATCGCGCGCAGGTACTTGCGCTCGACCAGCATGTCCATGGTCGCCGGATACTTGCCCGTGTCGCCGTAGAACTTGTCGATCGAGTCGCGTAGCGTGGCGATGTCCTGGCGCAGCACCGCCTCCTTCGAGCGCTCGAGCGACTTGAAGTACCGCGGTACGGCAATCGTCAGCAGCGTCGCGATGATGGCCATGACGACCAGCAGCTCGAGCAGCGTGAAGCCGTTGCGGCGCCTACCACTCACGGTAGGGCACTCCGTTCAGTCCGCTCTTCGCGGAGCGCGCATAGACGTCGTAGACGTCGGCACCTTGCTGGGGGTCATCCGGCGGGCTCGCGTAGGAGCGCAGTCCCCAGGTGTCCGCGGCCGGCGTCGTGCCATCCGGCCAGAAGGGATCGCGTGGAATGCGGCGCAGGAAGTAGAGCTTCACGCCCTCCTTCGGGTTGGTGACGTCCTCGACACCGTCGACCAGCACGTTGAGATCCGGCGGGTAGCCCGTCTTGTCGATGTCCTTCTTGATATGGCCCTCGTCGAAGGCGCGCTTGTAGGCGTCGATCGCCGTGCGGATCGTGCGCAGCGACTCCTTGAGCTCGGTCTCGCGCTGCCGCTGGAAGACGAGCTGCGCCGACGGCAGCACGGCGGTCGCCAGCAGCGCCACGATCGCGATCGTGATCACGAGCTCGATGATCGTGAAGCCGCGGCTCTGCATGGAGATCGGTACCGTGCTCGGGCGCCGGGCGCTACGGCGTGATCGCGATCTTGAGCGGTGTCGTCGGTGTCGAAGCGATCGCGACGCCGTCGGCGCCGACGAGCACGACCTGCGACGCGATCGCGACCGGTCGCGCGGCGACCACTCGAAAGCGCATGTTGAGCAACGTGCCGCCGCCCGCGACCGGGGCATCCGCCGTCCCCGCCAGGTCGAGCTGGACTCCGCCCGGTTTCAGATCCAATTTCGGCGAATCCGCCGCGGCGGCGAGGTCACCGGGCTCGGCGCTGACGAGCTGCAGCACGCCGGCGTCGAAGCGCACCTGCGCACGCACGCGGCCTAGCGCCTCCGCGGCGGCCAGCCGCACGGCGACGCTGATTTCCTCGCCCATCTTGGCCGTGTCAGGTCCGTCGATGGTGATGACGGGCTTGCCCGGCGGTGGTGCGGACTTCGCGGCCGGCGCGGTCGCGCCGTCGGCTGCGGCGCTGGCCGTCTCGGCCACTGCATCGGCGGCGCCGGCAACCGCCGGCGCGCTCACGGCGGAGTCGAGCCGCACCGGTGCCGGGCGGACGACGGCCGGCGGCGGCATGGCCGCCTGGATCGCGCTGACGCCCGAGTTGAAGCTCACGCCACCGGCCGGCACCGGCGGGCCGCCGGCGCTCGGCGCGGCACTCATTGCGCCGTTGACGAACGGCGCCGCGCGCGTACCGGACTCCGTGCCGTACCAGAACTCGGTCATTTCGCTCGAGGGGCGGCTCTGCGCGCGGATGATCCGCGGCGTGATCGACAGCACGATCTCGTTCTTGTCGACCGTCGATCCGTTCGAGCCGAACAGCCTGCCGATGAACGGCAGGTCGCCGAGCCCCGGAATGTGCGAGGAACTGCGCCGGTCGCTGTCCTGAATGAGCCCGGCGAGCACCTGGGTCTCGCCGTCCTTCAGCTCGAGCACCGTGTTCGCGTTGCGCGTGCCGATCTTGTAGGCCTTGGTGGTGCCGACGTCGACGGTGTCGGTGATCGAGCTCACCTCGAGGCCGAGCTTGATCGAGACGTTGCCGTCGAGGTGCACGGTCGGCTGGACGTCGAGCGTGAGGCCGACCTCGAGATACTGCACGTTGCTGGTCGCGAACGCGCCGCCGACGGTCGACGTCGTGCCCTGCGTGATCACCGGAACGCGGTCGCCGATCAGGATCTTGGCCTTCTCCCTGCTCTTGGCGCGGATGCGCGGGCTGGCGAGCACGTTGCCAAGGCTGGTCGTCTTCTTGAGGTCGACGCTCGCGGTCAGCGACGAGGCGGAGATCAGGATCGTATTCGGATTGATGTGATTGAGCGTCTCCAGCGGCACGGTCGCAGCGTTCGTGGCGACCGTGCCGGTGCCGCCGGTGGTACCGCTGGTCGGCGCGAGCGAGGCGCTGACGCCGGTCGGGTAGTTGATGCCGATCTGGTCGAGCAGGCTGCGCGTGATTTCGACGACTTCGACCTCGAGCATGACCTCGGGCTCGGAGACGTCGAGCGACGCGACCAGCTTCTCGGCCATGCGCACGTGCTCGGGCGTGTCACGCATGACGATCGTGCTGGAACGG
The DNA here is from genome assembly GCA_025355105.1 of Pseudomonadota bacterium. GTDB lineage: Bacteria > Pseudomonadota > Gammaproteobacteria > Steroidobacterales > Steroidobacteraceae > CAIKZZ01. Next base: position 15,762 of record JANYAE010000126.1, on the reverse strand, counting down.
TCGTCGACGAACAGCGTCTTCGCGGCGAGCACGGTCTTCAGCATCGACTCGACGTCCTTCGGCGCCGCGTTGGTCAGGTAGAAGGTGTGGACGATCTCGTCCTGGTAGTCCTTGTGCTTGGCCGGCGTGTTCGGGTACACGAGCACCATGTTCTCCGACAGCACCTGCCGCGCCAGCTGGTTCTGCGTCAGGATCAGGTCGATCGCCGATTCAACCGGCACCTGGCTGACGAAGATCGTCGTCTTGGTATCGGACTTCACGTCCTTGTCGAAGATGAAGTTGATGCCCGTTTGCCTCGCCAGCACCTCGAACACCATCTTGGTCGGCGCATCGCGGAACTGCAGCGTCACCGGCCGGCTGTCGGCTCCCTTCAGGCGCGGCGAGGCGTTGACCGGGCCGCGCGCGAGGTCGATCCGGGCGGCGAGCGAGGCCGCGGGGCCGAAGCTCGGGTCCTCGGCAAGTACCGCGCGGACCTCCCCTTCGGCCAGCTCCAGCTGGTGCGACTTGAAAAGCTGCTCGGCCTTCGCGGTGCGCTCGGCGTGGCGCTTGTCGCCCTCGACGCCCTCGAGGCCGCGGCGCGCGCGCTCGTTGCCGGGCTCGAGGGCCAGGATGCGGTGATAGGTCGTCTGCGCCAGGTCGGCGCGGCCGCTGGCGCGCGCGTTGTCGGCGTCCGCGATCAGGCGCTGCACCGCCGCCTCCTTGCGGGCGCGCAGATCGAGGCGGAACTCGAGATTGCCGGGATCGGTCTTGACCGCTTCCTCGAGTTTCGCGACGCCCTCTTCATAGGCGCCGCGGTCAAGCGCCGCCAAGCCCTCGTGGTGGATGCGGTCCGCGGCGCAGCTGGTGAGCAACGCAAACAGTAGCAGCACGCCGAGGCGTTTGAGCTTCGAGATCACGGGTTGGCTCCGGTCGCTAGTGCCTGCCGGATGTTGAGCGGCAGGTAATTGAACACGAGCTGGCCGGTTGCGGCGCTCTCGAATTCGTAGACGCCATCGAGGCGATCGCCGACGCGTGCGTCGACCACGCGATCGCCCCGGGCGAGGAAGTAGACGGCCGCACCGCCCGTCTGCAGGTAGCTGCCGAGGAAGCTATACGGAAACTGCGGCGCCGTCGGCGGCGGCGGCGGCGGCGGTTTGATCGCCGGCGGCGGCGGCGGCGCGATGTACCAGGAGTGGCTCGCGAACAATGCCGCGGACTCCGAGGCGTCGGCCGTTCGGCTCGCGACCGGTCGCGCCGCCGGGGCCGGCGCCTTCCGGTCGGCGTTCGCCTTGGCCTTCGCCACCGCGCGCGCGCGCGCGGCGGCCAGTTCGGCGTCCGGCGCCTGGCGCTGCGCGCCGGGCTTCGGGATCACGCCACCCGCAAACAGCGCCGCGGTCGCGGCAGCCGCGGCGAGCAGCACAAGCAGCAGCAGGCGACGCCGCATGCGGCGGGTGGGCATAGCTGGCAGCGCGATCGCCTTCCACGCCGGAACGAGGCGGACACTGCTCACGGCGCGGCCCTCGTGAAGATCGTCAGCCGGATGTGGGCCTCAACGGTTGAGTCGCCGATCGACTTGCGCTCGAATGCCAGGTCCGAGATCGCGACGGCCGGCATCGACTCGAGCGTGCTGTCGATGAACTTGCGGACCTGCGGGTAGGGTCCGACGACCGGGAAGGTGATGTTGTAGCGCACGACGCTGCCGGTCTTGGTCGTGCTCGTCTCGTACTTGCCCGTATCGAGCGTCAGATGAGCGGCGTCGGCCTGCTTGAGGAGCGCACCGAGCAGCGCCGGCATCTCGGCACGGGTCGGCAGTCCGGCCAGCGCGCGCAGCGGATCGCTCGGCGCCTGCCGCGGCGCCAGCGTCGACTGCTGGCGCGCCGTGGCCAGATCGGCGCGCAGCGACTGCACCTCGTCGACGATCTTGAGATGGGTCGACAGCAGGAATACGACGCTCGCGGCCAGCAGTGCGATGCCGACGAGACCGGGTCGGCCGGTGCGGCCGACCGACCAGGCGAGATGCGGCAGCCACTCCCTCGACAGCCGCGCGCTGAAACGGCGTACCGGCGTGAGCGCGTCTGAGCGGCGCGTCGCCGGCAGCGCGGCGCGCGGCGCCGCGGCGGTCGCGCCGATAGCCACCGGCGCGGCGCTGTTGCGGATCTCGCTCACGTGCGCCACTCGGCGGCCAGCTTGATGCGGAACGGGTGCTCGGCGTCGTCCTTGCGGCGCTCGTGGCTCTCGAGCATCGGGTAGCGGAGCATCTTGCTCTGCTGCAGGCGCTCGAGGTAGCTGAGCGCGTCGGGCAGCGAGCGCGCCTCGGCGGTGATCCGGACCGTGTGCTTGGCGGGGTCCGGTTCGACCTGCAGCAGCGCGATCGTCGAGGCCGAGTCCCGGCTCGCCACTTCGAGTTCCGCGAGCAGCGCCGACCAGGGCACCGACAGCTCGCGCCCGATCAGCTCGGCCTCCTCGGCCGACTTCGCTACCGCCGGATTCACCGTCCGCGGCGTCACTTTGATCGAGCCGAGCTCGGCGTCGATGCGCCCGCGCTCGAGCAGCTGGCCGTTGAACGCGAGGCCGACGGCGACCGCGGCGGCGACGCCAGCGAAGCCGATCGCGATGCCTGCCGCCGGCGCGCGGTGCACCGGCGCCACGAAGTCGAGTCGCAGCGGACGCGGTCTGTTCACGCGTACACCCGCTGCAGCAACGCCAGCTCGTGGGTCTGATCAGCGCCAGTGCCGTCGTCGGCGAGCCACTCCAGGCCCGCAGCGCCCGCCGCGGCACCCTGCCGCATCCAGATCGGGGCGTCGACGAGCATCCGGCCGACGCCGCCCGCGGCCCGCGTCAGGCGGCCGAAGGTCTGCAGGCGCTCGAGCTCGACCATCCAGTCCGCCGACAGTCGCGCGGTGTGGACCCGGTCCCACGCGCCGTTGCTGAGGTGCACCGCCGACAGCGAGCCATCGTCGAGGCTCACGAACCACGCGTCGTCAGCCGGCAGCCGGTGCCGCCAGGCATTGAACGCGACCACGAGCTGCGGCTGCAGCGACACCAGCTTCAGGCGGGCCGTGACCAGCACGTCCTCGAGCGCGGTGTGCAGCGCGGTCGGCATCGCGCAAGCGACGTAGGCTCTGCCCGGTGGCGTGTCGGCCAGTGTCACCGCCCAGTCGGCGACGCCGTCGCCGAAGGTGTCGGCGAGGACGTAGCGCGCATGCGTCAGGCGGCCGTCGGCGTCGAGGCGGGCCGTCGGCCACGGCACGATGCCGTAGCGCGCCCACGGATCGGCGACCACGACCCGCGCGGTCGCGTCGTGCCAGGTGGGTTCGGCCAGCACCTCGGCGAGGCGCGCCAGCGCCGGGCGAAAGTCGCCGACGTGACCGCCGGACACAGCGATCTCGGTGGTCGCGCCGAGGCGCGGCTTGAGGCCGCGCTCGCGTCGCGCGAGCGCGATCTTGCGCGGCGCGAGGTAGATGGCGATCTCGTCACGCCATAGCGGTGACACGGTTGGCCTCCAGGAGAGTGGTGATGCCCCGCTGCACGAGGTCAAGTGCCGCCGGGCGCATCAGCCGGGAACCGGCCGCCTCGGCCAGCTCCTTGAGGCGCCGCGCCGGAGCGCGCGCGACGATCGCCTCGCGCAGCTCGTCGTTCAGCACCAGCAGCTCGCCGATCGCCTTGCGGCCCTTGTAGCCGGTGCCGCGGCAGTGGGCGCAGCCCCGGCCGCCGCGGAAATGCCAGTCGCTGACGGCCGGCATCAGCAGACCGGACTGCGCGATCAGCTCCGGCGACGGCTGGGTCGGCTCGGCGCACTGCTCGCAGATGACGCGCACCAGGCGCTGCGCCAGGATGCCGTTCAAGGCCGAGACGAATGCGTACGCGTCGACCTCCATGTGCGCGAAGCGACCGAGCACGTCGAAGACGTTGTTGGCGTGAACGGTCGTGAAGACGAGGTGGCCGGTGAGTGCCGACTGGATCGCGATCTGCGCGGTCTCGGGATCGCGGATCTCACCGACCATGATCTTGTCCGGATCGTGGCGCAGGATCGAGCGCAGGCCGCGCGCGAAGGTGAGGCCCTTCTTCTCGTTCACCGGAATCTGCAGCACGCCCGGCAGCTGATATTCGACCGGATCCTCGATCGTGACGATCTTGTCGTGGCCGGTGTTGGTCTCCGAGATCGCCGCGTACAGCGTGGTGGTCTTGCCGCTCCCGGTCGGCCCGGTGACCAGCAGCATGCCGTAGGGCAGCTGCGACAGCCGACGGATCCGGCGCACGACGTCGGCATCGAAGCCGAGCGCGTCGAGCCGCAGTCCCTTGAGCTCGTCCGTCAGCGTCTGCTTGTCGAGGATGCGCAGCACCGCGTCCTCGCCGTGGACGCTCGGAATCACCGAGACGCGAAAGTCGATCGGCCGGCCCTTCAGTGCCAGCTTGAAGCGGCCGTCCTGCGGCACGCGTCGCTCGGCGATGTCGAGCTCGCTCATCACCTTGACGCGCGAGATCACCTGCTCACAGAGATCGCTGCCACCAAGGGTCGCGACGTGGACCAGCACGCCGTCGACGCGATAGCGCACCGACAGCCCGCCCGGTCGCGTCTCGAGGTGGATGTCGCTAGCGCCGGCGCGCAGCGCGTCGTAGACGGTCGAGTGCACCAGCTTGACGACCGGGCTCGAGTCCGCACTGATGGTCGCGAACGAGAGGTTTTCGACGTCGCCGTCGAGTGCGAGCTCGCTGCCAGACTGGACCGCGGCGGAGTCCATCGCCCGCAGGTCCTGCTCGTGTTTGGCGACCAGTGCCGTGATCTCGCCGGCGGCGGCGAGGCACCAGGACAGCGGCTGCTGCACTTTAAGCTCGAGCCACGGCCGCAATGTGGCGTCGAAAGGATCCGCCATCACGGCGAGGCGCTCGCCATCGCGCTCAACGATGACGCAGCCGCGACGGGTCGCGTCGGCCGGGCCGAGCAGCGCGAAGTCCGGGCGCAGGCTCATCAGTGTCGGGCCGTCGAGCACCGGATACTGGAACTTGGCGCCGAGCGCCTGCGCCAGTCGCTCGGCATCGAGGCCGCTGGTCTCCGCCAGCACGGCAAACGGGCTGCGTCCGGTCGCGGTCGCCGCATCGAGCGCGGCGCGAACGGAATCGTCGCTCAGTTGCGGCACCAGTGGCGCCGACGCCGCGAGCAGCACGTCAGCGACGGCGCTCATCGGACGCTCCCGGCGAGCTCGAAGATCGGGAAGTACATCAGGACGACGATCGCGCCGATGATCAGGCCGATCACCGCCATCATCGCCGGCTCGATCAGTCGGGTCGCGACGTCGACGAAGCGCGACAGCTCCTCGTCGTAGAACGCAGCGATGCGTTCCATCATGTCGCCCATGTTGCCGCTCTTCTCGCCGACCCGAAGCATCCGCTCGGCGACCGGCGTCGTCAGCCCCTGCGCGGTCAGCGCATCGGTCAGCGAGCGGCCCTCGCGCACGGCGCGTGTCGCGGCGGCGAGCCGCGGCTGGGCACTGACCGCAAGCAGGCCGCGGGTCATATCGAACGCCGTCACGACCGGCAGGCCGCCGCGCAGCAGCATGCCCACCGTGCGATACAGACGCGCCAGCTGGTAGAGCTGCGCCTGGCGCCCGAGCGCGGGAATGCGCAGCAGCGCTTGACCGGCGGCAACGCGGGTGGCAGGGCGCATCGCGGCGTACGCCAGCAGCCCGGCGCTGAGCAGGAAGCCGGTCAGGATCGCCACGCCGTGCGCGTCGAGCAGCCGGCCCCACTGCATCAGCATCCGCGAGGCGAACGGCAGCTCACCGCCCATCTCCTCGTAGATGCCTGAGAAGCGCGGCACCACGTAGCCGACCAGGAACAGCACGACCAGGCTGCCGGCGGCGAGCAGCACCGCCGGATAGATCGAGGCGTTGATCAGGCGCTTCTTGAGGAGATTGATTTGCTCCTGGTAGGCGACGTAGCGGCGCAGGGCCTCGGCGATCGCGCCGCTCTTCTCGCTGGCGCGGACGGTCGCGACGTACAGCGCCGAGAAGCTGCTCGGGAACTCGCTCAGCGCGACCGAAAGGCTCTGGCCCTCGTACAGCCGGCGGCGCAGTCCCTCGAGGACGCTGCGGATCGCATCATCACGTTCCTTTTCGGTCAGCGCGTCGATCGCCTCGACGAGAGTCAGCCCGGCCTCGAGCAGCGCGACGAGTTCGTTGCTGAAGGGCACCAGCGCGAGGCGCGCGCGGCGCGCGCCCCAGATCCGCGCGGCATCGATCGACAGCACGCGCAGGCCGCGTGCCAGCGCCTGGCGGCGCGCGTCGCGCTCGTCGGTCGCGTCCATCTCGAAGATCGCGGTGGCATGGACGGCGTCAAGGGCGGTGATGCGAAAGCGCATGTGTTACCAGTTGGTGACGTCGGCGTCCTCGCCGGTACCACCAGCGCGGCCGTCCTTGCCGTAGGAGAGCAGGTCGAAGTCGCCGCCGTGCGTGCCGGGCTGCTGGTAGAGGTACGGCCGCCCCCACGGATCCGCCGGAACACCTTTCTTCAGGTAGGGCCCGGCCCAGGCCTGCTCGCCGCTGGGCTGCGCGACGAGCGCCTGCAGCCCTTCCTCGGTCGTCGGGTAACGGCCGACGTCGAGGCGGAACTGGTCGAGCGCCTTGTCGAGCGCGTCGATCTGCGCCTTGGCGACCTTGACCTGCGACTTCCCGACCTGCGCGAAGTAGCGCGGTGCGACGAATCCGGCGAGCAGGCCGATGATGACCATCACCACGAGCAGCTCGAGCAGCGTGAAGCCGCGCGACGCCCGCGACCCCACTTGGTGCCTGCCGTTCATGGTTCTCTCCCGTCGCCTGACGCCGCGCCAGACCGATTGCGGCTTGTACGAATACTGCCGCCGGTATGCCCGGCACCGACAGTCGGCAGTTGAGGGTGCCTCTCCGCGCATTTCCCGGTAGCCGGCACTAGGGTTTCACAGTAGGCGGCCAGTGTTCGCGCGGCGGGCCCCGTCGCAGGGCCTCAGTTGACGCTGGCGCCCACCGCGCGCGCGGCGTAGCCGGGGGCGATTGGCCATTCGAGCTGCACGGTCGTGCCGCGTCCTGGAGCGCTGACCACCTGACAGGTCCCGCCGCTGCGCTCGGCCCGATCTCGGAGCCCTCGCAAGCCGCTCAGGTCCGGGCGATCGATCAGCCGCCGGACATCGCCGCTGATGGCAAAGCCGGTGCCATCGTCCTCGACGGTGACGATCAACGAGCCGTCGCTGATCCGCATCGCGACGCGAACGTGCTGCGCGGCGGCGTGTCGCGCGACGTTGTTGAGCGACTCCTGCACCGCCCGGTAGACGTTGGTCACCAGCAGGCCGGGAATCTCGGCGTCCGAGATCGCGATGTCCGTCTCGATCGAGATTTCGTTGTACACGTCGTGCCATTCGCGGCAGAAGCTGCGCACCGCCGAGGCCGCGCCGAGGTCGTCGAGCACGGCCGGGCGCAGATTCATCGAGATGGACCGCACTTCGTCGATCAGGCATTGCGCGCGCTGCACCACCGCCTCGACCACTTCCGCGGCGGCGCGCGGCTCGTGCCGGCGCACCAGCACCTGGGCGCGCTCCAGCGAATACTTCATCGCGCTGAGGCCCTGACCCACCGAGTCGTGCAGGTCTTGGGCGATGCGCTTGCGCTCGACCTCCTCGGCGTTTCGCAGTTGGTCGGCCAGCAGTTCGAGCTCGCGCTTCGACGCGCGCAGCGAATTCTCCGCGGCATGCCGCCGGTTCACCTCCGCGCGCATCGCGTCGTTGGCGCGCGACAGCGCTCCGGTCCGGTCCGCGATCCGCTCCTCGAGGGTCCGCGTCAGCGCCGTCAGCTCGCGCTCGGTACGGCGCAGCGAGGTGACGTTGAGGACCACGAACGCGATCCGTCGCCAGGGCGCATTCGGCACCTCGCCGTCAGGCTCCGGGGCCGCGTTGAGAACGACGACGAGGTCGCGCTCCAGCACCGGATCCGCGAGTTCAAAGGTGACCAGCGGCCTGTCGGCCAGTGCGATGACCGCCGCATCGAATGCGCTGTTGAAGGCGCAGCTCCCACGGCCGCAGCCGGGGTGCAGGACGGAGTGCAGATCGCGGCCGATCGCGTCGCGCACATCGCCCAGCGACCAGCGCTCGAGCGCACGGCTGATGCGCACGACCCGCCGCCGCGCGTCGATCAGCCCGACCACGTCCGGTAGCGCGTCCGCGGTCTGCTCCCATTCGCGCTTGGCGCGGTGGATCGCCGCCAGCGTCCGCGAGCGGCCGGCGCCGCCGGCGGCACTGGTCGCGGCCAGCAGCTGGCGTGCGGTCTCGAGCACGGCCTCGCGGGCCTGTGCCTCGGCGCCGTCGGCCGGCGGCGCGAGAAACATCAAGGCGTACAGCGGCTCGGTGGCATCCGGGACCGCCGCGCAGATGGCGTGCAGGCGGCCGGGCGCAAAAGATGTGCTGTCCGGTGGGCCGTCACGGTGCACGGCGGAGCCGTGGACGAGGCGATCCTGCGAGCGCAGCGCCTCTGCGATCAGCGGCACGTCGGTCAGCTGCACGGCCCGCATCTGCCAGACCGTCGGAATCCGGGCGCCGGCAATGGCCCGGACCACATTGAGGTGCGCATCGCGTTCGAAAACGACGACCGAGGACGCCGGGAACAGTTCGGTGATGGCGCGCGCCGCGACGTCGGCCAGCGTGCGCAAGGTCACGGCCGACTCGAATGCGGCCGTCATGCGCCTCACTAAGGCAACAACTCGCTGCACGATGCTGGACCCCGCCGTAGGCGAACGAGTCTCAATCGTGCGGTGAGCGTCGCCGACGGCGACAGTCGGCGGGCGCGGTACGCCCCTTGCTGGCTACCGAGTAGCCCGCGTAGGGTTCCTGCGTAGCCGCCCTAGGTCGCCCGGGCAGCTTCGGTCCGCAGCTTGGCGTAGAGCTTGAGGACGGCCGGCACGTACTCGCGGGTCTCGCGATAGGGAGGCACCTGGCGCCCGTAGCGGTCAACCGCGTCCTCGCCCGCGTTGTAGGCCGCGAGCGCCAGCACCAGATTGTTGTTGTAGCGCTTGAGCAGGTCGCTCAGGTAGCGCGCGCCGCCGCGCAGGTTCTCAGCAGGATCGAAGGGGTTGACGACGCCGTAGCGACGCGCCGTCGCCGGTTGAAGTTGCATCAGACCCTGCGCACCGGCGCGCGACACCGCGCGCGTATCGAAGGCCGACTCGACGCTGATCACCGCGCGCAGCAGCGCCGGGTGCAGCGCGGCACCACGCGCCGCGGTGTCGATCATCGAGGCGTAAGCCGCGGCGCGCTGCCGCGGCTCGCGGGGCACCGGCGGCGGCGCGGCGCTCGCGACCTCGACGGGCTCTTCGAGAATGCGCACGAAGCGGCCATCGCTCGGCACGTTCGAAAAATGGGTCACACCGGCACGGTCGGTGTAGGCGTAGATATCCGCGCGCGCCACGGAGCCGTGCGCGAGGCACGCCAGTGCGAGGGCAAGCAGGACGGAAATTCGCATCACACCGACTGTAGGCCGCGCACCGTCATGGTCTAGGTAGGTGGACCGTGTAGGCAGACGGAGAAGCGTGTACAGTAAACGTACTGGACATTTTGAATACGTAGCGGCCGATTCCTTGACGCAGGTCACGGAATTCGCAATATCGTGCCAGCTTATGTCGTATTTCGAAGACAATTGCAGGGCACAGGCCGCATATAGAGGAATCCCTTATCGGTATAGGGGATCTGCTGCACAACAACTGATATGGCACGATCGAGAAGGGGACGTCATGGCGATGGACGCTCGATTGCCGATTCACCGAACCGGCGGCAACGCCAGTGCGCTTGAGGACTCGCGCCGCATCACGACGTCGCTGACACGCCCCGGGCGGGTCGTGCTCGTCGACGACCACGCGATCTTGCGCGAGGGACTGAGCGCACTGATCGAACTGGAAGGCGACCTCAAAGTCGTGGGTCAGGCCGGGACGATCGCCGAGGGCGTCGAACTCGTCCAGACGCTCAAGCCGGACCTGATCATCTCGGACATCTCGCTGCCGAGCAGCAGCGGGCTGCAGGGCATCATCGAATTCCGGCACCGCTGCCCGGCCGCGCGACTGATCGTGCTCACGGTCCACAACAGCGAGGAGTACATCCGCGCCGCGCTGTCGACCGGCGCGGAGGGTTACGTGCTCAAGGACGCCACGCGGCTGGAACTGATCCAGGGCATTCGGACGGTGCTCGACGGCCAGCGGTACCTGTGCCCGCGTTCGTCGGCGCGCGTCGTGCGCAGTTATCTCGGCGAGCAGCAGCCGGTCGCGCCGATGGTGTCCGGCGTGACGGGTCGCGAGCGCGAAATCCTCGGCATGATTGCACAGGGCCTGTCGAACAAGCGCATCGCGCTGGTGTTGAACCGCAGCGTGAAGACGGTCGAGAAGCACCGCGCCAACCTGATGCGCAAGCTGCGCCTGCACAACGTCGCCGAAGTGACGCGCTTCGCGCTGAACAGCGGCCTGATGCGCAACGATGACGTCGTGACTGATCCGCCGCTCAGCGTGTCGTCCCGCTGACCCGCTAACCCGCGCCGCCGTGCGCCGATCCGCGATCCTCTACTCCGACCTTGCGCGTGGTTCGATCCAGAGCGCGACGGCCCGTGCGACGCAGCGCCCGTCGTCGCCGTACAGCGCGGTCGCGGCGCGAAAGGTGCGCCCCTTGCCGCCGAGCGACCAGGCGAGCACGACGCAGCGCTCGCCGACCGCGAGCACGTCATCGACCTGGCAGGTGAAGCTGCCGACCAGCAGCGTTCGCGAATCCGACACGACGGCGAAGTAGCCCGGGCAGTCGAGCGCGGCCCACAGAAATTCCGGGCGGACGCGGCCACGGGTACCGGCAAGCGAGGCATCCGGTTGCCACGGCGTCGCCACGCAGGCGCGGCCCTCGTGCAGCAGCGGTCCCGGCGTCAGGCCGAGGCCGTCGCTGCGTCCGGGACCGCAGACGAAGCATTGCGGCGAAACGTGCTCGCGGGCCCCGCGCCACACCGACGCCGCCTCGAGCGCGGCCGCGAGCGGCACTGCGCCTGGCACCTCGAGCTCGAGCGCCGCCGGCGTCGCAGTCGCGATCAGCCGCTCACCGTCTCGCAGCTCAAGGACGCCGTCCTCGGCGGCCACGACCGCGAGCGGCACGCCGAGCGGCGTTGGCAGGCGCAGCCGCACCTCCAGCGCCTCCGGCGAGAATGCGCCGAGCAGGCCGGCGACGTAGCCGCCGTTGCCGGATTCGGCGGGTCCGCAGAAACGCGACGCGACGTGGACGGTGCCGAGGTTCATCAGGACGCTTTCCAGAACGAGCGAGCCGCAGCATAGCGCCCGGCGTGACCTGACCGCAGCCTCAGAGGATGCGGTCGACGCCGGGGATCCAGCGGATCATCCCGGCGAGAACGCGCTGCAGGACGCTGGCCCCGGGCTCGCCGCTGACGACGACCAGCGCGCCGTTGCGCTCGCCGGTCCAGCGCAGCCGCCCGGCGCGCGCGCCTGGGGGTTCTAGCGACACTCGCCAGGCGCGATCGGGTGCGAGGTCGCCCTCGATCAGGCGTGCAGTGGCCTCTGCGAGTGCCGCACTGCGCACGACGACGGCAAGCTCGGTATTGAGCAGCGCCGAGCGTGGATCGATGTTGAAGCTGCCGACCCAGGTCAGCTCGCGATCGATGACCATCACCTTCGAGTGCAGTGAGCTGCCGCTCGCTCGACGCCGGAAATAGCGCCGCTCACCGGCGCGACGCCGCCCATCCGCCTGGAACTCGTACAGCTCGACGCCTGCCGCGAGCAGCGCGCGCCGCCGCTTGGCATAGCCGGCGTGCACCGGCAGCACGTCCGTGGACGCGAGCGAATTGGTCAGCACGCGCACGCGGATGCCGGCGCGGGCCCGCTCCGCGATCAGGTCGGCGCCCTCCTTCAGCGGCACGAGGTATGCCGACTCCATCAGCACTTCGCGCGCCGCGCCGCGCCACAGCGCGTAGGCGCGACCGAGGAGCGGCGACGCCGCGCGGCGACTCTCGTCGATCTTCTCCGGCGGGTCGACCAGTAGCTCGGCCTCGCCCCAGTAGCGGAAGTCGGCGCCGTAAACCAGGGCGCGCACCTGCGCCAGCACCGGCGCGTAGCTGTCGCGGAACTCGTCGACCGCGAGCGCCTGGCGCGCAATCTCCGCCGCCACCGCGTCCGCCTCCGCCTCGGTCGGCGCACGCCCGAGGAACGCCTCGATCGGCACCGCCCACGCACTGTTCCAGTAGTCGTCGAAGCTGCTGACGGCGGCGCGCGCGATCGGGCCGGCGGCGAGCAGCTCGAGATCGCTGAAGTTGACGCTGTGGTGCAGGTCGAAGTAGTTGTCGCCGATGTTGCGCCCGCCGATCACCGCCAGCTGCGCGTCGACGGCGAAGATCTTGTTGTGCATGCGGCGCTGCACGCGGCCGAAGCTGGTGACGAGCTCGAGCGGCCGCATCCAGCGGACGCGGTTGCGGTACGGGTTGAAGACCCGGATTTCGATGTTCTTGTGGCCGGCGAGGGTCGCCAACCGGTCCTCGCTGTTCACCAGGTTGTTGTCGTCGACCAGCAGCCGGACACGCACGCCACGACGCGCAGCGGCGAGCAGCCGGTCGGCCAGCACGACGCCGGACCGGTCATCCTCGTAGATGTAGTACTGCACGTCGAGCGAGCGCTCCGCGAGGTCGGCGAGTGCCGCGCGCTCGAGGAACGCGAGGCCGCCGTACTGCAGCAGCGCGAACGCCGACTCGCCCGGATGGGCGGCGAGCGCCGGAGCGAGCGCTTGCCCCAGCGCCGTGTCCTCCGAGGCCGGTACGGCGTAACTGGTCGGTTTCGGGACGTCGAGGCGGTACGTAGCGCAGCCGCTCAGCGTGAGGACTGCGACGAGGCACGCCAGCGATGCGCCCGCAGCGCCCGAGGCCACCGCTCAGGCCTCGTCATCGCGGCCATCGGCTCTGCCGCAGGCTCCCTCGCACGGGCGCTCGGCGCGGTCGCGCCGCAGGCGCGGCGTTGCGAGGCAGGTGCCCGCGGCCGGCCAGAAGATCCGCGCGATGCGGACCGATGCCGAAGCACCGCTGCGGCGGCGCCCGGTGGCCACTGCCGAGGAGCAAGTCGTCGACGACTGGAGGTGAGCGCGCGACATGCGCAAAGTGTCGCGTAGCGATCAGCCAAAGTCACGTCACGGCCAGTCACGCGCCTCGCGCGCGAAATTCGCGGACTGCGCCGGTACCACGCAGAACCGTTGTCCGGTCGGCGCCTCGAGCACCCACCAGTCGTGGACCTGACGCACGCGCGTCGCGCCGAGCGCTTCGAGCCGCCGCACCTCGGCGTCGACGTCGTCGCTCTCGATGTCGAGGTGCACGCGGCTCGGGTGTGACACCTGCTGCACCTCGACGTGCAGCCGCGCGAGCGGATCGTCGAGCCCGACGTAGCCCTCGTTCTCGGCACCGACGAGGCGCCGCTGCGGCATGCCGAGCGCGGCGCTCCAGAAGCCTGCCGCGGCATCGAGGTCGTCGGTCTGACAGTCGATGATGAAGCCGCAGAGCCTGCTCTTGTGCATCGGCATCGCTCCTCAGCGCGTGGTCCGCAGTCCATTCAGGAAGGCGACCGGATCGTCGCCGCGCTCAAGTACTTCGACGAGCGCGGAACCGACGACGACGCCGTCGACGTGGCCCTTGAGCCGCGCGACCTGCTCTGGCGCGCGGATGCCGAAGCCTGCGCACACCGGGATCGGCGCCACCGCCTTGACGCGTGCCAGGTACTCGAGCACGTCGTCCGGCACCGCGACGCTCTTGCCGGTCGTGCCGGTCATGGTCACCGCGTAGATGAAGCCCTGGGCCGCCGCGCACAGCATCGCGAGGCGCTCCGGCGGGGTCACCGGCGTCACCATCTGCACCAGCCCGACGCCCTCGGCCTCGAGCGCGCGCTTGAGGTCCGCGCACTCCTCGAACGGCAGGTCCGGAACGATCACGCCGGCGATGCCGGCGGCGCGCGCCGCGCTCGGCAAGCGGTCGAGGCCGTAGGCGAGCAGCGGATTGAGGTAGCTCATGACGAGCAATGGCGCCTTCGGCCGCGGCGCGAGCGCGGTGAGCTCGGCGAGAATCCAGGCCAGCGACACGCCCTGCGCGAGCGCCGCGTGGCTGGCGCGCTGGATCGTCATGCCGTCGGCCATCGGGTCGGTGAACGGGACCCCGATCTCGACGACATCCGCCGCCGAGGCCACCCGCGCGAGGTCCTCGCGGAAGCGCTCGCGCTTCGGAAAGCCCGCGGTCAGGAAGCCAACGATCGCCGGCTCGCCGCGCGCGCTCGCCGCTGTGATGGCCGCACCGATCGCCTCGTGGCCGGGTCGCGACCCGCTGATCTGACCTGCCATCACAGCTTCCCCTTCAGCAGCGTCTTCTGCAGCGTCGGCATGTCCTTGTCACCGCGTCCGGACAGGCAAATCAGTATCCGTCCGCGCGGATGCGTCGCCGCCCACTTGCGGGCGCTGGCGAAGGCGTGCGCGCTCTCGATCGCGGTGATGATGCCTTCGGCCGCGCAGCACTCGGCAAGCGACTCAAGCGCCTCGTCGTCGGTCGCGTACTCATAGCGCACGCGGTGGGCCGCCATCAGCAGCGCGTGCTCGGGGCCGACGCCGGGGTAGTCGAGGCCGGCGGACACCGAGTGCGTCTCCTGGATCTGGCCGTTCTCGTCCTGCAGCAGCATCGAGTAGCAGCCCTGCAGCACGCCGGGGCTGCCGAGCGTCAGCGTCGCCGAGTTGTCGCCGAGCTTCGGTCCGCGGCCGCCGGCCTCGACGCCGACCAGCTGCACGTCGCGATCGCCGATGAAGGGATGGAACATGCCGATCGAGTTCGAGCCGCCGCCGACGCAGGCGAACACGGCGTGCGGCAGTCCGCCGGCCTGCCGGGCCATCTGCGCACGCGACTCGCGCCCGATCACGGCCTGCAGCTCGCGGACCAGGTACGGGTACGGATGTGGCCCGACGACCGAGCCGATCATGTAGTAAGTGCCGTTCGGGTCCGACACCCAGTCGCGCAGCGCCTCGTCGATCGCCGCGCGCAGCGTTTGATCGCCTGCCGTGACCGGCACGACGGTCGCGCCGAGCAGCTTCATGCGCCCGACGTTCGGCGCCTGTCGCTCGATGTCGATCGCACCCATGTAGACGGTGCACGGCAGGCCGAGGCGCGCGCAGGCGGCGGCGCTCGCCACACCGTGCTGTCCGGCGCCGGTCTCGGCGACGATGCGCATTGCGCCGAGCCGCTTGGCGAGCAGCGCCTGGCCGATCGCGTTGTTGATCTTGTGCGCGCCGGTGTGAGCCAGGTCCTCGCGCTTGAGGTACACCTCGGCGCCCCAGCGCTGCGACAGTGTCGCGGCGTAGGTCAGCGGCGTCGGCCGGCCGACCCAGGTCGTGAGCTGGTCCTCGAGCTCGGCGACGAAGGCCGGATCCTTGAGCCAGCGCCTGACCCCGGCGTCGAGCCGGTCAAGCGCCGGCATCAGCGTCTCGGGCACGAAGCGCCCGCCGTACGGACCGTAGCGGCCGCGCAGATCCGGAAAGTCCCCGGCCAGCTCGCGCGACAGCAGCGCGCCCGCATCGCCTGACTCAAGTGCCGTTGCCATCGTCGTCTCTCCCGGAAGAAGCCGCGATCAGTGTGCCGCGGCCGCGCGCGCGGCCGCGATGAAATCCCGGATCAGGCCCGGATCCTTCTGTCCCGGCGCCCGCTCGACGCCGCTTGACACGTCGACGCCGAACGGTCGCACGGCGGCGATCGCGGCGGCGACGTTGGCCGGCGTCAGGCC
>JANYAE010000119.1 GCA_025355105.1 Pseudomonadota bacterium | reverse complement strand
CCGCCGCGCGCGGCTCGGCGAGCGCGCCGGCGGCGGCGCGGGCAAGCTCGCCGAGCGCGCGGCCGTCGGCGAGATTCAGGCCCTCGGAATTCGGCCGCTCGGCGCCGAAGATGCGTGCCGGCAGCGGAATGCGCGGGTGCGGCGCGGTCGCGAGCGACTCGACGAAGGCCACCGGGTCAGCCGCGATCTCGCTCGCCGGCAGGCGCGAGTCGACGATGCGGTTGACGAAGGAGGTATTGGCGCCGTTCTCGAGCAGCCGCCGCACCAGATACGGCAGCAGGTCCTCGTGCGAGCCGACCGGCGCGTAGACGCGGCACGGCGCGCCCTCGCGCGCCGGGTCGGTGACGATGCCGTACAGCTCCTCGCCCATGCCGTGCAGGCGCTGGAACTCGAATACCCGGCCGCGGCTGCGCGCAAGCTGCAGGATGCTGGCGACCGTGTGCGCGTTGTGGGTCGCGAACTGCGGATAGACGACGTCCGGCGCATCGAGCATCAGGCTCGCGCACGCGAGGTAGGCTACGTCGGTGCTCTGCTTGCGCGTGTAGACCGGATAGCCGGGATGGCCGCGCTCCTGTGCGCGCTTGATTTCGCTGTCCCAGTAGGCGCCCTTGACGAGCCGGACGTTGAGCCGCCGGCCCGCGCTTCGGGTGCGCGCGACCAGCCAGCGAATGACGTCCGGGGCGCGCTTCTGGTAGGCCTGGACCGCGAGCCCGAAGCCCTGCCAGCCGGCCAGCGACGGCGCGTTCAGCACGCGCTCGATCAGCTCGAGCGAGAGCTCGAGCCGCTCGGATTCCTCCGCGTCGACGGTGAGCGCGATGCCCGCGCTCGCGGCGCGCTCGGCGAGCAGCACCAGACGCGGCGCGAGCTCGCCGTGGACGCGCTCGCGCTTGGCGAACTCGTAGCGCGGGTGCAGCGCCGAGAGCTTGACCGAGATCGACGGCGCCGCCTCGGGCGTCGCGTAGCGCGCGGCGCGGGCCGCGCGGCCGATCGCCTCGATCGCCTGCGAGTAGGCATCGAGGTAGCGGTCGGCATCGGCCATCGTCAGCGCCGATTCGCCGAGCATGTCGAAGGAGTAGCGATAGCGCGCGTTCGCGCCCTGCGCCGCCCGCTCGAGCGCCTCGTCCGCGGTCCGCCCCATCACGAACTGGTGGCCGAGGATGCGCATCGCCTGGCGCATCGACGTGCGCACCACCGGCTCGCCGACACGCGCCACGAGATTGCGCACGAAGCCGGCCGGATCGCGCTGCGTGCCGGCGTCCGGCTGCACGATGCGGCCGGTCAGCATCAGCCCCCACGTCGAGGCGTTGACGAACAGCGAACCGCCGTCGGAAAGGTGCGAGGCCCAGTCGCCGGCCTTGATCTTGTCGGCGATCAGCCGGTCGGCGGTGACCGCGTCGGGGATCCGCAGCAGTGCCTCCGCGAGGCACATCAGGATCACGCCTTCCTGCGAGGACAGGTCGTACTCGCGCAGGAACGCGTCCATGCCGGTCTTGTCGACGCGCACGCCGCGCACCGCTTCGACCAGCGCCGCGGCGTGGGCGCTGATCTCGGCCCGTGCCGGGGCCTCCAGGCGCGCGAGCGGCAGCAGCTCGCGCAGCACGGTCTCCTCGTCGGCGAGCCACAGGCGGTTGATCGCGCCCGCGACCGTGCTCTCCAGCGATTCGGCCGCCGGTCGGATAAAAGGCGTCATGAAGTCCCCCTGAAAGATCCGGCTACTGTATGTGCGACCCGGAAGGCGTTTCATCTTTTTGAGCTATGCTACAGAGTCGTTTCACCTGCAAAGGGGCGCTCCGATGGCGGACTCACTGGACCGGATCGATCGGCGCCTGCTTGCCCTGCTGCAGGATGACGGCCGGCTGTCGGTTGCCGAGCTCGCGCGCCGCGTGCACCTGAGCCCGACGCCCTGCTTCGAGCGCGTGCGGCGCCTGGAGCGCGACGGCTACATCCGCGGCTACAGCGCGGACCTCGACCCCGCGCTGCTCGGTGCCGGGTTGATCGCCTTCGTCGAGGTGCAACTGGACCGGACCACGCCGGACGTCTTCAACCGCTTCCGCGACGGCGTGATCGGCCTCGAGCCGGTGCAGGAGTGCCATATGGTCGCGGGCGGCTTCGACTACCTGCTCAAGGTGCGCACCGCCGACATGGCCGCCTACCGGCGCTTCCTCGAGCAGCTCGCGGCGATCGCCGGCGTCGAGCAGACCCACACCTACGTCGTCATGGAAGAGGTCAAGTCGACCCGCGCGGTACCGATCGCCGAGCACTGACGCGCGGCAGGCGCACTCAGCGGCGAGCGCCGGCGAGGTAGTCGGCGAGGATCCGGCCATGGTCGAAGGCGAGCGGCGGCAGCCGCGCCGGGTCGACGACCGCGACGTTCTGGGCGTCGTCGCCCGCCGCCGGCTCGCCGCGCGCGCGGCCGACGTAGACGATGCCGATCGTGTGGCCGCGCGGATCGCGCGCCGGGTCCGAGTAGACGCCGAGCAGGCCGGTGAGCTCGACCGCGAGGCCGGTTTCCTCGCGCGCCTCGCGCACCGCGGCGGCCTCGACCGTCTCGCCGAGCTCGACGAAACCACCCGGCAACGCCCAGCCGGGCGGCGGGAAGCGCCGCTCGATCAGCACGATGGGCCGGCCCGGCCGGTCGACGAGCTCAATGATGACGTCGGCGGCGACAGGCGGCGTCTCGGGCCTCGGCATGCGGCGAGTATCCCACGCGACCGATAGCCCTTGATACTCGCGGCGCCCGCCTGCACGCTGGCGATCGACAGGCCTCAGGAGCAGCGTGTGGCGGCAACGGCAACGGCAACGGCAACGGGTGTGCGCGCGGTCAGCACGATCGACTTCGACGCTGTCGTGCTCGAGCGATCGCTCAGCCTGCCGGTGGTGGTCGACTTCTGGGCGGCGTGGTGCGCGCCGTGCCGCACGCTGGCGCCGATCCTCGAGCGGCTCGCGGCGGAGTACGCAGGCAGCGTCGACATCGTCAAGCTCGACACCGACGCCGAGCCCGAGCTCGCGGCGCGCTACGGCGTGCGCAGCCTGCCGACGCTCGCGCTCTTCACGCGCGGCGAGCTCGCCGATGCGCTGGTCGGGGCGCAGCCGGAGGCGGCGCTGCGCACGCTGCTCGACCGGCACGTCGAGCGCCCAGCCGACCGCGAGCGGCAGGCGGCGCTCGCCGCGGCCGGCCGCGGCGAGTTCGATGCGGCGCTCGCGACGCTCGAGCGGCTGGTCGCGACCGAGCCGGAGCGGCCGCCGCACTTCCTCGCGCTGCTCGGCGTGCTGATCGACGCCGGCCGGCTGGACGACGCCGCCGCGCGACTCGCCGAGGCGCCGATCCGCGTCGCCGGCGATGCCGGCGTCGCCGCGCTCAGCGCGCGCCTCGAGCTGGCGCAGGCGGCCGTCGCCGGCGGCGCGCCCGGCACGACCGCCGCGCGGCACGCCACCGCGGCGCGCGCATTCCTGGCCGGCGAGCATGCCGGCGCGGTCGAGACCTGGCTCGAACTGATGCGCGCCGAGCCGCGCTTCGGCGGTGGCGCGCTGCCGCGCGCGCTCAAGGCGGCGTTCGCCCTGCTCGGCGACGAGCATGAGCTGGTCGCGGCCAGCCGGCGGCGCCTCGCCTCGCTGATGCACTGAGGCCCGGCGCGGCGCTCAGCGGCGTCCCTGGCGCCGCGCGAAGGCCAGCAGATCACGCCGTTCCTTCTTGTCCGGGCGGCCCTGCGGCCGCGGCGTCGTCAGTGCCGCGAGCCGCCGCGCCTCGCCGAGGCGCGCGCCACGCGCGATGCTGTCGGCGCTCTCCTCGTAGCAAGCGCGCGCCTCCGGCGCCGGTCCGCGGCGCGCCGGGATTGCACGCACAGTGAGCTCGAGCTCGCGGCCGTCCTGCGACACCGTCAGCCGGTCACCAGGCTTGACGGCGCGGGCCGCCTTGACGCGCGCGCCGTTGAGGTGGACGTGGCCACCGCCGACCGCGGCCGTCGCGAGCGAGCGGCTCTTGTAGAGGCGCACGCACCACAGCCAGCGGTCGAGCCGCAGCGCGTCGCCGTCGTCGTCGGTCAGCTCGCCGCCCGTGCGGCCGTGCCGGCCGGCGTTTCGCCGAGTCGTCATGAGCGTCCTCCGCCGGCCGGCCGGGCCGGCCCTGCGCCCGACATTATTGCCTATACTTGCGACCCGTTTTGCGGCTGGGCGAAGCACATGGATACGGCGTTCTACGAGCGGCTCGGCGACGAGCTCGCGGGCCTGCGTGAGCAGGGCCTGTACAAGACCGAGCGGCTGCTCGGCTCGCCGCAGGCGGCGCTGATCCGCGGCGCCGACGGCCGCGAGCTCGTCAATCTCTGCGCCAACAACTACCTCGGCCTGGCCTCGCACCCGGCGGTGCGCGAGGCGGCGCACCGCGCGATCGACCGCTACGGCTACGGCATGGCCTCGGTGCGCTTCATCTGCGGCACGCACGCGGTGCATCGCGAGCTTGAGCAGCGCCTGGCGGCGTTCCTCGGCACCGACGACGCGATCCTCTACTCGTCGTGCTTCGACGCCAACGGCGGCCTGTTCGAGACACTGCTCGGCGAACAGGACGCGGTGATCTCGGACGCCCTCAACCACGCCTCGATCATTGACGGCATCCGCCTCTGCAAGGCGCGCAAGTATCGCTACGCTAACCGCGACCTAGCCGAGCTCGAGGCCCGCCTGCAGGAGGCAGGCGATGCGCGCACGCGGCTGATCGTCACCGATGGCGTGTTCTCGATGGACGGCACGCTCGCGCCACTGGCCGCGATCTGCGCGCTCGCCGACCGCTACGGCGCGCTGGTCGCGGTCGACGACTCGCACGCCACCGGCTTCGTCGGCGCGAAGGGCCGCGGCAGCCACGAGCTGGCCGACGTGCTCGGCCGTATCGACCTGCTGACCGGCACGCTCGGCAAGGCGCTCGGCGGCGCGGCCGGGGGCTATGTCGCCGGCCGCGCGCGCGCGGTCGAGTGGCTGCGTCAGCGCTCGCGGCCGTACCTGTTCTCGAACTCGCTGCCGCCGGTGATCGCGGCGACCACGCTGCGGGTCCTCGACCTCGTCGCCGAGGGCGACGGGCTGCGCGCGCAGCTGCGCGCGAACGCCGCGCTGTTCCGCGCCGGGCTCAGCGCCGCCGGCTTCACGCTGGTGCCGGGCGAGCATCCGATCATCCCGGTGATGCTCGGCGAGGCGAGCCTCGCCGGGCGCATGGCCGACCGCCTGCTCGAACTCGGCGTGTACGTCATCGGCTTCTCGTTCCCGGTCGTGCCGAAAGGCCAGGCCCGGATCCGCACGCAGATGAACGCGGCGCACACGCGTGCCGACCTCGAGCGCGCCATCAGCGCGTTCGCCACCGCCGGGCGCGAGCTCGGCATCATCGGGTGAGGGACTCCCATGAAAGCACTGGTCAAGGCGCGGGCGGAACCCGGCATCTGGATGATGGACGTGCCGGAGCCGACCATCGGCCCCAACGACGTGCTGATCAAGATGCGCAAGACCGCGATCTGCGGCACCGACATGCACATCTGGCACTGGGATGACTGGGCGCAGCGCACGATCAAGGTGCCGATGGCGGTCGGCCACGAGTACTGCGGCGAGATCGTCGAGATCGGCAGCGAGGTGCGCGGCCTCGCCGTCGGCGATCGCGTCTCCGGCGAGGGCCACATCACCTGCGGCTACTGCCGCAACTGCCGTGCCGGCCGCCGGCACCTGTGCCGCAACACGGTCGGCGTCGGTGTCAACCGGCCCGGCTGCTTCGCCGAGTACATGTCGCTGCCGGCCTCGAACGTCTTCAAGCTACCGGCGGTGATCAGCGACGAGATCGCCTCGATCCTGGATCCGTTCGGCAACGCGACCCACACGGCGCTGTCGTTCAGCCTGGTCGGCGAGGACGTGCTGATCACCGGCGCCGGACCGATCGGCATCATGGCGGCCGCGATCGCGCGCCACGTCGGCGCGCGCCACGTCGTGATCACCGACGTCAATCCCTACCGGCTCGAGCTCGCCCGGCGCATGGGTGCCTCGCGCGCGCTGGACGTGCGCAGCGAGACGCTCGACGGCGCGATGCGCGACCTCGGCATGGAGGAAGGCTTCGACGTCGGCATGGAAATGTCCGGTGTGCCGTCGGCGTTTCGCGAGCTGCTGCGCACCATGCACCACGGCGGCAGCGTCGCGCTGCTTGGCATCATGCCCGAGGACACCGGCATCCACTGGGACGAGGTGATCTTCAAGGGGCTGGTGCTCAAGGGCGTGTACGGCCGCGAGATGTTCGAGACCTGGTACAAGATGGCGAGCATGCTGCAGAGCGGGCTCGACATCTCGCCGGTGATCACCCACCGGCTCGGCGTCGAGGATTATCGCCAGGGCTTCGAGACGATGGCCTCCGGCAGCAGCGGCAAGGTCATCCTCGACTGGGCCCGCTGAGCCGCGGCCGAGCGGGCGCTCAGTCGAGGCCGCAGCCGCAGTAGCTGTAGAGGTGCCGCGGGTCGTTGAAGGCGGCGACCGCCCGCAGCTGGCGCTGGAAGGCGCCGACGGCGCGCGCGACCGCCGCCGCCGCCGGCGGCGTCGGCGCCAGCCCGAGGCCGCGGACCGCGAGCTCGCCCTCGGCGCGCAGCTCGCGCAGCAGCCGCTCGCGCCAGGTCAGCTCCTTCTCGCGGAACGTCACCTCGTACTTGCCGGGCGCGAGCTTGGCGCGCTTCGCCGCCGCGAGCACGGCGGCGTCGAGGTCGCCGAGATGGTCGACGAGACCGAAGCGCACGGCATCCGGCGCGATCCAGACGCGGCCCTCGGCGATCTGCTCGATCTCGGCCAGCGTCTTGTGGCGCGCGCTCGCGACCCGGCCGACGAAGTCGCGATAGGCGTGGGCGACGCCGGTCTGCAGCAGTTCCTTCTCCTCCGCCGGCAGGCTGCGCTCGAGATTCATGGCGCCGGCCAGCTTGGAGGTGGCGACGCCGTCGCTCGCGACGCCGAGCTTGGCGAGCGTCTTCTCGAAGGTCGGCACCAGGCCGAATACGCCGATCGAGCCGGTGATCGTGGTCGGGGTCGCCCAGATCTCGTCGGCGTCCATCGCGATGTAGTAGCCGCCGGAGGCGGCGACGCTCGAGAACGAGGCCACCACCGGCTTGCCGGCCGCCTTCAGCGCGGCGATCTCCTGGCGGATGACTTCCGAGGCCAGCATGCTGCCGCCGCCGCTGTCGACGCGGATGACGACCGCCTTGACGTCGTCGTCGTAGCGCGCGCCGCGCACGATCTCGGCGAAGCTGTCGCCGCCGATCTCGCCGGCCGGCCGCTCGCCGTCAACGATGTTGCCGGCGGCGACCAGCACCGCCACCTCGCCGGCCGGATGGCGCGTCAGCGCGGCCTCAGGACGGGCGGCGGCCAGGTATTCGGCGTGACCGATCGCGTTGAACGAGTGCGTCGTGTGGTCCTCGCCGACCAGGCCGACCAGCAGGCGCTCGAACTCGAGCGTCGTCTTGCGGCCGTCGACCAGGCGCCGCTCCTCGGCCAGCCGGCCGGCATCGCCGTCGGCCGCCTTGAGCGCCGGCACCGCCTCCGCGACGTAGGCGTCGACGCTTCCAGCCGGCAGCTTGCGCGCGGTTTCGACGCCGATCGCGTAGGCTTGCCACAGCGGCGTCAGCCAGCCCTGCGTCTGCTCGCGGTCCTCCGGCGACATGTCCTGGCGCGTGTAGGGCTCGGTGAAGGACTTGTGCGTGCCGACCCGGAACACGTTCACCTCAACTCCGAGCTTGTCGAGCGCATCGCGAAAGTACAGGCCGTAGGCGGCGAAGCCGATCACCCCGACGGCGCCGGTCGGCTCGAGGAAAGCCTCGTCGGCCTGCGCCATCAGGTAGTACTGCTCCTGGCTCGCGTAGCGGCTGTAGGCGAGCACCTTCTTGCCGCTCTTCTTGAACTCCTGCACCGCGTCAGCAATGGCGCGCAGCTTGGTCAGACCGGCGCCGCTCATCTGCGACGGGTCGAGCACGAGCGCGAGGATGCGCCCGTCCTTGGCCGCGACATGAATCGACTCGACGACGTCGCGGACCAGCGTCTCCGGCTCGTGGTCGCCGGTCAGCAGGCCGAGCGAGCGGTCGAAGGGGCTGCCGGTGAGCTGCTCAACCAGCCGGCCTTCCGGCCGCACGACCAGCGCGGCGCGTGCCGGCACGAGCGGCAACGGGTGGCGGGCCGCGGCCCAGACGATCGCGAACAGGAACAGCAGCAGCGCGAGGTGCAGCACCTTGCGCAGGCCGTCGAGGATGCGCCACAGACGCTGAAACAACCGACCCAGCAGGCCCATGTTGACTCCCGAAACGGCGCCGGGAACTCAGCGCCGCCCGCTAGAGAGTGTATCGGGCCGGCGCGGAGGCCGCTGGCCCGGAGCCGGCGCAAACGACGCGGGGCCAGCCGGATGTGAGTCCGCGCTGGCCCCGGCGACCGAACTCGCGCGCGCCGGGCGCGCGGCCGCTCAGACCTTTTCTTCGATGCGCGCCGACTTGCCGGAGCGATCGCGCAGGTAGTAGAGCTTGGCGCGACGCACGTTGCCGCGACGCTTGACGGTGATGCCGCCGAGCGCCTTGCTGTACGTCTGGAAGACGCGCTCGACGCCCTCGCCGTGCGAAATCTTGCGCACGGTGAACGACGAGTTCACGCCGCGGTTGCTGCGCGCGATGACCACGCCCTCGTAGGCCTGCACGCGCTCGCGGTCACCTTCCTTGACCTTGACCTCGACGATGACGGTGTCGCCCGGGCCGAATTCCGGGATCTTGCGCGCCGTCTGCCGCTTCTCAATTTCCTGGATGATTTTGTTCTGCATGACTCGTGTTCCTCTCGATACTCGTCGAGGAGTCCGCGCTCCTCGCTGCTCAGTTCCTGCCCGGCCATCAGCTCCGGACGCCGCTCGAAGGTCCGCCCGAGCGCCTGCTTCAGGCGCCAGCGCCGGATCGCGGCGTGATCGCCACCCCTCAGCACCTGCGGCACCTGCCGCCCGCGCCACTCCTCCGGCCGCGTGTAGTGCGGCCAGTCGAGCAGCCCCCGGCCGAAAGACTCCTGCTCGGCCGACTCGGCGTCGCCGAGCACGCCGGGCAGCAACCGCACCGTCGCGTCGATGACCACCAGCGCCGCGAGCTCGCCGCCCGACAGCACGTAGTCGCCGATCGACAGCTCCTCGTCGACCGCCTCCATCACCAGCCGCTCGTCGACGCCTTCGTAGCGCCCGGCGAGCAGCAAGAATCCCGGCAGCGCCGCCAGCCGTCGCGCCTCGCCCTGATCGAACCGCCGGCCCTGAGCCGACAGGTAGATCCGCGGACTCCCGGCCGGCAGCCGCGTTGCTGCCGCGGTGATCGCGGTCGCGAGCGGCTCGACCTTCAGCACCATCCCCGGCCCACCGCCGTAGGGGCGGTCGTCCACGGTGCGATGCACGTCGCGCGCGTAGTCGCGAGGATCCTCGGTGCCGACCTGCGCGATGCCGCGCTCGATCGCCCGTCCGACCACCCCGACCGCCAGCTGCGCCCGGATCGCGTCCGGAAACAGCGTCACGACCTCCACCGCGAGCCGCGGACCTGCCGCGTTCATCGCCTCAAAACTCCGGATCCCAGTCCACGGTCACGCGCCGCTCGCCGAGATCAACCGTCTTCAGGGCCAGCGGCACCCACCGTTCCCGCGCCCCGTCCCGGACGACCATCAGCGGTCCGGCGGGGTACTCGAGGAAGTGGCTCACCACCCCGAGTTCGACCCCCTCAAGCGTCGCCACGCGACAACCGAGCAGGTCCTCCCAGTAATACTCGCCGGACTTGGGTTCCGGCAGTTGCGTCCTCGGCACCGCGACGTCGCGACCGACGAAGCGGCGCGCGTCCTCCGGGCTCGCCACACCCTCAAGCCCGGCCACCACCAGTCGCCCGGTCCCGTGAAGGCGTCCGGTGACGACCTGGACCGGCTCCCAGCCGCCGTCAGCACGCGCCACCTGCCAGACCGGGTAGTTCAGAATGGCGGCCGGCGGGTCGGTGAACGAGTCCACCTTGATCCACCCCTTGATCCCCCACGGCGCACCGAGGCGCCCGAGGATCACCATCCGCTCCGCGGCCGCAGCCATGCGCCGCGAGCTCCGCTCAGGCCGCGGCGGGCGCCCCGGCCTGCTTGCGGTAGTCCTTGAGCAGGGCGGCGACGCGTTCGGAGGCCAGCGCGCCCTGCTTCAGCCACGCGTCGATCTTGGCGACGTCGAGCCGCAGGACCGTTTCCTTGCCGCGCGCGACCGGGTTGTAGAACCCCACGAGTTCCAGGGTCGTGCCGCCCTGGCGCTTGCGGCTGTCAGTGACGACGACGTGATAGAAGGGTTCCTTCTTACCGCCGCGCCGCGTCAGGCGAATCGTGACCATCGGCTTAAAATTCCTAAAAGATGTCTGGGGTTACGGCCGGCAGGCCCGATGACCTACCGCTAAAGAGCCGCGCATTCTACTGAAATTGTCCGGCTACCGCTAGGGGCGAAAGCCGGGCGGCAGGCGGCCACCCAGGCTGCGCATCAGCCCCCGGACGCCGCCCTTCGAGAACTGCTTCATGACCTGCTGCATCTGCAGGAACTGCTTCAGCAGCCGGTTGACGTCCTGAACCTGGACCCCGGCGCCGTTGGCGATCCGGCGCTTTCTGGAGCCGTCGATGAGGTCCGGCTTGCGCCGCTCCTTCGGGGTCATCGAGTTGATCATCGCGATCTGGCGCTTGACGTGCTTGGCCTCGAACTGGCCCGGCGCCTTGGCGGCTGCCTGCGAGATCTTGCCCGGCAGCTTGTCCATCAGCGCGCCGATGCCGCCCATCTTCTCCAGCTGCTGCATCTGGTCGCGGAGATCGTCGAAATCGAAGCCCTTGCCCTTGGCGAGCTTCTTGGCGAGTTTCTCCGCCTGCTCGCGGTCGACGTCGCGCTGCACCTGCTCGACCAGCGACAGCACGTCGCCCATGCCGAGGATCCGCGACGCGACGCGCTCGGGGTGGAAAGGCTCCAGCGCGTCGACCTTCTCGCCGACGCCGAGGTAGAGGATCGGCTTGCCGGTCACCTGCCGGACCGAGAGCGCGGCGCCGCCGCGCGCGTCGCCGTCGGCCTTGGTGAGGATCACGCCGGTGAGGTCCAGCGCCGCGTTGAAGGCGCGCGCCTGGTTGACCGCATCCTGGCCCGCCATGCTGTCGACGACGAACAGGCGCTGGTGGGCCTTGAGTTCGCGGTCGAGCACGCGAACCTCGTCCATCATCTCGGCGTCGACGTGCAGTCGTCCGGCGGTGTCGACGATCAGCACGTCGTAGACGCCGCGCCGCGCCCGCTCGAGCGCCGCCCGGCCGATCGCGAGCGGCTGCTCGCCGGCGGCGACCGGGTGGAAGTCGGCGCCGATCTGCGCCGCGAGTCGTTCGAGCTGGGTGATCGCCGCCGGGCGATAGACGTCGACGCTGGCGAGCAGCACTTTCTTCTTCTGCTGCTCCTTGAGCAGCCGCGCCAGCTTGGCGGCGGTCGTCGTCTTGCCGGCGCCCTGCAGGCCGGCGAGCAGCACGACCACCGGCGGCTCGGCGCGCAGGTTCAGTCCCTGACCCGGCTCGCCCATGACGGCGACCAACTCGTCGTGCAGGATCTTGATGAACACCTGGCCCGGCGTCAGGCTCTGCTGGACCTCGGCGCCGAGCGCCCGCGCCTTGACCGCGTCGACGAAGCTCTTGACCACCGGCACGGCGACGTCGGCCTCGATCAGGGCGAGCCGCACCTGACGCAGCGCGTCGGCGATATTGTCCTCGGTCAGTCGGCCGCGGCCGGTGAGCGCCGCCACCGCCCCGGACAGGCGTTCGGTCAGTCGGTCGAACATCACGTCTCCTCGTGGCCGGCCATTATAGGGACCCTCGGCGGCACGCGCTTCCCGCGCACGAGCCGCTGTGCAATCATCTTGGCGCCTTGGCGACCTCCCACACCGTGCTGCACCTCGCCCCACTCGCGCTGTACCTGATCGCCGCCGTGCTCGCGGCCCGCGCCGCGCGCGGCGCGCCGGCGGCGCGCCCGTGGCCGGCCGCGCTCACCACGCTCGCTGGCCTCGTCGTGCACGCCCTGATCCTGTTCGCGGCGATCCGCAGGCCCGACGGCGGCCTGTCGCTCGCGATCACCGACAGCGCCTCGCTGGTTGGCTGGGTGGTGGCGGCCACGACTCTGGCCGCGATGCTGACGATGCCGCTCGCCGCATTGCCGGCGGCGCTGCTGCTGCTGGCCGGCCTGCTGGCCGCCGGCACCGGGCTCTTCAACGGCTTCAACGAGATCCACTCGCCGCAGTGGGAGATCACCGCGCACATCGCGCTCGCCGCGCTCGCCGCCGGCTGGCTGTCGATCGCGGCGATCGTGGTGCTGATGCTCGCCTGGCAGGACACGCGGCTGCGCAGCCGCGCGCCGCTCGGCATCCTCGCCGGCCTGCCGCCGATGGAGACCATGGAGTCGGCGCTGTTCCGCGCGCTCGGCGGCGGCTTCGTGGTGCTGACCTTCGTGCTGGTCACCGGCCTGTTCTTCGTCCAGGACGTGATCGCGCAGCACCTGATCCACAAGATGACGCTGGCGATCGTCGCCTGGGTCGTGTTCGGCGTGCTGTTGTTCGGCCGGGTCCGCTACGGCTGGCGCGGCCGGCGAGCGCGCAAGTTCACGATCGCCGGTTTCGTGATCCTGGCACTGGCCTATTTCGGATCGAAGTTCGTGCTCGAGAACCTGCTCGGGCGCCACTGGGGCTGAATGATCCACGTACCGCTCGGCCTCGCGCTGGCCGGGCTCTTGATCTGCATCGTGCTGTCGGCGTTCTTCTCGGCCACCGAGACCGCGCTGATGAGCATCAACCGCTACCGGCTCCGGCACCTCGCCAGCCGGGGACATGCGGCTGCGCGGCTCGCCGAACGCCTGCTGGCGCGCCCTGACCGGCTGATCGGCGTGATCTTGCTCGGCAACACGCTGGCGACGGTCGCGGCGGGCAGCATCGTGACCCTCGTGACGCTCGAGCTCGGCGATGCCCACTGGCTCGCCGCCGCCAACGGCGGGCTGACGATCGTGCTGCTGCTGTTCTGCGAGGTCGGCCCGAAGACCTACGGCGCGCTGCACGCCGAACGGCTCGCGCTGCCGGCGGTGTTCATCTACCGGCCGCTGCTGTGGATCACCTACCCGGTCGTCTGGCTGATCAACACGATCACCAACGCGCTGTTGCGCTTGCTCGGCGTCTCGGCCGCGCGCGTCGCCTCGCACTCGCTGTCGGCCGACGAGCTCAGGACCGTAGTCGCCGAGGCCGGCTCGCTGATCCCGCTCAAGCACCAGCAGATGCTGGTCAGCATCCTCGACCTCGAGCGGATCCGCGTCGACGACATCATGATTCCGCGCAGCGAGGTTGCCGGACTTGACCTGCAGGATGACTGGGAGCGCCTGCTCGGCACGCTGCGCGACGCGCAGCACACGCGCATGCCGGTGTACGAGGGCGACCTCGATCACATCGTCGGCGTGCTGCACATGAAGAAGGTGGCGCGCGAGCTCGCGCGCGGCGAGCTGACCCGCGAGCGGCTGGTCGAGATCGCCCGGCAGCGCGAGGCCTACTACGTTCCTGAGGGCACGACGCTGCAGCAGCAGCTGGTCGCATTCCAGCAGGCCCACCGCCGCCACGCCTACGTCGTCGACGAGTACGGCGACGTGCAGGGCCTGGTCACGATCGAGGACATCCTCGAGGAGATCGTCGGCGAGTTCACCTCGCTGCCGCACGGGCTGCGCCACGAGGTGCGCGCCGAGGACGACGGCAGCTACGTGGTCGCCGGCGGCACGACCGTGCGCGCGCTCAACCGCGCGCTCGGCTGGTCGCTGCCGACCGGCGGCCCGAAGACGCTGGCCGGCCTGATTCTCGAGTACCTGGAGACGATCCCGCAGCCCGGCACCTCGTTGAAGCTCGCCGGCCATCCGCTCGAGGTGCTGCAGATCGCCGACAACACCGTCAAGACGGTGCGCATCTGGCCGGTCGCGGCCCCGCCCTAGGCGCTCAGCGCGTCGCCGCGAGCGCCTCGTCGAGGCGCGTCACGCCGACCACCTCGAGGCCCTCGACGGGCTTTCGCGGCACGTTGGCGCGCGGCACGATCGCGCGCTTGAAGCCGTGCTTGGCCGCCTCGCGCAGGCGCTCCTCGCCGTAGGGCACGGGCCGGATCTCGCCGGCGAGGCCGAGTTCGCCGAAGGTCACGAGCTCCGCGGTCAGCGGCCGGTCCTCGAGGCTCGAGACCGCGGCCAGCAGCGCCGGCAGGTCCGCCGCGGTCTCGCCGAGGCGCACGCCACCGACGACATTGACGAACACGTCGTGCGCCGTCAGCGAGATGCCGCCGTGCCGGTGCAGAACGGCGAGCAGCAGCGCGAGGCGGTTGGCGTCGAGGCCGACGGCGACGCGCCGCGGCAGCTGCAGGTGTGACTCGTCGACCAGCGCCTGCACCTCGATCAGCAGCGGCCGCGTGCCCTCGCGGGCGACCGTCACGACGCTGCCCGCGACCGGCGACGCGTGCCGCGAGAGGAAGATCGCCGACGGGTTCTTGACCTCCTTGAGCCCGCCCTCCTCCATCGCGAACACGCCGATCTCCTGCGCCGCGCCGAAGCGATTCTTGACCGCGCGCACGATGCGAAAGCGGCTGCCGGCATCGCTCTCGAAGTAGAGCACCGTGTCGACCAGGTGCTCGAGCACGCGCGGCCCGGCGATCACGCCTTCCTTGGTGACGTGGCCGATCAGGACCACCGCCGTGCCGGTGGCCTTGGCGAACTGCACGAAGCGCGCCGCCGACTCGCGCAGCTGCGAGACCGAACCCGGGCTCGACTCGACGTCCGCGGTCGCCATCGTCTGGATCGAGTCGACCACCAGCACGCGGCTGCCGGCGGCGGTCGCGGCGGCGAGGATCGACTCGACGCCGGTGTCGGCGAGCACCGCGAGCGGACCGGCGGCGAGGCCGAGGCGGCGCGCGCGCAGCCCCACCTGCCGCAGGCTCTCCTCACCGGTCGCGTACAGCACCGGCAGCGTCGGCGCGAGCGCGGCGGCGGCCTGCAGCAGCAGCGTCGACTTGCCGATGCCCGGATCACCGCCGATCAGCGTCACGGAGCCGGCCACGAGCCCGCCGCCGAGCACGCGGTCGAACTCGGCCGAGCCGGTTGCCAGTCGCGGCGCCTCGGCCAGCGCCGCCGAGTCGAGCGTCTGCGGCCGCCCGGCGTCCGGCGCCGCGGCCCGCGTCGCGGCGCGCGCCGGCCCGCGTCCGACGGCGTGCGCCGACAGCGTGTTCCACGCCTCGCAGGCCGGGCACTGGCCCTGCCACTTGGGCGAGCTGTCGCCGCAGGCGCTGCAGACGTAGACGGTTCGGGGCCGGGCGGTCACGGCCGCGATGCTAGCAGAGCCCCCGCGGCCCCCGGCCGGGCACCTGCCGTCGCAGATGAGGTGCGCGGCCGCGACGCGCCGGGGCCGGCTCCGCTAGACTCGTCGCGGTTTGCCATAACGGATCGCGATGCACTCGCACCCCCTCTTCCGGCCGCTGGCTGCGGCGACCACGGTCGTCGTGCTCACGGCCGCGATCGCCTACGGCTTCGCGCCGGCCGGCGGGGCGACCCTGGAGGGCGCCGCGCTCGCGCTCCTGCAGCGCGCCGAGAACGCGCCGGCCACCGCCCGGGTGGTGTGGGTGACGAACGATGCGGCCGCCGGCGACGCCGGCAAGCTGCGCGGCGACGTCGCCCGCGCGGTGGATACCGCCGCGCGCGCCGGCGCGCGCGCGATCGTCGTGGCGGTGCCGGTCGCCGAGGCCAGCGACAGCGCCGATCTCGCCCGCGTGCGGTCCTTCCTCGAGGGCGCCGAGAGCTCGCCGGACGCCGCGATGCGCACCCGACTGCAGGCCTGGGTGGCCGAGCTTGACCACGACTCAGAGCTCGAGCGCGCGCTGCGCTCGGCGGGCAACGTCGTGCTGCTCGGCAGCCCCGGTGCGCCGCCGCTCGAGCGCTTCGCGAGCGCGGCGCGCGGCGTCGGCAGCGAGCCGGCGGCCGAGCCGGATGCCGACGGCGTCAGCCGCCGTGACCGGCTGTATACCTCCGACGCGGTCGGCGCGCCGGTGCCGTCGGCAACTTTTGCCGCCTGGCTGGTCGCCCACGCCAAGACCCCGTCGGACGCGACGCTCGCCGACAGCGGCCTGCTGGCGGCGGCCACGCGCCTGCGCAGCGGCCCCGGCAGCAGCTGGGTGCCGCATTTCGGGCGCCGCGCCAGCGAGCAGGGCGGGACGTCGCGGATCAGCCTGCGCGAGCTCGCCGCCAACCGCGTCCCGCCCGGCCGCTTCGCCGGCCAGGTGGTCGTCATCGGCGACGGCAGCGGCGTGCTCAACGCGCCGACCGGTGCCGGCCTCGCGGTCGGCGAGGCGATTGCGCAGCGCATCGACAGCCTCGAGGCCGACAACTACGCGGTCGTGCCGCGCCTCGCGCGGCTCGCCACCGGGCTCGCGCTGCTCGCCGTGATCGTCTACGCGGGCCTGCTGGCACCGCGCATCCAGGGAGCGGCCCGCTTCGGCTTCGCGCTGCTGATGGGGCTCGGCCTGCTGGTGCTCGAGCTGGTGCTGCTGGCCGAGGCGCGGCTGTGGCTGCCGCTGACGCTGGCCGCGCTCGCCGCACCGCTCGCGACGCTGGTCGCGGCCCTGATTCCCGAGCGGGCTGCCCCGGCGGTGCCAAGGCCTGAGCCGATCGTGCCGCGCCCTGAGCCGCTCGCACCGCGTCCGGCCGCCGCGTCACGTGGCGCCGAGCCACCGCGGCCGGCCGGCCGCGGTGCCGCGGCCGAGCCGCCGCCGCCGGCGGAAGCGGACAGCCGTCATGGCTCAAGCTCGCTCAAGCACATCAGCGAAACGCTCGAGGCGCGCGACGAGGAGGTCAGCCAGGCGGACGTCGCCGACGTGCTGCTCGGCCGCAGCAAGCGGCCGCAGCGCCCACGGCTCGGCCGCTACGAGCTCGAGCGGGAGCTCGGCCGCGGCGCGATGGGCACCGTCTATCTCGGCCGCGACCCGCGCATCAACCGCGTCGTCGCGATCAAGGCCATTCCGATCGTCGAGGAGTTCACCGACACCGAGCTCGCCGAGGCGCGCGCCCGCTTCTTCCGCGAGGCGGAGATGGCCGGGCGTCTGCGCCACCCTGGCATCGTCACCGTCTACGACGCCGGCGAGGACGGCGGCATTGCCTGGATCGCGATGGAGTACCTGCAGGGCGAGATCCTGAGCCAGTACACGGTCGCCGAGCGGCTGCTGCCGCCGGCGACGGTGCTCGAGGTGGTCGCGCGGATCGCCGATGCACTCGACTACGCCCACTCGCAGGACGTCGTGCACCGCGACATCAAGCCGGCCAACGTCCTCTACGACCCGGCCAGCCGCCAGATTAAGATCACCGATTTCGGCATCGCCCGTCTGACGAACACCAGCGCCACGCGCAGCGGAATCGTGCTCGGCACCCCGTCGTTCATGGCTCCGGAGCAGCTGGAAGGCCGGAATGTGACTGGACGCTCGGACTTGTTCGCACTCGGTGTTACCTTATTCCAGCTACTGGCGGGGCAGCTGCCCTTCCGGGCCGACTCGATGACCGGACTCATGTACAAAATCGCGAATTCGCAACACCCGCCCCTGAAGACGATCCGGCCCGACCTTCCCCCTTGCGTCACGTCGATCATCGACCGGTCGCTGCAGAAGGACCCGGCGCAGCGCTACGCCACGGGCGCCGAGATGGCGAAGGCGCTGCGCGCCTGCGCCCGATCCGTGTCGGCCTGAGCCCCGGAGCGTGCGCAACAAGGTCAAAAGCGTCCTGCTCACCGACACCGGGCGGATCCGCGAGCACAACGAGGACACCATCGGTTCCGAGCCGGACATCGGCCTGTACGTGCTGGCCGACGGCATGGGCGGCTACAACGCCGGCGAAGTCGCGAGCGGCATTGCCGTCAAGACGATCCTGAACCTGGTGCGCGAGGCCTACCAGGTACAGGATCTGCAGGCCCTGGACCGCGCCAGCGGCCTGATGCGGCCGAGCATCATCCTGCGCGACGCGATCCTGCGAGCCAACAAGATCATCCACCAGACCTCGAAGACCCAGCCGCAGTGCGAGGGCATGGGCACGACCGTCGTCGCGGCCCTCTACTACGACGACAAGATCATCACCGCGCACGTCGGCGACTCGCGCATGTACCGCCTGCGCGGCGACCGCTTCGAGCAGCTGACGATGGACCACTCGCTGCTGCAGGAACTGGTCGACCGGGGCTTCTACAGCCAGGAAGAGGCCGCCCGTTCCACCAATAAGAACTACGTCACCCGGGCGCTCGGCGTCGAACCGACCGTGGATGTCGACATCCACGAACACCCCGTCGTGAAGGGCGATCACTACGTGCTCTGCTCAGACGGTCTGTCGGATATGGTTGAAGACGAAGATATTCACTTAACAATCAGTACGTTCAGTGATAATCTTGAGACGATTGCGAGGCAGTTGGTGCAGCTGTCGAACGAGCACGGCGGGCGCGACAACATCTCCGTAATCATGACGCAGGTCATTGACTCGTTCCCGGCCCGGCGGGGCATACTTGACAGAATATTGGGCTGGTTTGGCTGACGCACGAAGGACGCAAGCCTCATGGCTAGACTGATTCTCAGCCTGGACAGCCAGGTGCTGGCCGAATACAACATGAACAAGGAGCGGTACACCATCGGCCGGCTCCCCGACAATGACGTGCGGATCGACAATCCGGCGGTCAGCGGCCATCACGCGCTCATCATCAACATCCTCAACGACTCGTTCCTCGAGGACCTGAACAGCACCAATGGCACCTACGTCAACGGCAAGCTGATCAAGAAGCACGCACTGCAGCACGGTGACGTCATCACCTGCGGCCATCACCAGCTGCGGTTCGTCGACAGCCAGGCGAGCGAGAACGAGCCGGACGAATTCGAAAAGACGATGGTGATCCAGCCGTCCGCAGCCATCGAGGAGCGGGTCCGGGCCACCAAGGCCGAGCCGGCACCGCCGCGGGCGCAGAGCTCGGCGCGCGGCAACGGCGACGCCGGCGCCCCGGGCGCAGGTCCCGTGGCCCCGCCCAAGGCCAAGCTGCAGGTGCTGTCCGGCGCCTTCGCCGGCCGCGAGCTCGAGCTGGTCAAGGCGCTCACGACCCTGGGTCGACCCGGCGTGCAGGTGGCCGCGATCACGCGCCGCGCGGATGGGTTCTACCTGGTGCACGTCGACAGCGGCACGCCCGACGACTTCCCGCACGTCAACGGTTCGCCGATCGGTCCGCAGGCGCGCCGCCTCAGCGACAACGACGTGATCACGCTGGCCGGCGTCAAGATGGGCTTCTTTACCAGCTGAGACGCCGATTAAGCGGCGCTACTACTCCGGCCGCGACTTCCGGCGCACGCTCACGATCGAGGAGCTGCGCCGGGTGGCGGCGCGGCGCATCCCGAACTTCGCCTTCGAGTACGTCGAGGGCGGCGCCGAGGACGAGCTCGCGCTGCGGCGCAACCGCCTGGCGTTCGACCAATGGCGCTTCGTGCCACGCACGCTCGTCAACACCGACGGCCGCCACCTGCGCAGCCGCCTGTTTGGCCGCGAGCTGCCGCTGCCGATGGTCATCGCGCCGACCGGCCTCAACGGCCTGCTGACCCACGACGCCGACCTCAAGCTGGCCGCGGCAGCCGCTCGGGCCGGCATTCCGTTCACGCTCTCGACGGTCGCCAATGCGCGACCGGACGCGGTCGCGGCCACGAGCGGCGGCTGCCTCTGGATGCAGCTCTACTGGTTCCGCGAGCCCGCGATCCCGGCCGAGGTCGTGCGCCGGGCCGAGCAAGCCGGCTGCGAGGCGCTGGTCTTCACCACCGACGCCAACGTCTTCGGCCATCGCGAGTGGGACCGGCGCAGCTACCGCGGCCCCGGCCAGCTGACGTGGCGGAGCCTCCTCGACGTGCCGCTGCACCCGCGCTGGATCTGGGACGTCATGGTGCCGCGCGGGCTGCCGCGCTTCGTCAACGTCGCCGACTTCTTTCCGCCGGAGGCGCGCAGCGCCAAGGCGGGCGTGACGCGCATCCCGGCGCTGTTCGGCGCGACGATCGACTGGGATGACGTCGCGCGGCTGCGCGACAGCTGGCCGCGGCGACTGCTGCTCAAGGGCATCCTCGACCCGGCTGACGTCGAGCGCGCCGTACGGCTTGGCTGCGACGGCGTGGTGCTCAGCAACCACGGCGGGCGGCAGCTGGATGCCTGCGTCGCGTCGCTCGAAGTACTGCCGGAGATCGCGCGCGCCTTCGGCGACAAGATCACGCTACTGGTCGACGGCGGCTTTCGCCGCGGCTCGGACATCGCCAAGGCGATCGCGCTCGGCGCGCACGCGGTGATGATCGGCCGGGCGACGCTGTACGGCGTCGCCGCCGGCGGCGAGGCCGGCGCGAGCCACGCGATCGAGATTCTGCGCAGCGAGCTCGACCGGGTGCTCGGCCAGCTCGGTTGCCGCTCGCTCGCCGAGCTCAGTCCGTCGATGCTTCGGGCTGGTGCGCCGACCGCGCCAGCGCAGCCGTGAGCCGCGCTTAGTGGCTTAGCCGCCCGCCGCCGCCGGAGCGGCCGCCACCGGAACGTCCACCACCGCCGGAGCGGCCGCCGCCGGAGCGGCCGCCGAACGAACGCGCGCCGCCGGCCGGCGCACGGCCGCCACCGCCACCGCCACCGCCGCCGCCACCGCCACCGCCACCGCGCTTCGCCTGGCCGCGCGCACGGTCGCCGGCCTTCTGGGCGCGCATGGTCGCGAGGCGCTCGGCGAGCGGGATCTCGAGCTTGGCCTCAGGACGGGCGTTGTAGTCGAAATCCGGCACCTGCACGCGCGGCAGCCGCTTGCCCAGCACCTTCTCGATCGCCGAGATGTCGCCTTCCTCGTCGCGCGCGACGAAGGTGAAGGCGTCGCCGACCTCCTCGGCGCGACCGGTGCGGCCGATGCGGTGGATGTAGTCGGCCGGCACCAGCGGCACGTCGAAGTTCACGACGTGGCCGAGCGCCTCGACGTCGATGCCGCGCGCGGCGATGTCGGTCGCGACCAGCACCCGGAGCTTGCCGGACTTGAAGCTGGCGAGCGCCGCGGTGCGCTGCGCCTGCGAGCGATTGCCGTGGATCCGGTCGGCGTTGATGCCGCGCTTGACCAGGAACTCGCACACGCGGTTGGCACGGTGCTTGGTGCGCGTGAAGACCAGCGCCTCCTTCATGTCGCCGCGCTCGAGCAGGGTCAGCAGCAGCTGCGACTTCAGCTCCTGCGCGACCGGGTAGAGCGCCTGCGTGATGCCGACCGCCGGACGCGACTCGCGCTCGAGGTTGATCGTCGCCGGGTCACGCAGCATCTCGCGCGTCAGCTGCGCTATCGGTGGCGGCATCGTCGCGCTGAAGAACAGCGTCTGGCGTTTCGCCGGCAGATGGCGCAGCACGCGGCGGATGTCCGGCAGGAAGCCCATGTCGAGCATGCGGTCGGCCTCGTCGAGCACCAGCACCTCGAGCGCGT
Source organism: Pseudomonadota bacterium (assembly GCA_025355105.1). Classification (GTDB taxonomy): domain Bacteria; phylum Pseudomonadota; class Gammaproteobacteria; order Steroidobacterales; family Steroidobacteraceae; genus CAIKZZ01. The sequence goes on along the minus strand of JANYAE010000119.1, from coordinate 2,278 downwards.
CGAAGTTCACGTACGGGGCCTTCATGTGGTCGAGCAGGCGCCCCGGGCAGGCGACGATGACATCGACGCCGCTCCTGAGCGCGTGCTCCTGCGGACCCATGCCGACGCCGCCGAAGATCGCCGCGCCGGTCACCGGCGTGTGCACGGCGAGGTCCTGGAAGTCCTCGAGGATCTGCGCCGCCAGCTCGCGGGTCGGCGCGAGCACTAGCGCCCGCGTCTTGCCGCGCGGCTTGGTCATCAGCCGCTCGAGGATCGGCAGCGCGAAGGCTGCGGTCTTGCCGCTGCCGGTGGCGGCGCAGGCGAGCACGTCGCGCCCGGCGAGCGCCGGCGGGATCGCGTCCACCTGGATGGGCGTCGGCCTCGAGAAGCCGAGCTCCTTGATCGCCGAGAGCAGGGTCGCGTGCAGTTTGAGATCGGCGAACGACATCCGGAAACTCCAAAAAAAGACGCCCGGCGAGGGCCGGGCGCGCTGAGTTTACTCCGATCGCCCCTGCGACGCCGGCCTTTCAGACCCTGCGCAGCCAGCCGTAGCGGTCCGGCGAAGTGCCCTGCTGGATCGCGACCAGCGCGGCGCGCAGCTTCTGCGTCTCGGGGCCGATGCCGCCCGCGCCGACGCGCACCTCCGCGCCGCCCTGGCGCACCAGCGTGCCGACGCCCGACAGCACCGCCGCGGTACCCGATAGCGCCGCCTCGCCGTCGCCGACCCAGTCGAGCATCTCGGCGATCGTGAACACGCGCTCCTCCACCTGGTACCCCATGTCGGCCGCCATGCGCAGCAGCGAGTCGCGAGTCACACCGTGCAGAAAGGTCGAGTCGAGACCGCGCGTCAGGATGCGGCCCGGCTTGATCAGCAGGAAGTTCGCCGCGCCGGTCTCCTGCACCTCACCTTGCGGGCAGAACAGCACCTGGTCCACCTGGTGCGCGCGTCGCGCCGTCAGCGTCGGCCCGAGCGCCGCGGCGTAGTTCCCACCGGTCTTGACGACGCCGAGGTGCGAGGCGCAGCGCGTCGCGTGCTCCTCGACGTAGATCCGCAGCGGCTTCGCGCCGCCCGCGAAGTAGTCCCACACCGGGCTCGCGAGCACGATCAGGCACGCCTGGTTGCTCGGCGTCGCCGCGGCGCCGATGTTCGGCATCGTGCCGAACAGCATCGGCCGCAGGTAGAGCGCGCCGGGCGCGTCCGGCACTGCCGCGCGGCAGCGGTCGACCACCGTGGTCACCATCTCGGCCAGCTGCGCGGCGTCCGGCTCCGGCAACACCAGGCTGCGCGCGCTCTGCCGCAACCGTTCGATGTGCCGGTCCATGCGGAATACGTGCACGCTGCCGTCCGACCACCTGTAGGCCTTGAAGCCCTCGAAGCACTCGCTGCCGTAGTGCAGCGCGTGCGCCGCCGGATGAATCTCGATCGGGCCGACGGCGCGCAGCGAGTGCGCGCCCCACTGGCCGTCCTGGTAGGTGGCGACCGCCATCAGGTCGGTCAGGATGCTGCCGAAGGGAGCGTTTTGCGGGGTGGTGCTCGTCATGGTGCTGGGTCCTGAGGCTGGGCTCAATCGTCGATGAAGATGGTCGCGGGGTGCTCCAGCCGCTCCTTGAGCGCCTGGACCATCGCCGCGGCGTCGAAGCCGTCCACGAAGCGATGATCGAACGACGAGGACAGGTTCATGATCCGGCGCACGACGATGGCGCCGCCGATCACGACCGGTCGATCGACCGCCTTGTTGACGCCGATGATCGCGACCTCAGGGGCGTTGATCACCGGTGTCGAGACGATGCCGCCCAGTTTACCAAGACTGGTGACGGTGATCGTCGATCCGCCGAGCTCGGCGCGCGATGCCTTGCCGCTGCGCGCGGCCTCGGCGACGCGGCGGATCTCCGCCGCCAGCGCCGCGAGCGTCAGGCTCTCGGCATGCCGCACGACCGGCACCTTGAGGCCGTCAGGCGTTTGCGTCGCGACACCGACGTGCACCGCGTGGTGGCGCAGCACGACGTTGCGCTCGGCGTCGTAGTGGGCGTTGCACTGCGGGAAGCCCTCGAGGACGCGCGTCAGCGCCGCGACCAGCAAGGGCAGGTAGGTGTAACCGGCGGCGCCCTTCGGCAGGCGCGAATTGAGGTGGCCGCGCAGCGACTCGAGCTCGGTGACGTCGATCTCCTCGACGTACGAGAAGTGCGGGATATTGCGCTTGGCGGCGCTCATCCGTTCGGCGATCACGCGCCGCACGCCGATCACCTTGATCTCGTCGACGCCGCTGCGCGGCGCGCGACCGCGCGCGCCGCCCGGGGC
>JANYAE010000011.1 GCA_025355105.1 Pseudomonadota bacterium | reverse complement strand
GAATCAGGTAAACTTTCGGGCTCTCCCGGGGGTGGCCTGGTGACGCGGGCGTTGGCCCGGGAGAGCCGCGTACGGGTGCTTAGCTCAGTTGGTAGAGCGTCGCCCTTACAAGGCGAAGGTCGGGGGTTCGAGACCCTCAGCACCTACCAGTGAGCGCCGCGGGGGCAGGGCCGCCCCGGGGTGCGTTTTCGATGTGGAGTGGTAGTTCAGCTGGTTAGAATACCGGCCTGTCACGCCGGGGGTCGCGGGTTCGAGTCCCGTCCACTCCGCCAGTATTTATTCGGGCCACCACCTTTTGGGTGACCGGTCTCGGCAACGAACGGCCGCGCTGACCCCGCGGCCGTTTTCACATGGGAAGCTGCCATGCTGCAGTGGATCAACGACCGGATGAAGCACATCGGCTGGATCATCATCCTGCCGCTCGGCCTCGTCTTCTCCGTCTGGGGCGTTCACGGGATCGTCGACTTCACCACCCGCCAGGACCGCGGCCTGCGCGTGAATGGCGAGGACGTGAACCTCGAGCGCCTGCGCCAGGCCTACCAGGAGCAGCTGGTGCAGCTCAACCGCCTGTACCCCGACGAGGTCCCGGCCGACATGAGGAAGACCGCGCAGGATCGGCTGGTCGAGCAGTTCGTCAACACCTCGCTGCTCGACCAGAAGGTCAAGGAGCTGCACTACGTCGTCAGCGACAAGGACGTGGTCGACTCGATCGCCCACTACCAGGGCTTCCAGGTGGCCGGCCAGTTCAACAAGGATGCCTACTACGGGCTGCTGCGCGCCCAGGGCTACACGCCGGAGCGCTTCGAGGCCGAGCAGCGCCAGCTCTTGCGCGTGCAGGCGCTCGAGAGCGGCGTGTTCGTCACCTCCTTCGCGACCCCGGCCGAGATCGCGCGCGATGCGGCCTTGAAGGGCGAGCAGCGTGAGTTGAGCGTCGCGATGCTGCCGCTCGCCAAGTGGGCCGCGGCGGCCAAGCCCGACGAGGCCGCCGTCAAGGCCTACTTCGAGGGCCACGCCGAGGAGTTCAAGACGCCGGACACGGTGCACCTGAGCTACGTGGCGCTTCGCGTTGCCGACTCCACGCGCGACGTGGTGGTCGATGAGCCGGCGCTCAAGGCCTACTACGAGACGGTCCGCGAGCGCTACGTCGAGGTCGAGCAGCGCCACGCGCGCCACATCCTGATCCAGGGGCTCGATGAGGCGGCGAAGAAGAAGGCCGACGAGGTCTATGCGCTCGCCGCCAAGCCCGGCGCCGACTTCGCCGCGCTCGCCAAGCAATATTCGCAGGACGCAGGATCCGCGCCCTCCGGCGGTGACCTCGGCTTCGCCGAGAAGAGCTTCTTCGTCGGCCCCTTCGCCGACGCCGTGTTCTCGATGAAGCCCGGCGAGGTCAAGGGCCCGGTCAAGACGCAGTTCGGCTGGCACATCATCCAGCTCGATGCGATCCAGCCGGGCAAGTCCAAGGCATTCGAGGAGGTGCGCGCCGACATCGAGCGCGAGTACCGCAAGTCCGAGGCCGAGCGCCGCTACGGCGAGCGCCAGGAGAAGCTCGAGCAGCTCGCCTTCGAGAACAACGCCAGCCTCGACGGTGTTGCCAAGTCGCTCGGCCTCAAGCTCGAGGAACTCGTGGAGTTCTACAAGGGTCTGCCGGGCAATGAGCTCGCCGCGAACCCCAAGGTGCTCGCCGCGGCCTTCAGCGCCGACGTGCTGGCCGGCCAGAACAGCCGGCCGATCGAGCTGTCACCGGGCAACGTGGTCGTGATCCGGGCCGCTGACCGCAAGCTCCCGGCCGCGCAGCCGCTCGAGGCGGTGCGCGCCAAGGCGCTTGAGGGTGCGCGCCGTGAGCTCGCCGCGCGTGAGCTGGCCGCCGCCGCGACCCGCCTCGCGGCCAGCGTCGCGGCCGGCGAGAAGTGGGATGTGGCGCTGCGCCCGCTCGGCGCCATCGCCGTGCCCGGCAAGCCCGCGGCCCCCGACATGATCCGCTACGAGGCCGCCAAGTTCGTCGGCCGCGTGGAGCAGGGGCAGGCGCCTGAGGTGCTGAAGGAAGCCTTCAAGCTCGCGCCGCCGGCTGCCGGCCATGCGGCGACGGGTTCGGTCAAGCTCGCTAACGGCGACGTCGCCGCCTTCGCGGTCACCGCCATCAAGGCAGGCGAAATCAAGGCCGGCGGTGCCGCCGAGCGGCGGGCGTTGAGCGCGGCCGCCGGCCAGGCCGAATTCTCGGCCTACCTTGATGCGCTGCGCGCCCGTGCGGACGTCCACTACAGCCCGACGATCTTCGACTGAGGTCCGCGCTCAGGCCGGGGCGCCGAGCGCCGCCTCCGGCCGGGCCACGACCGGCGCCGCGGCGGCCGGACGCAGGCCGAGCGCGTGGCAGATCGCGTAGCTGAGCTCGGCGCGGTTCAGCGTGTAGAAGTGAAAGTGCTGGACGCCCTCGCGCTCGAGGCGCGTCACGAGCTCGATCGCGAGCGACGCGGCGATCATCTGCCGGGTCACGGGATCATCGTCGAGCCCCTGGAAGCGCGTCCGTAGCCAGGCCGGAACCGACGCGCCGCAGCGGCGCGCAAAGCGCTCGAGCTGCGGCAGTCGCGTCACCGGCAGGATCCCGGGCACCACCGGCGCGCGGATGCCGGCGGCAACGCAGCGATCCCGGAACCTGAGGAAGGTGTCCGGCTCGAAGAAGAACTGCGTGATCACGCGGCTCGCGCCGGCCTCGCACTTGGCCTTGAGGTGCGTGATGTCCGCCGCCGCCGAGGCGGCCTCCGGGTGCGTCTCCGGGTAGCCTGCGACGCTGATGTCGAAATCGGCCACGTCCTTGAGCGCCTTGACGAGCTCGGCCGCGTGGCGAAATCCGCCGGCCACCGCGTCGAAGTGGCTCGCCCCGGCCGGCGGATCACCGCGCAGCGCAACGAGCTGGCGCACGCCGGCCTGCCAGTAGCGACGCGCGATCGCCTGGATGTCCTCGCTCCTCGCGCCGACGCAGGTCAGGTGCGGCACGGCGGTCAACAGGGTCTCGGCGGCGATGCGCGTCACCGCCGCATGGGTGCGATCGCGCGTTGAGCCATCGGCCCCGTAGGTGACCGACACGAAGCGCGGCCCAAGCGGCGCGAGCCGGGCAACCGAGGCCCACAGCGCGCGCTCGGCCTCGGCATCGGTCGGCGGGAAGAATTCGAAGGACACCGACGGCGCGTCCGGCGCGGGCGGTGGATTGGTCGAGAACGTCATCGGGCACCTCCTGTGACAGAAGCGCCGAAGCGTCACCAAGCTTGCGGGAGCGGCACGTGCCGCTCCCGAGGGAGCCGGCACACGCTTCGCTTTAGCGGAATTTCTAACGCGCCCGCAAGCTGAGATTCAAATCGGCGCGA
>JANYAE010000096.1 GCA_025355105.1 Pseudomonadota bacterium | reverse complement strand
GCCGGCGAGCGCGCCGCGGCCAAGGCGGCCGAGGCCGCTGCCGGCCGGCGCGGCCGGCGCCGGCGGCGACACCACGCCGGGCGGACTCGTGCCGGGCCGCGGCCGCCGCACAGTCTTGTAGGTGGCCGGGATCTGGTTGGCGTGCTGGTGACAGCCGGTCAGGCAGTCCGAGCCGCCGCCGCTGCAGAGCGTGACGTTCGGCGCACTCGGCGTGCCGGGCGCGCCGCAGATGTAGTGCGTCGACGAGTCGCGCGTCCAGTTGATCGACACGCCGTAGAACTTGCTGCGATAGCCGGACTCGTGACAGGCATCGCAGGCGTTGCCGGTCGCCGCGACGGCGGTATCGCCGATCACGGCGTGGCTCATCAGCGTGCCGGCGAAGGTGGTCACGGACTTGTGGCAGCCGCTGCACTTCACCGGTGCGCCGCCGTTGGTGATCGGGATGTGCACGCCGCGCGTCGACAGCTGCACGATCGCAAAGCCCGCGGCGGCAGCGAACGGACCCTTGCCATCGGCATGACAGCTGCTGCAGCTGGTCGCCACCTCGGTGTGCAGCGTCGTCAGGTTGCTGGTGTACACCGCGAAGTTGCCGGCGGTCGTGTGGCAGACCAAGCAGGCCGCGCCCGGCAGCGTCGGGATGTGGTTGGCCGGCTCCGCCTGCGCCGAGAAGTAGGCGGTCCCGGTGTGGCACTGCGAGCAGTCGCCGCTTGAGGGGTGAGCGGCGTCGGCCACGTTGTAGGTGCCGGCGGCCGCGACTGGCCGGGTCTGAAAGCCGATGTACTGCGTGGTCGCGCTGCCGCTGACGCTGGTCGGCGAGATCGGGTACTTCGCCATGTCCAGCCAGACGTTGCCCGCCTCGTGGCAGCTGGCGCAGCCGCTCGTGAGCCCGGAGTGGATCATCGTCGTGGTCGGGACCGGCGTCGCGAACAGCGTGCCGGGCGGGGTCTTGGTGGCATTGGCGCTGGTCAGCCCGGCCGGCATCGAGCCGGCGTGGCAGGTCTCGCAGGCCGTGCCTGAGGGCACGTGCGCGCTGGCGCCGGCCGGCGAGGTCGGCGGCAGCACCACGATGTTCGTGATGCCGACAAAGCTCGCGCCGCTCACCGTCGGTCCGTGGCAGCCGACGCAGCTCGTGAGGCCGGCGTGGTTCATCGCCGAGTTGGTGAAGCGGGCGCCGTTCGGCACCGGCGTCGTGACGATGCTCGAGCCTGCGCCGACGTGGCAGCTTTCGCACGACGCGGTGGTCGGCACGTGGTTCGCCGGCGTCGTGACGATGGTGAAGTTCGCCGCCGGGATCGCAAAGCCTGCGGCCACCGTCGCGCCGTGGCACTGCGCGCAGTTGGCGCTCGTGCTCGGCGCGTAGCCGTGGATGTCGACGAGCGCCGGCAGTACCGAGAAGTCGGTGCTCTTGTGGCAGCTGCCGCACTGCGCGCTGCTCGCCGTCGGAAGGTGGTTGGCGGGCTTCAGCATGCCCTCGAAGTAGTCGGTGCGGGCGTGGCACTGCGAGCAGTCGCCGCTCGCCGGGTGCGCGCCGTCGGCGATCGCGAAGCTGGCGGCGGCGCTGCCGGGCCGCGTCTGGAATCCGGTGTACTGCGTCGTCGCGACGCCGCTGAGCGCGCTCGGCGCGATCGGGTAGCTGCTCATGTCGAGCCAGACGCTGCCGGCCTCGTGGCAGGCCGCGCAGCCGCCGCTGACGCCGGCGTGAATCTGCGCCGTGCTCGGCACCGGCGTGCGGAAGGCGCTGCCCGGCACCGCGGCCGTGGCGCTGCCGGCGACCAGCGCCGCCGGTGCCGCGTGGCAGCTCTCGCAGGCGGTTGCCGAGGGGATGTGCGCGGCAGGACCTGCCGGCGAGCTCGGCGGCATGATGATGACCCTGGCAATTCCGTAGAACGCGCTCGGCGACACCGTCGGGCCGTGGCAGGCGACGCAGCTCGTGAGTCCCGCGTGGCTCATCGCCGAGCCCGCGAAGCGGGCGCCGTTGACGACCGGGGCGGCGGCGATGCTCGAGCCGGCGCCGACGTGGCAGCTCTCGCAGGCGGCGCTGCTCGGCACGTGGCCGTTCGGCGTCGTGACGATCGCGAAGTTCACGGCCGGGATCGCAAAGCCGGCCACCACGCTCGGCCCGTGGCACTGCGCGCAGTTCGCGGTGGTGCTCGGCGCATAGGCGTGGATGGCGGTCAGCGCCGGCGACACCGAGAAGTCCGGATTCACGTGGCAGTTGCCGCACGAGGCGGTGGCCGAGGTCGGGATGTGGTTCGACGGCTTGAGCTGCCCCTCGAAGTAGTCGATGCGCGTGTGGCACTGCGAGCAGTCGCCGCTCATCGGGTGCGCGGCGTCGAGCAGGTTGGTGGCGGAGGCGGTTTTGCCCGGGCGGCTCTGGAAGCCGAGGTACTGCAGCGTGCCGGAGGCCAGCGTGGCCGGACTGAGCGGGTAGTTCGCCGTCATGTCGAGCCACTGCGCGGCGCCCTCGTGGCAGCTCGCGCAGCCGCTTGTGATGCCGGCGTGGATCTGCGCCGTCGTCGGCACCGGGCTCTGAAAGCCGCTACCGGGCACGTTCGCCGCGGCATTGGCCGGCACCAGCGCCGCCGGCGCCGCGTGGCAGCTCTCGCAGGCGGTCGCGGACGGGATGTGCGCCGCCGGCCCCATCGGCGTCGTGGCCGGCATCACGATCAGCCGGCTGATGCCGAGGAACGCGCTCGGCGACACCGTCGGCCCGTGGCAGGCGACGCAGCTCGTGAGCCCGGCGTGGCTCATCGCCGAGCCCGCGAAGCGGGCGCCGTCGACGACCGGCGTCGCGGCGATGCTCGAGGCCGCGCCGACGTGACAGGCCTCGCAGGACGCCGCGCTCGGGACGTGGTTCGGCGGGGTCGTCACGATCGAGAAGTTCGCCGCCGCGATCGCGAAGCCTGCTGCCACCGTCGCGCCGTGGCACTGCGCGCAGTTGGCGCTCGTGCTCGGCGCGTAGGCGTGGATCGCGGTCAGCGTCGGCAACACCGAGAAGTCGCTGCCGGCGTGGCAGTTGGTGCAGGTCGCGGCGCTCGCGGTCGGGATGTGATTGGCGGGCTTGAGCATGCCGAGGAAGTAGCTGGTGCCGCTGTGGCAGACGCCGCAGTCGCCGCTCGCCGGATGCGCCGCGTCGGCGATCGTGAAGGTGCCGGCGCTGGTCCCCGGCCGCGTTTGAAAGCCGGTGTACTGGGTGCTCGCGACCGTGCTCAGCGTGCCCGGCACGATCGGATAGCTCGCCATATCGAGCCAGCGATTGCCGGCCTCATGGCAGGCCGCGCAAGCGGTCGTGATGCCGGCGTGGATCATCGCCGTGGTCGGCAGCGGCATCAGGAAGGCGGTCCCCGGCACGCTCTTGGTGGCGCTGGCCGGCACCAGCCCGGCCGGCATCGTGCCGAGGTGACAGCCCTCGCAGGCGGTGCCGGACGGAATGTGGGCGCCCGGGCCCACTGGCGCGGTCGGCGGCATGACGACGATGCTGCTGACGCCGGCGAAGCTCGCGCCGCTGATGGTCGGACCATGGCAGCTGACGCAGGTCGTGAGGCCGGCGTGGCTCATCGCCGAGCCCGAGAACCTGGCGCCGTTCACCACCGGCGTCGCGGCGATGCTCGAGCCGGCGCCGACGTGGCAGCTCTCGCAGGCGGCGGAGCTCGGCAGGTGGTTCGACGGCGTCGTGACGATCGCGAAGTTC
>JANYAE010000009.1 GCA_025355105.1 Pseudomonadota bacterium | reverse complement strand
CGCGGCGGTCGCGGCGGCAAGGGTGCTGCCGCGGCACCCGGCGTCGAGGCCGGCACGGCTGCGGGCGCAGAGGCGGTGGCGGCCGGCGGCCTGCCGCGCGCCGGGCGGCTCGCGCTGCTGACCACCGCGCTGCTCGCCGCGGCGGCGGCGGCGTGGTGGGCGCTCGGCGGCTGAACTCAGGCTAGAGGAGCTCGGCGATCGAATTGACGCCGACGAAGCCGGCGGTATCGCGCGCCGGACGCGCGGAGTCCGGGAGGCGGATCGCGCGCAACCAGGCGATGCCGTAGTCGCGGGCGGCGCGGAGCACCGGCAGGCTGTCGTCGACGAACAGGGTTCGCGACGGGTCGAAGGACTCGGCGGCCGCGAATCGCGGCCAGAATGCCGGGTCCTCCTTGGGCACGCCGAACGGGTGGGTCGAGTAGACGCGGTCCAGGTGGCCGACGAGGTCGACGTGCTCATCCTTGATCGCGAGCGTCTCCGGATGCGCGTTGGTGAGCAGCAGCCGCCGCTTGCCGAGCGCCCGCAGCCGCACCAGGAAGTCCTCGGCGCCGGGGATCCACGCCACCTGCTCGCGCACGCCGCGCTTGATGGTGCGGATGTCGAGCCCGAGCTCGCGGCTCCAGTAGTCGATGCAGTACCAGTCGAGGCGACCGCGCGCCGCGGCGAAGCGCGGCATCAGGGCCTCGAGCGCCGCTTCGCTGCTGAGTCCGTAGGTCGCGGCGTAGACGCCGGGGACGTGCTCCTGCCAGAACCAGTTGTCGAAGCGCAGGTCAAGCAGCGTGCCGTCCATGTCGAGCAGCACCGTGTCGATCGCGTCCCAGGGCAGTGGCGTCGCCGGCGTTTTCACCGCCCTATGATATAACGCGCTGCCGCCGAGATCGCCGATGACACCTGCTCCCCACCTGCTGCTAACCGACGTCGTGGCCCTCGCACGCGAGGCCGGCCGGGCCATCCTCGACGTCTACGCCGGCGACTTCGACGTCACCCGCAAGGGCGACGACTCGCCGCTGACGGTCGCCGACCTGCGCGCGCAGGGCATCATCGCCGCCGGCCTCGAACGGCTGACGCCGCGGATCCCGATCATCTCCGAGGAGGCGCCGGTGCCGGCGCTCGCCGAGCGCGGCCGCTGGGAGTGGCTCTGGCTGGTCGACCCGCTCGACGGCACCCGCGAGTTCGTCGAACGCAGCGGCGAGTTCACCGTCAACATCGCGCTGATCCATCGCCAGGCGCCGGTGCTCGGCGTGCTGCACGTGCCGCTGTCCGGCACCGACTACTACGCCGCCAGCGGCAGCGGGGCCTTCCGCCAGGGCCGCGACGGCGTCGCGGCGCGGATCGCGGCGCGCGCCCGGATCGAGGGACCGCCGCGCATCGTCGCCAGCCGCTCGCACCGCGGCAATCACCTCGATGCCTTCTTCGCGGCGGTCGGCCCGCACGAGTTCCGGCCGCTCGGCAGCGCGGCCAAGTTCGGCCTGGTCGCCGATGGCAGCGCCGACGTCTACCCGCGCGTCGGCCCGACCTCGGAGTGGGACACCGCGGCCGGTCAGGCGATCGCCGAGATCGCCGGCGCCCGGGTCGTCGGCCGCGACGGCGGGCCGCTGCGCTACAACGCGCGCGAAACGCTCATCAATCCCGACTTCGTCTGCTACGCCGACCCGTCGCGGCCGTGGCACAGCTTCCTGTGAGCGGCGCGTGACCGAGTTCGCGACCGTCGTGCTCGCCGCGGCCGTGCTGGTGTTCGTCTGGCGCGCCAGCGTCGAGGCGCGCGCGATCGCCTTCGCCGCCGCCCACGACGAGTGCCTGGGCGCGGGCCTGCAGCTGCTCGACGGCACGGTGGTCTTCCAGTCGTGGCGCGTCGGCCGCGACGGCGGTGGCCGGCTGCGCCTGTTCCGCACCTACCTCTTCGACTACAGCGACGACGGCGCGGCCCGCCGCCACGGCTTCGTGATCCTGCGCGGTCAGGAGATCGAAATCGTCGGCCTCGGGCCGACGCTGGTCGCCGGACACGCCGCATGAGCCACGGCGTCGATCTGCACCTGCACTCCACCTGCTCGGACGGCGTGCTGGCGCCGCTGGCACTGGTCGAGCTGCTCGCGGCCTGCGGAATCCGGCTGTTCGCGCTGACCGACCACGACACGCTCGCCGGGCAAGCCGAGGCCCACGCCGCCGCGACGCAGCTCGGGCTCAGCTGCCTGAGCGGCATCGAGCTGTCGGGGCGCTGGCACGGACGCACCGTGCACATCGTCGGTCTCGGCATCGATCCGTCGGCGCCTGCCATCGGCGCGGCGATCGCGCTGCGTCGGCAGCTGCGGCAGGCGCGCGCGCGCGCGATCGCCGCGCGCCTCGACCGCGCCGGCGCGCCCGGCAGCGCGGCGTACGCGGGCCTCGCGGCACACGACACGCCGACCCGGATGCATTTCGCGCGCGCGCTGGTCGAGCTCGGCGCCGCGAGCGACGTGCCGGCCGCTTTCAGCCGCTGGCTCGGACGCGGCAAGCCGGCGCACGTCAGCGCCGAATGGCCCGAGCTCGCGGCGACGGTCGCCGACATCGTCGCCGCCGGCGGCGCCGCGGTGCTCGCCCACCCGCTGCGCTACATGCTGTCGGCCGGCCAGCGGCGCACGCTGGCCGGCGAGTTCCGCAGCGCCGGCGGGGCGGCGCTTGAGGTCGTCACCGGCGGCGCGGCCCCGCACCAGATCGAGACCGCCGTCGGCCTAGCGCTGCGGGCCGGCCTCGAAGGCTCGGTCGGATCGGACTGTCACGATCCATCGTTGCCGTGGCATCGGCCCGGGCGATTGGCTAAGCTGCCGGAGGCTGTCGTGCCGGTCTGGAAACGATGGGGGCCGGCGACGTTGCGATCGCTTGAGGCATGACGGACACCACCGACAAGGTCAATACCGAGCTGTTTCAGCGCCTGCAGCGGCTGCGCGAACTGCGCATCGAGCATCGTGACCTCGACGACGTGATCGAGCGCCTGCAGCTCGACCTGCGCGTCGACGAACTGCAACTGAAGCGCCTGAAGAAGCGCAAGCTGATGCTCAAGGACCAGATCACCCGGCTGGAAAGCGAACTGATCCCCGATCTCAACGCCTGAGGCCCGGGCGCCGCCAGGCAGATGAGCTGCATGGATACCCTGACGAACACGCTCAACAACTTCGCCCACGACTGGCTGACCCCCGGCTCGTTGCTGGCGCTCGTGCTGCTCGCGGCCGCGGCGGTGGCCGCGGTCATCGCCGCGCGCCTGGTCGGCCGCTGGCCGGCGGCCGAGCCGCGCACGCCCGGTGAACGGGTGGTGCGCGAGGCGACGATGCTGGCGGTGCCCTACGGCACGGCGCTGATCGTGCTGCTCGGTGCGCGCGGCGCGGTCGGCCTGACCAGCCTCGACACGCGGCTGCTCAACCTCTGCCTGCAGCTGCTCGGCTCGCTGGTCGCGATCCGGGCGATCGCCTTCCTGCTGCGCGTCTCGGTCGGTCGCAACGGGCGCCTCAGAACCTGGGAAGTGCGCGCCGCGCTATTCGTCTGGCTGTTCGTCGCGATGCACCTGCTCGGCTGGCTCGAGGCGGTGACAGGCTTCCTCGACTCGATCTCGGTGACCGCCACCAAGCGCGACACGTCGTTGACGCTGTGGTCGATTATCCGCTCGCTGTTCACCGTGATCGCATTCGTGATCATCAGCGCCTGGATCGGCCGCTGGCTCGAGCGTCGCCTGCACACCGTCCACGGCCTCGCGCCCAACACCCGCATCGCGGTCGCGAAGTTCGCCTACGCCTTCCTGATCGGCTTCGGCGTGCTGCTCGGCCTGTCGGCGTCGGGCCTGAACCTCGGCGTGCTCAGCATCTTCGGCGGCGCGCTCGGCCTCGGCCTCGGTTTCGGCCTGCAGGCGATCGCCGCGAACTTCGTCAGCGGCTTCGTGCTGCTGATGGACAAGTCGATCAAGCCCGGCGACGTGATCAGCTTCACCGGCACGATCGGCACCAGCACCGAGGGCTTCGGCTGGGTGCAGGAGCTGCGCGGCCGCTACGTCGTGGTGCGCGACCGCGACGGCGTCGAGACGCTGGTGCCGAACCAGAACCTGATCACGAACCAGGTCATCAACTGGAGCTACAGCGACAAGCGCGTGCGCCTGAAGCTGCCCGTGCGCGTCAGCTACGACGACGATCCCGAGGCGGCGATGCTGGTGCTGCTCGAGGCCGCCAAGTGCTCGCCGCGGATCCTGCGCGACCCGGCGCCGGTGGCGCGACTGATGGGTTTCCACGACTACGGCCCGGACCTCGAGCTGCGCTTCTGGATCGCCGACCCCGAGGCCGGCGTCAACAACGTCCGCTCCGACGTCAACCGCGCGATCTGGCGGCTGTTCAAGGAGCGCGGTATCCGCATCCCGCGGGCGCAGCTCGACGTGCGCATGTACGACGCCGACGGCCGGATCGTCGGCCAGGGCGCGCTGCCGCTCGTGCACGCGCCCGGGCGGCACGGCGACCCGTCGCCCGGCGGCTCGGCGCCGCCCGCGCCCGGCGCGCACCACCACCTGGCGGGACCCTGAGTTGGGCGTCGAGATCGGGGCCGGGATCGTCATTCCGGATGCCGAGCTCGAATTCGACTACATCCGTGCCCCGGGGCCGGGTGGCCAGAACGTCAACAAGGTCGCGAGCGCCATCCAGCTGCGCTACAACGCCGCGGGCTCCTCGATCCTCGACGAGCACTCGCGCGCCCGCCTCGCGACGCTCGCCGGGCGGCGACTGACGCGCGAGGGCTGGATCGTGCTGACTGCGCACCGCCACCGCACCCAGGAGGCGAACCGCCGCGACGCCTTCGAACGCCTCGCCGAGCTGATCACCGCGGCGCGCATCCGGCCGAAGCCGCGACGCGCGACCAAGCCGACGCGCGGCTCGCGCGAGCGCCGCCTCGAGGGCAAGAAGCAGCGCACCGAGACCAAGCACCTGCGCCGGCGGCCCGGCGCCGACTGAGCGGCGCAGCGGCAAGCTAGCGCGAAACGGCCGGCGGCGGCAGGTCGGCGGCGCCGGCAGCCAGCGCGAGCGACAGCACCGCCGCCGCGCGGCGCGACGGCCGCGCGTTCACGGCGGCGG
>JANYAE010000004.1 GCA_025355105.1 Pseudomonadota bacterium | reverse complement strand
CCCCCCCCCCCCCCCCCCCCCCCCCCCCACCGCCGGTGTCGCTTCCCGGAGTCCTCGTGTCGGGCGCATCGCCGTTCGCCAACGGCTGCGACGGTGCGGTGCCGACCGGGATCCTGTACACCGACGCCGAGGTCGAGCCGTCGGCCGCCGTCAACCCGGTGACTCCGGCCAACGTCGTCGCCGCGTGGCAGCAGGACCGCTGGTCGGATGGCGGCTCGCACGGCCTCGTGACCGCCGCGTCCTTCGACGGCGGGCACACCTGGACGCCCGCGTTGCCCGTGGTGTCGATCTGCGCGGGCGGCACCGTCGCCAACGGCGCCCACTTCGAGCGTGCCTCCGATCCGTGGCTGACCTTCGCCGTGGATGGAACCGCGTACCTAATGTCGCTGTCGTTCACCGGTGGCACGCTCGCGGCCGGTTCCGCGAGCGCGATGCTGGTGACGCGCTCAAGCGACGGCGGCCTCACGTGGAGCCCGGCGACGACACTGATCGCCGATGGCAGCAGCTTCTTCAACGACAAGGGCTCGATCACGGCCGACTCCGTCGACGCGCACTACGTCTACGCCGTATGGGACCGGCTCGACGCCACCACCGGCGGCGGCCCGACCTACTTCGCACGCACTAGCGATAGCGGTGCGACGTGGGCGGCCGCGCGCAGCATCTACGATCCCGGTGCCGGCAACCAGACGCTCGGCAACATCCTCGTCGGCCTGCCGGACGGCACGCTGCTGGTCGTGTTCACGGAACTCGACACTGCGGGAGCCGTCACGACCGGCGCGCTGAAGCTGATCCGCTCCGTCGATCGCGGCGACAGCTGGAGCACGCCAGTGACCGTGTCGGCGGAGCATCCGGCGGGCACCCGCGATCCTCAGAGCGGGGCAGCGGTGCGTGACGGCAGCGACCTGCCGTCGATCGCCGTCGACAAGAGCGGCGTCATCTACCTCGCCTGGCAGGATGCAAGCGTTGCCGGCGGCCAGCACGACGGCATCGCGCTGTCGCGCTCGCTCGACGGCGGTCTCAGCTGGAGCGCGCCGCTGCGGGTCAACGGTAGCGCGACCGTGGCGGCGTTCATCCCCAGTGTCCGGGTGCGCGAAGACGGCGTCATCGGCGTCGGCTACTACGACTTTCGCAGCGGCGCAGGTGGCGCCGGCCAGCCGCCGACCGACTACTGGCTGGCGACCAGCACCGATGGCGTTTCCTGGTCGGATATGCACGTCAAGGGACCGTTCTCGCTGCAGGGAGCGCCGGTGGCGGAGGGGCTGTTCCTCGGTGACTACCAGGCACTGGTGGCGAGCGGCGGCGAGTTTCTGCCGCTGTTCGTCGCGACGACCGGCAAGTCCGCGGATCCGACCGACGTGTTCGGCGCGTTCGCGACCGCAGTGGCCGCCGCCAGCGGTACCGCTGCCGCCGCTCGCGACACGATCGGCTCGGCACAGCCCCTCGCCGCCGCAGCCGGCCGTCGGCCGAGCGCTCTACCAGGGCCTCGCGCGCGGCACTGAGCGGACGGACCCACCGCCGTTCCGGCTATGGCGGCGGCGTCCCGCAGGTGGCGGCGCGCTCGAGCAGCAGCGCGCGCTCGCGCGCGTTGCGCACGAGCGTCGCGGCGCGTGCGAACTCCTGCCGCGCCTCGGTGAACCGGCCGAGCCGCACGAGCAGATCGCCTCGCACGCTCGGTAGCAGGTGATAGCCGTCGAGCCGGGCCTCGCTGCGCAGCTCATCGACGATCTCGAGCCCGGCCGCCGGGCCGAAAGCCATGGAGACCGCGACCGCGCGGTTGAGCGCGACGATCGGCGATGGCGCGAGCTGCGCCAGCGCATCGTAGAGCGCCACGATCCGTGTCCAGTCGGTCGCGGCGGCACTCGGTGCGCGCGCGTGGCAGGACGCGATCGCGGCCTGCAGGGCGTAGGGGCCGAGCGCTCCGCCGAGCGCTTCGGCGCGGGCGAGCGCCGCGAACCCGCGTCGGATCAGCAACTGGTCCCAGCGCGCGCGGTTCTGGTCGAACAGCAGGATCGGCTCGCCGCCGGGACCGACGCGGGCGCCGGCCCGCGACGCCTGGATCTCCAGCAGCGCGACCAGTCCGTGCACTTCGGCTTCTTGAGTTGCAAGTTCGGCGAGTATCCGGCCGAGGCGCAGCGCCTCCTCGCAGAGCGCCGGCCGCATCCAGTCGTCGCCGGCGGTCGCCGCGTAGCCCTCGTTGAAGATCAGGTAAATCACCTCGAGGACGGAGCTGAGGCGCGCCGCGCGGTCGGCAGGGCCTGGCACTTCGAAGGGCACGTGCGCGGCGGCGAGGGTGCGCTTGGCGCGCACGATGCGCTGCGCGATAGTCGGCTCCGGAACCAGGAATGCGCGGGCGATCTCAGCGGTTGTGAGCCCGCCGAGCAGGCGCAGCGTCAGCGCGACGCGCGCCTCGGTCGGCAGCACCGGGTGGCAGGCGATGAATACGAGCCGCAGCAGATCGTCGCCGATCTCGTCGTCGATGGCCTCGTCCGGCTGCGCGGCGGGCTTGCCGAGCAGTTCGGTCTCGTGGACGAGCAGCTCGTGCTTGCGCCCGACGAGGCTGCCGTGGCGCAGCAGGTCAAGCGCGCCGTTGCGCGCGGTGGCGGTCAGCCACGCGCCGGGATTGTCCGGGATCCCATCGCGCGGCCAGTGCTCGAGCGCGGCCACGAGCGCATCGTGCGCGATCTCCTCGGCGAGGCCGACGTCACGCAGCAGCCGCGCGATCCGCGCGATGATCTTCGGCGACTCGATGCGCCAGACCGCGTCGAGCGTGCGGTGAATGCTGTCCTCTGCCACGACAGGTGAGCTTGCCGGCGCGCGCTCACTCAAAGCACGGGCCGAGCTCGCGGACCTCGACCGTCGCCCATTCAGCGGCCGGGCACTCGCGGGCGATGGTGATCGCCTCGGCGAGCGTCTGGCAGGTCAGCAGGAAGAAGCCGCCAACCATCTCCTTGGCCTCGGCAAACGGTCCGTCGACGATGCTCGGCCGCTCGCCGCGCCGCTGTACGCGCGCGCCCTCGCTGTCGGTCTTCAGCGACTGGCTCATCCGCAGCAGGCCGCGCTCCTTGAGCTCGGCGCTGTAGCGGAGCATGCGCTCGTACAGCGCGCGACCTTCCGCCTCGCTGCGCGACTGGCGTTGCCCGGCAGGTTCCATGATCAGCAGCATGTAGGCCATTGGTGCCTCAAGAGCGGCGGCGAGACCGGAATTATCGCCGAACTGGCGGTCGTCGGGGGTCATGCGACGACGGTCACCATCCACGAGACGCCGAACCGGTCCACCAGCATGCCGAAGCGCGGCGACCAGAAGGTCTTAGCGAGCGGCATGGTAATTCGCCCGCCGTCGGCCAGTCGGGCGAAGGCGCGATCGGCCTCGTCGGCGGTCGCGACCGCGAGCGACAGCGAGAAGCCCTCGAACGCGGGCTGTCCGGTGCAATGGCCGTCCGAGGCCATCATGATCGTGTCGCCGATGCGCAGGCTCACGTGGTTGATCTGGTCGCCGGAGCCGGGCGGTAGCACGCCGGGCGGCGGCGGCTCCGGGCTGTCCTTGTGGCGCATCAGCATCTGTATCTCGGCACCGACCGCCGCCTGGTAGAACCGAACCGCCTCTTCGCAGCGGCCGTTGAAGCCGAGATAGACCTGGACGTACATGGCGATTCCTCAGGGTTTGGCCGTAGCGGCCGTAGCGGCCGTGGCGTCAGACCGGTCGCGCGGCCGCTGCTCCTGAGCGAGGCGCTCGGGCGCGAGTCCGGCGAAGTCCTCCATCTCGAACACCGGCCGGATTTCGACCTCGGAGTCGCCCGGCATGGGGTTCGGGCAACGCTTCAGCCACTCGACCGCTTCCTCCACCGACTTGACCTGCCAGAGCCAGAAGCCCGCGACCAGCTCCTTGGCCTCGGTGAACGGGCCGTCGATCACCGTCCGCCGCTCGCCGGCGAAGCGCACGCGCTTGCCCTTGGCGCTCGGCTTCAGGCCCTCGCCGGCGAGCAGCACGCCTGCCTTGACGAGTTCTTCGTTGTATCGACCCATCGCCGTCAGCAGCGCCTCGCTCGGCATGACGCCGGCCTCGCTGTCGTTCGTCGCCTTCACCATGACCATGACGCGCATGTGCCATCTCCTGTGTGTGCAACCGATCGCCGGCAGCAGCGGATGGTTGCGGCGTGCCGGCGCCTTCCACCTGGCAACGACGAACGAACCCGACGCCGATCGACACGCTCACCGCCAATCGTCCGCTGGCGCCGATCGGTGGCGATCGCGGCGCGGTCAGGGTGCGGCGATGGCTTCCACCTGGATTTGCAGCCGCACGTCCATCTTGAACCCGTAGTCCTTGCCGGCGCCGAGCCCGAACTCGTCGCGCTGCAGCGTCGCGACCGCGTCGGCGCCGCACAACTCGCGCTTGAGGAGCGGATGCGGGACGCACCGGAATGAGCGAATCTCGAGCACGACCGGCCGCGTCACGCCGTGCAGCTCCAGATCGCCGACGGCCCGCGTCGGCGCGCCGGCGACGAAGCGCTCGAGCCGGCCCTTGTACGTCGCGACGGGGTGCGCCTTGACATCGAAGAATTGCGGGCCCTGCGCCCAGGCGTTGAGCTCGGCGTGGCCGAAATTGACGCTCGTGAGGTCGACGACGAGATCGACGGTGCCGGTGCCGGCGTCGCGGTCGAGGAGCACGCGGCCGGTGGTCCGGTCGAGCTTGCCGCGCCACACCGAGATCCCCATGTGGTCCGCCTCGAAGCTGGGGTAGGTGTGACCGGGATCGATGTCGTAGGCGATCGTTCCCGCCGGCGTCACAGCTGCCGCCGGCCCGGCGAACGCGACCAGCAGGATTCCTGGCCACCAGGACCGAGCCTTGGCTAGCGGGTCGCGGTGATCCTGCAGAAGATCCGAGCTGTCGTTGTGCATTGCGGCGCCTCGAGTCGAATGGCCTTAAGGTGACGGCGTTGCCGGCCGCCTGCGAGGGTCCTCGTCTGATCGACGATCGACGTGCCGCGAGTTCGACAGGTCGAGCCGGTTTCTTTGTCTAGCGGGTTGCGGCAAGCGGCGGGTTCAGGGTGGTCGCGGTCAGCGCAGGTCGGTGGGCGGGGAGGCCTTCAGGTCCCGCGCGAGGGCTTCGCGCAGTTCGCGGGCGAGGTCGGTGACGGCGAGCGCGTAGTTGATGCTCGGGTTGTAGTTCGCGATCACATGCAGGTTCTTGAAGCCCGCGCGATAGCTGATGTGGTCCTCGAGCTCGGCGGCCACCAGCACCGCGGCCGTTGTCGCGGGCACGTGACCCGCCACGTGCACACCCTTGGCCTCGAGCCCGGCGACGGTGTCGTTGAGGATCAGCCGGCCGGACGCCGCCGGACGGGCCCGCTTGGCGAGGCGGACGTCGGCGACGATCGGCGCGCCCTGCTGCCAGCCGCGCGCGTGCAGGAACCTCGCCATGCTGGCGAAGATGTCGGCCCAGTCGGTCCACAGATCGATGCGCGCGGCCGCACTGCGGTTGACGGCGAAACGCCGGTAGCTGGACGGCAGGAACTGCGGCGCGCCGAGGGCGCCGGCGTAAGAGCCGCGGGTCGCGAGCGGATCGAGGCCGGCCTCACGCGCGAGCAGCAGGAACGCGCGCAGTTCGCTGCGGTACTGCGCGCCGCGCGCCGGAAAGTCGAAGGCCAGCGTCATCAGCGTATCGAGCTCGCGAAAGCTTCCGGTGGACTCGCCGAAATTGGTTTCCATGCCGAGAATCGCGACCAGGATTTCCGGCGGCACGCCCTCATCGAGCGCCACCGGTTCGAGCAGCGCGCGGTGCTCCTGCCAGAAGCGCACGCCGCCGGCGATGCGCCCCGCGGTCACGAAGCGCGCGCGGTACTGCCACCAGGGCAGCGTCTTCTCGATGGAGTGAGTCATCGCCGCGGTCAGCTCCGGCCGCGGCTTCGCCGACGACAGTAGCGTCACGAGCTCGGCGTGCGAAAAGCCGTCGCGGGCGACTGCGGCGTCGATGAACGCAGCGATCGCCGGGCGCTGAATGTCGAAGCCCGGCAGCTCCTTCTCGGTCTCGGCGCCGGTCGCAGTGCACGCGAGCAGCACGCAGGCGACGAGTCCCTTCGCCAGGCGGCGCCGCAACAGCTCGAGCATCCGTTGACTCTCCAGCCCAGGTGCGGGCTTTCGGGATCGTAGCCTACCGGGCCGCGATCTGGCGCGACCGGCGGGCGCGGATTCCTTGCCTTGCAGAACGCCGCCGCGCGGCCGCGGCGGCGGCGCTGGATGCCTAGCGGGGGGGTGAGTCGCCGCTGAACGTGACCGCGGTCGCGCCGCTTACCGGTCCGATCGTCGCCTTGTCGCTCACGAACAGCCGGACCTCGCGCTCGAAGCGCAGCTCGCCGGCAACCGTGGCGCCCGGGCCGATCACGACGCGCGGCGGCCCGCCGGAGAACGAGATCAGCGAGCCGCCCGGCTTGTGCATGGCGATCCCGCCCTCGACATGTGAGCTGCCGAGCACGCTGATGTCGCCGCCGACCGTGCGGATGCCGCCGCCGACGTGCGCGCTTTGCAGCTCGATGTTGCCGGACACGTTCTTTACCGCGCCTGCGACCTCGGCACCGTCCTTGAGGGTCAAGCTGCCGTTGACGGAGGTCACGGAGCCTGCGATGTGCGCGCCTTCATCGAGCGTGATCCCGCCGTTGACGGTCTTGGCGGCGCTCGCAGTCGCGTGTGCGCCGATGTGAATGCTGCCGTTGACCGTCGTCGCCTCGGTTACGGCGGCGCCGGCGTCGATGTGAATGCTGCCGTTGACGGTTTCGGCGGATGCCGCCGGCGCCCCGGCCGCGATGTGAACCGCGCCGTTGACCTTGTGCGCGGCATCGCTGCCGACGTCCATGCCGCAGGCGCCGACGGCCAGGAGCGCGCCGAACAGCGCAATCGGCAGCGCAGGGGTGCAGTTCATGACGGCCATCGCCGCCGACGCGTCGCTCACGGCACGACGGAACGAGCTGTTTGGGTTGCGCATGTGTCCTCCGTCAGCTGACGACCGCCGACTACTGTAGCAGCCGCGAGGCT
Source organism: Pseudomonadota bacterium (assembly GCA_025355105.1). GTDB lineage: Bacteria > Pseudomonadota > Gammaproteobacteria > Steroidobacterales > Steroidobacteraceae > CAIKZZ01. The sequence continues at coordinate 28,458 of JANYAE010000004.1, read as the reverse complement.
GTCCCGAGGGGCGCGGCGCCGCGACCTCGCGGCGCAGGTCGCCCGGCCGGCCGCAGACCCGCTTGCGCACTGAAGGAGCGGCCCGCGGATCGTGGCGCGCGTACCGACGGCTGCGGGTTGCCCGCGGTCCTCCCGGCCGCGAATCAGCAGCCCCCGGGCAGGGCGCCATGCGCCGGCCGGGTCCAGCGCAGTGGCCCTGGCGGTCGGCGCCGCTCCCTCGCGGCGGCGAGCCCCCCGGCGGCGAGCGCTAAGGGTGCACGTGCCGGCATCTTCTCAGAGACGGCGGTCACGAAATTGCGAGCCAGATATCCTCTGCACCGGTTTCGACGCCGCAGACACCTGCGAATGTGAACGGCGGCGCGGTCTGGATATTGGCTTATCGGCCAGCCTTACGCAGCAAGCCGGAGACAGCGAAGAATGATCTGGGTAACCGCATGCATGGCGCTGTGCCTGGTGGTCATCATCGCGCTCAGGAGCGCCGAGGTGCCGCTGAGCGCATCGGACTGGCCGGTGACCGCGCGCGCGCCGCTGTCGCGCCCCGAGCAGGCGCTCTACTGGCGCCTCTGTGAGGCGTTTCCGGGTCACATCGTGCTCGCTCAAGTAGCGGTTGCGCAGCTGCTCGAGGTGGACGAGATTCCGAACCGCCGCGCGATATTCAATCGCTACCGCCGGCTGGTCGCCGACTTTGTGGTCTGCACGCAGGCCTTCGACACGGTGGCCGTCATCGAGCTCGAGGACCGGGCGCATCAGAACCCGGGCCGCGCGAGCGCCGACAAGTGCAAGTCCGCGGCCCTCGGGGCCGCGGGCATCCTGCTGATGCGCTTCAACGTCCGGTCACTGCCGACCGCCGGCGAACTGCGCAGCCATCTCGCGAGCCTGCCGTCGGCCGCGCCGCTGCCGGAAGCGTCGCCGGATCGCGATTCGCAGCGACGAACTGTCGCGGCCTGAGGCTCCCGGCGGGACCGTCGGCGCGCGCCAAAGCGGCGCTATTTCGCCGCTGCCGGCTCAGGCGGTGCGTCGTCGTTCCAGATGTCGCGGATCATGAGCCACTTGCCGTTGACGCGGCTCCAAACCTCGATGTACTTGCCGGTCTCCACGGTCCTACCCGCGGCGTCGACGACCGAGGACGTGCCGGCGTGCCAGGCGAGATCGCCGGAGATGCCGACGTCGCCGGCGCCGTCCTTGGCGGTCAGGCCCGCGGCCTTAGCGGCGGCGATGTCCTTCGTCAGGAAGTCCTTGATTGCCGCGCGTCCTTTCAGGGGCAACACGTTCGACGGCATCACCACGGCGTCGTCGGTGTAGAACGCGACGATCTCGTCGATCTCACCGGCGTTGTAGGCGTCGGTCCATAGCCCCGTGCCAGCGCGGATCGCCGCCTCGTCGGCCGCGATCGTCTGAGGCGTAGACGTGGGCTGGCCACAGCCGGCGATCATCGCCAGGGCCAGGGAGGTGAGCAGCATTCGGATCGCCGGGCGCATGGTCGTTCCCCTTGTTATTGGATGGTCAGGCCGTCGGGTGCAGCGATCGCATCATCGCACGCGGTCGCGAGGTGATGAACCTGCGATCCACGGGCCCTCGGCCGGGCACCCCCGACCTGCCACGCGGACGGCTCGGGGAAAAGCGTCCCCAAAGCCAGGGACCCGGCGCTTGGCGCGTCGCGGCGTCTGGCCCGCCGACTTCGATCGCAACGGAGCCAAGGCGTATTCGCTGGCTGGCCACCGCCGAACGCGCGATGCGACGATCAGGACCCGCGTTGCAGCAGCTGGCGCGCGTTCACGCTGAAGATGCCGGTGAGCACCAGCAGTGCGCCGGTCGCGAATCGCGCGCCGATCGGGTCTCCGAGCAGCAGCGCACTGAGCGTCACGCCGAAGATCGGGGTCAGCAGCGAGAGCAGCATCAGCCGCGATGCCAAGTAGTGGCGTAGCAGCCAGAACCACATGAGGTAGCTCGCGATCGAGATCACCAGCGTCTGAAACAGCAGCGCGAGGATCGCCGGCGCGGACGGCGTAATCCCGGTCTGGCCGGTCCTGGCGGCGAAGATGAGCAGCAGCAGCGCGGCGATGCTGACCTGGTAGAAGATGGTCTTCTGCGTCGTCGAGTGACCGACGCGGCCGCGCCGAAGCACGACGTTGGTGAGGCCCCAGCTCGCGCCGGCCAGCAGCGCGAGCAGATCGCCGCCGAGGAAGCCGGACGGCACGCCCGCGGACCGACCGAGAAACGCGACGACGATGCCGACGAACGCGAGTCCGATGCCTGCCCACTGCAGCCATCCAAGTCGTTCCTCCGGCAGGAACTGCAGGCCCAGCGCCGTGAAGATCGGCGCCGAATACAGAAACACGATTGTGTGGGCGGCGGTCGTATGCGTGAGCGCCTCACCGACCAGCAGGAACTCCAGCGCGAACATCAGGCCAAGCAGTGCGCCGCTGCGCAGGGTGCCGTCCGAGAACGCGGCGCGGCCTTCGGCGCGGAACACCCAGCCGCCGAAGAAGATCGCCGCGCCCGCAAAGCGGACCGCGAGCTGCATGGTCGGGGCGACGTCCGCCGCGACCGCCTTCATGATGACCTGCTGGACACCCCAGATGGCGCACAGCGCGAGCACCATCAGCGTGGCGCGCAAATCGAGGGGCCGGCGAGCGGGGGTTGCGGTCATGAGGAGGTCGGGAGGTTACCGAGATTCTCACGGTGCGTCAGCCGATCGCGGCAGGCGGCTGCGGATCCGGCAGCTCGCGGCTGGCGCCGTCCCGGCCGTCGGCCGTTCGCGCCGGCGGTCAGAGCGCGATGCCGATCGGCGGCCGCAGCGGCCCGCCGGCCTCGATGCGGGCGCAGCCTCGCAGCGAGCGGGCCCATTCGTAGTAGAGGCCCTTGGTGCGGATGAGTTCGATCCCGAGTGCGCTGGCGCGGCGCAGGCCCCACTCGTGCTCCTGGCCCGCTGCGGCGGTCGCGTCGGCGACGATCACGGATCGAAAGCCGCGCTCGGCGAGGCCGACGGCGGAATGAAGCACGCACACGTCGGTCTCGAGGCCGACCAGGATTGCCGTCCGGCGCGGCTGGGCGCCGGCGTGCGCCGCGAGGTCCGGCTGGCCCGCGAGACCGAAGACTTGTTTGTCGAGCGCCGGCGTTTGGGGCTCCAGTACGTCGCGGACGGCCGTGACGATCGGCCCGTTCCGGCCGGTGTCCTCCGTCGTCACAATCGTCGGCACACCGACGCGGCGTGCGACCTCGACCACGAAGCGGATCGAATCGACGACCGCCTCTCGCCGCTCCGACTCGAGCTTGCGCAGGAAGCCCGGCTGGACGTCGATGACGAACAGGATGGAGTCGTCGCACTCGATGAGTCCGCGAGCCTCGGCATTACCCATGACGTCTCCTTTTCCGTCCATCGGCACGGTGGACCCGCACCGGCGCCGACGCGTGCCGCGGCCGCGGCGTAGCGGGACTCGGCACGTCCGCTTCTGCGGCGTGTCCCCGCAGAATTCGGCCGGCCGCTGCGCTCGCGGTCTATGCTGCGTGGGAGGCGACGCCACTGCCGATCAGCGCGCCGCCCGCGAGCGACCGGCAGTCGCGACGACGCCGATCGCAAAGGGTGCGCCGCGGCTAGGCGCGCGCGGCGTCGCGTCCCGCTTCGGCAGCGGCGAGCAGTCCCTTTTCGATCAGCCAGTTACGCGAATGGAGCCGGGACTGGTAGCGCTGCCCACCGTCGCACAGAATCGTCACGATCGTATGACCGGGCCCAAGCTCCCTCGCGACGCGCACGGCGCCTGCAACGTTGACGCCGCTCGCGCTGCCGAGGAACAGGCCGTCCCGGTACAGCAGTCGGTAGACCGTCTCGATCGCCTCCGGATCCGAAACCGAGACCGCCGAATCGATCGGCGTTCCCTCGAGGTTGGCGGTCAGCCGGCCGATGCCGATACCCTCGGTGATCGAGCCCGGTCCGGTCGGCTTGACCTCGCCGGAACGCACCCAGCTGAAGAGCGCGCTGCCCTGCGGATCAGCGAGCACGATACGCACCGACTGGGCGCGTTGCTTCAGGTACCGGCCGGTACCGCCGAGCGTGCCGCCGGTCCCGGTCGCGGCCACGAAGGCGTCCAGTCGGCCGCCGGTGTCGCGCCAGATCTCAGGGCCGGTCGTCGCGTAGTGACCCTCGCGGTTCGCCACGTTGTCGAACTGGTTGGCCCAGATCGCGCCCGGCGCCTCCGCGGCCAGCTGCCTCGCGACGCGCTGATAGTGATTGGGGTCGGCATACGGGACCGCCTTGACCCTGCGCAGCTCGACCCCGAGGGCCTCGAGCGCTTGGTACTTCTCCACCGACTGGTTGTCAGGCATGACGATCACGGCCCGGTAGCCGCGCGCGTGACAGAGGTGGGCGAGAGCGATCCCGGTGTTGCCGGCGGTCCCTTCGACCACGGTGCCGCCGGGCCGCAGCGAGCCATCGCGCTCCGCGGCGTTCAGGATGGCGAGCGCGGCGCGATCCTTCACGGAGCCGCCCGGGTTCATGAACTCGGCCTTGCCGAGGATTTCGCATCCCGTCATTTCGGAGTACGAGCGCAGTCGGATCAGCGGTGTATTGCCGATTGCCGCCGCGAAGCCGTCGAGAATGCGCATGCGAGCCTCCGCTGCCGAGAATACATTCCGCGGCGGTCGGCCGGGAGTCCGTCGTTACCCGCGGCGGCCAGGACGCCCGGGCGGCAGGCGCTCGCGCGGCGACGCACCGCTCGTCGAGATGAGGACGAGAGCCTGCCGGAGATGGCACGATACGCCACCGGCTGCGTCAGCTGTCCTTGTGACCTCACGCCGGAAGCGTGCCGGGCAGTGCGTCAAGCCCGGTCGATTCTGACGACCATTTGCCGAAGTCCAGGAACTGAACGATGGCCGCACCTACCCCGCCCGGATTCGACACGCTCAGCCTGCACGCCGGCTACCACCCGGATCCGGTGCACGGCGCGCGCGCCGTGCCGATTTACCAGACGACCTCGTACGTGTTCGACGACAGCGACCAGGCCGCGGCACTTTTCAACCTCGAGCGCCCGGGCTACGTCTACAGTCGCATCTCGAATCCGACCGTCGCCGTGCTCGAGGAGCGCCTCGCCGCGCTGGAGGGCGGCGTTGGCGCGGTTTGCACGGCGAGCGGCATGGCCGCGATGCACATCGCAATTGCGACGCTGCTCGGGGCCGGCGATCACATCGTCGCCGCCGCCTCACTCTACGGTGGCACGGTCAACCTGCTGTCACACACGCTGCCGCGCTTCGGCATCACCACGACCTTCGTCAAGCCGCGCGACATCGAGGGCTTCGGGGCGGCGATCCGGCCGAACACGCGCCTCGTCATCGGCGAGACGATCGGCAATCCCGGCCTCGAAGTGCTCGACATCCCGGCGGTCGCCGCGCTTTCGCACGCGGCGGGCGTGCCGCTGCTCGTCGACAGCACTTTCACGACGCCGTACCTGTGCCGGCCGCTCGAGCTCGGCGCGGACCTTGTCATGCACTCGATCACGAAGTGGATCGGCGGCCACGGCATTGCGATCGGCGGCGCCGTCATCGATGGCGGGCGCTTCGACTGGGAGTCCTCCGGCAAGTACCCGACGCTGACCGAGCCTGTTCAGGGCTACCAGGGCATCGTCTTCACGGAGCAGTTCGGCCCGGCGGCCTTCACGATGCGCGCGCGCACCGAGGGCCTGCGGCAGTTCGGTGCCTGCCTGTCGCCGGGCAACGCCTTCCACCTGCTGCAGGGCGTCGAGACGCTGAGCCTGCGGTTGCAGCGGCACATGGAGAACACGCGCGCGGTGCTCGACTTCCTGCAGCAGCACAAGGCCGTCGCGTGGGTCGTGCACCCGAGCCTCGCCAGCCATCCGGATCACGCACTGGCCGCGCGGCTGCTGCCGCGCGGCGCCGGCTCGATTGTGAGCTTCGGCATCAAGGGCGGTCGGGCGGCCGGCGCGAGGTTCATTGACGCGCTGCGCCTCGCCAGCCACCTCGCCAACGTCGGCGATGCGAAGACGCTCGTCATCCATCCGGCGAGCACGACGCACCAGCAGATGAGTGCCGAGCAGCTCGCGACCGCGGGCATCGGCGAGGACATGGTTCGACTGTCAGTCGGCATCGAGTCGGTCGAGGACATCGTTCGCGACCTCGACCAGGCCCTGCGGACCGCATTGAAATTCTGACGGGAAGCACATCGTGAAATTCCAGCTAGACGGGCGGGCTGCCTACGCGGCGACTGGCGGACGTGCTTTCGCGGCGAATCGTCCCTTGGCGGTCTTCGTCCATGGGGCAGGCCTCGATCACACGGTCTGGGCGCTGCAGAGTCGCTGGCTCGCGTTCCACGGCTGGAACGTGCTCGCCGTGGATCTGCCGGGTCACGGCCGGTCGGAGGGCCCGCTGCGTCCGGCGATCGGCTTGATGGCCGACTGGGTGCTCGAAGCGATTGCCGCGAGCGGCACCGGCTCCGCGGCCGTCATCGGCCATTCGATGGGAGCGTTGATCGCGCTGGAAGCGGCGGCCCGCCAACCCGGGCAGGTGAGCAGCCTCGTTCTCGTTGGTTCCGCCGCGACCATGCCGGTGCACCCGGATCTGCTCGCGGCGGCGCAGGCGAATGATCACGCCGCCATCGACATGGTGAACCTGTGGGGTTACGGCTACGCCGCCGGCCTGGGCGGTAGCGCGGCACCGGGCGTCTGGATGGTAGGTGCCGGCGAGCGCACCCTCGAGCGCGCCGGCGCCGGAGTGCTCTACAACGACCTCGCCGCCTGCAACGCCTACGCCGAGGGCTTGAATTCGGCGGCGCTGGTGCGTTCGCCGTCGCTGCTGATCAGCGGATCGAAGGACCAGATGACGCCGCTCAAGAGCGCGCGGGCGCTGGCGGCGGCGATCCCCGGAGCAAAGCTCATCGCGCTCGAGGAGGCAGGCCACATGCTGCTGGCGGAACGGCCGGACGAATTGCTGGAGGCGCTGCAGATCCACCTGCGCGTCGATCCGGGCCGTGGTCGTGGGCCGGACGTGTCGACGGCCCGCTAGGACGTGCTAACACTACTCACGCAGTGCTTCCACGATGAGCGCGAACTAGATGAAGGCGACGAACACCAGGTCGGGCTTGTCGAAGCGGCTGAAGATGCGGCGAAAGCCCTTGAGCCTTCTGAACAGGCGCTCGATCTCGTTGCGGCGCCGATACCAGGCTTTCTTGAGTCTCCATGGTTCGGCGCGGTTCGGATGCGGCGGCACGACGGGGATGAAGCCCAAGTCGAGCGCCAGCTAACGTGTCTCGTTGCCTTCATACGCCTGTCCATCAGCAGATGGCAGCAGACGGGCAGCTCCGGCGCTGACCTCGCTCGGCTCGCGTTCATGGAATGCGACGATCGTTTCGATGTTCTGGCTGACGTTCGGAGATAGCGCCGACGGTACGGCTGGTGTTTCGCCGCCATCTGAATTGCGATCCGAGAGGTCAGCCGGCGGCAGGTGGGCTCCGTGTCTTGTAGACAGGTGGCAGAGCGCCAGCGCGGGCCTCCCCGCCTCCGAGAGCCGCATCCGCATCGCGCCCGACGCAGACGGAATGACGGCATGCTCGAAGGAAAGCGGTCAGGCACGTCCCGCGGATCCGCGGCGTGGCGGAATCCCGATCCAGAGCGCGCCGGCGGCCGCGTCCCGCAGGCGCAGTGAACCGTGCCGCCGGCCCACCGGTCGCTGCGGCCGCCCATACCTGGAGCAGTCCGCTGCAGACCAGAGCCCGGCGGGTCTGGATTCGCCGCACCGCCGACGAGCCGGGGCGGCACGCGCAGCGGTTCGCTCCGCCTTGACGAGGCTTCGCGCCAACCTACGGCCCAGTTGGTTGCCCGGTCGATCCGGCCATCGGTCCGGTCGGATCGCGCCGTAGATTTGGAACGCGCCGGCCACGCGCCACATGGCCGCGTAGCCGGCGCGTTCGGAACCGCGGCCTAGGCAGTCGCTGCCGGCTTGGCGGCGTCCGCGATGACCTCGTCCGCAACGTTGCGCGGAACCGGGTCGTAGTGCGAGAACTCCATCGTGTAGGAGGCGCGACCGCTCGTCATACCGCGCAGCTGTCCGATATAGCCGAACATCTCCGACAGCGGCACGGTCGCGACGACCGCGATATTGGTGCCGCGCTCGAGCTGGTCCTGGATCGAGCCGCGACGGCGATTTAGGTCGCCGATCACGTCACCGAGGTAGTCACCCGGCGTGACCGTCTCGACCCTCATCACCGGCTCGAGCAGGATCGGGCCGGCCTTGCGAATGGCTTCGCGGAAGCAGGCTTTGGCGGCGATTTCGAAGGTCAGGGCGTTCGAGTCAACGTCGTGGTAGCTGCCGTCCTCGAGCGTCGCGCGGAAGTCGACGGTCGGGTACTTAGCGAGCACGCCGTCCTCCTTCTGCACCTTCAGGCCCTTCTCGACCGAGGGTACGAACTCGCGCGGCACCGAGCCGCCGACCGTCTCGTCGACGAACTCGAAACCCGCACCGCGCTCGAGCGGCTCGAACTTGATCCACACCTCGGCGAACTGGCCGGAGCCACCGGTCTGCTTCTTGTGGATGTACTGCTCGGTGATGGTCTTCGTGAACGTCTCGCGGTAGGCGACCTGCGGCTCGCCCATGACGCCCTCAACGCCGAACTCCGTGCGCATGCGGTCGAGTGTCACCTCGAGGTGCAGCTCGCCCATGCCGCGCAGGATCGTCTGGCCAGTCTCGCGGTTGGTCTCGAGGTGCAGCGAGGGATCGGCGCGAACCATCTTGCCGAGCGCGCTGCTGAATTTCTCCTGCTCGCCCTTGTTCTTGGGCTTGACCGACACGGAGATCACCGGGTCCGGGAAGCGCATGCGCTCGAGCACGACCTCCGCGCCCGAATCGCACAGCGTGTCGCCGGTCTCGGTCTCGGCCAGCGAGACGAGCGCGACGATGTCGCCGGCGCGGGCTTCCTCGACGGGGTTCGCGTCCTTGGCGAACATCTCGACCATGCGGCCGATCTTTTCACGCTTGCCGCGCGTCGAGTTGAGAATCGAAGCGCCCTTGGTCAGAACCCCTGAGTACACGCGGATGAAGGTCAACGCGCCGTAGACGTCGTTGATCACCTTGAAGGCCAGCGCCGAGAACGGCTCGTCGTCGGAGCAGACGCGCTCGCCGATCGGGCTGCCGTCGGCGTCGACGGTCTTGATCGACGGCACGTCGGTCGGCGCCGGCAGGTAGTCGACGACGGCGTCGAGCACCTGCTGCACGCCCTTGTTCTTGTACGACGATCCGCACAGCACGATCGTGAAGGCAGAGTTCAGCGTGCCTTTGCGCAGGCAGGCGCGCAACGTCTCGACCGAGGGCATCGCGCCGTCGATGAGGTGGGCGTGCATCGCATCGTCGTCCTGCTCGAGGCAGGTGTCGACAAGCTCGGTCCGGTACTGCTCGACTTGGGCGAGCAGTTGGCGGTCGCTCGGCACCGTGATGCCGAGGCGATCGGCGAGATCGGGGGTCACGTCGAGGACCTGCCACTCGGAGTCCTTGTCGTCCGAATCCCAGACCAGCGCCTTCATCGCAACCAGATCGACCATGCCCTTGAAATTGTCCTCGGATCCGATCGGCAGCTGTACCGGCAGCGGGCGTGCGCCGAGGCGTTTCTTGATCATGTCGAGGCAGCGCACGAAGTTCGCGCCGCTGCGGTCCATCTTGTTGACGTAGCAGATGCGCGGGACGTTGTAGTTGTCGGCGAGACGCCAGTTGGTCTCGGACTGCGGTTCGACACCGGCGACGCCGTCGAATACGACCACGGCGCCGTCGAGGACGCGCAGCGAGCGGTTGACTTCGATGGTGAAGTCGACGTGCCCCGGCGTGTCGATCAGGTTGATCTTCTTGTCGCGCCAGAAGGCCGAGACCGCGGCGCTCTGGATCGTGATGCCGCGCTTCTGCTCCTGCTCAAGGTAGTCCGTGGTCGTCGACGTCTTCAGATCCTTGGTGTCATGGATGTCGATGATCGTGTGCTTGCGCCCCGTGTAATACAGGATCCGCTCGGTGGTCGTCGTCTTGCCCGCGTCGACGTGCGCGATGATTCCGATGTTGCGGATATCCGATAGAGCAGTTGTGCGGGGCATAGCAATATTCCGTGACAGTTCAGGTCCGAGCGATCAGGACGGGGGTTCCGGGCCGCGGTGCCGTACCGATCCGATAGGGATACGGCCCGACGGGGCGCGGGGATGACTTACGGGCGCGGATTCTGCCATCCCTTGGGGCGCGCGGCGCGGGTTTCGGCGTCCGGGAGGCCAAATCCCTCGGTTTTCCGCCAGGTCGGTTCGGAGGGTCCATATATTAAAGTGCCGGAACGGCCGTTCCGGCCCGACTGCCCTGACGGGTGGGCGGGCACGAGGGCCTGGCGTCCGCCGATCCCGGCCGGGACGCGCCTGCCCGGCGACGCTCGCCAGGCGGCGATGACGCCGGAATCCGCCGCGGCCCTCGTCTACCGCGTCCCGATGCGCGTCATGACATAAGTCGCGAAGGTCGACCAGGCGCCGTCAGGGTTCTGGGACTCGAGCAGCAGCTGGCCACTTTCGCCGTCCTCGGAGAGCGTCAGGGTGTCCCGAAACGGTGCGCCGTCATAGGGAAATATCAGCACCAGCGTCCGGCCGTCGCGATATCCGGTGGCGACGACCCGCGCGCCGCTCGCGCCGAACTGGTCAAGCCAGTGGGCGATGTAGTCACCTGCCTTGGCGTCGAAGCCGAGATAGACGTCCGCCTGGTAAGCCGGCGGCTTTGCCCGGTCGACGAGGCCGAGGCGTAGCCAGCCGTCGTTGAGGATCCAGACCGCGCTTCCGTGGTAGCGCACGGGCTTGCCGAGCACTGTGCCGCGCAGTTGCCACCGACCCGCCAGTTGAGCGAGGAATGGATCGCGCGCGGGGCGCTGGGAGTTCGCCGCCCGGGCGGCCGGCGACGGGGCGCCGAGCCAGGCTCCGAGCACCGCGGCTGCGAGCAGCCCGCTCACGCCCCTCGGCATGATTCGCTTGGCCTGCAGCGTGTGGATGGGCATTGCCACAGATTGATCGTGCACCGCGCGTGGGCCGCCGTCATCATGAGTTTGAACGGACGCCTCGACCAGGCGATTGACCGGCGTTGCCGACGATTCGGCTGCGGCGCGGCAAGGACTCGCAACGTCCACATCCGGCATCACGGGGCACGTTTGACTGATTCGCAGTGATCGCAGCCGTCCGACTCGGGTATCGTGAGGCCCCAGACCTCCGACACAAGCGCCGGCAGGACGGTGCCGGCGGCGCCTCGCAGCACGTGGCTCATCACGGCGTCACTCTCGGTCCGATTCGGGTTTACCTGAATCGTCAATGCTGCGGCGCGCGCCGCCATCTCGGTGAGCGACGCCGCCGGTTGCACGAGCGAGGACGTTCCGACGCACAAGAATGCATCGCATTCAGTAACCGCGTCGACCGCGGCGCGCCACTCCCGCGTCGGCAGCGCCTCGCCGAACCACACGACGCCGGGGCGGACCTGGCCGCCGCAGGCGCTGCACGCCGGGGGCTCCACCCGCTCGCCCTGCGGCGGCAGAACAAGCCCGGCGTCGGCGGCTTGGTGAGGCTGACGGCACGACGCGCAGTAGGGTTGCGCGAGTCGTCCATGCAGGTGCAGGACCGGTGCGCTGCCCGCGCGCTCGTGGAGGTCATCGACATTCTGAGTGACCAGCGTCAGGCGCGGGACCGCGCGCGCCAGCGCCGCGATCGCCCGGTGTGCGGCGTTCGGGCAGGCGCGGGAAACCGCGACCCGACGCCACTCGTACCATCCCCAGACGAGCGACGGATCCCGCGCATAAGCGGCTGGCGTGGCAAGCTGCAGCGGGTCGAAGCGTGCCCACAGTCCGCTCAGAGCGTCGCGGAACGTCGGGATTCCGCTCTCCGCGGAAACGCCGGCCCCGGTGAACACGACGACGTGGCGGGCGGCACGCAGTCGGGCGACGAGTGAGCGCAATTCGCTGTCCATTTCCGTTCGGAAGACTCAGGAAGGACCGGCGATCGGGCGCGGTGTGCGCGGCGCAGCCGAGTCGTGCCGTGGCCTGACGCGCCCGATCGCTGCTAAGGCTGCGGCAGCGCCGCTCTGATCTCGGCTTCCATGCGCGCGAGGTCAGGCTCGCCCCGGTAACGCGCGATGATTCGGCCCCGCGGGTCGATCAGGAACGCGAGCGGCAGGCCGAGCACGCCGCCGAAGCGCTCCGCGAGTTCCGCATCGCCGAGCATCACCGGATAGGCGAGATTAAGCTGGTGGACAAATTCGACCGCCGGCGCGGCGGTGTCGTCCATCGAGATTCCGAGCACCTGCAGGCCGCGCGGACCGTACTGCTGCTGCCAGTGCGAGAAGCGCGGGGCTTCGAGGCGGCACGGCTCGCACCAGGTCGCCCAGAAGCTGAGCAGCACGAGCTTGCCCCGGTAGCTTCGCAGCTGGCGCCGCTGGCCGTCGAGGTCGTCTCGCTCGAAGTCGGGAGCGATCGCGGCCACGGCGCCCGCGGGCGCCGCGGCAGCATGAGGAGTTGGAGGCGCGCCGTGCGCCCGCGGCGCCAGCACCGCGAGCGTCAGGGTGAGCGCGGCGGTGATCGGCGGCAGGTAGCCGATGCGGGCCGGCGGCATGCGTTAGTCGCCTTTCGCGACCGGGTATCCCTTCTCGACCCAGTTGGTGCCGAAGTCCTGGTCGATGTGTAGGACCTTTACGTGACTGAAGCCCAGCGTACGCAGCGCATGGTAGGCCGCAGCGACGTTCGGGCAGCGGCTCCACGGGCAGCAGCCGCAATAAATCACGATCGGCGCATCCTTCGCGACCGACAGGACTCGCGAACGCAGCGCCGTGAGTCCCTCCTCCTGGCCGGTCGGTCCGGCGTACTCGGAGCCCGGGATGTGGGCCTGGACGAACAGCGTGCGAAAGCCGACGTGAAGGAGGAGCGGCCGCGACGCCGACGGCACCTGCAGACTCTTCGCCAAGGCATCAGGCTCAACGAGGTCAGCGGCGGGAATGGACGCCGCCGCCTTGGCATCGGCCGCGGCTGCAGTGCCAGCGCCGAGGCTGGCGAGCGCGAGTGCGAGCATCAGCTTCGCCGCGATAGAACTCATGATGATCCCCTGACGGATGGCAATAGCCAACTGGGCGCACGGGGCGCCACCCGCATCGAGCGGCGGCGTAGCGCGTGAGCGTCAATCCTGCCTCAACCGATGGAGCGCTGGTAGCCCCGGATGGAGGAAAGCAGCACGAGAGTGATCAAGATCCCGCAGCCCACGCACAGGGGGCAGATCGCCCGGATGTAGACGACTTCGTTGTAGAGATAGACGGCGTTCAGCATCAGCCCCATCGCCGACAAGATGCTGGTCGCGTAGAACAGGTCACGGGTCTTCTCGCGTCGCAGGGTCAAGGATGCGAGTACGATCAGGACGGGGTAGACGATCAGCGCGATGCTGCACACCGGAACGCCGAGGAACAGGGCGTGCGGGTTGGTGATGACGCTGGTGCAGGAGGTCGTTGCGTTGATGTCGCAGACGCTGCTGACGTTCTCCTGCCACTTGCTGCGCAGAAACAGAATCGTCAGGTAGAGGGAGTTCAGGGTCCCGACCGCGGAAAGGCCGATGATGGCTCTGGCGTAGTTCTTCATGGGCATGCCTGTACTGTCCGCGCGTGAAGCGCGTTGGCGCGGAACGGAGCAATTCTGGGCGCTCCGCCGTCCGTTTGTCACTCTCGCATATCGATACTTGACCCCGCATTCACCGTCGTGGCGAGTTCCGGTCGTGCGGTCGGCGGGGGCGACCGGTGGAACTTCGTGCGGGACGCGAACCAGTCCGCGCATCGCCGCGACTCCTGCCGGCGCGACGGACACGTCAGGTGCTCTGCGGCCCCGTGACCAACGACCGGAGCGCCACGACGGCTTCGTCGAGCTCGGTGTCGGTGTTGTAGTAGTGCGGGGAGAGGCGCACGGCCGTCACCGCTCGCTTGTCGTCCATGTCGATGACCGCGAAGTCGCGCATCGACGCTGACGTATTGATGCCGCGCGCGCGCAACTCGCGGACGACGTCCGGCGCGGCGCGGCCGGCGACTTCGACGGTGACGATCGCCGCCAGTTCGAGTCCCCGGTCGAGAACCCGCAGTCCGGGCACCGCGGCGAGCGACGTACGCAGCCGGGCAGCCAGCGCGCGGGCTCGCTGTCCGCCGCGTTCGACGCCGACCTCGGTCGCGTAACGTGCGGCGGCGCCGAGCCCGAGCACCAGCGCATGCGCGAACTCCCAGTTTTCGAATCGGCGCGCGTCCGGCACCAGCGCGAAGGCGTCAGCGCTCTGCCAGAGCCCGCCGCGCATGTCGATGTAGAGCGGAAAGAGGCCGCGCTCGAGCGCGCGGTCGGACACGTACAGAAATCCGATGCCGCGCGGCCCGCGCAGGAACTTGCGGGCCGTCGCCGCGAGGAAGTCGCAGCGCAGCCGTCGGACGTCGACCGGCAGCTGACCGACGGCTTGGCAGGCGTCGATGAGGTAGGGTACGCCGGCCGCCGCGGCGATTTCGCCGAGCCGCTCGACCGGCTGAATCAGGCCGGAGTTCGTGGGGACCCACGTGACGGCGAGCAGCCGGACGCGGGGCTCGTCGAGCAGCGCGCGCACCGAGTCCGGGTCAGCCCCTCCGCTCGCGAGGTCCTCGGCGCGCCGGACCACGACGCCGCAGCGCCGCGCGAGCGACAGGTAGGCCAGTTGGTTCGAGATGTAGTCGTTGCGCGTCGTGACGATGATGTCGCCGGGCCGGAAGTCGAAGGCCGAGAGGGCTTGCGAGAACGCGACGGTCGCGTTCTCGACGATCGCCACATTGCGAGTCGCGGCCTGGAGCAGCGTCGCGACGGCGTCGTACGCGTCCCTGAGCCGTGGCGCGGCCTCGTCCTCGCTCTCGTAGCCGCCGAGGACCGCCTCGCGCTCGAGGTGCGAACAGATCGCCGCCAGCACCGCGGCGGGCATGAGGCCCGCGCCGGCGTTGTTGAGATGAATGCGGGACGCGGTGCCGGGCGTGTCACTTCGCCACTGCGCGAGGAGGGCGTCGATCGGGGTATCTCCGGCGGCGCGGATCGCCGCTGATGCCTGAGAGTAGCGCGCCGAAGCACCGTTCTGAAGTGCCGCGGCGGCCAGGACTGGTCATCCCGACGGCGGGCGATCGCGACGCCTGCCCGCGCCTTGGCCGCTACCGCCTTCAGCAGCCGTGCAGGTGACGGCGCCCATGGCCAACATCGGGCGCCGGCGGATTTCTGCTGGCGCAGTGGGCGCGCCGGCGGGAGGACGATCGGTCGACGTCGCCGGCGACCGGGTGAGCGAGCGTCAACGCGGCAGGTCGGCAGCCGTTTCTGTCACCACCGGTCAGGCTCGCTGGACCACCGGTATTCGTTGCGCCAGGCCCTGGTGAAGGAGTGCCGTTCCATTCGCGCGAAGCTGCTCATTCGCTCACTGCTGGTCGTTATGGCAGTTGCGGCGCACCCGGCGGCGTCGTGCGCGTCCTGGAGCGTCGGTATTTCCGTCGGCCTGCCGCCGCCGCCGATCGGGGTGTACCGCCAGCTGCCGGAGCGCGCCTGGCAGCCAGCATCCGCGCTCTCGAATCGGGCACCTGCTGCCCTGACGTCGGCCGCGGGCTGGTCATCGCCGCGGCCGATGAGCACGAGCCCGCGGGGCGTGACGTCGCGCGCTACGCCGGCCGCACGCGCGGCGCCTGCCGAGGTGACTCCATCCAGGCGACCGGCCTAGTGCGGCGCCGGCGACCGCCGCACTCCTGCAATGCCCCGCAAGCCACAGGAATCACCTGAGCCGTCCGCGCTCGACCCGACGGACCCGGCCGCGACCGCTGCGGTTCTCGATGCCCTGCTGGCCAGCGGACGTGAGCACGAGGTACTCGATGCGCTGCGGCTGCTTGCCAAGGCTTCCGGGGGCATCGGCCGCATCGCCGAGCGTTCCGGGCTCCACCGGACTCATCTCTACCGGGTGCTGTCGCCGGCCGGGAATCCGGAAATGTCGACGATCGGTGCCGTGCTCAAGACGCTCGGGCTGCGGCTCGCGATCCTGCCTGAGGAACCGACTCGGCGTGGCGGGCCCGGCCGCTGACGCGGCAGGAAACGCATCGGCGTGTCAGCCGCGGGCGGCCGGCTGCGTTACTCTCAAGTAGCGCAGGCAGCGGCGTCATCGCGCCGTGGCCGGAGGTGCTCGTCATGCGTGTTCTGCGACAATCGGCAGGTCCGCTCGCGCTCGTGCTGCTGGTCAGCACGGCCGGCTGCGCCGGGCTGCGCGTGAGTTCCGACGTCAACCCCGACGTCAACGTGTCGGTCTGTACAAGCTACGCGTGGGCCGGTGCGTTTCGTGCCGACACAGGCAGCGGCCCGGGCGTCACCAATCCGCTGATCGAGAGTCGCCTGCGCACGGCGATCGCCGCCAACCTGCAGATGAAGGGCGTGTCGCCGGCGCCGGCAGGAGCCGAGGCCGCGTGCCTCGTCGGCTACGGCATCGGCCGGCGCACCATCGTCGAGGGCGGCTATCCCTCTGGCTGGGGTCCAGGCTGGGGCTGGCCGGGGCCGTATGGCTGGGGCGGGCCGTGGGGCTGGGACGGGCCGTACGTCCAGCATCGCGGGCTCGTCGCCATCAACCTCTACCAGAGCCACGGCCGCCAGCCGCTGTGGCACGCGGTGGTCGAGCTGGACCTCGCCGACGTCACCGGTCGCGATGCGGAGGAAAGGGTCAACGCCGCCGTCGCGGCGTTGTTTTCGAAATACCCGCACTGAGCGGGGCGCACCGATCTCACGCACGTGATGTTCCCGTATGGCCGACCGGGCAGCGGGGCCCTATCGTTCACACGCCCGACCGCGTGAGATGACCCAGGTGCCAAAACGGCTGCCGCTGCATCCGAAACACCCCGAGCGCATCTGCTGGGGATGCGAGCAGTACTGTGCCGCCGGCGATCTGCGCTGCGGCAATGGCTCCGACCGCGCGCAGCATCCGGCGGAGATCTTCGGCGACGACTGGCTCGAACAGGGCCTCGGCCCGGATGCCGTCGCCGTGCCTGTGGGGACGGGCACCCCTGATCGCTAGCGCCGCTACGCGGTCCGCCGCGAACGGTTAAAACATCCCGTTGGCGTTGGCGGATTTTTCCGGGACGATTTGCAGCACGTCCCAGTGCTCGACGATCTTGCCGTCCGCGTCGAAACGAAAGATGTCGATACCTGCCCAGTCGTGATCGCCGGGCCAGTGCTGCGCGCAATGCAGGATCACGAAGTCGCCGTCGGTGAAGACGTGCTTGAATTCGACGCGCTTGCCCGGGTACTCCTTCGCCATTCGCGTGAAGTATTCGATGAAGGCTTGCTTGCCGTCCGCCACGCCGGGGTTGTGCTGGATGTAGACCGCCCCGACATAGTGCTCGATGGCCTCGGCAGGCCGGCACTTATTGAACATCAGCTCGTAAAAGGCCTGGGCGTTGCGCTTGTTGCGTTCCGGGGACGTGCTCAGGGAAGCTCCTTCGGCAGGCGCTTCGCAGGACGCCGACAGCGCCGCTATGGCCATCAGAAGGGTGCGTCGGTCCGGCATTGTTCGGCCTCGCTCCATGGTGGATCCGGTCGTGGTTGCGACGCAACGCGTCGCGGCTCTGGCCCACGATGATGCCCGAGATTGCCCGCGCGCGCCGCCTCTGGCGGCGTATCGCGAACGGCTTGTCGCCGATTTCAGACGCGCCGACAGCTTGAATCCGGGTCCGCAGAAGCCGAACGTACGGTCGACACTGCGGCCTTCGGTCGCGGCCTCACGGTACAGCAGACGCGACATGCGCCGGAGGGCACTCGTGGCCATCACTCGCACCGAAGCGCAGCATGCGAGGCGCAACGCACCCATCGCGGCCGGCACTCGACGATCCGTTCGCCGCGTCGGCCGCCTGCGCCGATACCGGTGCGTCGACGACCTGTTCGCGGACTTTGACGTCGACCGTGACGGCCGCATTGGTCGCGAGGACGCGCTCGCCACCGGCATACCGGAGGACGAGTTCCGGCGCGCGGACCGCAATCGTGACGGCTATTTGGACGTCAACGAGTTCTATGCCTGGCTCCGTGGCACGTCAGAGCGACGTGACTGATCGCGTCGGCGGTGGCGGCTGCGCGCTCGGTGCCGCCTGACGTCGTCGTGTCGGGAACATCAGCGGTCGCCGGCCGCGCGGCGTGACGTGGCCGATGGCCGGCGCGCTCGGTGATCGGCCTGCCGCGCGGCGCCCGAGCGCGCCAGTCGCAGCGACGAAAGTAGCGCGTTCGGCGCGGGTGACTTGAGCGGCTGCGGCCGCCGCTTCGCGGTCGTCACCTGGACTCGCGCGGCGGCCGTTGCGTCGGCAGGCGCGCCCGTGGCTGAACGCCGCCGCCGCCGCGGGCACCGGCCGCGACGCGCTGATGCCGCCTGCAGTTCGCCACGCGCCGTGGATGGTCATCGCGCCGCGCAGGGACTATCCTCCTCTCGCGTCGCCGAGCTGATGCTCGTGCCGCACGCCGTCACCCCTCAAGGAGCTTTCGCATGATCCGTTCACTCTGCGTGACCATTCTGGCGACGCTGCTGTCGTTGCCCGCGTCAGCGGCGCTCAGTCCGGGCGACGCTGCGCCGGACTTCTCGGCGCAGGCATCGCTGGCGGGCAAGACGTTCGCATTCTCGCTGGCAGATGCGCGGCGCAAGGGGCCGGTCGTCGTCTACTTCTACCCGTCGGCATTCACCTCCGGCTGCAACGTCCAGGCGCACGAGTTCGCGGTCAAGATGGCGAAGTTCGAGGCGGCAGGGGCGACCGTCATCGGCGTGTCGCTCGACAACATCGAGCGGCTGAATGCCTTCTCGGCCGATCCGCAGTACTGCGCCGGCAAGGTGCCGGTGGCGTCGGACCAGGACGGCAAGATCGCCGGTACATATCACCTCAAGGTGGCGCCGGAGGAGCACGGGTTCAAGGACACACGCGGCGTCGAAGTCGGTCACGGTTTCACGGAGCGAACAACGTTCGTCGTGGCGGCGGATGGAAAGGTCTCGGCAACCATCGGCGGCCTCACCCCGACGGCCAACGTCGATCGCGCCCTAGCCGAGGTGCAGCGGCTCGCCGCTGCCGTGCCCGCCAGCAAGTAGCGGAACTCGCGTGCCGGGGCGCGGTGGCTCCGGGCTCGGCGGCCGAGGCGGCGGGAGGTCCCACGCCTCCTGCGCCCCGTCGATCAGCCAGGGGACTCGCCGACGCGGCGAGTTCTCAGCTTTGCCAGCCGCCTCATCAGTGCATCGCGCGTGATGCCGAGCAGCGCCGCCGCCGACTTCTGGTTGCCGTCAGCGCGCCGCATGGCCCCCTCGACCAGCGCAAAGTCCGCCTCGCGCTGCCGCGGCAGCCGTTCCGGCATCCATGACGGCCGCTCCGGCTCGTCGGAACCCGCGATCGGCACCGCAGCGGAGCCGTCGCGCGCGATCAACTCCCGGAAATGTGCGAACGGCAGCGTCCCACGGTCGTGCCGCGCCATCGCCTGCCGGCACATCCCCTTAAGCTCGAGCACGTTGCCCGGGAATTCGTAGGTCCTGAGCAGCCGATAGAGCGCGTGCGGGATGTACGGCGCGGGCTTGCCGAAGCGCTTCGCTTCCCACTCGACGAAGTGCGTCACGAGCAGCAGCAGGTCGTCGAGTCGCCGGCGCAGCCGCGGCGCTTCCACCCGCGGCCGGGCAAAGCGGGACTCGAGTTCGCGACTGAACGCCCGGGTGGCCAGCGGACGATCGAGGGCGGCGCTGGTGGCGGCGAGGATGCGGGCGCGGCATTTTTTTGAGCGCGTCGGATCCGGTCGGGAAGCAGCTGCCGTCGCGCAGCAATCGCGACGGCCGGGCCTGCGACGCCTCGGGCAGCGCCGCGCCCTCGTCGAGGAACGAAGTGCCATTGGCGACCGCGCCGGTCGCGCGTGCATGGCCCAACACCGTGTCGGCGAAGGTCGCGTCGTCCATGCCCGCGACGCTCACCGACACGAACGGGCCCTGCCGACCGGAGGCCTAGTGCATGGCCTCGGCAATGAGTTCCTTGCCGGGGCCGGTTTCGCCACCGAGCAGCACGGCGTGCGTCGTGCGTGCCATCGTCTCCAGGTAGCGGAACAACTTGAGCATCGTGCCGTTCTGCGTCAGCACGCGCCCGAACGCCGCGGGCCGCCGGCCGCCGGTGCGAGCAGCGTGTGCCGCAGCGAGTTGATTTCGGCCTGCAGTACGCGCCACTCGAGCGCGCCGCGCATCGCAGCTCGCGCGCGTCCGACGACGCTCAGTCCATCGACGCCTCGCCCCGCGACCTCGCTGCCAAGGAGGGTGGCGGCGGCGCGCGGGCAGGGCGTCGTCCCGCGGCCGACGATCAGGCGCGTCGCACGCGGAGAGTCGCAGGCCAGCGCGCCTGAAGCCGGCGTTCAGCAGAATTCACCGAACGATCAGAACTTCGAAAGGCAACGCGGCCCGGGTCGCGCAGGCTCCTCCACAGGGCGTCTCCGCCCTGCAAGCCGTCACGAGGAGTTCTGCCATGACCGTATTCCGAAAACTGTGTTCAGCCGCACCTGCCGTGCTGGCGATCCTCACCCTGGGTGCTGTGCCATCGCTCGTCCACGCCGGTAGCGGTGATGCCGTGGCGACGGAGCTGGTGCGCTTCGGCGACCTCAATCTCTCGACGCCCGGCGCCGTCCGTACGCTCTACGACAGGATCCAGGCCGCGGCGCACGCGCTCTGCGGTCCGGCGGAGATCACCGGCTCGCGGATCGTGCCGACTGCCTGGAAGGCCTGCGTCAGCGACTCGGTCCGGCACGCCATCCTCACGGTCAACCGCCCGGAACTGACGGCGTACTACGGGCAGCGCCTCGGCGTTCCGCCAACGCAGGCGGGGGTGCGCACCGGGCGCTGACCAACGGCCGTTACGGCCGTGCCGGCGGCGTGGCGCGGCGCCGCTGCACGCCACGCCGCCACTGCGCGCCACGCCGCTCACTGCGCCGCGAGCGACGCACAGCGTCCGGAGTGCGCTACGCTCGAAGCTACTCAGGCAGGGAGCGGGGGCAGAGGAATGAACGCACGACCACAGCATATTTTGGATTGCATCGGCAGCACGTCGCTGGTGCCGCTGCGCAAGCTGATACCGGCCAGTAGCGCCCGCATCTTTCTGAAACTGGAAAGCGAGAACCCGACCGGCAGCATGAAGGACCGGATGGCGCTTGCGATGATCGACGCCGCCGAGGCGGACGGGCGACTGCCGGCCGGCGGCACGGTGGTCGAATACACTGGCGGCAGCACCGGCGTGTCACTGTCGCTGGTCTGCGCGGTCAGGGGTCATCCGCTGCAGATCGTCACCTCGGACGCGTTCGCCCGCGAGAAGCTCGAGCACATGCGGCGCCTCGGTGCGACGCTGCGGGTGCTGCCCAGCGAGAATGGGCGCATGACCGAGAAGTTGACCCGCGACATGATCGAGGCGGCGCGCGTCCTCGCCGAACAGGCCGGCGCCTTTCGGACCGACCAGATGCGCAATGCCGACCAGCTCGCCGCCTACCATCGGCTGGCCGACGAGATCTGGGCGCAGACCGACGGGCAGATCGACGGCTTCGTGCAGAGCGTCGGCACCTCCGGCTCGCTGCGCGGAACCGCGGAGGCTCTGCGCCGCCACGGCCGGCCGCTCAGGGTCGTCGCCGTCGAGCCGGCGGAGTCGCCGGTGCTGTCCGGCGGCGCGTCGGGTGCCCACAAGATCGACGGCATCGGCGCCGGCTTCGTCGTGCCGCTGTGGCGGCCGGAACTGGCTGACCAGATCGATCAGGTGTCGACCGCGGAGGCGATGGCGATGGCCGACCGGCTGGCGCGCGAGGAAGGCCTGTTCGGCGGCACCTCCACCGGCGCCAACGTCGTCGCGGCCCTGCGACTTGCCGAGCAACTGGGACCGCGCGCGACCGTCGTCACGATCCTGTGCGACACGGGCATGAAGTACCTCAGCCGCTGAGACCGGATTCGGATCGGCGGCGGCGCCCGGCGGCTGAGGGGACGGGACGGCGTCGCCCGGCGCGAGCCGAGGCGCGCGCTCAGCTGACGCGACCGGCGACCGAGGAGTCGACGAGACCGTGCAGGTCTAGCAGCATCACGAGCCCCTGCTCTAGGGATGTCACGCCACGGACGAAGTGGCGCTGCATCGTGCCGCAGATGTCCGGCGCCGGGCCGACCACGGCGGCGTCGATGTTGACGACGTCCGAGACCGCGTCGACGACGCAGCCGACCGTGCTGAGCCCGCCGGCAGTCTCGACCCGCACGACGATAACGACGGTCGTCGACGTGACGTCACGCGCCGCCATGCCGAGGCGTGAGCGGACGTCGACGACCGGTACGACCGCGCCGCGCAGGTTGATGACAACGAGGACGTGGTCCGGCGCGCGGGGGATCGCCGACACGCGCTCCCAGCCGCGGATCTCCTGCACCGCGAGGATCGGAATCGCGAACAGCCCGTCGCCAAGCGCGAAGGTCAGGTATTGCTCGTCGACGCTGGAGGCCGCCATGCCGCCTGGCCGGCCAGCAGGCCGGGCGCTGGCGTTCATGAGCCGGGTCCCGGTCGGCGTGGCATCAGAACTCGGTCCAGAGGCTGTCGCCCGCATCGCTACCGGTGCGCTCGAGCGGCGCCGCCTTCGGCGCCGCGGTGCTGCCGGTCGCCGCCGCCGCGGACCCGCCGCCCTTGGCCCAGGCACGTGAGCCGGCGCGACGCTCTACCGCAGACTTCGGCGCCGCGGCACGCGCGACCGGCGGCCGCTTCGCGGCGCGTGCGACCGGCGGCGCGACGCGGCGTTCGACGCCGGTCCAGGAAGGCGTGTCGCTGGTGAGGACCGCGTACTTCGCCATCGTGGTGTCGAGGCGCGATGCCTGCTCACTGAGCGCCTGCGCGGCCGACGTGGCCTCCTCGACCAGCGCCGCGTTGTGCTGGGTGACCTCGTCCATCTGCGTGATCGCCCTGTTGACCTGGTCAATGCCGGAGGCCTGCTCGTGGCTTGCGGCTGCGATCTCCGACACGATGTCGGTGACCTTCTTCACCGACGCGACGATTTCCGACAGCGTCAGGCCCGAGTCGTTGACCAGCTTGGAGCCCTGCTCGACTTTCGCGACGCTGTCCTGGATGAGCGCCTTGATCTCCTTGGCCGCCCCGGCGCTGCGAGATGCCAGGCCGCGAACCTCGGACGCGACGACCGCGAAGCCGCGACCCTGGTCGCCGGCTCGCGCGGCCTCGACCGCGGCATTGAGCGCGAGAAGGTTCGTCTGGAACGCGATTTCGTCGATGACGCCGATGATGTCGGCAATCTTCTTGCTCGAGACGTTGATCGCCTGCATGGCGCCGACGGCCTGCGCGACGACCGCGCCGCCCTTTTCCGCCTGGCCGCGCGCGGCGGCGGCAAGCTGGTTCGCCTGCGCGGCGTTGTCGGCGTTCTGACGCACGGTGGACGTCATCTCCTCCATCGAGGAGGCCGTTTCCTCGAGCGAAGACGCCTGCTCCTCGGTCCGCTCGCTCAGGTTCCTGTTGCCGGTCGAGATCTCCTCGGCGCTGCGCGACACCTCGCCGACCGCGTCCTTGACGTCCTTGACCAGGTTCGCGTTACCCTCGAGGATCGAGTTGATCCCCTTGGCCAGCGTCGCGAGGAAGCCGGTGCCACCCTTGTCGCGGATGCGTCGCGTGAGGTCACCGTTCTGCGCTGCCTCGACCACGAACTCGACTTCCTTCTCGGTCGCGACCTCGGCCGTGCGGTCCAGCCACTGCACGACCGTCCCGAGCCGGCTGCCGCTCGAATCAATGACCGGCGAGCCGATGATCTTCAGGAATGCGTCGCCCAGGCGGATCTCGGTCGTGTGTACGCCGCGCCGCTGCGCGAGGACGTTGCGCTGGTGCGACGGTGCCTTGTGGAACGAGTCGAAGTTCGCGCCGAGCACGCGGTCGGCGTCGAAGCCCGGAAGCTGCTTGCGGATTTCCGCGGCGTTCGCGCGGAACATTTCGAGGACGGCGTCGTTCATATAGGTGATCTTGCCGTCGTTGTCGGCGACCATCACGTTGCTCGCCACCTTGTCGAGCGCGACCTTGACGCGCAGACCGTCGACCGCCTGCGCCGTGACATCCAGCGCGAACTCGATGACCTTGACGGGCTTGCCGTTGGGGTCCAGCACCGGGTTGTAGCTGGCCTGGATCCAGACCTCGCGACCGCCCTTGGCGACGCGCTTCAGTTGCCCGGAAGCGAATTCCCCGCGGCGAAGCTTGTCCCAGAATTCGCGGTACTGCGGACTGTCCCGGCAGGCGGCGTCCACGAAGGTGCTGTGCGGCCG
Organism: Pseudomonadota bacterium; assembly: GCA_025355105.1. Taxonomy (GTDB): domain Bacteria; phylum Pseudomonadota; class Gammaproteobacteria; order Steroidobacterales; family Steroidobacteraceae; genus CAIKZZ01. The sequence continues at coordinate 4,156 of JANYAE010000004.1, read as the reverse complement.
GCCCTTGATCTCGGCGAGCGTGTAGCCGAACACCTTGAGGAAGTTCTCGTTCGCAGTGATGACGGTTCCGTCGAGATTGAACTCGATCACGGCCTGTGACCGGTCGATCGCAGCCATCACGGCTTTGAGATCGGTGGCGCTGTGGCTCGACCTGAGGCGGCTGAACATGATCGAACCTCTGCGCGGCAGGCGATGACCGACCCGACGGTGGCGGCACGGGATCCCAACAGGGACCCGTTATTAGGGGACGTCGGCGGCGCGCGAATTGTTCTTGAGCGTGCGCATGCGGCCCTAAAGTCGTTTCAGGGCATTCCTTAAGCGGCGGTGATCCGCCCGGTGAAGCGGTCGTCGATCCCATGCCCGCCATGCTGGTGCGGTGCATCCGCTCCGAGCACGCGGCGGGATCATGTACCGGCACTTGCTCGCCGCCGGCCGAGCGCGGCGGCAGGGGCGGAGGTCCCCTGATCAAGCGGTTTGTGCGCCGCAACACAAGTGCGATTGACTCGCATTCCCCTGTGACGCGATGCTGCAGCCATGAGCAACACGATCTGGATCGGGACCCGCAAGGGCGTGTTTGCACTTCGGCCGGACCCACGGCGGCGGAGCTACCGGCTGCTCGGCCCGCAATTCCTCGGTCACGTCATCCACCACGTCGTGCAGGATCCGCGCGACCCGAAGATGGTGCTGATCGCGGCGAAGACCGGTCACCTCGGACCGACCGTGTTCCGCTCCGTTGATCGCGGCCGCAGCTGGACGGAAGCGGCAAAGCCGCCGGCGTTTCGCAAGCTGGCGGGCGCCGAGAAGCCGCGGGCGGTCGCGCGCGTGTTCTGGCTGTCGCCCGGCCACGGGTCGGAGAAGGGTGTGTGGTACGCGGGAACCGCGCCGGCAGGCCTGTTCCGCTCGTCGGACGGCGGCGATCAGTGGGAGCCGGTGGCCGGCTTCAACGATCACCCGATGAACGCGCAGTGGGCCGCTGGTCTGGCGACGCCGGACGGCGAGTTCCTCCACTCGATCCTGGTCGACCCGCGGGACGCGCGGCACCTGTACCTGGCGATCTCGATCGGCGGCGTTTTCGAGTCCACCGACGGCGGTCGCGACTGGGCGCCGCTCAACGGCGGCGTCGCGGCCGATTTTCTGCCGGACCCGGCCGTCGCATTCGGCCACGACCCGCACCGCGTCGAGATGCATCCGACGCAGCCCGACCGGCTCTACCAGCAGAATCACTGCGGGATCTACCGGATCGACCGGCCCGCGAAGGCCTGGGCCCGGATCGGGGAGGCGATGCCCAAGGCGATCGGCGACGTCGGCTTCCCGATCGTCCTGCATCCGACCGATCCCGATATCGCATGGGTGCTGCCGATGGACGGCACGACGGTGTGGCCGCGGACCTCGATCGGCGGCAAGCCCGCCGTGTATCAGACGCGCAATGGAGGTCAGAGCTGGCGCCGCCAGGCGCGCGGCCTGCCGCCGCGCAATGCGTGGTTCACCGTGCTTCGCCAGGCCATGTGCGTCGACAACCGCAAGGCGCCGGGCCTGTACTTCGGCACGACCGCGGGCGAGATCTGGAGCAGCGCGAACGGTGGCGAGTCGTGGCGGCGCCTCGCTCAGCACCTCCCGGAAATCTACTCGGTCACGTTCGCGATCTGACCACAGAGGGCCGCACGCCGTGATCGACCGCACCGTCCGGGTGGCCAGCCCGCTGCGCTCCTATACGCAGGGCGCGGCGTCGGTGACCGCGCAGGGAGACTCGGTCGCGGAACTTCTGGACGGCCTCGAGCGGCGATTCCCGGGCATGCGCTTTCGCATGATCGACGAGCAGGACGGCATCCGGCCGCACATCCGCCTCTACGCCGGAACCCGCGAGATCCGCGCGATCCTCGAGCCGATGGGTGCGGAGACGACGTTGCACATCATCTGCGCGCTCAGCGGCGGGTAGCCGATGGGACTCAGCGCCGCCGAGATCGAGCGTTACGGGCGGCACCTGTCGCTGGCCGAAGTCGGGCTCGCCGGGCAGGAACGGCTGCGGGCCGCGCGCGTCGTCGTCGTCGGCGCCGGCGGGCTCGGGTCGCCGGCCGCGCTCTATCTGGCGGCATCCGGAATCGGCACGCTCGGCATCGTCGACTGCGACCAGGTGGAGCTCTCCAATCTGCAGCGCCAGATCCTCTACCAGACCAGTGACGTCGCGCAGTCGAAGGCGCTCGCCGCGGCCAGGCGGCTCAGTGCGCTGAATCCGGAGATCAGCGTCGTGCCTCACGCGCTCGAACTGCGAGCCGAAAACGTCGGCGCGATCGTCGCTGGCTACGATGTCGTCGTCGATGGCAGTGATCGCATCGCGACCCGCTATCTCGTCAACGACGCCTGCGTCAGCCTCGGCAAGCCGCTCGTTACCGCAGCGATCCATCGCTTCGAGGGCCAGGCGATGACCTACCAGCCGGGCGCCGGGGGCTGCTATCGGTGCCTGTTTCCGGACGCCTCTGCCGGCCCGGCGGCGAGCTGCGCGGAGGCCGGCGTGCTCGGCGTGCTGCCCGGCGTGCTCGGCGCGCTGCAGGCGACCGAGGCCATCAAACTGATCCTCGGGCAGGGCGAGCTGCTGGTGGGGCGGCTGCTCACCTACGACGCCATGGAATTGAGCTTCCGGGAGTTCCGGTTCGCGCGCCGTCCGGACTGCGCCGCGTGTGGCGACACGCCGCGCATCCGCGTCGCGGTGGGCCCACTACCGGCCGATGAGCTGCCCGTGACGCCGCGCCGGCTGGCGCCGCGCGAACTGGCCGAGTTGCTCGCGGATCCGGCCCGCTCCGGCGCCGTCCGGCTGATCGATGTGCGCGAGGCGGCGGAATTTGCGGCAGGCCATCTCGCCGGCGCCGAGTCCATCCCGCTCGCGGAGATCGATCGCCTGCGCTGGAATGCGCCCGACGGCTCGGTGACGGTGTTCATCTGCCGCAGCGGGGCACGGAGCCTGCGGGCCTGCTTCGCGGCCGCGCGGCACGGGCTGCAGGAGCCGGGGCAGCTTGAGGGGGGTCTATTGGCCTGGGCCGCCGCGATCGATCCGACACTTCACGTCGCGTGAGCACGCGGCGGCGCGCTCGCGCTCGGTGCAGCGCCTGATCCCGGCCACGACCGCTGCCTCGCTCACAGTTGCAGCAGGGCGTAGGCGTACACGCCGGCCACCGTCAGGGCGAACACCAGCAGGTAGATGAAGGCCAGCACCAGCGTCTTGAGTACGGCGCCCGTCCAGGACTTCGCAAACACCTGCCGGACCGCCAGCACCGTGTAGCACGTCGCCGCCCAGCCGAGCAGCGTCTGCAGCGTGTCGGCGGCGCCCGCGGCCGCCGGCCAGGCGTGCGCGATCGCGATCGCGCCGAGCGCCAGGATGGCCATCGAGAAGTAGAACGCGTGCAGGTGGACGAAGAACAGCAGGTGCTCGGCGTAGCGATATCGCGGACGCCAGTACAGCAGCATGTTCACGACCGCGACCAGCGGCAGGAAGATGAACATCGCCTTGGAGAAGGTACCGAGGGCGACGCGCGCCAGGCTGGCACCGTTGTCGCGCACGACTTCGCGGCAGCCGTGCCGGATGCGGGCGTCCACTCCCGGGTAGTGCGCGAGCGCCTCGATGCTGATGCTGTTGCATTGGCTCAAGGTCGGCATGGAAGGCGCGGCGCCATGCTCCGGGCGGCTGATGTCCGCGGGAACGTGCGACCACGAGGCGAGCAGGAAGAACAGGACGCTGACGACCAAATAGAGGCGAAACGGCGGCAGATAGGCCGCGCGCCGGCCGGCGACGAATTCCCGCGTCAGGCGGCCCGGGCTGAACCACAAGGAGCTGAGCGTGCGCCACAGCCTCGAGTCGGTGTGCAGCACACCCTCCAGGAGCTCGTGAAAGAGTTCCGAGGTGGTCGGGACGTGCACATTGGCCGCCTGGCTGCAGTCCACGCAGTATCGGCCGAGCAGCCCGGCGCCGCAGTTCTTGCAGCGGGCGCGGTTCGCCGCGGCCGCCTCGTCAGTATGGGCAGGCTTATTGAGCCTTGCATAAATACCTGACATGTCAGAACTGCAACTCAGCCTGACGCCAGAACGCCCGAATCAGGGTTGGGCGCCGCTGCATGGAGCGGAGGCGGTTGCGAGCGCCGGTCTTCAGGTCGCGGAAGTTCGCGGC
>JANYAE010000066.1 GCA_025355105.1 Pseudomonadota bacterium | reverse complement strand
TCCGCCGCTGGCGCCGGCCTCAGGCAGCAGCGCGAGCGCGCGCCCGGCGCCGGCCTCGATCGCGGGCTCCAGCGACGCGAGTGGCACGCCGGCGCGTGCCGCGGCGGCGCGCAGCCAGCCGAGCAGCGCCGCGCCCGCATTTCCCGGATCCTCCGCGGCCGCGGGCGGCGCCACCCACGGCGGCTCGATCCCGGTGAGCTGCACCACCGCGCGGCGGATCTCCTCGGCGAGCATTCGCAGCGCCAACGCCTGGTCGGCCGGCGCCGCGTTCGTCGACGGCGGAGTCGCAGTCGCTCGGCCGGGAGCGGTCTCGGCGGCCGTCACGAGGCGCAGCAGCACCTCGCGCGCCGCGTCAGGCGGTCGCAGCTCGCGCGCGGCAGCGGCGCCGGATCCGTGGCGGTCGGCCGCCCGCTCGATCAGGCTCCTGAGCGCCGGCGCGCTCAACTGGCCTGAGTCGAGCGCCGCGCGAACCCAGCGCGCGAGGGCAGGCTCGGCAGCGGCAGCCGACAGTTCCGGCAGCGGCGGCACGCTGCGGCTGGCAGGGCCCGCAGCGGCCAGCAGCGAGCGCAGTTCGTCGACGATCGCGCGCAGCTCCCGCGACACCGGCGCCGCCGGCTCCGGCAGCCCGCCGCCCGCCACACCGCCCGGCGGACGCGTCGTCAGGCCCATGGCCGTTCGCCGCGCGCGCCGGCAGCTGCCATCAGCCGCTCCCTTCCAGGAACGATTCGATCAGCGCCGCGACCGCCTCCGGCTCCTCGTGATGCATCATGTGGCCGGCTTCCGGCAGGGTCGCGATCGACAGCTGCGCAAAGATCGAGCGGAAGTACTCGTCGGTACCGTCGGCGCCGAGATGCTTGCGGAACTCCGAGCGACCGCCGAGCACGAGCAGCGTCGGCGCGACCGCGCAGCGCCAGACGGCCTCGGCCTCCTCGCGGCGGTAGAGCACGGGGTTCACCATCTTGTGGGCCGGATCGGCGCTCACGGTGCAGCGGCCGTCCGGCAACGTCCGCGACCAGCTGGTGGCGATGAACTCGGCTCGCTCGCGCGTCAGGCGCGGGTTCTTGCGCGCGAGCAGCGTCGCGAACTGCTCGAGCGTCGGGTAGCTCGAGAAGGCCGGCGGCGTGCGCTGCTCCTCAAGCCATCGCCGGTAACGCTCCGGCGCCTGCTCAGGCCGGGTCCGCGACAGGCCGAAGCCCTCGAGGTTGACGATCCGCGCCACGCGCTCCGGACGCAGGCCGGCGTACAGGCAGGCGATGTTGCCGCCCATGCTGTGGCCGACGAGCGTGGCCGGCGCGTCCGGCGACAGCTGCGTGAGCAGCGCGTCGAGGTCGGCGAGATAGTCCGGGAACCAGTAGGCGCCGTTTTGCCAGCTACTGCGGCCAAAGCCGCGCCAGTCATGCGCCGCGATCGGGTGGTCGCGAACGAAGGCGTCGACCACGAACTGGAAGGTGTCGCTGGTGTCGGCCCAGCCGTGCAGGAACACGAGCGGCGCCGCGGCCTCAGGCCCCCACTGCGTCAGGTGGTGATTCAGGCCCCGCAGCGCAATCGTCGCGTGGCGCGGAAGGCGACGGGGCTGGTAGCTCATCGGACCTCGAACACCCGGGCTCAGGGGATTTTACGACCCCGGAGACGACGCGCGGCCGGCCGCCTGGAGGCGCGGCCGGCCGCATGAGGGTCCGCGGTCGGACTACAGCGAGCCGCTCGGTTCCTTGGCCGGGTCCGAGGCCACCGGCATGGGCTCGGCAACATGCGCCGCGATCGGCGCCGGTGCCGGCGCAGGTGCCGCAGCGGCCACCGGCGTCGGTGCCGGACGGACGATGGCAACGGGCTTCGGTGCGACCTTGGCAGGCGGCTTCGGCGCCGGCTTCGGCGCGGGCTTGGCGAGCTTGCGCTTGGCCTTGGCCGGCGCCGCCTTCTTCTTCGGTGCGGCCTTGCGCTTGGCGGCCTTCTTGGCCGGGCGCTTGGCGACCTTGCGGGCGCTGCTCTTGCGGGCTGCGACCTTCTTGGTCTTGGCCTTCTTTACCTTCTTGGGCTTCGCCTTCCCCTTCGCCTTGCTCTTCTTACGCTTCGCCATGGCAACTCCTCAAAGAATAGCCGTGAATTCGTTCGAGTCCCCCGCGCCACGGCGCGGACGGGATGCCGAACCTTCTCGCGAATGCACCATCCGGCGCAAGGGGGTCACGCCGGGATGCCGCTCGGCAATCAGCCGCCGAGGAACATCCGATAGGCCGGGTTGGCGGTTTCCTCGACGAAGTTGAAGCCGAGCTCCCGCAGGTGGCCGAGGAAGCGGGCCTCGCTGGCCGGCGGCACCTGGATGCCGGTCAGCACCCGGCCGTAGTCCGAACCGTGGTTTCGGTAGTGGAACAGGCTGATGTTCCAGCCTTCCCCGACCGCCGTCAGGAAGCGCAGCAGCGCCCCGGGCCGCTCCGGGAATTCGAAGCGGAACAGCCGCTCGTGCTCGAGGCCGTGGGCCGGGCCGCCGATCATGTAGCGCACGTGCAGCTTCGCCATCTCGTTGTCGGTCATGTCGACGGCGCGAAAGCCGGCGGCGGCGATGGCCTCGAGCACGCGCTCCTTCTCGGCGGTGCCGCCGCTCAGGGCCAGGCCGACGAAGATCTCGGCGCGACCGGCATCCTGGTAGCGATAGTTGAACTCGGTGACGCTGCGCGAGCCGACCGTGCGGCAGAAGCGCAGGAAGCTGCCCGGCTGCTCCGGTATCTCGACCGCGAACAGCGCCTCGCGCTGCTGACCGAGGTCGGCGCGCTCGGCAACGTGCCGGAGCCGGTCGAAGTTCATGTTGGCGCCGCTGTTGAGCGTCACCAGGGTCTTGCCGGTCGCGGCCTCGCGCGCCACCCATTTCTTGAGACCGGCGACCGCCAGCGCGCCGGCCGGCTCGGCGATCGAGCGCGTGTCCTCGAAGATGTCCTGGATCGCGGCGCAGGTCTCGTCGGTGGTGACCAGCAGCACCTCGTCCACGTACTGCTGCGCGAGCCGGAAGGTCTCGGCACCGACGCGCTTGACGGCGACGCCGTCGGCGAAGATCCCGACCCGCTCGAGCGTCACGCGCTCGCCGGCGAGCAGCGAGGCGTGCATGCTGGCCGCATCCTCCGGCTCCACGCCGACGATGCGGATCGACGGGTAGAGCGCCTTGACATAGCAGGCGATCCCGGCGATCAGGCCGCCGCCGCCGACCGGCACGAAGATCGCGTCGATGTGCTCGTCGTGCTGGCGCAGGATCTCCATCGCGATCGTGCCCTGGCCGGCGATGACCTGCGGATCGTCGAACGGGTGGATGAAGGTCAGGCGCTCATCGCGCGCGATGCCCGTGGCGTGCTCGCAGGCCGCGTCGTAGTCGTCGCCGATCAGCTCGATCTCGCCGCCGAGGTCGCGGACCGCCTGCAGCTTGATGTCCGGCGTGGTGCGCGGCATCACGATGCGCGCGCGGATGCCGCGGCGCTGCGCGGCGAGCGCCACGCCCTGCGCGTGGTTGCCGGCCGAGGCGCAGATCACGCCGCGCGCCGCCTCCTCGTCGGAGAGGTGCGCGATCTTGTTGTAGGCGCCGCGCACCTTGAACGAGAACACCGGCTGCAGGTCCTCGCGCTTGAAGAGCACGCGGTTGTGCAGCCGCCGCGACAGGCGCGCGGCCGGCTCGAGCGGCGACTCGATCGCGACGTCGTAGACGCGCGCCTTCAGGATCCGTTCCAGGTACTCGGACTTCACGGCCTGATCTTGCGGGACAGTTGTGCATCGCCGCAACCCGGGCGGCGGCGAGCGGGCCGGGCGTCGGGGCGGCTCAGCGGTCGAGGAAGCGCCGCACGGCGGCGGCCACGGCGTCCGGCGCGGTCGCGAGGTAGCCCGGGCCGAGCGCCGGCAGCTCCTGCAGCGACGCCGCGCTCAGCAGCCCTAACACGGCGGCCAGCGATTCGGCGCTCACCTCGCGCGGCTTCAGGAACAGCGTTCGCTGCGACACCAGCGGCAGGCGTTCCGCGGCCGGCCAGGCGCGCGCCGCGGCCTCGGCCCACGCGGCCGCGGCGCCGTTCTTGAGCTCGTCGGCGAAGCCGGCGGCGAGCGCGCCGAGCGCCTCGCCGGGCCCGCGCGCCGCGAGGCTGAGCTGCCACTCGGCGAGCAGGTGGCTGCCGTCGGCGGCCGGCGGCACCGGCCGAGCGTCCGGCGCCGCGGCCGCCGCCAGCGGCAGGCCGGCGAGCACCAGGCGGCGCACGCCCTTCGGTCGCGCGATCGCCAGCTCCGCGGCGAGCACGGCGCCGGCGCCGACGCCGAACACGTCGGCCTCGCGCAGGCGCAGCGCATCGAGGAAATCGCCGATCGCGCCGGCGTAGTCGGCGATCGACGGCGCGCTCGGCGGCGGCTCCGACTCGCCGCAGCCCGGCGTGTCGCAGGCGTACACCGAGCGGTCGGTGCCGATCACCGGCAGCAGCGCCGCGAAACTGCGGCTCGAGCGCGGCAGCTCGTGCAGGCAGACGAGCGGCGTGCGCTCGTCGAAGCCGCCGGTGGACGGGAAGGAAGTGCGCACGTGCAGCTGGCCGTAGCGGCACTCGAAGTACGCGCGACGCAGGTTGACGACCGGACGTTCAGCTTCGTTGGCCATGTCCGTCAGGGTACTTATTCGGCGCGACGAGTCAAAGCGGGTGCAGCAAAACGGCCCACTGCGACGAAGCGGCCGCGCGGCGCGACGAGCGGCCGCAACCGAAACGCTTCTCGGTGCATCTTAATCAGCGAACGATGCATGAATTCCCACACCCTCGGAGACTCCTCATGGCCCGTCCCACTCTCGCGATCATCGCCGCCGGCCTCGGCGGCTGGCTGCTGGCTTCGACCGCGTTCGCCTCGACCTCAGCCGAGGTGCCGGCGGTGCGCGTCAACTATTCGGAACTCGACCTGAGCAAAGATGCTGGCGTCGAGCGACTCTACGCGCGCCTGCGCCATGCCGCCGAGCAGGTTTGCGGCAACGTCGATCACCGTGACCTGGTCGCCGGTCGTCAGCGCGACGCCTGCGTGCGCGCCTCGCTCGACCGCGCGGTCGAGCAGGTCCACAGCGCGCGGCTGACCGCCCGCCACAAGGGCGGCCCCGCCGGCCAGCAGTACGCCAGCCTGAACTGAAACTCCCTGAGTCTTCGTGACTCGCTCGGCGCGCGGTATCCCCGCGCGCCTATTTTTTTCGCTCAGCTCTTCGCCGCCGCGCCGGTGTCCGCGTCGGTCACGAGCTGGCCGTCCTTGACCGGGATGCGTTCGCCCGGGCGCGTCTTCATGCGCACCACGTCGACGCTGTCGCCGAGCTTGTACTTGACGTCGTAGCCGACGACCTCCTGGCGGGCGTCCTCGACGGTCCGGCAGCGCTGTTCGGTGGCCTGGTAGGTGTCCTTGTCCTGCAGGTTCTTCTGCACGCGGTTGCCGGCGTAGCCGCCGGCGGCGGCGCCTGCCACCGTCGCCAGCGTCCGGCCGTTGCCACCGCCGACCTGGTGACCGAGGACGCCGCCGAGCACCGCGCCGATCGCGGAGCCGGCGATTCGGTTGTCGTCCTTCACCGGACGCTGCTTCTCGACGGCGACGTCGGCGCATTCCTCGCGCGGCGTGTGCACCGTGCGGTGCACCGGCTTCACCTCGAGCACCTCGGCGTAGCGGTTCGCGCGGCCGGCGAAGCCCAGGCCGGCGACCGCCGCGCCGCCGGCGGCAACCGCAACACCGATCGCGACGCCGATGATCATCGATTTGTTCATGTGCCTAGTTCCGTCCAGCGCGGCGCGGCCGCAGTCAGGGCGGATTCTAGGGACCCGCGAGCGACGGCGGCAGGCCGTCGGCGTCGCCGATCGGCGACCTGTGAACAAAGCGCCGGATTGCGCAGAAGAACGCACTGCAGGGCGCCGCGTTCAGCGGGCGTTCAGCGGGCGTTCAGCGCCGCCATGGCTGGCACCGAGCGCCCGCGGCTCGCCGCCACGGACGCGCAGCCGCGAGCGCGCGACTCGGGCCTTCACGGATGGACCCTGCGGCTAACCACAATAGGAGGGCATCGCGGCTGGTCGAAATGCGAATGTCGCCGCTGCTTCGCAGCATTCAGACTTCCCGTGCCGATCAAGTTCACTCTGGCAAGGAAGTTGATTCATGAAGAAGCCCACCAAAATACTCGTGGCTGCCGCACTCGCCGCTGGCGCCCTGACGACGATTCCGGCGCAGGCCGAGGAAGGCCCGCTGATGATCCGCCTGCGCGCCGTGTACCTCGACTTCGCGCAGAAGTCCGACGCGTTCGTGTTGACCACCGACACGGCCGGCGCCGTGAGCATCCCGAAGGACGCGATCGAGATCAACAAGAAGACGATTCCGGACATCGATTTCGAGTACTTCTTCACGAAGAACTTCTCGAGCGAGCTTGTCCTGACTTACCCGCAGACGCAGGACGTGACGGTCAACGTGCCGGGCCTCGGCAAGGTGGCGCTCGGCACCTTCAAGCACCTGCCGCCGACGCTGACCGCAAAGTGGAACTTCATTCCGGACGGCACGTTCCGGCCGTACGTCGGACTGGGCGTTAACCTGACGCTGATCTCGAGCGTCGACCTCGGCGTGCCGGCGGTCGCGGGCGTGCAGAGCACGCGGATTCCGCTCGATCTCAGCAGCTCGAGCTTCGGCGTCGCCGCGCAGGCCGGCTTCGACGTGAAGGTCGCCGACCACTACTTCATCAACGTCGACGTCAAGTACGTGCAGCTCGAGGCGGACGTGAAGGCCGGCGGCGCGAAGGTGACCAAGGTCAAGCTTGATCCTTGGCTGCTCGGCGCGGGCATCGGCTACCGCTTCTGATCCCCGAACGGCACCGCGGCAGGCTCTGTCCCCCTTGAGCCTGTCGCGCCCGCTACAGGCCGGGTGCATGCCCGGCCTGTTTTTATTTGCAGGATGCTAGTCGGCGTCCCAGTCGAAGCGCCACAGCGCCAGCAGCGCGAAGGCCAGCGAGCTGCCGAGCAGCACCGCGACCGGCGCGATCGCCGCCGACAGCGGCAAGCCGCGCCAGGTCATCGCGTCCAGCCCGTCCACCGCCCAGCGGGTCGGCACGAACACGGTCGCCTGCTGCAGCCACTCGGGGAACACGAACGACGGCACCCACGCGCCGCCGAGCATCACCAGGATCAGCACGACGAAGGTCGACAGTCCGCGCGTCGCGGGTAGCGAGCGGCCGAGCGCCGCGATCAGCAGGCCGGTCGCGGACGTGAACAGCGCGAACGAGACCGCGACGGCGACGAAGCCGAGGGCACTGCCCTGGACGCGCACGCCGAACACCAGCCCGGCGACGAGGTAGACCACCGTGAGGATGCCGAGCGCGATCAGCGTCGTCGCCGCACAGCGCGCGCCGAGCAGTACCGCGCGCGACACCGGTGCCGCGCGCAGCCGTCGCCAGACGCCCTGCTGGCGCATCAGCAGGACGCCGACGCCGGCGTCGATGCCCATGAACAGGATGAACTGCACGCTCATGCCGGCGAAGGAGTGCGCGTAGCCGTTGTAGCGCGGGCCGGCGCTGACGGCGACGTCGCTGAGCGCGAACGGCACGGTCATGCCGCCGACCGGCGCCGCGCCGGCGGCCGGGGCCGGCTGCCGGCCCTGGAACTCGCGCACCGCCTCAAGCATCTTCGTCAGGTCCGAGCGCATGCCCGGCGCGAGGCGGTCGCTGGCGCGCACGTCGGCGAGCGTGGCGTCGATCGCCGTGGTCGAGCCGTTGGCCGAGAACAGCTGCCGCGTCACGGTCTGCATCACGTGCAGCGTCAGCAGGCCCTCGACCACCGGTCTCGCGAACGACTGCGACGGATCGTAGAGCAGTTCCACGACCGGCTTCTGGCCGCCGCCGAAGAGCGCGCTGCGAGCCGCGGCGCCGAAGCCGGCCGGCATCACCACGGCGACCCGCACCTTGCCCTGGCGCACGAGCGCGCGGGCGCGCACCGCGTCCATCCGCTCGGTCGCGAGCGAGGCCTCGCCGGCCAGCCCGGTGGCCACCTGCCGCGACACCTCGCTGTCGTCCTGGTCGACGACCGCGACCGGCATCTTGCCGCGCGCCGCGTCTTCGCGGTCGCCGCCGAACAGGTAGCCGAAGAAGGCGGCGATCAGGATCGGCGTCAGCACGCTGACGATCAGCGCGCGCCGGTCGCGCACGAAGGCCAGCACGTCCTTGCGGATCAGGGCACGGAACGCGATCCAGCCGGTGTTCATGCGTCGCGCAGGCTCCGGCCGGTCAGGGCGAGGAACACGTCCTCGAGATTCGCGTTCTGGGTCGCGAGGTGGCGGCACGACAGGCCGCGCGCGGCCAGGCACTCGAGCACTCGTGGCGCGACCGCACCGAGCTCGGCGGTCGTCACCGTCAGCGTGCTGCCGGCGAGCCCGACCGCACGCACGCCGGGCAGCGCCGCGACCGCGGCGCAGGCCGCGTCGTCCGGCGGCGGGTCGTACTCGAGCCTGAGACGGCTCGCGGGCGCCGCGCTTGCGACCAGCCGCGCGATCGTGTCGGCGGCGAGCACCTTGCCGTGGTCGATGATGACGACGCGGTCGCACAGCCGCTCGACCTCCTCCATGTAGTGCGTCGTGTAGACGAGCGTGTGGCCGGCGGCGCGCAGGTTCTCGAGCATGTCGAAGATCGCGTTGCGGCTCTGCGGATCGACGCCGACGGTCGGCTCGTCGAGCAGCAGCACCGCCGGACGGTGCAGCAGGGCGCAGGCGAGGTTGAGCCGGCGCTTCATGCCGCCGCTGAACTCGCGCGGCGGATCCGCGGCGCGGTCGGCGAGGCCGGTCAACTCGAGCGCCGCCGCGACGCGCTCGTCGAGCAGCCGCCCGGCGAGGCCGTAGAGCGCGCCGAAGACCTCGAGGTTGATCCGCGCCGGCAGCTCCTCGAGCAGCGCGAGCTCCTGCGGCACGAGCCCGAGTTGCCGCTTGATCGGGTCGGCGTCGCGACCGAGCGGCTGGCCGCCGATGCGCACGCTGCCGCGGTCCGGCCGGATGAGGCCGGCGAGCATGCCGATGGTGGTCGACTTGCCGGCGCCGTTCGGGCCGAGCAGCCCGAGGATCGCGCCCGGCGCCGCCTCGATCGAGACCCCGGCCACGGCGTCGATCGTGCCGAAGCGCTTGTGGAGGTCGTCGGCGACCAGGCTCATCGCGGTGGGCTCCTTGCCGTGGCGCAGGATTTGCGGCTCGCCGGTGGCGGCCGCAGAATCCCTCGCCATTCTGCCTGCCAGGAGCGCCTCATGCACCTGACCTTGCCTCGCCGGCACCCTGCCGTCCTCGCGGTGCTCGGGCTCGGGCTCGCGCTGACGCAGCCACCTTCGTCGCTGGCCGACAGCGCGGCGGCGCCGCGGCCGCTCAGCGCCGAGATGATGTGGAAGCTGGTGCGCCTCGGCGCGCCGCAGCTGTCGCCGGACGGCGCACACGTCGTGCTGCCGGCGAGCCGCTACGACGTCGACGGCAACAAGGGCACCACCGACCTGTACCTGGTTCCGACCCGGGCCGGCGCCGGCCCCGGCCGACAGCTGACCTCCGGCCCGGCCGGCGCCAGCGATCCGGTGTGGAGCCCGGACGGTCGCTGGATCGCGTTCGTCGCGCGCCGCGCCGACGACCACCAGCCGCAGCTCTACCTCCTGCCGACCGCCGGCGGCGAGGCCCGCCGGCTCACCGAGCTGCCGACCGGCGTCGCGGCGCCGAAGTGGTTCGCCGACGGGCGGCGGATCGCGTTCATCTCGCGCGTCTGGCCGGAGGCCCTCGGCCGCGACGAGATCGTGCGCCGCCTCAAGGAGCGCGAGGACGCGAAGATGACGGCGATGGTCTGGGAGCACGCGCCGTTCAGTCACTGGGATCACTTCCTCGACGACCGCGTGCCGCACCTGTTCGTGACCGACGTCGACGGCGCCGAGCCGTTCTCGCCGACCTTCGGCAGCGGCCGCCACCTCGACGTGCGCGAGCCGGGTCGCGACTCCTACGACATCGCGCCGGACGGCGGCGAGATCGCCTTCGCCGCCGACGCCGACCTGAGCCACACCGCGCACAACCTCGACCTCTACGTCGTGCCGGTCGCGGGCGGCGCGGCCCGCGATTTGACCAGCGACAACCTGGCCGACGACGGCGAGCCGCACTACAGCCCGGACGGCCGCTGGCTGGCGTACACGCGCGCCTCGATCCCGCGCTTCTACGCCGACACGCGCAAGCTGGTGCTGATCGACCGCCGCAGCGCGGCGCGCCGGGTGCTGGCGCCGAACTTCGACCGCTCGGCCACCGGCCTCGTCTGGCTGCCGGACAGCTCGGGCCTGCTCGGCTCGATCGAGGACGCGGGCGCGATGCGCGTCTACGCCTTTGACCTGCGCGGCGGCGCACCGCGGCCGGTCACCAGCACCCACGACTTCACCAACCTCGCGGTGGCCGGCCGGCCGGCGGTGCTGGTCGCGCTGCGCCAGTCGTTCAGCGAGCCGCCGACGCTGGTGCGCATCGACCCCGCGAGCGGCGCGGTCGGCCAGCTGTCGGCGTTCAACAACGCGTTGCTGCGCGAGGTGGCGTTCGGCGCGGTCGAGAGCGTGACGATCGCCGGCGCCGACGGCGCGCCGATGCAGATGTGGGTCATCAAGCCGCCGGGCTTCGATCCGGCGAAGCGCTATCCGCTCTTTCTGCTCCTGCACGGCGGTCCGCACAACGGCGTCACCGACACCTGGCAGTGGCGCTGGAACGCGCAGGTCTTCGCCGGCTGGGGCTACGTCGCGGCGTGGCACAACTTCCACGGCTCGAGCGGCTTTGGCCAGGCCTACGCGGACTCGATCACGCGCGACTGGGCGAGCCTGCCGTACGCGGACACGATCCGCGCCGCCGACTGGTTCCGCGCGCAGTCGTGGATCGACGCGGAGCGCCTGGTGGCCGGCGGCGGTAGCTTCGGCGGCTACCTCGCGACGCTGCTGCTCGGCAAGCCGCAGCCGTTCAAGGCGCTGGTGGCGCACGCCGCGGTATTCGACCGCTACACCGAGGGCGCCGCGGACTTCGGCGCCGAGAAGAGTCGCTACGGCGAGTTCTGGGAGCGACCCGAGGAGTTCGCGGCGCAGTCACCGCACCTGTATGCGGCGAACTTCCATACCCCGACGCTGATCATCCACAACCAGCTGGACCTGCGCGTGCCGGTGGATGGCGGCTTCGAGCTGTTCAACATCCTGCAGAACAAGGGCGTGCCGTCGAAGCTGGTCTACTTCCCGGACGAGAACCACTGGGTGCTGAAGCCGCAGAACTCGATCTTCTGGTACGCGACGGTGCGCGACTGGTTCGGGCGCTACGCGGCGCCGTGAGCGGGCGCCGCGCTCAGGCCGCGGGCTCGAAGCGCAGCACGACGCCGTTGATGCAATAGCGCGCGCCGCTCGGCTTCGGCCCGTCGGCGAAGACGTGGCCGAGGTGGCCCTTGCAGGCGGCGCAGTGCACCTCGGTGCGCGTCATGCCGAAGCTCGTGTCGGTGGTCGTGCCGATCGCGCCCGCGAGCGGCGCGAAGAAGCTCGGCCAGCCGGTGCCGCTGTTGAACTTGGTGGTCGACTCGAACAGCGGCACGCCGCAGCCGACGCAGTGGTAGCGGCCCTCGCGATACTCCTTGTCGAGCGGGCTCGAGCGCGGCGGCTCGGTGCCGTGCTCGCGCAGCACCCGCTGCTGCTCCGGGCTCAGCGTGCCGCAGAAGGCGCCGAGCGGGGCGGCGTCGGAGGAGGCGTCGGAATCGGGGCAGTTCATGAGATTTCCCGGGTGAAGGCCGAACGGCGGCACCATTGGACCACGGACCGTGGCGCCCGGCACGGGCGCCAGGGCCGGCGCGGCTGTGCGACACTGGACCGCTCCGGTGAGGTGAAGTTCCGATGCCCGTGACCTGCCGCTCGGAGCGCCGGCGCCGCGCCGTCAGCGCGCTCGCCGCGCTCCTGCTCGCGACGCCGGCCGGCGCCGCCGGCGCCGCCGAACTGCCCACCGCGCGGCCGGTGCCCGGCGGCATCGCGCTGGTCGACCTCGGGCCGGCCGGCGCGCAGGCGCCAGCGGCCTTTCGCAACGCGGAACGGGTGCTGGTGCGTGCCGACGGCGGCCACTGGTTCGCGGTAGTCGGCATCCCGCTGGCGGCCGCGCCCGGCGCGCAGCTGCTGAGCGTGCGCGAGTCGAGCAGCGCGTCGCGCACGATCCGCTTCGACGTGCAGCCCAAGGACTACCCGACGCAGGCGCTCAAGGTCGCGCCCAAGCACGTCGACCTGTCGCCGAAGGATCTCGCCCGCTACCAACGCGAGAAGCAGCGCCTCGAGACCGTGCTCGCCAGCTGGAGCGACGCGGCGCCGGCAACGCTCGCGCTCGCCGCGCCGGTCGGCGGCACGCGCTCGAGCTCGTTCGGTTCGCGACGCGTCTTCAACGGCCAGTCGCGCAACCCGCACACCGGCATGGACATCGCCGCCGCCGCCGGCGAGCCGGTCGCGGCACCGGCCGCGGGCCGCGTGATCGAGACCGGCGACTACTTCTTCAACGGCAACACCGTGATCCTCGATCACGGCGAGGGCCTGCTGACGCTGTACTGCCACCTGAGCCGCATCGACGTGCGCGTCGGCCAGCAGGTCGCGGCCGGCACGCCGCTCGGCCTGGTCGGCGCCACCGGCCGGGCCACCGGCCCGCACCTGCACTTCGGCGTGATGCTGAACCGGGCTTGGGTCGACCCGGAGCTGCTGCTCGGCGCCGCGCCGGCCTCCTGACGGCGGCCGGCGCGCGGCCGCTCAGTCGCGCTCGAACAGGCCGCGGTGGACGAGCCCGGCGACGACCGCGCCGGCGATCGGCGCCACCCAGAACAGCCACAGCTGCGACAGCGCCCAGCCGCCGACGAACAGCGCCGGACCGGTGCTGCGCGCCGGGTTCACCGAGGTGTTGGTCACCGGAATGCTGACCAGGTGGATCAGCACCAGCGCGAGTCCGATCGCGAGCGGCGCGAAGCCGGTCGGCGCGCGCCGGTGGGTGGCGCCGAGGATCACGATCAGGAAGAAGAAGGTCATGGTGAACTCGGTCAGGAACGCGGCGCCCTGCGAGTAGAAGCCCGGCGAGTGGTCGGCGTAGCCGTTCGCCGCGAAGCCGCTGGCCACGAGGTCGAAGCCCGGCTTGCCGGCGGCGATCGCCGCGAGCACCGCCGCCGCCGCGATCGCGCCGGCCAGCTGGGCGATCACGTAGCCGGGCGCCTGCGAGGCCGGCGTGCGCCCGGCGGCGACCAGCCCGAGCGTGACCGCCGGGTTGAAGTGGCCGCCCGAGACGTGGCCGACCGCGTAGGCCATCGTCACCACCGTGAGGCCGAAGGCCAGCGATACGCCGAGCAGCCCGATGCCGACGTGCGGGAAGGCCGCCGCGATCACGGCGCTGCCGCAGCCGCCGAGCACCAGCCAGAAGGTGCCGAGAAATTCCGCCGCGAGTTTTCTGATCACTGCCGTTCCCCTTGTTGAGCGCTTCGAGTTGTCATTCGTGCGAGGCGGCTCTACCAGCCCAGTTCCTTGCCATCCCACTGCCAGAAACGGCCCGACTTCTCCTTGGTGAGGCCAGCGATGACCTGCCGCAGCCCCGCGACGCTGTGCTGCGGGCGCACCGGCGCGTTCAGCCCGCCCATGTCGGTCGCGGCCCAGCCGGGGTGCACCGGCACCGCGATGATGCCGCGCCGCGCGAGATCGAGCGCCATCGACTTCATGATCGCGTTGACCCCGGCCTTGGTGCTGCGATACGCGTACAGGCCGCCGAGATTGTTGCTGCCGATCGAGGCGATCACGGTCGACAGCGTCACGATCTTCTTCTGCAGGCTCGCCGCGACGTGCTCGACGAAGGCCTCGGACATCTTGATCGGCCCGAGCGTGTTGACGCGGAACTGGTAGGCCCAGTCCTCGTAGTCCAGTCCGCCGAAGCGCTGCGCCTGCATGCCCTGGCCGGCGAAGCTCTGCGCACCCATCGTGCCGGAGTTGTTGATCAGCACGTCGACCGCGACGCCGGCGAGCCGCGCGGCGAGCGTGTCGACCGCGGCGTGGTCGGTGACGTCGAGCGCGTGCACCTTGATGCGGCCGGCCGCGGCCTTGGTGAGCGTCGCCAGCTCCGCGTGCCGCTCAGGCGTACGGGCCGTGGCGATCACGGTCCAGCCGTCGGCGGCGTACTGCCGCACGAACTCGAGGCCGAGCCCGCGGCCCGCGCCGGTGATCAGGACGGTCGGCATCTGGCGTTCCCTGCGTGCAGCAAACCGCTCGCTCGCGGCCTGCCAATGTTAGCAGGCGGCCGGCGTTACAAGCTCGCGCGCAGCAGCGCCGCGAGCCGGATGCCGGCGCGCGCCAGCCGCTCCTCGACGATCTCGGCGGCGCCATCCGAGTAGCGCGGCGGCAGCTCCACGACCTCGTCCGGCGGCCGTCCGCAGCGAAAGCCGGGGAGGCGGCCGTAGGCGAAGCTGCGCGCGAGTTCGTAGGATTCGTGCTCCCAGTCCGCGAACTGGCCGGCCTCGAGCCGCCCGAGCAGCGCCCGGTGCTCCGTGACCAGCCGCTGCGCGAACTCCGGCTCCGACCTGCCGCGCACCGCGCGCTTGACGAAGTCGCCGTCCCACGCGGCGTGCAACGACTTCGGCCGGCTGCGGCGCCCGACGCGCACCTCGACGTCGTTACCGCCGCGATCGCCATCGTCGGCGGCGTGCAAGGGCTGGTGGACGTCGCCGACGAGGTGCACGACGACGCGCAGCGCATCCAGCCGCTCGGCGCGCGGCGCGCCGCGATCGGCGAGCCGTGCCAGCGCCCGCTGGTAGGCGCCGAATGCGCAGTGGCCGCCGGCGCAGGCCGCTTCCGGCACGGCCGCCGCCGCGCACACCGGCCGGTTGTCGTAGTGCCAGCGCTCCGAGCCCGGCCACTCGACGCGCAGGCGCTCGCGTTCGCGGTCCATCCACTCGCCGAGCTCGGCCAGGCTCTGGTCGCCGGCGATGCTGCGCAGCGCGCCGCGGGTGCGGGCGTCGAGCAGCCGCTCGGCGACGAGGCCCACGATCCGGTGCCCCTCCGGTCCCCAGGCGCGGGCCGGCGCCGCCGGCGTCAGCGCGAGGCTGAGCAGCAGGCCGAGCAGGCCCGCGGCGCGGCGCCCCCGCGCGCCGGGAAAATACAGGTAGTCACGCATGCCGCTCCCGCCGATGATGTGCTGCTGCGGTACTGTACCGGAGCCCGCAGGGGCGTTCGCGGAGTCCTCGATGCGTCGCACCTGGCTGGTCGTCATCGGCCTGCTGATCGTCACCGGCGGCGGCGCGCTGGCCTGGTGGCGCTGGGGGCCGCTGGTCGTCGAGGTCACGGCGCCGCGCCGCGGCGCCGCGATCGACGCGATCTATGCCACCGGCACCGTCGAGCCGACGGTCATGCTGCCGATCGCGCCGCGCGTCGCCGGGCGGATCGTCGCGCTCGCGAGCGACGAGGGCCGCGCGGTCGGCAAAGGCGAGGCGCTGGCGCGGCTGGAGTCGCAGGACCTCGACAGCACCGTCGAGGAGCTCACGGCGCGGGCCCGTTACGCGCACGCCGACTACGACCGCAGCCAGGCGCTGGTCAAGCGCGGCGTCGCCGCCGCCACCGATCTCGACCGGACTCGCGCCGAGGCCGAGGCCACCGACGCCGCGCTGGCCCGCGCCCGCACGCAGCGCGGCTTCATGGTGCTGACGGCGCCGGCTGCGGGCCTCGTCATTCGCCGCGACGGCGAGGTCGGCCAGTTCATCGCGGTCGGCCAGCCGATCTTCTACCTGTCGTGCTGCGCACCGCTGCGGATCTCGGCCGACGTCGACGAAGAGGACATCCCGCGGGTGACGGTCGGCATGAAGGTCGTGCTGCACGCCGACGCGCTGCCGAACAAGACCTTCGACGGCGAGGTGGCCGAGATCACGCCCAAGGGCGATCCGGTCGCGCGCACCTACCGCGTGCGGATCCGGCTGGCCGAACCTGATGCGTTTCGCGTCGGCATGACGGTGGATGCCAACCTGATCGTCGCGGTTCGCGAGCAGGCGCTGCTGGTGCCGACGACCACGCTCAGCAACGGCGCCGTCTGGCTGCTGCGCGACGGGCGCCTCGCGCGACAGCCGGTGCAGGCCGGGATCAGCGGCGCCACGCAGACCGAGATTCGGGGCGGCCTCGACGAGCACGCGCAGGTCGTTACCACGGCGACCGAGCTGCTGCGCGAGGGTCACCGCGCCCGCAGCCGTGCGGCGCCGGCGCCGGCAGGCGCCGGAGTGCCGGGCGCGCGATGAGGATCGAGCTCGGCGTCGCGCTGACGCACCTGACGAGCCGCAAGCGCCAGACGCTCGTCTCGCTGACCGGTGTCGTGCTCGGTGTCGCCTTCTTTCTCGCCGTCTCCTCGCTGATGCGCGGCTCGGAGAAGGACTTCATCTCGCGCCTGATCGACAACAGCCCGCACATCACGCTGTCGGACGAGTACCGCGCGCCGGACGTGCAGCCGGCCGAGCTGCGCTGGCCGGGCGCGGCGGTCCAGATCTCGCACGTCAAGCCGCAGAGCGAGACGCGCGGCATCCGCGGCTACCGCGAGAAGCTCGCCTTCGTCGAGTCGCTGCCCGGCGTTCGCGCCGCGCCGGTGCTGGTGGGCTCGGCGGTGCTGACCTTCGCCGGCCGGCTGCAGGCCGTGACGCTGTCCGGCATCGTGCCGGCCAAGATGAAGGGCGTGTCGACCATCGAGCAGAAGATGACCGACGGCTCGCTCGACGCGCTGGCCGTCAACCCGAATGGCATCATCATCGGCCGCACCCTCGCCGACCGCTTCAGCCTGCGGCTCGGCAGCACGCTCAGCGTGGTGGCGCCCTCCGGCGCCAGCCGCGCCATGAAGGTGGTCGGCATCTTCCGCACCGGCAACGCGGCCTACGACCAGGAGCAGACCTTCGCGCTGCTGAAGCGCGCCCAGTCGCTGCTCGACCGGCCGAACCGCGCCAACCGCTTCGTGATCCAGCTGGCCGACCCGTACGCGGCGCGCGAGGTGGCGCTGCGCATCGAGGCCACGGTCGGCTACAAGGCGGTGTCGTGGGTGGAAGCGTCGGAGGACATCCTGAGCGTGCTGCTGGTGCGCAACATCATCATGTACAGCGTGGTCTCGGCGATCCTCGTAGTGGCCTCGTTCGGCATCTACAACACGATCTCGACGATCGTGATGGAGAAGACTCGCGACATCGCGATCCTGAAGTCGATGGGCTTTCACGCGCGCGACGTCCGCCAGATCTTCCTGATCGAAGGCCTGATCGTCGGTGTCCTCGGCAGCGCGCTCGGCATCGCCGTCGGCATTGCGCTGATGCGCGTGCTCGCGGAAGTGACCGTCAAGCCGCCCGGCGTCACCGAGGTCGTGCACCTGCCGATCTGGTGGGGCGGCGAGCAATACCTGCTCGCGACCGCATTCGCGCTCGGCTCGTGCCTGGCGGCGGCCTACCTGCCGGCGCGCAAGGCCGGCCGCGTGCACCCGGTCGACATCCTGCGCGGCGCGACGTGAGCGCGGTCATCGTCGCCGAGCATCTGCTGCGGCGCCTGGAGGGCGAGGTGCCGGTGACGCTGATCGACGACGTCAGCCTGTCGATCGACCGCGGCGAGTTCGTCTGCGTCATGGGACCGTCCGGGTCCGGCAAGTCCTCGCTGCTCTACCTGCTCGGGCTGCTCGACATCCCGACCGCCGGCCGGATCCTGCTCGACGGCGAGGACACCTCGCGCTACCAGGAGGACGAGCTCGCCAATCGCCGCCTCGAGAAGCTCGGCTTCGTGTTCCAGTTCCACTTCCTGCTCGCCGAGTTCACGGTGCTCGAGAACGTCGTGCTGCCGATGCGCCGCCTCGGTCGCCTCGACGAGGCGGCACAGCGCGCCCGCGGCAGCGAACTGCTCGAGCGGCTCGGCGTCGCCGACCAGGGCGGCAAGCGGCCGAGCCAGCTGTCCGGCGGCCAGCGCCAGCGGGTCGCGATCGCGCGCGCGCTCGCCAACGATCCGCTGGTGGTGCTCGCCGACGAGCCCACCGGCAACCTCGACTCGGCGGCGGCCGCGAACGTGCGCGAGATCCTGCGCACGCTCACCCGCGATCTCGGCAAGACCGTGGTCGCGGTCACGCACGATGCCGCTTTCGCCGCTGCCGCGGACCGCTGCATCGGCCTCGTCGACGGCCGGATCCGCGCCGGCTGGCAGGGCCCGGCGGCCCGGCCGGCCTCGGCAAGTCCCGGGCCGGCTTCGGTTTCGCCGGATGCGCCTGCCCCTGCAGGTGACGTTCCATAGAGCCACTGCTTTCCAGAACGCCACCACGGATCTAGGGGGTCCTGACCATGAAAATCAGACAGTTGGCCGCGATCGTCGCCGGCCTCGCCGCCGGCGCTGCGCTCGCGGATCCGTCCGCCGGCGATGCGACGCGCGGCGCCGCGGTCTTCAAGGCCCAGTGCGCGGCTTGCCACCTGCAAAAGCCCACCGACACGAGCGCGCCGATCGGCCCGCAGCTGAACGGTGTCGTCGGCCGCAAGGCCGGCTCGTGGGACCACTTCAAGTACACCGACGCGATGCGCAAGTCCGGCATCACGTGGAACGCGAAGCTGCTCGATGAGTACCTCGAGAATCCGTACTCGCTGGTGCCGGGCGCGGCGATGGGCCTGCTGGTGCCGTTCGAGAAGAACCGCGCCGACGTGATCGCCTACCTCACGAGCAATCCGGACGAGCTCAAGCAGAAGGAGCGCGCGCCCTAGCGCGTCACTTCAGCTGCGTGCGCAGGCTCGCGACGAAGCCGGGATCCTCGGCCGCGAGCACCTGCGTGCGCGCTGCGGGCACGCCGTCGCGGTCGAGCAGCGTGATCAGCGACGAGTGGCTGAAGCTCTTGTCCGGCAGCTGCCGGTAACGGATGCCGAGCGCCGCGGCCACCGCGCGAACGTCGCCGGCGGCGGCGTGCGCGACCACGAAGGGCGGCTGCGGCAGGTGGTGCCCGGCCGCGAACTCGACCAGGCGCGGCGGCGTATCGCGCTCGGCGTCCAGCGACACCATCAGGAACAGCACCTGCGCCCGCTCGCCGGCGTCGAGGCCGGCGGCGATGTGCTGCATCGCGAGCGTCAGCATCGGGCAGACCGTCGTGCAGCTTGAGTAGAACATCGTCACGACCACCGGCCTGCCGCGCAGCGAGTCGAGCGCAAGCCGCGTGCCGTCGGCGGCATCGAGCGTGACGCCGAGCTGGTACAGCGAAGCGCCGGGCAGCGGCGCCACCGGCTCGGTGGGGTGCACGTGCCCGGGCGCGGGCACGGGCGCGGGCTCGTCGGCGCCGGCCGCGCCGGCGGCAAGCAGGCAGGCCGCGATCAGGCCAAGTGGCCGTGCAAGTGTCATGGCGATGCTCCGTAAGCACAGCGAAAGCCGAGGTTGGCGGTCGTGAAGTTCGCCTCGAGCGAGGACAGCAGCGCCATCCGCATCAGGATCGGGTAGTCGTCGCGGATCTCCGCCGACAGCGCGCCGGCGCCGCAGAACTGCAGCTTGTCGGGGTCCCCCTGGGTGCGGCTGTCGCCGCTGACCATCAGGCCGCTGAAGTCCTCGACCCACTCCCAGATCACGCCGTGCAGGTCGCGCACGCCGTAGACGTTGGCCGGCGTCTTGCCGACTGGCGGCAGCGGGCGTCCGGACGGCAGCGCGTACCAGGCGAGGATCCGCTCGCGAAACGCCGGGTCCTGGCGCGCGTCGCGCCGCAACTCGTCGGCCGCGGCGACGTACTCCCACTCGTACCAGGTCGGCAGCCGCCCGCCAGCGGCGGCGCAGTAGGCGCGCGCCGCGAACCAGCTGACGCGCGTCAGCGGCTGCTCGGGCCCGGCGCCGGGGCCGAGCGCGAGCGGCCCCTGCCAGTGGGCGAGGTACTGGCTGTCGGCGAGCAGTGCCGGAGCCGCACCGCGCCGCCACGCCGGCTGCGCGCGCACGAAGGCCAGGAACTCGGCGTTCGTGACCGGCGTGCGGTCGACGGCGAAGGCCTCGACGCGCACGCTCTTGAGGTCGTTGCCGGGAGCGACCACCGGCGTGAAGTCGCCGGCCGGCAGGCTGGCGCGCTCGCCGCCCGTCGCGACGCCGCCGCCGAGGGCGGCCGCGAGCGCCGCGGCGGCGAGCAGGCTCCGGCAGGCACGCATCGTCTGCGCCGCGGCCTCAGTGCGCCGCGCCGGCCGGGCGCTTGGTGGTCTTGCGGATCTCGGCCACCTCGGCGGCGCTGACCTGTGCGTCCTGGTTGCCCCAGGCGTTCTTGACGTAGGTCAGGATGTTGGCGACCTCGTCGTCGTTGAGCTGGCTCATCGGCGGCATCACCGAGTTGAAGCTCTTGCCGTTGACAGTGACCGGGCCGGTGAGCCCGTTGAGGACGATAGTGATCGCGCGCTTGAGGTCGGCCATCAGGAAGTCGGACTTGGCGAGCGGCGGGAACACGCCCTCCAGACCCTCGCCGTTCGGCTGGTGGCAGACCGAGCAGGTGCCGGCGAATAGCGTCTCGCCGGCCCTCTGCTGCTCCTCGCGCGTCAGCTGGCCCTTGGCGGCGGCGCTGGCGGCCGCGGCCACCGAACGCTGGTTGCTCGCGGCCTTGTCGCCGAGGTAGACCGAGTCGACCTCCTTGCCGGAGTAGATCGCCTTGTTCTCCGGGCCGTCCACCTTGAGGATGCCGAGCGCGCCCTTGTTGAAGGCGCGGAACAGCGCGTGGTCGACCAGCACGTAGCTGCCGGGTACCACCGAGTGGAACTCCATGATCGCGGCGCCGCCGGCCGGGATCAGCGTCGTCTGCACGTTCTCCTGGAAGTGCGTGCCGCCCTCGAACCAGACCTTGTCGAAGATCGCGCCGATCACGTGGAAACTGGAGACGAGGTTCGGGCCGCCGTTGCCGACGTAGAGGCGCACCGTCTCGCCGACCTTGGCCTTCAGCGCCTTGTCGCCGATCAGCGAGCCCTCCGAACCGTTGAACAGCACGTAGGTCGGGCGCTCGTCGATCGCGCGCTGCATGTCGAACGGCTGCGTGCCCTTCTCGCGGTACTTGCCGACCGTGTAGAAGTCGCCCTGCATCACGTAGTACTCGTGGTCCACCGGCGGCAGCCCTTCCGGCGGTTCCACCAGGATCAGCCCGTACATGCCGTTGGCGACGTGCATGCCGACCGGCGCGGTGGCGCAGTGATAGACGTAGACGCCCTGGTTCAGCGCCTTGAAGCTGAACTGCGACTCGTGGCCGGGCGCGGTGAAGCTCGAGGCGGCGCCGCCGCCCGGGCCGGTGACCCCGTGCAGGTCGATGTTGTGCGGCATCTTGCTGTCCGGGTGGTTCTTGAGGTGGAACTCGACCGTGTCGCCCTGGCGGATGCGGATGAAGCTGCCGGGCACCGTGCCGCCGAAGGTCCAGAAGGTGTAGCGCACGCCCTCGGAGATCTCCTTCTCGACCTCGCGGACCTCGAGGTCGACGATGACCTTGGCCGGGTAGCTGCGGTGCACCGGCGGTGGCACGTTGGGCGGCGAGGTCAGTTGCGCGTGGATCGGCTCGCCCATCGGCGGTCCGAGGTCGCCGTGCAGCACCGCGGCCTCACCGGCAGCGGCGATGGCGACCAGCGACAGCGGCGCGAGCGCGACGACGACGCTCAGCAGCAAGGTACGGACGATGGGCATCATGACGGGACCTCCGGAAGGAATGCGCCGACCAAGCCGTCCCGGAACCTACGCCTGACCGCGACGCGCGGCCATCAGGACCATTCCTCGGGAACATCCGGGGCTGCCCCGGGGCCGCTAGCCGGCAGGCAGAATCGTGCGCGTCGGCAGCGCCCGGCGCCTTGACCCAGGTCAAGCGCAGCCGGCCGGGAACCCGTGGAAATCCGAGACCTTGCCGGCGACGCGGGCCGCGGCGCGGCGGCTCAGGCGCTGCTGCGCAGACGTTCGGGGTCGGTGAGCTCGATCTGGCGACCGTCGACGCGGATCACGCCGGCGTCGGTGAGGCTCCTGAGGATCCGCGACAGCGTCTCCGGCTTGATGGCGAGCCGCGAGGCGAGCAGCTGGCGCGACTCGTCGAGCGTCACCGTCGACGGCCCGGCCGCGCCCGGCGGCGCGAGCGCGAGCAGGTGGCGCGCGAGCCGGTGCGTCGCGCTCGCCAGGGTCAGCTCCTCGATCTCGCGGATCCGCGCGTGCAGCCGGCGGCTGAGGTCGGCGAGCAGCGCGAGGCAGGTATCGGGGCTGGCGCGCAGCATCGCCAGGAAGTCGGTGGCCTCAATCGCGACCACGCGGCTCGGCTCGAGCGCCACCGCCGCGAGCGGGTAGCGCGGCGCGTCGACGAACATCAGCGCCTCGGCAAAGCTCTGCCCGCGGCCCAGGCGCTCGACGACCTTCTCCTCGCCGGCCCGCGACTGCAGCGCGAGCTTGATCTCGCCGTCGAGCACGACGAAGAAGTGCCGTGCCGGCGCGCCGCGCTGGAACAGCAGCTGGCCGGCGTCGAGGCCGACGAGTTCCGCCTGCGCGGCAACGCGCGCGAACTGCAGGTCGTCGAGCGCGCTGAACAGATAGTGCTCGCGCAGCAGCCCCAGCAGCTCCGCGGCCAACGTCGTCATCGTGCGCGCCTCACGCCGCCCGCGGCGCTACCATTGCCCGCTGTTCGGCATCGACTGCCACGGCTCGGCCGGCGGCCGGGCGGCGCCCTTCTGCAGCAGCTCGATCGAGATATTGTCCGGCGAGCGCACGAAGGCCATGCGGCCGTCGCGCGGCGGGCGGTTGATCGTGACGCCGGCGCGCATCAGCCGCTCGCAGAGCGCATAGATGTCGTCCACCTCGTAGGCCAGGTGGCCGAAGGCGCGGCCGCTGCCGTAGCTCTCCGGGTCCCAGTTGTAGGTGAGCTCCACCTGCGCGGCCGCATCGCCGGGCGCGGCGAGGAAGACCAGCGTGAATCGCCCGGCCTCGTAGTCCTTGCGGCCGACGAGCTCGAGGCCGAGCTGCTTGCAGTAGAAGTCGAGCGACGCGTCGAGGTTGGTGACGCGGACCATGGTGTGCAGGTATTTCATCGGCGCCTCCGGGACGTGTCGCATGATGCCCCGAAGCCCGGGCGCTTTCATCTGCTGCGCGGCCCGTGTGCTAGGCTTTTGCACCGCGCCACGCCGGCCTGCCCGAGGATGATCCCCTTGAAACGACTGTGCCTCGTGCCGCTGGCCTTCGCGATGCTGCTCGCCGGCTGCGCGGCCCAGCCGCCTGCCGGCAGCATGACCTCGGAGCAGGCGGATGCGATCCTCGCCGAGCTCAAGGACATCAAGCGGATGCTGGTCGAGCAGCGGCCGAAGCCGGCGGAGGCCGAGGCCCCCGCCGCGCCGGCCAAGGTGCGCCTCGACGACGTCGCGCCGAACGTGCTCGGCGCGGCCGCTGCGGCGGTGACGCTGATCGAGTTCACCGACTACCAGTGCCCGTTCTGCAAGCGCTTCCACGAGCGCAGCTGGCCGGAGCTCAAGGCCAAGTACGTCGACAGCGGCAAGGTGCGCTACGTGGTCCGCGACATGCCGCTGTCCTTCCACGGCGAGGCGCTGCCGGCGGCGATCGCGGCGCGCTGCGCCGGCGAGCAGGGACGCTTCGCGCCGGTGTTCGAGGCGCTGTTCGCCGCGCCGCAGCTGTCGGCCGAGTCGATCCGCGCCATCGTCGCGGCAGCCGGCGTCGAGGCGCCGGCCTTCCAGCGCTGCAGTGCCAACGCCGCGGTCCGCCAGGCCATCGACAGCGATTCGGCCGAGGCGGAGCGGCTCGGCATCAACGGCACGCCGGGTTTCGTCATCGCCCGCAGGAGCGGCGGCAAGCTGGAAGGCACGCTGATCGTCGGCGCACAGCCCACCGAGGTGTTCAGCGCGCGCCTCGACGCGCTGCTCGGCGCGCCGCACGGCAACTGAGGCTCAGGCGGCGCTCGCGAGGCGCGCCGCGAGGCCGGCCAGCGCGCCTGCCGCCAGCACCCAGGTGAGGTCAAGGCGCGTGCGGCTGAGCAGCCCCCACGCACCCGCCGCGATCGCGAGCGCGGACCAGTCCGGCCGCGCCGGCTCACCGGGCACGAGCACCACGAGCGCGACCGCGAGCGCGAAACTGGCGATGACCCCGACCACCGCGGCAGTCACTGCCTCGAGCGCCGCGGCCAGCCGCGGCTGGGTCGCGAGCCGCTCGAGGTAGGGCGCGAGCGCCATCACCAGCACGAACGACGGCAGGAAGGTCGCCCAGCTCGCGAGCCCGCCGCAGAGCAGCGCCGCGACCGGCGGCGCGAGCGGCGCGGGTGCCGCCCAGCCGGCCGCGAAGCCGTAGAACTGCAGCACCAGCACCAGCGGCCCTGGCGTCGTCTCGGCGAGCGCGAGGCCGGCGAGCAGCTGCGGCGGAGTCAGCCAGTTGAGCTGGCCAACCAGTTCCTGGTTGACGTAGGAGAGCACCGCGTAGGCGCCGCCGAAGCCGACCAGCGCCACCTTGCTGAAGAACAGGTAGAGCCGAAGCGGCAGTGGTCCGGGCGCCGCGAGCACGAGCGCGACGAGCGGCACCAGCCACAGCGCCGCGCCCGCCGCGAGCACCGTGAGCGCGCGATGCTCGCGCGGCGGTCGCGGCGCCGCGGTGGCCGCCGGCCGCGCGCCGAACAGCGCCACACCGGCCAGCGCGGCGGCGCCGATCACGAGCGGGAACGGCACGTGCAAGCCCGCGATCGCGCCGAACGCGGCCAGCGCGAGCGCGACGTGCGCCGGGCCGCGCAGCGCGCGCCGGCCGATGCCGATGAGCGCCTGCGCGACCAGCGCGACAACCACCGCCTTGAGGCCGGCCAGCAGCGCGATCACCGGCGCGAGCGTGCCGTAGAGCGCGTAGCCGAAGGACAGTGCGGTCAGCAGCACGACCGCCGGCAGCAGGAAGCAGAGCCCGGCGACGATGCCGCCGGCGATGCCGTACCAGCGCCAGCCGAGCCAGATCACGAGCTGCAGCGCCTCCGGGCCGGGCAGCAGCATGCAGAAATTGAGCGCGCGCGCGAACTCGGCGTCGTCGATCCAGCGCCGGCCGGCGACCAGCTCGCGGTGCAGGATGGCGATCTGGCCGGCCGGGCCGCCGAAGGAGATGCAGCCGAGCCGCAGCGCGTAGCGGAAGGCGTCGCCGGCCGCCGGTGCGTCAGGCGCCGCGCGCACGGCGCTCAGAACATCTCTGACGCGTCCGGCGGTGCCGTCGGGCCCTGGCCGCGCGAGACGATGTGCTCACCGGTGATCATCTCGTCGTAGCACTGGCCGGGACCGACCATCGGATAGACGCCCGCGTCCGGGTCGATCAGCACCTCGAGGAAGGCCGGGCCCTTGAAGCCGATGAAGTCGGCGACCACGCGCGCGACCTCCTCCTTGCGATCGAGGCGCTGCGCCCACGGGAAGCCGTCCGCCTGCGCGGCCTTGACGAAGTCCTTCTTGTGCAGCGACTTGTCGCTCGCCGACAGCCGCCCCTTGAAGAACAGCTTCTGCCACTGCTTGACCATGCCGTCGCCGAAGTTGTTGAGCACCACGACCTTGATCGGCAGGTCGTAGGTCGTGACCGTCTCGAGCTCGCCGAGGTTCATGCGGATGCTGGCGTCGCCGTCGATGTCGATCACCAGCCGTGACGGGTGCGCGAATTGCGCGCCGATCGCCGCCGGCAGGCCAAAGCCCATCGTGCCCATGCTGCCCGAGGTCAGCCACAGCCGCGGGCTCTTGAAGTCGAAGTACTGCGCCGCCCACATCTGGTGCTGGCCGACGCCGGTGGCGATGATCGCCTCGCCACGCGTCAGCCGGTTGATCTCCTCGATCAGGTAGTACGGCTGGATCAGCGTGCTGGCGCGGTCGTAGTTCATCGCGTGCACGCGCTTCAGCTCGGCGCAGTGCGCGTGCCACTTGCTCCAGTCGCGACGGAAGCCGTGGGCGCGGCCGTACTCGGTCAGCGCCACGAGCGCATCGCCGAGCAGCCCGACGTAGCTCCAGTGGACGCGCTTGACCTTGTTGATCTCGGAGGCGTCGATGTCGAAGTGCGCGATGTGCTTCGCGCCGCGCGCGAACTTGAGCGGCACGGCGGCGACGCGGTCGTCGAAGCGCGCGCCGACCGCGATCAGGAAGTCGCAGTCGTCGACCGCGTAGTTGGCGAACGCGGCGCCGTGCATGCCGAGCATGCGCATCGCGTGCGCCTCGGTGGTGTCGACCGCGCCGATGCCCATCAGCGTCGTCACTACCGGGATCTGGTAGGCCTGCGCGAAAGCGCGCAGCGCCTCGGCGGCCTCGGCGTTGATGACGCCGCCGCCGGCGTAGATCAGCGGCCGCTGCGACTCGCCGAGCATCGCGTAGAAGGCGCCGAGCTCGCGCTCGCCGAGCCGGTGCGCCTCGAGCTGGGTGAGCCGGCTGCGGTAGCCCGGCACCGGCAGGCGGCCGTGGCCGTGGAAGGTCCCGGACCAGTTCTGCACGTCCTTCGGGATGTCGATGACCACCGGCCCCGGCCGGCCGGTGCGCGCGATCTCGAAGGCGGTGCGCATCGTCGCCTCGAGGCGCGTCGGGTCGGTGACCAGGAAGATGTGCTTGGCGACCGAGCCCATGATCGCCGACACCGGCGCCTCCTGGAACGCGTCGCTGCCGATCGCCGCGCTCGGCACCTGGCCGCAGATCACGACGATCGGAATCGAATCCGCCATCGAATCGCGCACCGGGGTCACGGTGTTGGTCGCGCCGGGGCCGGAGGTCACGACGCAGACGCCGACCCGACCGCTGGCGCGCGCGTAGCCTGCCGCCATGAAGCCGGCGCCCTGCTCGTTGGCCGGCACGATCAGCGGGATCGGGCGGCGCTTCGGATCGCGGTTGTGGACGAAGATCGCATCGTAGGTTGGCAGGATGGCGCCGCCGGAGTAGCCGAAGACGACGTCCACGCCCTCGTCGGCGAGCACCTGGACGATCATCTCGGCACCGGACATGGTCCGCCCGGCGAGCGGATGGGAGCTCATCCCGACTACTTCGTGGCTTTCTCTCACGGCACTCAATCCCCGTCGTCGCAGCTGAGAGTAGCAATGGCGCGCGGCGCCGTCTATGCACTGCAAAAAGAACCGCGTTATGCTGTAAAATCCCTGTACGAACCTTCGGTTACCCCCAATGCGACACATCATCGCGATCCTGCTGCAGAACGAGGCCGGTGCCCTCGGCCGGGTGGCCGGGCTGTTCTCGACGCGCGGCTATAACATCGAGTCGCTGTCGGTCGCTCCGACCGATACGCCGACCGTGTCACGCCTGACGCTGGTGACCACCGGCAACGACGCGGTGGTCGCGCAGATCGTCAGCCAGCTCAGGAAGCTGGTCGACGTGGTGCTGGTCGAGGACCTGACCCGCGGCGATCACTTCGAGCGCGAGCTGCTGCTGCTGAAGCTCAAGGTGTCCGCCTCGCAGCTCGAGGCGCTGACCGCGGTGGTCACCGAGGCCGCCGGCCGGATCCTGTCCGGCGCGCTCGCCAACTTCGTCATCGAGCTGACCAGCAGCGAGGCGCAGGTGTCGCGCTTCCTGGCGCAGGCCTCGCAGTTCGGCGAGGTGCTCGAGGTGGTGCGCAGCGGCGCGCTCGGCATCCGCCACGGCACCGCGACCGTCAGCCGCGTCTCGGCGGCCTGAGCATGTACCGACTCTACGACTACCGGCCCTCCGGCAACGGCTACAAGGTGCGCCTCGTGCTCCGCGAGCTCGACCTCGCCTACGAACTCATCGAGCTCGACATCAAGGTGGGCGCGAGCCGCACGGCCGAGTTCCTCGCCAAGAACCCGAACGGCCGCATCCCGCTGCTCGAGGTGCCCGGCCGCGGCTTCCTCGCCGAGAGCCACGCGATCATCAGCTTCCTCGCCGAGGGCTCGGCGCTCGTGCCGCGCGACGCGTGGCAGCGCGCGCTGATGTGGCAGTGGCTGTGCTTCGAGCAGTACAACCTCGAGCCGAACGTCGGCACCGCGCGCTTCTGGCTGGCGTCAATGAAGCGCACGCCCGCGGAGCTCGGCGACAAGCTCGTCGAGAAGCACGCCAAGGGACGCGAGGCGCTGGCAGTGCTCGAGCGCGGCCTCGAGGGCCGCAGCTTCCTGGTCGGCGACGCCTACTCGCTCGCCGACATCGCGCTCTACGCCTACACGCACGTCGCCGACGAGGCCGGGCTGCCGCTCGCGGCCTATCCGGCGATCCGCGCCTGGATCAGCCGCGTCGAGCAGCGGCCGAAGTGGGCGCCGATCACCGCGACTTGAGCGGCTCGAGCGCGGCCCGGATCAGCTGCGGCACCGGCACCACCTGGCGGCTGACGCGGTCGACGTAGACGTGCACGAAGCGCCCGAGCGCCGCCGCCGACTCGCGCGCGGCACTGAACAGGCCGATGCGGTAGATCACGCTCGAGTTGCCGAGCTTCTCGAGCACCAGGCCGGCATCGACCGGCTCCGGGAACGACAGCTCGGCGAGGAAGCGGCACGAGGTCTCGGCGACGATGCCGATCGCCGGCAGCGTGCGGATGTCGGTGCCGGCCGCCTCGATCAGGTAGCCGTTCACGGCGGTGTCGAAGTACGAGTAGTAGACGACGTTGTTGACGTGGCCGTAGCTGTCGTTGTCCATCCAGCGCGTCGTGATGCGGCGGAAGGCGCGATAGTCCGCGCGCAGGCGGTGGTCGTCGGACACCTGAGGCTCCACGGTGAGCAGGCGGGGAGCCGCTAGCCTAGCAGAGCGGCCGGCGGCGGCCGCGCCACCGGCACGCTAGCGCCGGCGCGCGAGCGGATTCGGCTGCGGTGCGCCGACGCGCGTCAGCGTGCTGCGGTCGGTGTGGTGGAAGGGCTCGGCCTGGCCGCGGACCTGCAGCAGCGTGTCCTCGTCGTAGGACCAGCGGTCGCCGTCCTCGAGCGTCACGACGATGCGGTACTCGAGCGTCGTGAACGCCGCCTCGAGGAACGGCTGCGAGCTGATGCCGTTGACGGTCGTGCCGCGCGTCGCGGTGAGCTCGAAGCGCGTCGCCTCGGCGCTGGCGTGACCGGTCGCGAGCAGCGTCTGGGCGCGCGGAATCGACACCGTCTGGTAGAGCGCGCCGCTGGCCGGCTCCCACAGCCAGTAGCCCACCTGGTCATGGTAGGTGGCGCGCTCGCCCGGCTTGTTGACGTGCTGGTGGTAGCGCAGGCCGTACAGCAGCTGCGGGCCGTTGGTCTGCGGATCGATGGGCTCGAGGTCGATGGTCTCGATGTAGGCGGCGGTCTCCGGACCGTCGGCCTTCGGGTTGACGTCGATGCCGCCGCTGCCGCGCCAGCGCCCGGCCAGGCGCGCGAGCGGGCCGAGATGGGCGAGCGTGTCAGGATCCACGTCCGCCGGTTCGGTGTAGATGTCGTCGCCGTAGGCAGTGCTGGCCATGTTCAGAACCTGTCGAGTGTTTGGACCGTGACCTGAACGCGCTTGATGCCCGGCGGGGCGTCCAGAGCGTACGACAGGTCGACGTGCACCACGTTACCAAGACCTGAGCGCACGTTGCCGAGGCGGATGCCGAGCCCGACGTCCTTGAGCAGACCGAGCGGCTCGGCGCCGAGGTAGTCGCGGCCCCAGGTCCGGCCGGCGTCGAAAAACAGCGCGCCGCCGACCCGCACCAGCCGCAGCGGGAACCAGTCGGTGAACACCCGGTGCTCGAGCGTGAGCAGCGCGCTGGAGCTGCCGCCCTGGAAGCGGATCGGGTAGCCGCGCAGGCCGGTGTCGCCGCCGAGCAGCAGCTGCTGGTCGGCGTCCAGGCGGTGGGTCACGGTCGCGGACAGCGACGCGTACAGGAGCTGGTGCGGCGTCAGCCGGTCGAAGTAGCGCGCCGTGCTGGTGACGCTGACGTTGTGCGCGGTGCCCTCGTCGAGCCGGCCGGCCAGCGCCGCCGACAGGAACAGCTCCTGTCTCGGCCCGAACTGCCAGGCGTCGAGCGCGGTCAGCTGCGTCAGCAGCGAGTGGCCGCGGCCGCCGAAGGCGTCGTTCGAGGCGCCGAGCTCGGCGTACAGCGAGCGGCCGACGTACACGTCCTCGGTGCGGCCGATGAGATCCAGGTTCTCGGTCTTCTCGTAATCGTTCTCGACCAGCTGCCAGCCGAGCCACGGGTAGGCGAACTTGCGCTCCGCCGGCAGCGGCGCCACGCTCGCGACCCCCGCCAGCGGCGTGAACGCGGCCTCGTCGTAGCGCACGCCCGTGTACCAGCGCTGCGTCCAGTCACCGACCAGCCCGCTCGACCAGCCGTAGTAGGCCTGGTGCTGGCTGTGGCGGGCGTCGAACTGGTCGCTGACGGCGCCCTGCGAGTAGCGCGACACGCGACTCGTGCCGTCGGCGAGGTCGACGCCGTAGGCGCGGCGCGTATCGAGCGCGTAGAACGGGCGGTCAAGCGCCAGCGACTTGACGCGGCCGTCGCTGTTGTCGGCATAGTTGAGCGTGGCCTGCCACCAGCTGCCGGCGATGTTCGGATCGTAGGCGCTGAACAGCGTCGAGCTGCGATCGACGTCGTGCGACCGCCCGACCTGGATCTTGTTGCCGGTGCCGAGCAGGTTCTCCTCCTCGAGCGACGCGGAGGAGCGGTTCTGGCCGCCGGCGCGGCCGAAGGAGACGTTCGGGTTCAGCGTCCAGACGTCGCGCACCGTCACCGCGACGGCCGCCGAGTTGCTGGCCGCGTCGTAGCCGATCGGCACGACCCAGGCATCGCTCAGGTAGCGGCGCGAGCGCAGGATGCGTTCGGTCTCCTCGAGCTGCTGCTTCGACAGCGCCGCGCCCGGAGCGAACAGCAGCTGCTCGCGCACCGTGCGCTCGCGGCTGCGGTAGTGCAGGTGGTTGGCGGCGCGGTACAGCGTCCTGTTCTCGCGCGGGTCGCCGAGATCGAAGATGTTCTGGACGTAGACGTCGATGCGGCCGACGGTCGCACCGCGTCGCTCGAGCTCGGCCGCATCCGGCACGCCCGGCGGCGCGACCGCGGTGGCCGGTCGTTCGGTGGCCGTCGCCGCGGTCGCCACCAGCAGCAGCGCGCCGAGGCAGAGCCGCGCCTGCGTGCGCCGTGGCCGGCTCAGGGGATCAGTACCGTCGAACCGGTGGTGCGCCGCGACTCGAGATCCCGGTGGGCGCGCGCCGCCTCGGCGAGCGGGTAGGTCTGGCCGACGCGAACCTTGACCGCGCCGCTCTCGACGACCGCGAACAACTCGCGTGCGGCCCGATTGAGCTCGCCCTTGGTGGCGATGTAGTGGAACAGTGTCGGTCGCGTCAGGTAGAGCGAACCGCGCTTGGACAGCTCGAGCGCGCTGAAGGGCGGCACCGGGCCGGAGGCGTTGCCGAAGCTCACCATCAGGCCGAGGCGCCGCAGGCAGTCGAGCGAAGCGAAGAACGTGTCCTGGCCGACCGAGTCGTAGACCACCGGCACGCCCTTGCCGGCGGTGATTTCGCGAACCCGCGCGACCAGATCCTCGCGCGGCGTCACCACGACCTCGTGCGCACCGTGCTCGCGGGCGAGTGCCGCCTTGGCGTCGCTGCCGACCACGCCGATCACGCGCGCGCCGAGCTGCCGGCCCCACTGCACCAGCAGCAGGCCGACGCCGCCGGCGGCGGCGTGGACCACGATCGGATCACCCTTCTTGACCCGGTAGGTGCGCCGCAGCAGGTAGTGCGCGGTGAGCCCCTTCAGCATCATGCCGGCAGCCTGCGCGTCGCTGACGCCGGGCGGGACGTGCACCAGCCGCTCGGCAGGGACGTGGCGCGCCTCGGTGTAGGACCCCGGGCTCGACAGCACGTAGGCCACGCGGTCACCGACCTTGAAGGCGCCGACCTTGCTGCCGACCTGCTCGACCACGCCGGCGGCTTCGCGGCCGAGCGCCGCGGGCAGCTTCATCGGATAGAGGCCGCTGCGGTCGTAGACGTCGATGTAGTTGACGCCGACCGCCGTGTGCCGGACGCGGACCTCGTTGCGCTTGAGGCGCGGCAACTCGATCGACGACCACTCGAGCACCTCCGGTCCGCCGTGCGCGCGCAGCAGGATGCCTCGTGTCATGGGACCTCTCCGTGGTTCGACCTGCCGGCCAGTCTACCAGCGCCCCTGCCGCATCCGCGTCAGTCGACGAGCGGCCCGCAGGCGATCGCGAGCGAGCTGACCGGCCGGCCGCCGATCAGGTGCTCGACGATGATGCGCTCGAGATTCGCCGGGGTGCAGTCGCGATACCAGGTGCCTTCCGGGTAGACGACCGCGATCGGACCGTCGCGGCAGACTCGCAGGCAGCCGGCCTTGGTGCGCAGCACGCCGCGCTCGACGTCCACCTGACCGAGCTCGCGCAGGCGCTTCTTCAGGAATGCCCACGAGGCCTCGCTGGCCTCGAGCGGCGAGCACTTGCCGCCGCCGACGCACAGGAAGATGTGCCGCCGGGCGTCGTCGAGGTGCAGGCCCGCAACGACTGTCTCGAGATCGTCGGCCGGGGCGCTCATCGGCAGGGCTGTGGCGGCGGCGGTCGCCGCGCCGGCAGGCTCAGAGCGCCTGCTCGTCGGACTCGCCGGTGCGGATGCGGATCACGCGCTCGATCTCGGACACGAAGATCTTGCCGTCGCCGACCTTGCCGGTGCGCGCCGCGCCGACGATCGCCTCGACCACCTGGTCGAGCAGCACGTCCTTCACCGCCACCTCGACGCGCGTCTTCGGCACGAAGTCGACCACGTACTCGGCGCCGCGATAGAGCTCGGTGTGGCCGCGCTGGCGACCGAAGCCCTTGACCTCGGTGACGGTCATGCCGGAAATGCCGATCTCCGACAACGCCGCACGGACGTCGTCGAGCTTGAACGGCTTGATGATCGCGGTGATCAGTTTCATGTCAGCAGGCTCCTGTCGCCCGTCTACTCTAGCGAACTTCCCGGGCACGCGGCGGATTTGCAGCTTCCGTGCCGGCCGCTGGCCTCACCGGAATCATGCACTTAGGCCGTTGCGACACCATAGGTACGCACCACCGTAGCGCGAGCTGCGGCGGCCGTGCGCGGCTTTGGTGCGACAGCGCCGCACACTGCGCTGGTAGAGTGACGCCTCATCCGGAGCGGCCATGCCTGAGACCATCGTGATCGTCGGCGCGGGCCAGGCGGCGGCCCAGGCCGTCGACAGCCTGCATCGCGACGGCTACACCGGCCGGCTGGTCCTGGTCGGCGACGAGCCGTACCTGCCCTACCAGCGACCGCCGCTGTCGAAGAAGTTCCTCGCCGGCGAACTGCCGCTCGAACGCCTGGCGGTGAAGCCCGCGGCCTTCTATGACACCGCCGGGGTCACCTTGCTGGTCGGCGCGCGCGCCGAGGGCCTGGACCTCGCCGGCCGCGGCGTGCTGCTCGCCGACGGCGCGCGCCTCGGCTACGACCGGCTGCTGCTCGCGACCGGCAGCGCACCGCGCAAGGTCGCGGTGCCGGGCCACGACCTCGTCGGCGTCCACTACCTGCGCACGGTGGCCGACGTCGACCGGATCCGCGCCGAGCTCGCCCCCGGCGCGCGCGTGGTGATCGTCGGTGGCGGCTACATCGGCCTTGAGGTGGCGGCGACCTGCCGCAGCCTCGGTCACGAGGTGGACGTGCTCGAGATGGCGGAGCGGGTCATGAACCGCGTGGTGGCGCCGGCGGTGTCGGCGTTCTTCGCCGCCGAGCACGCGCGCGCTGGCGTCCGCCTGCACCTCGGCGCCGCGCTCGGCGCGTTCCTGCCGCGTGCCGACGATTCGCGCCGGCTGGGAGCGGTGGAGATCGCGGGCGGCGCGCGCCTGGCTGCCGACGTCGTGATCGTCGGCGTCGGCGTGCTGCCCAACACCGGGCTCGCGGCGGCCGCGGGCCTTGCCTGCGACAACGGCATCGCGGTTGACGAGCACTGCCGGACCAGCGACCCCGCGGTGTGGGCCGCCGGCGACTGCACCAGCCAGCACAGCCGGCGTTACGGTCGGCGCGTGCGCCTCGAATCGGTGGACAACGCCTTCGAGCAGGCCAAGACCGCGGCCGCGAACCTGCGCGGCGGCGCCGTGGTGCACGACCGGGTGCCGTGGTTCTGGTCGGACCAGTTTGACCTCAAGCTCTTGATCGTGGGCCTCAGCCACGATCACGACCAGGTGGTGCTGCGCGGCGAGCCGGCCAGCCGCAGCTTCGCCTGCTGCTACCTGCGGGCCGGCGAACTGCTGGCGATCGACTGCATCAACAGCCCCAAGGATTACATGGCGGCCAAGAAGCTGATCGCCGAGCAGGTCCGTTGTGACCCGCGCAAGCTCGCGGACCCCGCGGTGGCGCTCAAGGACACCGTGCTCGCCTAGGCCTCCCCTGAGGCTCTTTGCTGCACTGCAAAAAGCGGTCTATACTGCCCGTCTCAGGCCCCCGCTGGAGACGTCCATGAGCGACCGCAAGCCGACCGCCGACAACCCGGCCGTCCCGCCACTGCCCGGCGCCCAGGCGCTGCCGCAGGCGCCGACCACCGAGGCGATCGACAAGGCCTTCCGCGCCGCGGTCGGCAAGCTGACCGGCGGCCTCTCCCCGACCGCCTATACGACCGCCTGGACCGACTGGGCGATGCAGCTCGCGATGTCGCCTGGCCGGCAGATGGAGCTCGCGACCGACGCGATGCGCCGCGCGGCCGACAACTTCTCCTTCGCCAGCCGCGCGGCCGGCGGCGAGCAGCTCTCGCCCACCGAGGGTCTGAACGGCGAAGGTGACAAGCGCTTCGCGGGTGACGCCTGGCAGCAGTACCCGTTCAACGTCATCGCCCGCGGCTACCAGCACGGCGCGGCGTGGATGCGAACCCTGCCGAAGGACGTCGACGGACTGCGCCAGTACCACGGCGAGCTGGTCGACTTCACGATCCGTCAGTGGCTCGACGCGCTGTCGCCGACCAACTTCCTGCCGACCAACCCGGAGCTGCTCGAGCTGAGCCGCGCCGAGGGCGGCCAGAACCTGATGAAGGGCGCGCAGAACCTGGTCGAGGACCTGGCGCGCGTCATGGACAAGAAGGGCCCGGTCGGCACCGAGGCCTTCGAGGTCGGCAAGAGCGTCGCGGTCACCAAGGGCAAGGTCGTCTTCAGGAACTCGCTGATCGAGCTGCTGCAGTACGAGCCCACCACGCCGCAGGTGCACGCCGAGCCGGTGCTGATCGTGCCGGCCTGGATCATGAAGTACTACATCCTGGACCTGTCGCCGAAGAACTCGCTGGTCAAGTTCCTCGTCGACCAGGGCCACACGGTGTTCATGGTCTCGTGGAAGAACCCCGAGGCGGGCGATCGCGACTTCGCGATGGACGACTACGTCGACCAGGGGCTGCGCGCCGCGGTCGACGCGGTCAGCGCGATCATGCCGGGCCGCAAGATCCACGCGACCGGCTACTGCATCGGCGGCACGCTGCTCGCGATCGGCGCGGCGACGCTGGCGCGCGAGCACGACACGCGGCTCGCGAGCCTGACCTTTTTCGCGGCGCAGACCGACTTCTCCGAGCCCGGCGAGCTGGCGCTGTTCATCAACCGCGGCCAGCTGGCACTGCTCGAGGCGCAGATGTACCAGGACGGCGTGCTCGACAGCCGCCAGATGGGCGGCGCCTTCCAGAGGCTGCGGCCGCGCGACCTCATCTGGCAGCCGATGGTGCAGAACTACCTCAAGGGCCAGCGCGATCCGATGGTCGACCTGATGGCGTGGAACGCCGACGGCACGCG
Organism: Pseudomonadota bacterium; assembly: GCA_025355105.1. Lineage (GTDB taxonomy): Bacteria > Pseudomonadota > Gammaproteobacteria > Steroidobacterales > Steroidobacteraceae > CAIKZZ01. The sequence continues at coordinate 36,385 of JANYAE010000066.1, read as the reverse complement.
CATGCCGTACAAGATGCACACCGAATACCTGTACCGGCTGTACCTCGACAACGAGCTCTCGAGCGGCCGCTTCCCGGTGCGCGGCGAGCCGGTGCGGCTCTCGGACCTCAAGATGCCGATGTTCGTCGTCGGCACGGAGACCGACCACGTCGCGCCGTGGAAGAGCGTCTACAAGCTCGAGAACCTGACGCGCTCAGCGGACTACACCTTCCTGCTGACGAGCGGCGGCCACAACGCCGGCATCATCTCCGGGCCCGTGCACCCGAAGCGCAAGCACCGCGTGCGCACCCGCACGCCGAGCGACCGGCACCTCGGCCCCGACGAGTGGCTGGCGACGACCGCGCCGCAGCCGGGCTCGTGGTGGCCGACCTGGCAGAAGTGGCTCGCGATGCACTCCGGCGACCACGTCGCCGCGCCGTCGATCGGCGCCGCCGCGGCCGGCTACCCGGTGCTCGGCGAGGCGCCGGGCGACTTTGTCCGCGTCACCTGACGGCGAGCCGGGCCGTGGCGGCGCTCAGCGCGCCGCGGCGAGCGCCCTGATCAGCCGATAGCTGAACTCGAGCGACTCGTAGAACGCGGTCACGCCGACGCGCTCGTCGCGGCCGTGCGCGCGGGAGTCGCCCTCCTCGATCGCCGTGCCGGAGACGCCGAAGGTCGCGAGCCCGGCGCCGCGGAAGTAGACGTTGTCGGAGGCCCCTGACGACATCACCGGCACCACGCCGACGCCCGGCCACATCTCGCCGGTCACGCGCTCGACCTTGGCGACCACCGCCGGATCGAGCCTGGCCTCAGGACTGGCCACCGGCGCCCACAGCACGCCGATCTCGACCGCCGGGTCGGCGATCACGCGCCTGAAGGTGGCGAGCACCGCATCGGGCGACTCGTCCGGCAGCAGCCGGCACTGGATCGTCGCCTGCGCGCGCATCGGCAGCGCGCTCTCGCTCTGGCCACCCTGCAGCAGCGTCGCCGGACAGGTGCTGTGCAGCTGCGCGTTGAGCGCGGGCACGTCGCGAAGGACCTCGAGCGCCTGGGCGTCGTCGGGATGCGCCATCAGCGCGTCGATCGCCGCGGCTTCGGCGGCCGAAGCGTTGGCGCGCGAGGCGACCAGATAGCGCCGGGTCGTCTCGCCGAGCCGCACCGGGAACTGGTAGCCATCCAGCCGTACCAGCGCCCGCGCCAGGCGCCCGATCGCGTTGTCGCGGGTCGGCAGCGACGAGTGGCCGCCGCTACCGGTGGTCGAGAGTGTGTAGGTGGCGTAGACCTTCTCGGCGGTCTGCATCGAGTTCCAAACCGGCTTGCCGCCCCGCGCGTGGGCATGGCCGGCATCCTGGTTGATGACGAGGCCAGCCTCGATCAGCGGCCGGTGCGTCGCGAGCATCCAGTCGACGCCGTTGGCATCGCCGCCGGCTTCCTCGTCGGTGTTGAAGAACAGGATCACGTCGCGGTCCGGCTGCCAGCCCTCGCGCTTCAGGCGCAGCAGATTGGCGCTCAGGATCGCGACCTCCTCCTTCACGTCCTGGGTGCCGCGGCCGTAGAAGAAGCCGTCCTTCTCGGTGAGCGCGAATGGCTCGACGCTCCAGGTCTCGCGGATCGCCTCGACGACGTCGAGGTGGGCGTTGAACAGCACCGGCGTGCCCTTGCCGCGGCCATGCAGGCGCACGACGATGTTCATCTTGTCGGGCCTGGGGCCGCCGACGTAGATGTCCTCGGCCGGAAAGCCTGCTGCCTTGAAGCGCGCGGCGAGCCCCTCGGCCGCCCTCGCCGAGCCGACGGCGTGCGTCGTGTCGAGGCCCACGAGTTCGGCGAGCACGGCATGCGCGAGCTGCTCGGAGTCGGCCGGCGAGCGAGGCGTCGCGGCCGAGGCGAGCGAGGCGGCCAGCGCGGCCACGACCACGAGGGCCGTGCGCACGGCGTGAGGCGGTCTGGATGAAGGCATGGCGGCTCCGGTCGATGGGCGGAATCGGGCAGCGGGACTCTGCCCGGTCTCCGGCGCCGTGACAAATCGTCCCGCGCCGGGTCGCTGGCCGGCGGCTCCTCGCGCGCTAGCCGAGGACCACCAGCAGGTCCTTGGCGTCGACGTGCTGGCCGGGGCGCACCGCGACCTCGGCGACCTCGGCGTCGCGCTCGGCGCGAACGGCGGCTTCCATTTTCATCGCCTCGAGCGTCACCAGCGTCTCGCCGCGCGCGACCTTCTGACCGGCCTTGACCGCCACCGTGACGACGTTGCCCGGCATCGGCGCGCCGATCTGGTTGGGGTCGCCGATCGCGGCCTTGCGGGTCGGCGCGCGCTGCGCCACCTGGCTGCGGTCGGCGACCCGCACCGAGCGCGGCTGGCCGTTCAGCTCGAAGAACACCGTGCGCGTGCCGTCCTCGTGCGCCTCGCTGACCGCCACCAGGCGCACGATCAGCGTCTTGCCGCGCTCGAGGTCGACCGACAGCTCCTCACCGACCTCCATGCCGTAGAAGAAAGTCGGCGTCGGCAGGACCGCGACGTTGCCGAAGCTCGCGCGGGCCCTGGCGTAGTCGACGAACACCTTGGGGTAGAGCAGGTAGGAGGCGAGCTCCGCGTCCGACAGGCTGCGCTCGACCTTGCGCTCGGCGGCGGCCCGTTCGGCGGCGAGGTCCGCGGCCGCGAGTACCTCGCCCGGGCGCCGCGTCAGCGCGGCGCGGCCCTTCAGCACCTTCTTCTGCAGCGCCGCCGGGAACCCGCCGTAGGGCTGGCCGATGTCGCCGTGGAAGAACTGCACCACCGACTCGGGGAAGGCGACCTCGTGCTCGGGATCCTCGACCTGCGCGCGGCTGAGCCCCGACGTCACCATCATGATCGCCATGTCGCCGACGGTCTTCGAGCTCGGCGTCACCTTGATGATGTCGCCGAACATCTCGTTGACCTCGGCGTAGGCGCGCGCCACGTCCGGCCAGCGGTGCTCGTCGATGCCGAGCGAGCGGGCCTGCTCCCTGAGGTTGGTGTACTGGCCGCCGGGCATGCCGTGCAGGTAGACCTCGGAGGCGCCGGCGCGGATGTCGCTCTCGAAGGCGCCGTAGCAGTGGCGCACCTGCTCCCAGTACGCGGACAGGAGCCGCAGGTGCGCGGCGTCGAGCCCGGGATCGCGCGGCGTGTGCCTCAGCGCCTCGACGATCGAACCCAGGTTCGGCTGCGAGGTCAGCCCGCTCATCGAGTCGATCGCGGCATCCACCGCGTCGCAGCCGGCCTCGATCGCGGCCAGCACGCTCGCCGCGGCGACGCCGCTGGTGTCGTGGGTGTGGAAGTGGATCGGGATCGAGATCTCGTCCTTGAGCGCCTTGACGAGCGCGCGGGCCGCGAACGGCCGGCACAGCCCGCCCATGTCCTTGATGCCGAGCACGTGCGCGCCGGCCTTCTCGAGCTGCTTGGCGAGCTTGACGTAGTACTTGAGGTTGTACTTCTTCTCGGCCGGGTCGCTCAGGTTGCCGGTGTAGCAGATCGCCGCCTCGAGCACCTTGCCGCTCGCGCCGATCGCGTCCATCGAGACGCGCATGTTCTCGATCCAGTTGAGCGGATCGAAGATCCGGAACACGTCGACGCCGGCGCGGGCCGCCTGCTCAACGAAATAGCGCACCACGTTGTCGGGGTAGTTGGTGTAGCCGACCGCATTCGCCGAGCGGAACAGCATCTGCAACAGCAGGTTCGGCATCGCCTCGCGGAACTCCGCCAGCCGCTCCCACGGGTCTTCCTTGAGAAAGCGCATCGCGACGTCGAAGGTCGCCCCGCCCCAGCACTCCACCGAGAACAGCTCGGGCAGCAGGCTCGCGTAGTAAGGCGCAATCGCGCTCATGTCGTGGCTGCGCACGCGCGTCGCGAGCAGCGACTGATGCGCGTCGCGCATGGTCGTGTCGGTGATCAGCACGCGCTCCGACTCGAGCATCCAGGCGGCGAGGCCCGCGGCTCCGCGCTCGTCGAGCAGCTGCTTGCTGCCGGGCGCGAGCGCCGGCAGCTCGAGGCGCGGCACGCGCGGCGCCGCGAGCCGCGCCGGCCGCGGCCGCTCCTTGACCTCCGGATTGCCGTTGACGATCAGGTCGCCGACGAAGTTCAGCAGCTTGGTCGCGCGGTCGCGGCGCTTCGGGAAGTCGAAGAGCTCGGGCGTGGCGTCGATGAATTTGGTGGTGTAGTCGCCGTTGGCGAAGCGCGGGTGGTTGATGACCTGGTCGAGGAACCGGAGGTTGGTGGTCACGCCGCGGATGCGGAACTCCCACAGCGCGCGGTGCATGCGCCGGATGGTTTCGTCCGGCGTCGGCGCCCAGGCCGTGACCTTGACCAGCAGCGAGTCGTAGAAGCGGCCGATGAAGGCGCCGGAGTAGGCGGTGCCGGCGTCAAGCCGGATGCCGAAGCCGGCGGGGCTCCTGTAGGCGGTGATCGTGCCGTAGTCGGGGATGAAGTTGTTCTCGGGATCCTCGGTCGTGATCCGGCACTGCAGCGCGTGGCCGAAGACGCGGATCTCCTCCTGCGGCGGGACCCCTGAGGCCGCCGTGCCGATGGTCGCGCCCTCGGCGATGCGGATCTGCGCCTTGACGATGTCGATGCCGGTGACCACCTCGGTGACCGTGTGCTCGACCTGGATGCGCGGGTTCACCTCGATGAAGTAGAAGCGCCCGCTGTCGGCGTCCTGCAGGAACTCGACGGTGCCGGCATTGCGGTAAGCCACCGCGCGACTGATCGCGAGCGCGTAGCCGCAGAGCTCGGCGCGCTGCGCCGCGTCGAGGAACACCGCCGGCGCCCGCTCGACGACCTTCTGGTTGCGGCGCTGTACGGTGCAGTCGCGCTCCCACAGGTGCACGAGGTTGCCGTGCGCGTCGCCCAAGAGCTGCACCTCGATGTGGCGCGCGTGGCGGATCAGCTTTTCTAGGTAGACCTCGTCGTTGCCGAAGGCCGCCTTGGCCTCGCGCCGCGCCGCGGCGACCAGCTCGGCAAGTTCCGCCTCGGCCTCGATGACCCGCATGCCGCGGCCGCCGCCGCCCCAGCTGGCCTTGAGCATCAGCGGGTAGCCGACCTCGGCGGCGAGCCGGGCGGTGGCCACCGCGGCGGCCGGCAGCGGACCGGTTGCCGGCATCACCGGCACCGCGGCGGAGCTCGCGAGGGCGCGCGCCGCGACCTTGTTGCCGAGCGTGCGCATGGTCGCGGGCGACGGGCCGACGAAGATCAGCCCGGCCGCCGCGCAGGCCTCGGCGAACTCGGGGTTCTCGGCGAGAAAGCCGTAGCCTGGATGCACCGCGTCGCAGTGCGCCTCGCGCGCGATGCGGACGATGTCGGCGATGTCGAGGTAGGCCTCCACCGCTCCCTTGCCGTCGCCGACCAGGTAGCCCTCGTCGGCCTTGGTCCGGTGCAGCGAGAAGCGGTCCTCGCGCGAGTAGATGGCGACGGTGCGGATGCCGAGCTCATTGGCCGCGCGCATCACACGGATCGCGATCTCGCCACGGTTGGCGATCAGCAGGCGCTTGATGCGGCCGAGCGCCGCGTACTGGGTCGTCATGAGGGCCCATCCTGCTCGTGCCCGACCTGGCCGTCGTCCGGGGGCGGCGTTGCACTGCATCATAGCCGCGGCAGGCAGGACTTCGCGATGCTTTTGGCACCGGTCCCGGCGGCGGCGGCGGTTGCAAGTCGCGGCCCGCGGCCTAAGCTCACGGGACCTCGCCGCCGGATCCGTCGATGACCCTGCCGCTTGACCGCCGCCGCTTCCTCATCCTCTCGGTGGCCGCCGGCGCCGGGCTCGCGCTCGGCTTCACGAACCGGCCGCGCCAGGCCGCGCGGCGGCCGGACCCGTGGCTGACGCTGCGTCAGGACGACACGGCGCTGCTCGAGGTGCCGTTCACCGAGCTCGGCCAAGGAGCGCTGCTCGGCATCACGCAGCTGGTCGCCGAGGAGCTCGACCTCAGCACCGGCGCGTTCAGCACCGTCACGGCGCCGATGGAGGCGCGCTACCTGCTCAAGGACGCCTTCTACACCGGCGGCAGCGGCAGCATCCGCCCGCTGTTCGACGACTGGCGGCGCCTCGGCGCGACCGCCCGCGCGCTGCTGGTCGCGGCGGCCGCCGAGCGCTGGTCGGTGCGCGCCGCGGACTGCCGCACCGAGGCCGGCACCGTGCTGCACCCGAACGGCCGCGATCGCCTGCGCTACGGCACGCTGGCCGCCGCCGCGGCGCGCCAGCCGCTGCCGGCCGAGGTATCGCTCAAGGACCGCTCGGCGTGGCGGGTCATCGGCCTGCCGCTGCAGCGCCCGGGGCAGCGCGACATCGTCGAGGGCAGCCTCGCCTACGGCATCGACACGCGCCTGCCCGGACAGCGCTACGCGGCGATCGCGCAGTGCCCGGTGTTCGGCGGCCACCTGCGCGAGCTCGACGAGGCGCCGGCCCGGCGGCTGGCGGGGGTTCGCAGTGTGGTGCGGCTCGACAACGCCGTCGCGGTGGTCGGCGACTCCACCTGGCACGCGGCGCGCGGCCTCGCGGCGCTGGCGCCGGTGTGGGAGGCGCCGCCGACGACGCTGTCTTCGGCGAGCATCGAGGCCGAGCTCGACCTGCTGCTGGCGCGCGACGATCTCGAGGCGCGGCCGGCCAGCACCGCGATACCGCTCGCCGCCTACCGCGCCCGCGTGGCCGAGGCCTTCGCCACGGCGCCGGCCAGCTTCGAGCAGCGCTACCGCGGCCAGCTGCTGTCGCACGCGACGATGGAGCCGCAGAACACCCTCGCGCACGTGCAAGCGGACTCGGCCGAGCTCTGGAGCCCGACCCAGCAGCAGAGCGACGCGCAGCGCGCGGTCGCCGCGGCGCTCGGCCTGCCGCTGGCGCGCGTCACGGTGCACACGACGCGCTGCGGCGGCGGCTTCGGCCGCCGCCTCAAGGTCGACTACGCGGTGCAGGCGGCGCTGGTGGCGCGCGCCGCCGGCGGACCGGTGCAGCTGGTGTGGGACCGCAGCGAGGACCTGCAGCACGACTTCTACCGCCCGGCGGCGAGCGCGGCGCTACTCGCGGCACTGGGCGCCGACGGCCTGCCGACCGCGATCCGCGCGCGCACCGCGGCGACCAACGACACGATCACCGGCGGCATGCACGCGCCGTGGTACGCGTTCGAGCCGGTGCTGGTCGAGGCCGGCCTGCACAAGTCGGCGCTGCCGATCGGCGCCTGGCGCTCGGTGGACGCGAGCCTGTCGTGCTTCTTCGTCGAGAGCTTCGTCGACGAGCTCGCCGAGCGCGCCGGCAGCGATCCGCTCGCCTACCGGCTGAAGCTCGCCGCGCGCGAGCCGCGCACCCGCCGCGTGCTCGAGACGGTGGCGGCGCGCGCCGGCTGGTCGCAACCTGCCGGCCGCGCACTCGGCATCGCCGCGTTCTCGGGCTGGGGCACCTACGTCGCGATGGTGGCGCAGGTCGAGCGCGACGTCGGCGGCGCGCCGCGGGTGCGCAAGATCACCTGCGCCTTCGACTGCGGCACGGCCGTGAACCCGGCGCTGGTGCGCGCCCAGGTCGAGGGCGGCGTGACGATGGCGCTCTCGGCCGCGCTCAAGGAGCGCATCACCATCGAGGCCGGCCGGGTCCGCGAGCGCAACTTCGACGGCTATCGGCTGCTGTCGATCGCCGAGGCGCCGGCGATCGACGTGGTGCTGCTGGAAAGCCCCGCCGCAGCGGTCGGCGGTGCCGGCGAGCCCCCGGTGCCGGCGGTGGCGCCGGCGGTCGCGAACGCGTTCTACCGGCTGACCGGCACGCGCCGGCGGAGCCTGCCGCTCGCCTGAGGCCCGCACTCAGCCGGTGCGGCGCCGCTTGCGGAACGAGCCGGTCTCGAGCGAATCGTAGGCCGCCTCGCTGAACACCGAGCGGTTGCGGCCGTCGGCCTTGGCCTCGTAGAGCGCCTCGTCGGCGAGCTGCACGAAGCCGGCCGTGCTGCGCTCGAGGGTCGGCGCGACGTAGGCGATGCCGACGCTGACCGTCACCATCGGCGCCACCGAGTCGCCGTGCGGGATCTCGAGCGCCGCGATGTTGGTGTGGATGCGGTGCGCGATCTCCTGCAGGTACTGCCGCGACGGGTCGTACAGGATCACCGCGAACTCCTCGCCGCCGTAGCGCGCGACGAAGTCGAGCGGTCGCCGCGCCGAGCGCCGCAGCGCCGCGGCGACCGCCTTGAGGGCGTCGTCGCCGGCCTGGTGGCCGTGCTGGTCGTTGTACTTCTTGAAGTAGTCGATGTCGACCAGCAGCAGGGCGAGGGTCACGCCCTCACGCTGCGCCAGCTGCCAGACCGTGTCGAGGTGCTCGTCGAAACGCCGGCGGTTGTAGAGCGCGGTCAGCCCGTCGCGCGCCGCGGTCTCGGCCAGCATCCGCTGCTCGAGAAAGTGCGTGCGGATCTCGGTCTCGAAGCTGTAGGCGATGGTGGCGCCGATCACGTTGGCGAGCAGCAGCACCAGCGCGTTGTAGATCACGTTGGCCTCGGGCATCGCGCCGACGATGGCGAAGGCGAGGTAGGCGCACCACATGATCAGGTTGGCGCGCAGCGCCTGGTAGAACAGCAGCCCGTACAGGAAGTAGATGTAGATCGAGGCGAGCACGACGCTGACGAACACGATCTGCACGCCGGCCTGCGCGGCCCTGGCCTCGACCGCGATCATCGCGATGCCGGAGATCGGCGCCAGCAGCGGCGCGACGCGCGGGTAGATGCGGTACGCCTTGTCGAGGTAGGTGACGCCGATCGCGACCAGCACCGCCGGCAACAGCAGGCCGAAGTGCACCACGCCCATCGAGGCCTGCGCGCCGGCGCGGATCACCAGTCCGTTCAGCAGCCCGAAGCAGATCACGAGGCCGGCGCCGAGGAACAGGTTGAAGCGGATCTGGCCCATGCGCGAGCGGGCCTGCTCGCGCCGGAACTCGTGCTCGAGGTCGTGTTCGAACGTGAGCCACGGGAAGCCGGCGCGCAGCTGGCGCGCCGCGGCGGACTCGTCGATGATCAGCTGCTGTGTCTGGTCGGGATTCAACGCCCATGCCGCGCGATCGCGGCCCACCTCGGTGTCTCGTCAATATGTCGAGTTAACACCGGGCGGTGCGCGCCGAACTGCGCACCGGCGCACGAAATCAGGGCCCGCAGCCCTCAGTCGCCGGCAGGACCTTCGGCGTCACGACGCGCGTCACGGACCCGGGTCCGCCACACCTCGAAGGGATCCCAGCCGCTCGGCCGCGGCACCGGCTCGACCGCCGCCGCAGCGCCGGCAGGATCAAGTTCCTCGTTGGCCGCCTCGGTCAGCAGGCGAACGGTGGCAAAACGTTTGAGCGAATCAGATTGCATCATGCAAGCAGGCCTGTGGTTGCTCCGCGGTCACTGTCCTTGGACCCCGGGGGGCCGAATAGTAGGCCATTCCCCTAAGCCAGTCTCGCCCTTGTGGGTGAAAGTCTTATGTCAAGTGAAGGTCAGTTCCGTGCGGGCCGCCCGGCAACCAGATCCGGACCTCGGTGCCGCCGCCGTCCCGGGCGCGCAGCTCGAGGCGGCCACCGTGCGCCTCGACGATCTCGCGGCTGAGCGTCAGGCCGAGCCCGGTGCCCTCCGCCTTGGTCGAGAAGAACGGCACCAGCGCGTGCTCGAGCACTGCCGCCGGCATGCCGGGGCCGCGGTCGGCCACCGCGATCTCGATGCCGGCGCGACCGGTGCCGACCGTGACCGTGACCGCGGCCGGCGGCGAGCCGGACTCGTGGGCGTTCTTCAGCAGGTTGATCAGCACCTGCTCGAGCTGCGCCGGATCGAACCAGCCGGGCCCGTCCGGCAGCGCGCCGGCCAGCCGAAAGCCGATCGTGGCCCGCAGCCGCTCGATGAACGCCTGCCACGTCACCTGCTCAGGGCGCGGCCGCGGCAGCTTGGCGAAGCGCGCGTAGCCGTCGATGAAGCTGTGCAGGTGCTGGGCGCGCCCGGCGATGGTCTCGAACACCCGCTCGAGGGCCGCCCGGTCCGGGGCCGCCGCGAGCGCGCGACCGGAGTGCGCCAGCGAGGAGATCGGCGCCAGCGAATTGTTGAGCTCGTGCGCGATCACGCGGATCACCTTCTTCCAGGTCGCGACCTCCTGGGCGTTGAGCTCGCGCGTCAGCTGCTTGAAGAGGTAGAGGTGATGCGAGCGCGCGTTGAGCGTGAAGTGCCGCAGGCTGAGGTGGAAGATCTCGGCCTCCTCGGCCACGCGCATCGTGAACAGCGTGTCCTGGCCGCCGGCGATCGCCTCCCGCAGCGCCGCGTCGGAGGACTCGACCAGCGCATTGAAGCCGTAGCCCTCGATCGGCCGGCCGCCTTGAAAGAGGTGCCGCGCGGCGAGGTTGGCGTAGATCACGACGCCCTGATCGTTGGTCAGCACCAGCGCCAGCGGCGTCGACTGGATCACCGTGTCGAGCAGCAGCTCCCGCTGCAGCAGGGTCTGGCGCTCGGCGCGAAAGCGCTCGCTGAGACCGTTGTAGGCGCCGGCCAGCAGATCGGCCTCCGGCAGGCCGCGCGGCCGGGCGAGGCTCAGGCTGAAGTCGCCGTCCTTGAGGCTCGCGAGGCCGTCGGCCAGCGCGCCGAGGAAGCGGATCCACGGCCGCGCCGCGGCGCGCGCCGCGAACACGGCGACCGGCAGGCCGGCCAGCAGCGCGAGCAGAGCCGCGAGCCATCGGTCGGCGAGCGCGCCGCCGAGCACCAGCGTCAGCAGCACCCCGATCGCGAACGCGCCCGCGACCAGCAGCGCCAGCAGCCCGGCGAAGGAAAACAGCGGTGGCTTCGGCGCAGGCATCGCGCCGCGAGCATAGCCGGGTGCCCCCGGCGCGGCGAGTCGGCGCTCAGGCCGGCCGGATCAGCGGCGGCGCGCGCCGCGCGAGCCAGCGGCCGCCGACGAAGCTGCCGCAGACCAGCAGCACGACCGCGACCCCGAACACGAGCTCGCGGCCCTCGCTCCAGGCGGCGAAGCCCGGCAGCGCGTAGCGCGCGATGCCGAGCGCCGCGACCGCGAGGCTCGACAGGCCGACCGCCAGCCCCATGACCCGCGAGGTGATGCGCGCCAGCGCGTCGGAACGCTTGATCAGGCGCGCGATCAACCAGCCGTTGCAGCCGTCGGTCAGCAGCATGCCGGCCAGGAAGGTGGAGCCGAGCAACAGCGCGTTCGGCACGCCGCCGAAGCGCGCGCCGGCGACGGCGAACAGCGCCGCCTGGCTGATCGTGTCGAAGGACAGCGCGAACAGCGCGCCGACCAGCAGCACCGTCAGTGGCCGGTCGGCGCGCGCGAGGCGGCCGAGGAAGCGGCCCTTGATGCCGACCGGCGCGACCACCTCGCTGGGCGCGGCGGTCAGCACCGCGCGCAGGTTGACCACGCCGAGCAGCGTCAGGAAGAAGACCGAGATCCACAGCCCGCTCTGCTCGAGCCAGAGCGGCGTCTGCCAGCGGGCGGACCAGCTGCCGACCAGCGCGGCGATCGCGACCACCACGGCGCCGTGGCCGAGCGAGAACAGCACGCCGGAGAACGGCGCGTGGCGGGCGCCCTGCCGGCTGCCGACCCGCGTCAGGCCGTCGATGGTCGCGAGGTGGTCCGCGTCGAGCCCGTGGCGGGCGCCGAGCAGGAACACCACCAGCGCCAGCGCCGTGAAGTCGGTGGGCAGGGACGGCACGCGGGCCTCCGTATGAGGATTTTGCGTCCGTTCATACTAGACCGGCCGGCCGGCCCCGGCAGCTCGGTTTTCCGCAGCGTCAGTAGCGCGGCTTCAGGTGCACGTGCGGCAGCCGGCCCGGCGCGAAGGGCGCGTGGCTGTGGCGCGCGGTCGGCTCGACGCTGATCACGTTCAGCGAGCCGTGGCGCACGCCGGGCTCGGCGCTCAGCCGCCCGGCGAGGCCGCGGACCGCCGCGGTCGGCCCCTGCAGGATCACGCTCTCGAGGCAGTTCTCGTGGTCGAGGTGCACGTGCAGGCTCGCGACCGTCAGGTCATGCTGCGCGTGCTGGTGCTCGGCGAGGCGCTCGGCGAGCTCGCGCTGGTGGTGGTTGTAGACGTAGGACAGGCTCGCGACGCAGTGGCCGCTGGTGTCCGCCTGGCGCTCGGCCTCGAGCCGCGCGCGGATCAGGTCGCGGACCGCCTCGCTGCGGTTGGCGTGGCCGCGCGCGGCGATGAAGGCGTCGAACTCCTGCGCCAGCTCGTCGTCGAGCGAGATCGTGAATCTTTCCATCGTGCTTCCTCAGCTGCCCTCGAGGCCGAGCTTGTCCATGCGCCGGTACAGCGACTGGCGCGTGAGTCCGAGCTCGCGCGCGGCGCGCGCGACCACCCCGCCGGCGCGCGCCAGGGCGGCGCGGATCTCGCCGGCGTCCGGCTCGCGCTCAGGCGTCGCGGCGCCGGACTCGAGCCCGAGCGCGTCGGCCTTGAGCTGCGTCCCGGCCGACAGCAGGCAGGCCCGCTGCACGGCGTTGCGCAGCTCGCGGACGTTGCCCGGCCACGGGTGGCCGACGAGCGCGCGCTCCGCGGCCGGCTCCAGCGTGTAGCCGGGCGCGAGGAAGCGGCGCGCGAGCGGCAGGATGTCGCTCGGCCGGGCGGCGAGCGGCGGCACCCTGAGCTCGATGACGTTGATCCGGTAGTAGAGGTCCTCGCGAAAGCTGCCGGCGCGGATCGCCGCCTTGAGGTCGGCGTTGGTCGCGAACAAGAGGCGCACCCGCACCTTGCGCGTCGTGGTGCTGCCGAGCCGCTCGAAGCTGCCGGTCTCGAGCACGCGCAGCAGCTTCGCCTGCCCGGCCAGCGACAGGTTGCCGATCTCGTCGAGGAACAGCGTGCCGCGGTCGGCGGCCTCGAAGCGCCCGGCGCGCGCCTGGCCGGCGCCGGTGTAGGCGCCGGCCTCGGCGCCGAACAGCTCGGACTCCATCAGCTCCGCCGGCAGCGCGCCGACGTTGACGCGGATGAAGGCTCCGTCGCGCACCGCCGAGTTCGCCTGGATCACCTCGGCGAGCACTTCCTTGCCGGCGCCGTTCGGCCCAGTGAGCAGCACCGGCACGTCGGCCGGCGCGATCCGGGTCGCGGTGACGAACAGCTCGTGCATGGCGTCGCTCTCGTAGACCGCCCCGCGCAGGTCGTAGCGGCCGGCCAGCGCCTCGCGCACCGCCTGCCGCTCGCCGCGCAGCGACTCGCGCTCCCGCGTCACGCGGCCGAGCGCGACGAGGTTGCGGACGGTGGTCACCAGGCGCGCGTCGTCCCACGGCTTCGGCAGGTAGTCGGCGGCGCCGGCGCGCACCAGCTCGACCGCGGTCTCGAGGTGGGTCCAGGCGGTCAGGAGCACGATCGGCACGCCCGGCTGCGCATCGCGCAGCGCGTGAAAGAGCTGCACGCCCTCCTCGCCGGAGGTCGTGTCGCGCGAGAAGTTCATGTCCTGGATCACGAGGTCAACGCGGCCCGCGGCCAGCCGCGCGAGGCCCTCGGCCGGCGTCGCCGCCGCGACGGTCGCGAGGCCGTGCAGTGCCAGCAGCACCTCGAGCGCGGTGCGCACCGCGGCGTTGTCGTCGATCACGAGTACGGTCGGCGCGGCCATCCCGGGCTCCGGCGGTCAGGAGGCGCGGACCGTCCGCCCGGGCGGCCTGCGTCGGCTGCCAGTGTAGCGCCGCCGCCGGCCTAGACGGTGCGGGTCGCGACCGCCGGGTCGATGGCGCCGGCGCGGCGCGCCGGCCACAGCACCGCCAGCTGGCCGAGCGCCAGCAGCGCCAGCGCGCTCGCCAGCACGTACAGCGGCGGCAGCGGCGGCATCTGGAAGGCGTTGGTCAGCCAGCCGCTGGCGGCGTAGGCGAGCAGCGCGCCGATGACCACGCCACCCGCGCCGAGCAGCCCGTTCTCGAGCTGGAAGTAGCGGACGATGTCGGCGCGGCGCGCGCCGAGCGCGCGACGCGTGCCGATCTGCTTGCGGCGCGCGTTCACCTGGAAGGTCGCGAGGCCGATGATGCCGAGCGCGGTCACCGCGGTCATCAGGATCACCAGCGTGGACAGGAACACGACCATGCGCCGGTCGGCGCGGAAGGTGCGCGTCAGCCAGTATTCGTGCGGCCGCACCCAGATGATGGCGCGGCCGTGGCCGCTGCCGTTGAGCGCCTTCTCGATCTGCGGCAGCAGCCGGTCGCGCTCGCCGGGCCGCACCCGGATCACGTAGCGCCAGGTCTTGCCGAAGCCGCCGTTGGGGTGGAACACGAGGTCTTGCGGCCCGGGGCGGGTATTGCCGAGCCACGAGCCCTGCATGTCGGAGACGATGCCGATCACCTCGCCGGACTTGCCGTTCTCGTCGTAGAGGCGCTTGCCGAGCGCCGGCTCCGCGCCGAAGGCGGTCTTGGCCATGGTCTCGGTGAGGATCAGCACCGGCGGCAGGTCGTTGTTGGCCGGCACCGGCGTGAACTCCTCGGCGCGGAAGGCGCGGCCGGCAACCAGCGTCAGGCCGTAGGCGTCGATGAAGTCGGCGTTGACCTCAAAGTAGTTGCCGGCGATCGGCGCCGCCTTCGGGTCCGGCGTCGCGTGATAGTTGTTGGCGCTGCCGCCGCCGGACAGCGGCACCGAGTTGGTCGAGGTCACCGCGACCACGCCGGCGATGCCCTTGAGCAGTGCGAGGTCGCTGCTCAGCGTCGCGGCGTGCTCGTAGTCCGGCGCGTAGCCCTCGCTCTCGGCGAAGATCAGGTTCGGCGTGTCGATGCCGGTCGGGCGGCGGATCTTCTCGAGGCGGCTGGCGATGATGAAGAACGCGTTGGCGATCACCGCCAACGTGATCGCGACCTGCAGGCCGACCAGCAGCGCGCCGGTGCGGTTGCGCAGCAGCGCCGACAGGATGGGACGGATTTCCATGATGCGGTGCTCCTCGGCTACTGCGTCTTCAGGTAGCCGGCCGGCTGCACGCGGCAAATGCGCCACGCGGGGTAGAGACCGGCGAGCAAGCCGGCGAGCACCGCCAGCGCGATCGCCGCCAGGGTCATCGACAGGTCCAGCTGCGTCAGCCGGTCGTAGCTCGAATAGAGCTGCTGCAGCGCCGTCAGGCCGACCGCACCGAGCGCGAGGCCGCCGATGCCGGCCAGCGCGCCGACCAGGCCGACCTCGACCAGATGCTGGCGGAAGATCTCGCCGCGGCTCGCGCCGAGCGCGCGGCGGATCGCGGTGGCGCCCGCGGCACCGAGGAAGCGCGACAGCAGCAGGCCGACGACGTTGAGCACGCAGACGGCGAGAAACGCGAACGACACCACCAGCAGCACGCGGCTGTCGCGGCCGACGACCTCGTGGCGCGCCAGCCACTCGTCGACCGTGTACAGGCGGTTGTTGATCCTGCGCGGGAAGCGGCCGAGCTTCTTCTGCTCGGCGACGTAGCCGTCAATGTACGACTGGAAGCGCTCGACCTCGGCCGGCGTGCGCAGCTCCGCCCACAGCTGGTGCCAGATGCACTCCGAGCCGAACAGGTCGCGCAGCCCGGCCAGCGTCTCCGGCTTCCAGCAATTGACGTTGCCGGCCGGCTGCAGCTCGAGCGTCGCGCCGAGCGCGAACGGCAGGAACAGGTCCTCGGGCGTGTCGTACTCGCCGTTGTTGAGGTCGTAGAACTTCGGCGTCGGCTGCCAGTCGGCGAGCACGCCGATCACGCGGTACTCGCGGCCGTCGAGCCGCACGATCTTGCCGACGCTGTTCTCGCCGCCGAACAGCTTGCCGTTGGTCTCCTTGGAGAGCACCGCGACCGGCTCGCCGTCGCGGTCGGCCTTGCCGTCCCAGCCGGCGCCGTAGGCGAAGGGCACGTCGAACATCGGGAAGAAGTCGTGTGTCGCCAGCCGCACCACGACCAGGAAAGGCGGTCGCCCGGCGCCCGGCTCGGCGGTCAGGCTGGTCTTGCGCATCACCACGAGGCGCGAGGCCGGCGCTCCCTGGGCGATCGCCAGCGCGTCGCGGTAGGTGAGCTCGGCCGGCGCGTTGTCGGGGTGGTCGGTGTCCCACGGCCGGTCCGCCGACCAGTTGTCGAGCGTCACCGCGCGCAGCACGTCGTTGCGCTGCGCGATCGGGTTGGTCGACATGCGGTGGTAGACCGTCAGCGTGGTGGTGGTCGCGCCGATGCCGAGCGCGATAGCGCCGATCATCAGCAGCGTGATGGCCGGCGTGCGCTTCAGGCTGAGCCAGGCGAGCCGCAGGTAGTAGCCGAGCATGAGCCCTCCTCAGGCGACCGCGGCGTCGGGGGCGGCGCCGCGGGCCGCGTAGGGCTTGAGGTCGGTGACCTGGCCGTCCATGACGTGGATGTTGCGGTGTGCGCGCCGCGCGAGCTCTGGATCGTGCGTGACCAGCACGATCGTCGTGCCCTGGCGGTTGATCTCGGCCAGCAGGTCCATGATCTGCCGCGCCATCAGCGAGTCGAGGTTGCCGGTCGGCTCGTCGGCGAGCAGGAAGCGCGGGTCGCCGGCGATGGCGCGCGCGATCGCGACCCGCTGCTGCTGGCCGCCGGACAGCTGCGACGGCAGGTGGCGCATGCGCGCCGCGAGGCCGACCAGCTCGAGCGAGCGCTCGATGCGCGCGCGGCGGTCGCGGGTCACGAAGCCGCGGTAGCGCAGCGGCACGTCGACGTTGTCGAACACGTCGAGGTCCGGGATCAGGTTGAAGCCCTGGAAGATGAAGCCGATGCGCTGGTTGCGGATGCCGGCGCGCGCGTCGTCGCCGAGCGTGCCGACGTCGTCGCCGTCCAGCTGGTAGCGGCCGCCGTCAGGGGTCTCGAGCAGGCCAGCGATGTTGAGGAAGGTGGTCTTGCCGGAACCGGACGGCCCGGTGACCGCCACGAACTCGCCCTCGGCGACCGTCACGCTGAAATCGCGTAGCGCGTGGGTCTCGACGAGATCCGTGCGGTAGACCTTGATGATGTGCTGCATGTCCAGCATGGGGCGGTTCCTCGGTGGCTTGGCGCGGGAGGTCAGTGGGTGAGCCGCACGCGCGGCGCGTCCTCGAAGCCCGACAGGCTCGAGACGATGATGCTGTCGCCGGCCGCGAGGCCGTCGAGGATCTCCACCTCGCCGGCGCTCGAGTTGCCGAGGTGGACCGCGACGCGCTCGGCGCGGTCGCCGCTGACGCGGTAGGCCACGCGGCCGCCGCCGGCTTCGACGAACGCGCCGCGCTCGACCTTGAGCACGCCGTCGCGCGCGTCGATGAGCACGCGCACCGTGACGCGCTGGTTCTGGCTGAGCGCCGCCGGCTGTGCGCCGGCGAAGCGCGCCCGGCCGACGATCTGGCCCTGCCGGACCTCCGGCGACAGCGCGACGACGGTCGCCTGCGCGCTGTCGCTGCCGACGAAGATCTCGGCGCGCATACCGGGCTTGAGCGTGCCGGCGTAGACGTCCGGCGCGGTGAACTCGACCTCGTAGACCGACGGGTCGACGACCGTGATCACCGCCGCCTGCGCGGCGACCCGCGTGCGCTCGGCGACCGCGAGCGTGCCGACGATGCCGTCCACCGGCGCGTGCAGCTCGAGGGCCGCGACGCGGCGCTTCAGTTCGTCGCAGACCAGTCGCTGCCGGTCGCGGTCCAGCTGGCGGGTCCTGAGCTCGAGCGCCAGGCTGTCGTCCTCGAGCGCGGCGCTGTCGGCCGAGTGTCGGGACTTGATGCGCGCCGCTTCGAGCGCGTCGCCGGCCTTGTCGTGGTCACGCTGGCTCATCGCGCCCTGGCCGAAGGCCCACTCGGCGCGCTGCCACTCGCGTTCGGCGGCCTTGAGTTCGATCGCCGCCTGGTCGCGGCTCTCGCGGTTGGTGAGCAGCTTGCGGCGATAGTCGAGCTGTTCGCGCGACAGCGTCGCCTCGAGCGACTCGAGCGAGGCCTTTTCCTTGGAGTATTCGTTCTCGAGCTCCGGGCTGTCGATGACGCCGAGCAGCTGGCCCTTGCGCACCGGCTCGCCGGCGCGCACGCGGTAGGCGACGCTGCCGGCGGCGGTCGCGACCAGCGTCGGCGACAGCGCCGCGACCACCACGCCCTGCGCCGACACCTCGCTGACGAAGCGGCCGCGGCTCACGGTCGCGAGCCGCAGCTGCGCGGCCGGCACGGCGCGCTCGCCGTTCGAGAGCGAGCGCAGTGCGGGAACGGCGAGCGCGGCGAGCGCGGCGAGCGCAACCGCCGCCAGCGCGATGCGCCGCTGCCGGCGGCGGCGGCCCGGTCCGGGATCGAGCGGCCGGTCCTGCGGCGTCGTGCCGCGCAGCGTCGTGACCTGGGGGTTGTCGCGCGGCGCGGGGATCATGCGCGCGCCTGACGACGGCCGGCGGTCACGCTCGTGGCGTCCGAAATCGCGGGCAGCAGGCGCGGTGAGCTCATGGGGAACGCGGACAGTGGCCGGACTTCCCCTTTGGATAGCACGGACCGTGCCAGCGCCAGGTGGCGCCTAAGCCACTGATTGGGAAAGGTCCGCGCCGCACGGCCGGGCGGCGGCGGTGTCCGCGGACAGGGGCCGGACAGTCAGCGGACAGGCCCGCGCCTCAGTCGGCGAGGTACTTCGCGAGGTAGTCGGCGAACGGCTCCTGCTTCGCCGCCTCGAGCCGCGCCTGGGCCTCGAGCGACGCCTCGGCCTCGCCGGCGAACTCGCCGCTGCGCGCCTCGTTCGGCGGATGCAGCTCCGTGAAGTAGGACTTGTAGGTGTGCGACATCCGCAGCGCGATGTCGAAGAACGACTCGCCCGTGTCGCGCATTTCCTTGAGCAGGCGCGCCGACGGCGTCGCTTCGACGTCGTCGAGCTTCTGCGTCTGCAGCGCGAGCGCGCTCGAGTACGGTCGCTTCGGGTCGCCGTGGTCGAGCAGTTCGGCGCTGCCCTGCATCGCGTCGAGGATCTCGCGCGCCCAGGTGCGCATGTCGGCGGCGCGGCCGTCGAAGCAAAGGCTGAGGCCGGGCTCGCGGCCGCGGCGCGCGACCAGCACGTGGTTGCGGTCGAACTCGAGCTGCGCGCCGGAGTCGATCGGCGCGCTCGGTGCGACCGCGCAGAAGGCGGCGAAGGCCTCGAGGAAGCGCAGCTTGTTCTGGTTGACGCCGACCGGGTCCAGCGCGCTGACGTCGAGCGAGCGCATCTCCACGTACTCGACGCCGGCGCGCCGCAGCGCCTTGGTGGGCCGCTCGCCGCTGCGCGCCACCCGCTTCGGGCGGATGAAGGCGTAGTACTCGTTCTCGATCTGCAGACGGTTGGCGTTCAGCTGCCGCCACTCGCCGTCGACCTCGACGCCGAGGCGCTGGAACTCCGGGCTCGGCGTCGAGATCGCCGCGGTCAGATCGCGGACGTAGTCGTCGAGCGAGTTGACCGAGATCGCGACGTCCGCCTGGCTCTTGTTGCGGTAGCCGAGGTCGCTCATCCGCAGCGAGGTCGCGTAGCGGCCGTACAGCGTGCCGCGGCCGAGGTCCTCGAGGCCGTGGTCGTCGCGGCCGGCGACGAACGAGCGGCACACGGCCGGCGACACGCCGAACAGGTAGTGGACGATCCAGCCGTGGCGGCGGTAGTTCCTGAGCAGCGAGAAGTAGGTCGCCGACCGGAAGGCCTGGCCGGGATCGCGCTCGCCGAGCACGTCGGCGAGCACCAGCCAGAACTGCGCCGGGAACGAGTAATTGAAGTGCACCCCCGAAATCGCCTGCATGATGCGCCCGTAGCGCAGCCCGAGGCCGACGCGGTAGACGGTCTTCATGCGGCCGACGTTCGAGCTGCCGAACTGCGCGATCGGGATGCTGGCGTCGCCGTCGAGGCGACACGGCATGCTGGTGCACCACAGCAGCTCGTCCTCGAGATGGCGGTAGACGAACTGGTGCAGGTCGGTCAGGTACTGCAGCAGCTCCCAGCTGGTCGTGAAGGTCGGCGTGACCAGTTCGATCAGCGCTTCGGAGTAGTCGGTGGTGACGTGCTCGTGGGTCAGCGCCGAGCCGAGCGCGTGCGGATGCGGGCGTTGCGAGATGCGCCCGTCCGGCGTCACGCGCAGCGACTCCTTCTCGACGCCCTTGAGGCCACCGAGCAGCACGCCGCGCTCGCCGGAGTTGATCAGCCCGGCGAGCAGGCGCTCGTAACGACGGTCGATTCGGGGGGCAGGCACGCGACTCTCGGCGGGCAAAGGGCGGCCATTGTAATGGAAGCGGCGGCGGCGCTCAGGGCAGCTCGGCGACCGCCTCGACGGCGACCAGGAAGCCGGGGTCGACGAGCTTGCGGACCTCCACCCAGGTGGTCGCCGGGCGCTGCCCTTCCGGGTAGAACGGCAGGCGCCGGTCGGCCACCTTGAGCAGCGCCTCCATGTCGGTCGTGTAGATCCGCTCCATGACGACCTGCGGGAAGCCGCCGCCCTCGGCCTTGAGGGTCGCGCCGAGGTTGGCGTACACCGCGTCCAGCTGCGCGGCCATGTCGCCCGGCCCGATCAGCTTGCCCTCGCCGTCGACGGCGACCGTGGCCGAGATGTAGACGGTGCGACCGATCTTGACCGCCTGCGAATAGCCGAAGGACTGCTCGAACGGGTTGAGGTGGAAGGGCTCCGGAATCCGCGCCGGCGGCGCCGGCGGCGCACCCTCGGTGCAGCCGCCGAGCGCGAGCACGAGCGCCGCGGCGCACGCGCGGTGGCGCCGCGCGGTGCGAAGCGGGAATGATGCCGAAACGGGCCACTGACGCATCGATGCTCCTTCGCGGCCCGGTGGGGCGCTTCCTCCGACGCGGCTGCGCGCCGCCCGCGCCAATCCGTCGGCGGTCCGGCACGACGCCATCTTGCGCCGAGCGCCGATCAGGCGCCAAGGTCGGCCGCGGGTCGCCGCCGCGCAGCCATCGCCGCTGACGCTTGCGCCATCGCTTCGGCCTGAGCGGTGCCGGCGGCGCGTCGCCGACGGCGGCGGCGTGCCCGTCAAGGTCCGGGGCGCGGCGACCGCTAGCCGGCCTCGCGCAACCGCTCCGCCGGGAACTCGACCCGCGCCCGCGTGCCGCGACCGTGCTGGCCGCTGCCGAGCTCGAAGCGCGCACCGTGCAGCGCGACGATGTCGCTGACGATCGCCAGGCCGAGCCCGGAGCCGACGCCCGGCGCTCCGGCGGCGCGCTGGAAGCGCTCGAGGACGCGCGGCCGCTCCTGCGGCGGGATCCCCGGGCCGTCGTCCTCGACCTCGAGGAACGCGCCGCCGGCAAGCGCGCCGCAACGCAGCGTCACGACGCCGCCGCCCGGCGTGTAGTTGAGCGCGTTGTCGAGCAGGTTGCTGAGCAGCTCGCGCAGCAGCCACTCCACCGCGCGCACCGCGGCCGGCGCGGTCTCGGCGCCGAGGTCAATGCGCTTCTCGAGCGCCCGGTCGAGGTGCTGCGTCACGGCCTCCTCGACCAGCCGCGGCAGGTCGACCGTGACGAAGTCGCGCTCGAGCGTCGCCGAGCCCTCGGCCCGCGCCAGCGTCAGCAGCTGATGGGCGGTATGCGCGAGGCGCTTCAGCCCCTCGCGGACCGCACGCACCCGCTCGCGCACCGGCAGCGCCTCGGCGTCGCGCTCGAGCAGCTCGAGCTGCGCCTGCATGCCGGCGAGCGGCGTGCGCAGCTGGTGCGCGGCGTCGGCGACGAACTTCTGGTGCGCCTCCGCCGCGCCGCGCACGCGCGCCAGCAGCGCGTTCAGCGAGCTGACGAGCGGCTTGATCTCGATCGGCACGCGGCGCTCGTCGAGCGGCTCGAGCTCGCCGGCGGAGCGGCTGGCGAGCTCGTCGCGGAACTCGAGCAGCGGCCGCAAGCCGCGGCGCACGCCGATCAGCACCAGCGCGACCACCGCGACGATCTGCAGCACGTCGAGCGTCAGCGTCGCGGTCACGAGCGGCCGGGTTGCCTCCTCGCGATCGCCGATCGGCTCGGCGACCGCCAGCCAAAGCGGCCGCTGGCTGGCCTGGAACCGGTACCAGACGATGCGCATGCGCTCGCCGGACTGCAGCACCGCGGTCGAGAAGCTGAAGCCCTCGCGCAGCGGGCCGGCCGGCGCCGGCAGGTACCGGTCGCCGCTCAGCAGCAGGCCATCGGCCGCGTACAGCGCGTAGCGCGGCCGCGAGCCCTGCGTGGCGGCCAGTTGCGCGGCCACCGGCGGCGGCAGCTCCAGCGTCACGCGACCGTCCGCTGCCTCGCGCACGTAGGCGGCGAACACCATCGCGGCGTCGGTCAGCGAGCGGTCGAAGGTCGAGCGCATCGGCCCGACCACGACCAGGTAGTCGAACAACAGCGCGAGCAGCAACAGGCCGCCGAGCGGCACCAGCAGCACCGTCAGCAGCCGCCGGGCGACCGAGCCGGCCGGGGCAGGATCAGGGCGCGGGTTCATCCAGCCGGTAACCGAGGCCGCGCACGGTGCGGATCGCGACGGCCTCGCCCAGTTTGGCGCGCAGCCGCGACACGTAGACCTCCACCGCGTTCGGCGTCAGCTCCTCATCCCAGCCGGCGATCGCGCGCAGCAGCTTCTCCTTGCGGACCACGCGCCCGGCGTCGAGCGCCAGGCACTCGAGGATCGACCACTCGCGCCGGGTGACGTCAAGCAGCTGGCCGCCGAGCTCGGCGGTGCGGCTCTTGAGGTCCAGCGACAGCGTGCCGATACGCAGCTCCGCGCTGGTCGCCGAGCGCGTGCGGCGGATCAGCGCCCGGCAGCGCGCCGCAACCTCCGGCAGCTCGAAGGGCTTGGTCAGGTAGTCGTCGGCGCCGAGGTCGAGCGCGTCGACCCGGTCGGCGAGGCCGTCGCGTGCGGTCAGGATCAGCACCGGCAGGCTGTTGCCGCCGCGCCGCAGGCGGCGCACCAGCGTCAGGCCGTCAAGCTTCGGCAGGCCGATGTCGACCACCGCGAGGTCGAACTCCTCGGTGGCGAGCGCGGCCTCGGCCTGCTCGGCGCTGCCGACGCGGTCGACCGCGAAGCCGGCGCCGGCCAGGCCGCGTTTCAGGGCGTCGGCCACCAGCTCGTCGTCCTCGACGATCAGGATGCGCATGCGCCGAGCCTAACCGATCGCGCGCTCAGGGCGCCGCCTTCTGCGCGGCGATGAAGCGCACGAGCTTGGCGTCGAGCACGTCGAGCGGCAGCGCGCCGTCGCCGAGGATCGCGCGGTGGAAGGCGCGCACGTCGTAGCGCGGCCCGAGCTCGCGCTGCGCGCGCGCCTTCAGCTCCTTGATCTTGAGCTCGCCGATCTTGTACGTCAGCGCCTGGCCCGGCACCGCGATGTAGCGGTCGATCTCGGCCGCGGCGTCGGTCGCGCCGACCGCGGAATTGGCGAGCAGGTAGTCAAGCGCCTGCTGCCGCGACCAGCCCTTGGCGTGCATGCCGGTATCGACGACCAGGCGGATGGCGCGCCAGATCTCGCCCGAGAGCGCGCCGAAGTAGCTGTAGGGATCGCTGTACAGGCCGAGCTCGCGGCCGAGCGACTCGGCGTACAGCCCCCAGCCCTCGGCGTAGGCGCCGTAGTTGCCGAAACGGCGGAAGCTTGGCAGCCCGGTCAGTTCCTGCTGGATCGCGATCTGGAAGTGGTGGCCGGGCTCGGCCTCGTGCAGGTAGACCTCCTCCATGCCGTACTTCGGCCGCGACTTCAGGTCATAGGTGTTGACGTAGAAGATGCCGGCGCGCGAGCCGTCCGGCGCCGGCTGCTGGTAGGAGGCGGTGGCCTGCGCCGCGGCGCGAAACGGCTCGACCGCGCGGATCTCGAAGTCGGCCTTGGGCGCGAGGTCGAACTGCTCCGGCAGGCGCGCGCGGACCCGCGCCTTGAGCGCGCCGTAGGCGGCGAGCAGCTCCTCCTCCTTGTCGAAGTAGAACCGCGGATCCGCGCGCAGCGCGTCGAAGAAGGCCTTGCGCTCGCCCTTGAAGCCGAGCTCGGCGATCACGCGGTCCATCTCGGCCGAGATGCGCTGCACCTCGCCGAGGCCGATCTGGTGGATCTCGTCGGGCGTGAGGCTGGTGGTGGTCGCGAGCTTGACGCGGTAGGCGTACCACTCGCGCCCGAGCGGCAGCTCGGTCCAGGCCACGGTCGCGCGCGCGCGCGGCAGGTACTCGTCGCGCACGAAGTCGTGCAGGCGCTGGTAGGCCGGGTTGATCTTCTGCGTCACGGCCGCGAGGTAGGCGGCCCTGAGCCGCGGCTGGTCGGCCGCCGGCACCGCCTGCGGGAACTCCGCGACCGGCTTCATGAACAGGCTCTGGGCAGGATCGGCGGCGATCAGCTTGCCGAGCTGCGGCAGCAGCCGCTCGACCACGGCCTTCGGCTGCACGTAGCCGCGCGCCGAGCCGCGGCGCATGTTGACGATCGCCTGGTCCACCCAGACGCCGAAGCCGTCGACGCGCTTCAGCCAGTTGTCGTAGTCGCGGCTCGTCGCGAACGGCTGCGCGCCGCTGCCGGAGCCGAGCTGCGCGAAGGTCTGCGGCAGGCCGCCGAACTGGTTCACCGGCAAGAGCTCGGCCGGGTAGCGAAAGCCCTCGAGCTCGAGCTCGCGGCCGCGCTTGAAAACCGCGTAGCTGAGCGCGTCCTGGCCGGTGAGCGCCTGCGCGTCGATGCTGGCGAGCTGGCCGAGGTAGCGCTTCTCGAGCGCGTACTCGAGGCCGAGGTGCGCGGTCGAGAGGTTGTTGGGCAGCTCCGCGTCGTAGCGGTGATCGCCGAGGTAGGTGGCCTGCAGCGGCCGCAGCTTGAGGTGCTCCTGCCAGTAGGCCTCGACCAGCGTGGCGAGCGCCACGGCCGGCGCGGCCGGCGGTGCAGCGGCGCTGCCGGCCGCCACGCCAAGTGCCCAGACGGCGAGCAGCCAACGGGCCAGGACCGGACGAGCCTGATGCATGGGAACCTCCGCGAGCGGGCCCGATTATAGGCCGGCCGTGACCGCCTGCCGCGACAGCGCCGCGTAGCGCAGGTTGAGCGCGAGCGCCGCGACCACGAGGCCGGCGGTCAGGCCTGACCAGACCGCCAGCGGGCCGCCGCCGCGCACCAGGCCGAACACCCATGCGATCGGAAAGCCCACCAGCCAGTAGGCGCCGATCGTGATCGCGAGCGGTGCGCGCGCGTCCTTGAAGCCCCTGAGCGCACCCATCGCGCCGACCTGCAGGCCGTCGGCGAGCTGGAACAGCGCGACCATCAGCAGCAGCTCGGCGGCGAGGCCGGCCACCGCCGGGTCGCCGCTGTAGAGGCCGGCCACCGCGGCGCGCGCCACCGCGAGCAGCAGCGCCGAGGCGAGCATCAGCAGCGTGCACAGTCCGATGCCGGTGAAGCCCGCGAGCCGCGCCGCGGCGCGCTCGCCGCGGCCGAGCGTGTGGCCGACGTGGATGGTGGTCGCCGAGTGCAGCGCCCACGGCACCATGAAGGTGAACGAGGCGTAGTTGAGCGCGATCTGGTGCGCCGCGACCACGGTCGCGCCGAGCGTGCCGAGCATCAGTCCGGCGGCGGAAAAGAGCGCGCTCTCGGCCACCATGCTGCCGCTCATCGGCACGCCGAGCCGCAGGATCTCGCCGATCCGGCGCAGCTGCGGCCGGCCGAGGCCGCTGAAGATCCGGTACGGCCGGTAGGCGCGGTGCCGGCGCACGTGGTACAGCATCGCGGCGAACATCAGCCACTGCGCGAGCGCGGTCGCCGCGCCGCAGCCCACCGGGCCGAGCGCCGGCGCGCCGAGCCGGCCGTACACCAGCAGCCAGTTGCCGAGCACGTTGACGGCGAGCCCGGCCACCGAGATCACCATCATCGGCCGCGTGCGGCCGAGCCCGTCGCTGACGTAGCGCAGCGCCTGGAAGCCGAGCAGCGCCGGGATGCCGCAGGCGATCGCCCGCACGTAGCCGACCGCGCCCGCGACGACGCCGGGATCGGTGCCGATGCCGACCAGCGCGACGCGCGCCGCGCCGAGCCCGGCGAGCAGCAGCAGCGTCAGGCCGAGCGCGATCCACGCGCCCTGCCGCGTGTACTCGCCGACGCGGCTGAGCTCGCCGGCACCGTAGGCGTGCGCCACCAGCGGCGACAGCGCCATCATCATGCCGCTGCCGAGCACCATGAACATGACGTAGTAGCTTGAGCCGACCGCGACCGCGGCCAGCGCGGCCGAGCTGTAGTGGCCGGCCATCAGCGTGTTGACGAGGCTCATGCCGGCCAGCGACAGGCCACCGACCACGAGCGGCACGCCGAGCCGCAGGATCGCGCGCGCGTGGGCGGCGACGAGCTCGTTGCGGGGCGCGCGGGCGATCGCGGTCATGCGGCGGTCCAGGTGAGGGCGACCGTGACGGGCACGGTCGCGCGGTGGCATTCTAGGAGAGTTTTCCGCCGACCGCGGCGCTTCCCCACACTCCCGGAGGCTCACATGCTCGTTGGCACGCAAGTCCGGCGCGTCGCGATTCTCGGCGGCGCGCGCATTCCGTTCGCGCGCGGCATGGGCGCCTACGCCGACGTCGGCAACCAGCAGATGCTGACCGCGGCGCTGGCCGCCGTGGTCGGCCGCTTCGGCCTGTCCGGGCAGCGCCTCGGCGAGGTTGCCGGCGGCGCGGTCATGAAGCACTCCAGCCAGTGGAACCTGGTGCGCGAGAGCGTGCTCGGCTCCGGGCTCGCCGCCGAGACGCCGGCGCTTGACCTGCAGCGCGCCTGCGGCACGAGCCTCGAGGCCGCGATCCTGGTCGGCAACAAGATCGCGCTCGGCCAGGTGGACAGCGGCATCGCCTGCGGCGTCGATACCGTCAGCGACGCGCCGATCGTCTATGCGCGCCCGTACCAGCAGCTGCTGCTCGAGAGCGCGCGCGGCCGCACGCTCGGCGAGCGCCTGAAGCCGTGGCTGCGCCTCAGGCCGTCGTTCTTCAGGCCGGTCGCGCCGTCGGTCAACGAGCCGCGCACCGGCCTGTCGATGGGCCAGGCCTGCGAGCAGATGGCGAAGACCTGGCAGATCAGCCGCGCGGCGCAGGACCAGCTGGCCTACGAAAGCCACCGGCGCGCCGCCGCGGCCTACGCCGCCGGCTTCTACAAGGACCTGGTCGTCGACTTCCACGGGCTCGCGCAGGACAACAACCTGCGCGCCAACACCTCGATCGAGCAGCTGGCGAAGCTCAAGCCGGTCTTCGACCGCTCGCCGGCCGGCACGCTGACCGCCGGCAACTCGACGCCGCTGACCGACGGCGCGGCCGCGGTGCTGCTCGCGAGCCAGGACTGGGCGCGCCAGCAGCGCCTGCCGGTGCAGGCCTACCTCAGCTACGCCAAGGCGCACGCGGTCGACTTCGTCAAGAAGGAGGGGCTGCTGATGGCGCCGGCCTACGCGGTGCCGATGATGCTGAAGGACGCCGGCCTCGCGCTCGCCGACTTCGACTACTACGAGATCCACGAGGCCTTCGCGGCGCAGGTGCTGTGCACGCTGGCCGCCTGGGAATCCGCCGACTTCTGCCGCGACCGGCTCGGACTCGCGGCGCCGCTCGGCGCCATCGACCGCGCCAAGCTCAACGTCGTCGGCTCGAGCCTCGCGGTCGGCCACCCGTTCGCGGCCACCGGCGCGCGCATCGTCGCGACGCTCGCCAAGCTGCTCGCCGAGCGCGGCGGCCGGCGCGGGCTGATCTCGATCTGCACCGCCGGCGGGATGGGCGTGACCGCCATCCTCGAGCGCTGAGCCGCCGGCCGGCGCCGGCCGGCGGCGATCAGAGCACCTCGAACAAGCCCGCGGCGCCCATGCCGCCGCCGATGCACATCGTGACGACGACGCGCTTGGCGCCGCGCTTCCGGCCGGCGATCAGCGCGTGGCCGGTGAGTCGATGGCCGCTCATGCCGTACGGGTGGCCGACCGCGATCGCGCCGCCGTCGATGTTCAGGCGCTCGTCCGGGATGCCGAGCTTGTCGCGGCAGTAGAGCACCTGCACCGCGAAGGCCTCGTTGAGCTCCCACAGGTCGATGTCCGCGACCTTGAGCCCGGCGCGCGCCAGCAGCTTTGGCACCGCGAACACCGGGCCGATGCCCATCTCCGCCGGTTCGCAGCCGGCCACCGCGAAGCCGGCGAAGCGGCCGAGCGGCCTCAGACCCCGCTTGGCAGCCTGCTCGGCGCTCATCAGCACGCAGGCGCCGGCGCCGTCGGAGAACTGGCTGGCGTTGCCGGCGGTGACCAGACCGCCGGGCATGGCCGAGCGTAGCTTCGCGATCGCCTCGACGGTGGTGCCGGGCCGCAGGCCCTCGTCGGCCGCGACCGTCACTTCCTTGCTGCTCAGCCGGCCGGAGTCCTTGTCCATCGCGGCCATGGTCACGGTGATCGGCGCGATCTCGTCGTTGAACACGCCGGCGTCCTGCGCGGCGCAGGCGCGCTGCTGGCTGCGCGCGCCGTACTCGTCCATGCGCTCACGGCTGATCGCGTAGCGCCGCGCAACCTCCTCGGCCGTCTGCAGCATGTTCCAGTAGACGTCCGGGCGATGCTCGGCGAGCCACGGGTCGCGCAGCATGTGCGTGTTGGCTTCGTTCTGCACCACCGAGATCGCCTCGACGCCGCCGGCGACGAACACCTCGCCCTCGCCGGCGATGATGCGCTGCGCGGCCATCGCGATCGTCTGCAGGCCGGAGGAGCAGAAGCGGTTGACCGTGACGCCCGAGACCGTGACCGGGCAGCCGGCCCGCAGCGCGATCTGTCGACCGATGTTGGTGCCGGTCGCGCCCTCGGGGAGCGCGCAGCCCATCAACACGTCCTCGACCTCGGCCGGATCGACCTTGGCGCGCTCGAGCGCGGCCTTGACGACGTGGCCGCCGAGGGTGGCGCCGTGGGTCAGGTTGAAGGCGCCGCGCCAGGACTTCGCGAGCGGCGTACGGGCGGTCGAGACGATGACGGCTTCGCGGCTCATGAGCGGGCTCCGACGGAATTGAACGCCTTGCTTTCGGCGGCCAGGCGCGCGATCAGCGGCGCCGGCGTCCAGAAGCCGGGGTCCCCATAGGGGTTGCGGGCCAGTTCGCGCATCCGCTGTGCGACCGCGTACACGCCGACCTCGTCGGCGTAGCACATCGGCCCGCCACGCCAGAGCGGGAAGCCGTAGCCCGTCAGATAGACGATGTCGATGTCGGAGGCCCGCTGCGCGATGCCCTCCTCGAGGATCTTGGCCGCCTCGTTGACCAGCGCGTAGACCAGCCGGTCGACGATCTCGCGCGCCTCGAGCTTGCGCGGCGTGACGCCGATCGCCGCGCGGTGCGCGACGATCAGCTCGTCGACCAGCTTGGACGGGTAGGCGCTGCGGTCGCCCGGCTTGTAGTCGTACCAGCCGGCGCCGGTCTTCTGGCCGAAGCGACCGAGTTCGCAGAGCTTGTCGGCGGCCTTCGAGTAGACGATCTCGGGATGCTCGACGGCGCGGCGCTTCCTGATGTGCCAGCCGATGTCGTTGCCGGCGAGGTCGCTCATCCGGAACGGGCCCATCGCGAAGCCGAACTTCTCGATCGCGCCGTCAATCTCCTGTGGGCTCGCGCCCTCGTCGACCATGAACAGCGCCTGGCGCGAGTACTGCTCGATCATGCGGTTGCCGATGAAGCCGTCGCAGACGCCGGACACGACCGCGGTCTTCCTGAGCGTCTTGGCGAGCTTCATCGTCGTCGCCAGCACGTCCTTGGCGGTCCGCTTGCCGCGCACCACCTCGAGCAGCTTCATGATGTTGGCCGGGCTGAAGAAGTGCGTGCCGATGACATCGCCGGGGCGCTTCGTCATCGCCGCGATGTGGTCGACGTCGAGCGTCGAGGTGTTGGTGGCGAGGATCGCGCCCGGCTTCATGACCCGGTCGAGCGCGCCGAACACCTTCTCCTTGACGCCCATGTCCTCGAACACCGCTTCGATGACGATGTCGGCCTGGCCGATGTCGTCGTAGGAGAGCGTCGGCTTGAGCAACGCCGCCTTGGCCTCGGCGTCGGCAGGCTTGATGCGCCCCTTCTTCACCTGGCCGGCGTAGTTGTCGCGGATCCGCGCGACGCCCTTGTCGAGCGCCTCCTTGCCGAGCTCGAGCAGCTGCACCGGGATGCCGGCGTTCAGGAAGTTGATCGCGATGCCGGTGCCCATGGTGCCGGCACCGATCACGGCGGCGGTGCGGATCTCGCGCAGCGGCGTCGAGTCGGGCACGTCCGCGATCTTGGCGGCGGCCCGCTCGGCGAAGAACGCGTTCCTGAGCGCCCGCGACACCGGCGTCATCATGAGCTCGGCGAACAGCTGCCGCTCGGTCGCGAGGCCCTCGTCGAAGGGCTTGCCGGCGGCCGCCTCGATCGCGTCGAGGCACTTGAGCGGCGCCGGGAAGTTCGGGTAGGTCGCGCCGATCGTGGTGCGCGCGAAGCCGATCAGCGCCTCGGTGTTGGCGCCGCGCACCTTGAGATCGCGCGCCTTGGGGAGCTTGCCGCCGGCGGCGAGCGCCGTCGCCTTCTCCGCCGCGAGCGCGACCGCGGCCGGCACCGGGTCGCCGGCGACGAGCGCATCGAGGAGCGGGCTGCCCTTGAACAGCTTCGCCGGCACCGGCTCGCCGCCGACGATGACGTTGATCGCGTTCTCGACGCCGATCAGGCGCGGCAGGCGCTGCGTGCCGCCGGCGCCCGGCAGCAGGCCGATCTTGACCTCCGGCAGGCCGAGCTTGGCGGACTCTGACGCGACCCGGTAGTGGCAACCGAGCGCGAGCTCGAGGCCGCCACCGAGGCAGGTGCCCTCGATCGCCGCGACCACCGGCTTCGGGCTCGACTCCACCGCGGTGATGACGTTGTGCAGGTTCGGCGCGGCCAGCATCGCCGGCAGGCCGAACTCCTTGATGTCGGCGCCGGCCGAGAAGAGTCCGTTGCGGCCGGCGATCACGATCGCCGTGACGGCGGCGTCGGCCACCGCGGCGTCGACCGCCGCCGTCAGCTCGCGGCGCGTCTGCTGACCGAGGCTGTTGACCGGCGCTTCGCCGAAGCGGATGACTGCGACCGACCCTTCGCGGGCCGTCAGTACCGTGCTCATGGGGGAGATTCCTTGACGTGACGCCAGTTGATTATGCCAGCCGGCCGCCGACGGCGGGCCACGGGCCTTCCACGACGCCGGCTGCGGCCGCGACCGGGACGGCATCGCTTGCCATTAGTTTCAGATGCAACTAAATTGCCGGAGGACCCCGGGAGAACACCGCCATGAAGCGCTACATCCAGTATCCGCGCGTCGCCGGCCAGGCCAGCCGCCAGGCCCACGCCGACCTGCCGCCGGGCACCTACGAGCGGGAGATGGGCAAGGAGGGCTTCTTCGGCCCGGCCGCCTTCTTCCATCACCGTCACCCGCCGACCGGCTGGTCCAGCTTCGAGGGGCCGCTGCGGCCGCACGCCTTCGACCTCGCGCAGCTCGACGCGCCGATGTTCTCGCCCTGGGAAGCGGCGCCGCTGCTCGAGAACGCGCACTGCCGGCTGCGCTGGCTGCACCTCGCGACCTCGATGGACCACCTCGCGCGCAACGCCGACGGCGACGAGCTCCTGTTCGTGCACGCCGGGGCGGCCGAGCTGTTCTGCGACTTCGGCCATCTGGCGATCGCGGCCGGCGACTACGTGGTGCTGCCGCGCGGCACGATGTGGCGGCTCAGCTGCGCGGCGCCGCTCGCGGCGCTGCTGATCGAGGCCAGCAACGCCTGCTACCAGCTGCCGGACAAGGGCCTCGTCGGGCCGCACGCGATCTTCGACCCGGCGATGCTCGACGTGCCGGCGATCGACGCCGACTTCCTCGCGCAGCAGGATGAGGGACCGCCCGGCGCGCCGGCCGGCAGCCGCGAGTGGTCGGTGCGCATCAAGCGCCGCCAGCAGATCTCGATCGCGCGCTTCCCGTGGAACCCGCTCGACGCGGTCGGCTGGCACGGCGACCTCGCGGTCTGCCGGATCAACGTCAAGGACATCCGGCCGCTGATGAGCCACCGCTATCACCTGCCGCCGTCGGCGCACACGACCTTCGTCGCCCCGCGCTTCATCGTATGCACCTTCGCGCCGCGGCCGTTCGAGACCGACCCAGGGGCGCTCAAGGTGCCGTTCTTCCACAACAACGACGACTACGACGAGGTCATCTTCTACCACGCCGGCGACTTCTTCTCGCGCGACAACATCCACCCGGGCATGCTCAGCTTCCACCCGGCCGGCTTCACGCACGGACCGCACCCCAAGGCGCTGTCGCGCATGCTGGTGCAGACTAAGGCGGCGACCGACGAGTACGCAGTGATGATCGACGCCCGCGACCCGCTGGAGGTCGGCGCCGCGGCGCCGGCGGTGGAGTGGCAGGGGTACGTCGACAGCTGGAAGGGCAGCCCCGCCTGAGGGCGGCGCCGCGGGGGGAGAGACGATGAAGCTGGCGAGCCTGAAGAGCGGGCGGGACGGGCGCCTGGTGGTGGTCGACGCCGACCTCAAGCACTACGCGCCGGCAGGCGGCATCGCCGCGACGCTGCAGGCTGCGCTTGACGACTGGGCGCGCCTCAGACCGCGCCTGCGGGACCTGACCGTGACGCTCGAGGCGCACCAGGCCAAGCAGGCGCTGCCCTTCGAGCCAGCGGCCTGTGCAGCGCCGCTGCCGCGCGCCTACCAGTGGGTCGACGGCTCCGCCTACGTCAACCACGTCGAGCTGGTGCGCAAGGCCCGCGGCGCCGAGATGCCGGCCTCGTTCTGGACCGAGCCGCTCGTCTACCAGGGCGGCTCGGACGACTTCCTCGGTCCCACCGACGACGCGCCGTTCAGCAGCGAGGAGTTCGGCATCGACCTCGAGGCCGAGGTCGCGGTCGTGGTCGGCGACGTCGCGATGGGCTCAAGCGCCGACGCGGTGCGCGAGCGCGGCGACATCCGCCTCGTGATGCTGGTCAACGACTGGAGCCTCAGGAACCTCATTCCCGCCGAGCTCGGCAAGGGCTTCGGCTTCTACCAGTCCAAGCCCGCGACCGCCTTCTCGCCGGTCGCGGTCACGCCGGACGAGCTTGGCGACGACTGGCGCGACTGCCGGCTGCACCTGCCCGTGCGCACGACGATCAACGGCGCGCCGTTCGGGGCACCGGACGCCGGCGTCGACATGACCTTCGACTTCGCCGAGCTGATCGCGCACTGCGCCAGGACGCGCAATCTTCGCGCCGGCAGCATCGTCGGCTCCGGCACGATCTCGAACTACGACCGCTCGCGGGGTTCCGCCTGCATCGCCGAGCGGCGCATGCTCGAGCAGCTCGAGTGCGGGGCGCCGCAGACGCCGTTCCTGAAATTCGGCGATCAGGTGCGCATCGAGGTCCTTGACCGGCAGGGGCGCAGCATCTTCGGCGCCATCGAGCAGCGCGTGGTGCGACCCTGGCGCTGAGCGCCTGGCGCCTCCCCGCGGACCTGCCGGTGGTGCCGGCGGCGCGGCTCGCGCAAAATACCGCCCTGCCGGTCCCTGCCGGCCGAGGCTCACCCGGACCATGACCACCTGCACCGACATCGTCGAGCTCAAGGCCGCCGACGGCCAGCGCCTGTCGGCGTGCCGGGTCACGCCGGCCGGCAAGCCGCGCGGCGGCATCGTGATCGTCCAGGAGATCTTCGGCGTCAACCGCCACATCCGGGCGGTGGCCGAGCAGTACGCCGCCGCCGGCTACCTCGCGATCGCGCCGGCACTGTTCGACCGGGTCGAGCGCGGCGCCGACGTGCCGTACACCGACCTGGCGGCCGGCATGGCCCTGGTCAGGCAGTTGAAGACCGAGCAGACGCTGCTCGACCTCAAGGCCGCGATCGACTCGGTGGCCGGGGCCGGCAAGGTCGGCATGGTCGGCTACTGCTGGGGCGGACGGATGACCTACGTCGCGGCCTGCCACCTGTCGCTGGCCGCCGGCGTCGTCTACTACGGCGGCGGGCTGCCGCAGGTGCTCGACCGCACGCCGAAGTGCCCGGTGATGTTCCATTTCGCCGAGCAGGACCAGCACATCAGCGCTGCCGACGTCGAGAAGGTCAAGCAGGCCTACCCGCTCGGCCACTACTACCTGTACCCGGCCGACCACGGCTTCAACTGCAGCGACCGCCCTGCGCACGAGCCGGCGAGCGCCAAGCTCGCGCTCGAGCGCTCACTCGATTTTCTCCACCGCCACGTCGGTTGAACGGCGCGGCCCGCGCGGGCCGCGCCGCTGCCACCGTCCGGCCCATTGCCCAGAGAGACTGCCATGACGACGAAGTTCAGCCTTGCCGATGCCGCCCTCCTGCAGCAGCAGTGCTACGTGGACGGGAAATGGATCAACGCCGACGACGGCGCCAGCACCGAGGTCAGGAACAAGGCCACCGGCGCGGTGCTCGGCAGCGTGCCGCGCTGCGGCGCCGTCGAGACGCGACGCGCGATCGCGGCGGCCAAGGCCGCGTTCCCGGCCTGGGCCGCCAAGCCTGCCAAGGAGCGCGGCAAGATCCTGCGCCGGCTCGCCGACCTGATGGTCGCCAACACCGAGGACCTCGGCCGCCTGATGACCGCCGAGCAGGGCAAGCCGCTCGCCGAGGCCAAGGGCGAGGTCGGCTACGCCGCGTCGTTCTACGAATGGTTCGGCGAGGAAGGCCGGCGCGTGTACGGCGACCTGATCCCGTCGGCGCAGGCCGACAAGCGCCTGTTCGCGATGCGCCAGCCGGTCGGCGTGGTCGGCGCGATCACGCCGTGGAACTTCCCGGCGGCGATGATCACGAGGAAGGCCGGCGCCGCGCTCGCCGCCGGCTGCACCATCGTCATCAAGCCGGCCGAGTCGACGCCGTTCTCGGCGCTCGCGCAGGCCGAGCTCGCGGCACGCGCCGGCGTGCCGGCGGGGGTCTTCAACGTCGTCACCGGCAAGGCCTCGGCGATCGGCGGCGAGCTGACCTCGAACCCGACGGTCGCGAAGATCACGTTCACGGGCTCGACCGAGATCGGCAAGCTGCTGATGCAGCAGTGCGCGAGCACCGTCAAGAAGGTCTCGCTCGAGCTCGGCGGCAACGCGCCGTTCATCGTCTTCGACGACGCCGACCTCGACGCCGCGATCGCCGGCGCGATCGCGAGCAAGTACCGCAACACCGGCCAGACCTGCGTCTGCGCCAATCGTCTCCTGGTGCAGTCGGGCATCTACGACACCTTCGTCGCGAGGCTCATCGAGGCCACCAGGAAGCTGCGGGTCGGCGACGGCCTCGCCGGGCCGACCGAGCAGAGCCCGCTGATCGACGACAACGCGGTGCTCAAGGTCGAGGAACACATCGCCGATGCGCTCGCCAGGGGCGCGAAGCTCGTGCTCGGCGGCCACCGCCACGCGCTCGGCCGCACGTTCTTCGAGCCGACGATCCTGACGGTCGTGGCGCCTTCGATGAAGGTCGCGCGCGAGGAGACCTTCGGCCCGGTCGCGCCGATCTTCCGCTTCGAGACGGAGGCGGACGCGCTCAGGATGGCGAACGACACCGAGTTCGGGCTCGCCGCGTACTTCTACACGCGCGACATCTCGCGCGCCTGGCGCGTCGCCGAGTGACTCGAGTACGGGATCGTCGGCCTCAACACCGGCATCATCTCGACCGAGGAGGCGCCGTTCGGCGGCTGGAAGGAGTCGGGCACGGGTCGCGAGGGCTCCAAGTACGGGATCCTCGACTTCACCGAGCTCAAGTACCTCTGCCTCGCCGGCATCAATTCCTGAGCGGCACCCCTTCGGATCGCGGTCGCGTTATCCGCGCGGATCCTGGCGTCCGACTGACGTGTGTCAAGCTTCGTCTCGCGGACCCCAGCGAACGGTGCCCAGCAAATTCGAGGGATCAAGAATCTCCTTCAGAGCGCCGCTAAGACTCAACGATTCGCGGGACGTGTATCGGTCGTAGAACCTCTGATTGAACGGCCCGATCCCGTGCTCGGCACTGAAGCTGCCTCCGTAATCCCGGACGACCCGGTCGTAGACGGTCTCGCGCACCGCAAAGACGATGTCCGGATCGTAGGCTGGTTGCGCTCCGTTCGGCCAGAGGATATTGAAGTGCTGCCCGCCGTCACCGAAATGCCCGAAGTCGCACACGACGAGAAAGGGCCAGCGCGTGGCAATTTCGCCGATCATGGTGTCCCGGAAGGAGGCGAGAGCGGATCGTGTCATCGAAATATCGAACGAGATGATCCGGCCAACCGCTCGAAGTCCCTCACTGATGCTGTGCCGAAGTCCCCAGAGCTCGCCCGGATCAGCTAGCGGCGCCGTTTCAAGAGGTACGCTCGGATACTCCAGAAGCTCGCCGAGAAAGTCCTCCAGTGCGTCTTGCAAATTGAATGATTTGGAAGGCTCGCCGGCAGATGTCAACTCGACCAGTATCATGTACTCGGGGATCGGATCGGTAACAAAGGGATTTCGGACCACGCGCCGCTGTTCGAGAACTGGTACGACTGCGTTGCGCGACATTCCTTCGAACGAGGTCAGGAAGTCGCTGAAGCGAGCCTCTGTGGCCCTCAGAATTTCATTGACCGCGGAGTATCCCCGCGGGACGAGGTGCGCAGTCGCGCGCTGTCTCGGAAGCGGGTGAAGCTCGAGAATCGCCCTCGTGATGATGCCGAACGAACCGCTCGTTCCGATAAAGAGTTGTTTGAGGTC
>JANYAE010000018.1 GCA_025355105.1 Pseudomonadota bacterium | reverse complement strand
GCTTGAGGTCGCCGCGGTTGCCGAGGTGGTCCTCGTGCAGCATGTGGCCTTCGAGCATGTAGGTGACCGTCTCGAAGCCGCGGTGCGGATGGGCCGGGAAGCCCGCCACGTAGTCGTCGGCCGAGTTCGAATCGAACTCGTCGAGCAGCAGGAACGGGTCCATGCCCTGCTCAGGGCTGATGACGCGGCTCAGGCGCACACCGCCGCCATCGGAGGTCGGCCGGCCCGTGACCACGCCTTGGACGCTACGGGAAGTCATGTCATCTCCTTCAGGCGGCGCGGCGCGCGGCCAATGAGTCTATCTCGCCACGCGCGCGGTCCAGCGCCGCGTCGCGCGGTGCGGCGCCGAGCGCGAGGCCCTCGGCGTACACGACCTCGAGGTCGGTGATGCCGACGAAGGCCAGCATCGTGCGCACGTAGGGCACGAGGTGATCCTGCGGCCGGTCGCGGTGCACGCCACCGCGGGTCGTGACCAGCGTCGCGCGCCTGCCGGTCAACAGCCCCTCAGCGCCGTTCGCCGTGTAGCGGAAGCTGACGCCGGCGCGCGCCAGATGGTCGAACCAGCTCTTGAGCGTCGACGGCGCGCTGAAGTTGTACATCGGTGCGGCCAGGATGAGGTGGCTCGCCGCCTGCACTTCCGCGATCACGGCGTCCGCCTCGGCGACGATCGCCGCTTGCTCGGCGCTGCGCTCGGCGGCGGGCGCGGCGAGCGCCGCGAGCCGCGCCGCGTCGAGGTGCGGCAGCGGCTGCCGGTCGAGGTTGCGGCGAACGAGCTTGCCGCCCGGCGACCGGCTGAGGAGTGCGGCAGCGAGGCGGTCAGCAAGGGCCGTCGAGGCGGCGTGCTCGCCGCTCAGGCTCGAGTTGATCTGCAGAATAGTGTTCATGGCTCCCTCGGCTCTGTTGGTGAGGGCTCCCAATCTATATCCGATTAGCGGATAATAAAGACCATAAATCTGGCCCAATTAATCCTGTTTTTAGATCAATCATGACCAGGATCCCGAAAACCTCGCTGGAACACTGGGCCGTGCTCGCCGCGGTGGTTGACGAGGGCGGCTTTGCGGCGGCCGGCGAGGCGCTCAATCGCAGCCAATCCGCGGTCAGCTACGCGGTCCAGCAGCTGCAGGCAGGACTGCCGGTCGCGCTCACCGAGGCGCGCGGTCGGCGCACCGCGCTGACCGAGGCCGGGAGGACGCTGCTGCGGCGGGCGCGCGCCGTGCTGGCGGACGTCAACAGCCTCGAGCTGCTGGCCGACAGCCTGGCGCACGGCTGGGAAGCGGAGCTGCGCATCGCCGCGGACCTCATCTTCCCGCCGGCGCTGCTCTACGAGGCGCTCGGCGAGTTCGGCCCGGTCTGCCGCGCGACGCGCGTCGAGGTTCTCGAGTCGGTGTTGTCCGGCACGACCGAGGCGCTGCTGCGGCGCGAGGTCGACCTCGCGATCGTCGGCCAGCTGCCGCCGGGCTTCCTCGGCTGCCGGCTGATGGCGGTCGAGTTCGTGCCGGTCGCGCATCGTGACCACGCGCTGCACGCGCTCGGACGCGCGCTCACGCTCGCCGACCTCAGCAGCGAGCGGCAGCTGGTGGTGCGCGACAGCGGCACCAAGCGGCGCCTCGACGCCGGCTGGCTCGGCGCCGAGCAGCGCTGGACCGTGTCGCACGTCAAGACCTCGATCGAGATGCTGAAGCACGGACTCGGCTTCGCCTGGATCCCGCGCGAGCACATCCGCGCCGAGCTCGCGGCCGGCGTGCTGGTGCCGCTGCCGCTGGTCGACGGTGGCAGTCGCGTCGTCGACCTCCACCTCGTCTACGCCGACCGCGACGCCGCGGGCCCCGCCACGCGCGAGTTCGCGCGGCTGCTGGCGGCCGTTTGTGGACGCACACCGGTCCCGGACGCGCGCCGCCCGGCTTGAGCCGGCCCGCGACGACAGCGCGCGGCAGGCGCGCCGCTCCTTAGTCGCCGGCGGCAGCCTGCAGCAGTTCGAGCACGGCGGTGCGGGCCGCGGCGGAGTGCACCAGCAGCGCGAGCACGTCGCCCGGCCGCGCCCACTCGAGCGCGCAGCGCGCCGCCTCGAGCTCGGTCAGGCGCACCGGCAGCGCCGATTCGGGCAGGCCCTCGCGCAGCAGCGTCGCCCGCAGGATGCGCGGGATCTCGCCGGGCGCGCGGCCGCGCAGGTGCGCCTCGTTCTCCTTGACCACGACGAGCTGCGGCCGAAAGCCCGCGGCGACGCGCGCCACCGCCTCGATGTCGGCGTCCTGCCGATTGCCGGCGTGACCGAGCAGCATGCCGAGCCGGCCGGCGCCGCGCAGGTGCTCGGCGACCCCGAGCAGGCCACGCAGCCCCTCGGGGTTGTGGGCGTAGTCGACCAGCACACGCACGCCGCCGACGTCGTAGCGCATCAGCCGGCCGAGGTTGTCCGCCGGCCGCGCGCCGAAGCGCGCGAACACCGCGGCGACGGTGGCCGGCGCGATGCCGAGCGCGACTGCGGCGAGCGCAGCGGCAGCCAGATTGGCGACGTTGTAGGCGGCGGCGCCAGCGACACTGAGCGGCATCGCGGCCACCGCGCCGAGATCGTGCTCGACGCCCGCGGCCGCGAGCAGCAGCCGGCCGGCGCGCACGCCGGCGGTGCTGCCGCCCGCGCGGCGCTGCGCCGCCAGCAGCGGCTGGTCGGCGTCCAGTGCGAACCAGCCGAGTGGCGGCGCGCGCCCGAAGCGGGCCGCGAGGGCCGCGGACTTCGCGACCAGCAGCGCGTCGTCGGCGTTCAGCACCAGCAGGCCGTCAGCCGCGACCACCGCCGCGACCGAGAGCTTCACGTCGGCCAGGCCATCGAGGTCGTGGATGCCGTATTCGCCGAAGTGGTCGGAGCTGACGTTGGTGACGACCGCGACGTTGGCGCGCGACACCGCGATGCCGCGTCGCAGGATGCCGCCGCGCGCCGTCTCGAGGAGCGCCGCGTCGGTGCGCGGCTCGCGCAGCACCAGCCGCGTGCCGGCCGGCCCGGAGTAGTCGCCGCTGGCGAGCGTCTCGCCGTCGACGAACACGCCGTCGGTGCAGTTGAAGCCGGCGCGCCAGCCGTGCGCGCGGGCCGCCGCCGCGAGCAGCCGCACGGTGGTCGTCTTGCCGTTGGAGCCGGTCACCAGTGCCGTCGGGATGTCGCCGAGCGATGCCCACGGCAGCTCGCCGACCTCAGGCAGCGCGTCGAGCGCGAAGCTCCGGCCGCGCGCGCCGGTGCCGAGCGTCAGCAGCGTCTCGTCGAGCACGTGTGCAAGGCCGCGGCGACCGGCCACGCTGAGCAGCGCGGCGAGCGCCGGGCGGGCCTCGCGCGCGGCCAGCGTTGCGAAGCGGGCGAACGCCGCGTCCTCGTCGAGCACCGGCGGCAGCACCGCGGCGGGGTCGGCGGCCTCCTCGAGCGCCGCCGCGAGCAGCGCCACCGCGAGGCCGCCCCAGTGCGCGGGATCGCGCGCCAGCAGCGCGGCGCACAGTGCCCACTCGTTGACTTCGGTCGCGACCAGCAGCTGATCGCACGGCGCCGTGATCGCGAGCGAGGTGCCGCCGGCGTGCGCACGCGCGGCGAGTGGGCCCTGCGTCCAGCCGAGCCGCGCGCGGGCGCGCGTGACGCGCGTCTGCCAGCCCTCGAGCAACGCCGCGTCGGCGTCGATGCCGACGACCTCGAGGACCGCGCCGGGCGCGGCGAAGAACAGGTTGCTGCCGGTCAGCCGCCTCGAGTCGTCGAACGGCAGCTGGCGCTCGAGGTTCAGTCTTCCGCCTCCGGCGCCAGCCGCACGCCGCGCTCATCGCGGATCAGGCCCTCGAGGCTGAACGCGGGCGCGCCGGCCTCGACCGCCCGCGGCGGCGCCTCGGCCACGTACGACGGCACGCCGGGGCCTTCGTCGGCGCGACGCGCGCTGGCCGCGGCTGGCGCGGCCCCGTCGGGCTTGAACTTCGTGACCTGCTTCCACGAGCGCACCAGCGCGTCGGCGAAGATCAGCACGAGGTCGCCGGGCGCACCCATGCGCAGCGCCGCGTCGATCGCCTCCTGCTCGTCGGGGATCACCGAGATCGCCTCGGCAGCGACGCCGGCGGCGGCCAGCGCCGCCGCCTGGATGCGCGGCACCTCGTCGGCGGCACGCTCGCGCAGGTTGTCGTCGCGGCGGCAGATGTAGTGATCGAAGCGGCCGGCGACCGCGGCCGCGATCGCGACGAGGTCCTCGTCGCGCCGGTCGCCGGGACCGGCGAGCACGACGATGCGCCGGCCGGCGACGTCGAGCCGCCCGGCCAGGTCGGCCATCGCCGCGACCGCGTGCGCGTTGTGGCCGTAGTCGAACAGCACCTTGAAGGGGTGCTCGTTGAACACGTTCATGCGCCCCGGTGCCTGGAAGAACGTCGAGTCGAAGGTCCTCAGCCCCTGGCGGATCGCGTCGAGCTTGATGCCGAGCGAGAACGCCATCGCCGCGGCGAACATCGCGTTCTGCACGTTGTGCATCGCCCGGCCCTCGAGCGTGGCCGGGATCAGGTGGGTCCAGAGCAGCGGTATGTACCCGCCGCGGTCGTAGAGCGCGATCATCTGGCCGTTGACGCCGGCCTCGAGCGCGCAGGCGCGGCCGCCGGCGCGGATGTGCTCGCGCACCAGCGTGTGCTGCGGGTTCAGCGTCACGTAGCAGATGCTCTTGGCCTCGGTGTAGCCGGACATCTTCAGCACCAGCGGATCGTCGGCGTTCAGCACCGCGCAGTCGGTGGCGACCTCGACGACGATGCGCTTGACGTCGGCCAGCTGCTCGAGCGTCTCGACACCCTTCAGCCCGAGGTGATCCGACTGCACGTTGAGCACGGCGCCGACGTTGACCTCGTTGACCCCCATGCCGGCGCGCAAGAGCCCGCCGCGCGCGGTCTCGAGCACCGCGATGTCGATCTGCGGGTCAGCGAGCACCATGCGCGCCGAGACCGGGCCGGTCATGTCGCCCTGCACGGTGCGCTGGCCGTCGATGTAGACGCCGTCGGTGCTGGTCAGGCCGGGGGTGTAGCCCGCCATCTTGGTGATGTGCGCCAGCATGCGCGCGGTGGTGGTCTTGCCGTTGGTGCCGGTGACCGCGGCGACCGGCACGCGCGACGGCGCGCCCGGCGGGAACAGCATGTCGATCACCGGCGCGGCGACGTCGCGCGGCGTGCCCTCGCTCGGCGCGACGTGCATGCGAAAGCCCGGCGCCGCGTTGACCTCGCAGATGCCGCCGCCGATCTTGCGGTAGCTCTCGGCGATGTTCTTGGTGAGGAAGTCGACGCCGCCGACGTCGAGGCCGATCGCGCGGACCGCGCGCTCGGCCATCTCGCGGTTGTCCGGGTGGATGACGTCGGTGACGTCGGTGGCGGTGCCGCCGGTCGAGAGGTTCGCGGTCGAGCGCAGGTGCACGACCTGGCCTGCCGCCGCGACCGAATCCGCCTTGAGGCCTGCGGCGTCGAGCATCTTCTGCGCCTGCGGGTCAAGCTCGAGGCGCGTCAGCACCTTCTCGTGACCGACGCCGCGGCGCGGGTCCTGGTTCACGATATCGATCAGTTCGGCGACCGTGTGCTGCCCGTCGCCGACGACGTGGCCGGGCGTGCGGCGCGTGGCCGCGACCAGCTCGCCGTTGACCACGAGCAGCCGGTGATCGTCGCCCTCGAGGAACGACTCGACCACGACCGAGCGTGAGTGCTCGCGCGCGATCAGGTAGCCCTGCGCGACCTCCTCGTCGCTGCTCAGGCGGATCGAGATGCCGCGGCCGTGATTGCCGTTGTAGGGCTTGGTGACGACCGGCAGGCCGATGCGGCGCGCCGCGCGCACCGCCTGGTTCTCGCTCTGCACGAGCTCCTGCTTCGGCACCGGCAGGCCGAGCGTGGCGAGGATCTTGTTGGTCTCCTCCTTGTCGCTCGCGAGCTCAACCGCGATGTGCGGCGTTCGGCCGGTGACGGTCGCCTGGATGCGCTGCTGGTACTTGCCGTGGCCGAGCTGCACCAGCGACTGGTCGTTGAGTCTGAGCCACGGGATGCCGCGGTTCACCGCGGCGCGCACCAGCGATGCGGTCGAGGGCCCGAGCGCGCGGCGCTGCGCGAAGCGGATGAACTCGTCGCGCGCCTCAGGCCAGTTCCAGCCCTCGGCCACGCTGTCGGCCGGGCGGATCGCCGCCGGCAGCAGCGAACACAGCAGCCGCAGACCGAGTTCGCCGGCGGCGATGCCCTCGTCGCGCTGCTCGTACTCGTAGACCACGGTGTAGACGCCGGGCGCGCCGGCGCTGCGCGTCTTGCCGAAGGTCACTTCCTCGCCGGCGATGTTCTGCAGCTCGATCGCGACGTGCTCGAGCACGTGGCCGAGCCAGGTGCCCTCGTCCTCGCGCATGCGGCGCAGGAACCCGCCCGGTGTCTTGTACGAGCAACCGTGCTCGGCGAGGCCCGGCAGCGCCGCGGCCAGCGCGTCGACGTAGCCGGCGCCGAGCCGGCCGGTCGGCCACGCCTCGAGCGCGCCGAGGTCCAGCTCCAGCCGGATGACCGGGAAGTGCGCGTGCAGGGACGGGCCGACGTAGACGGAACGATCGAGAATGCGCATGGGTTGCTGCTCAGTCGCTCTGGAAGATGGCGTTCCGGAACCTGCGCGGCGCGGCGCGCGATCCCG
The DNA here is from genome assembly GCA_025355105.1 of Pseudomonadota bacterium. GTDB lineage: Bacteria > Pseudomonadota > Gammaproteobacteria > Steroidobacterales > Steroidobacteraceae > CAIKZZ01. The sequence continues at coordinate 49,005 of JANYAE010000018.1, read as the reverse complement.
ATCGAAGCGGTGCTGGCCGTCAGGGGCGTGCGGGCGCGATCACTCCTTCGGCTGCAGCAGCGTGCCGGGCGTCGCGACGCGCGTGTGCAGGTTGAAGGTCGCGCCCGCGACCAGGATGTGGAGCCGCAGTCCCAGCATGCAGACGGGCTGGCCCTCGCTGACGGCGTCCATCGACGAGAAGCTGACGTCGGCGCCGTCGACGATCGTCACCCCGCCGCTGCCCTCCACCTCGACGGTCTCGTCAGGCGCGATGAACGCCGCCGTGTCCTCATCCAGGCCGATCCCGACCGCGAAGGGATTGTAGGCGAGCGCGGTCAGCAGCCGCCCGAGCCGGTCGCGCTGGCGGAAGTGCTGGTCGATGATGAAGCGGTTGGTGAGGCCGAGCCCCGGTGCGAGGCGCACGCTGCCGGAGATCACCGACGAGCCCTCGTCGCCGAAGGCGATCATGTGCTCCGAGAGGATGCTGGCGCCGGCGCTGGTGCCGCCGACGGTGACGCCGTGGGCGTTGCGCACCCGGATCAGCTTGGCAACTGGCGTGCCGCCGAGCAGCGTCGAGAGCCTGAGCTGGTTGCCGCCGGTGAAGAAGATGCCGCTCGCCTCCTCGAGGCGCTTCAGCCGACCGGGCTCCTGGCAGTCACGGCGCGTGTCGAAGTCCATGACCGTGACGCGCGCGGCACCGAGGTCGCCGAACAGCTTCTCGTAGCGCGGGCCGGTCTCGTTCATGCGGCTCGCGGTCGGGATCACGACGATGTCGGCGTCGCGGCCGCCGGAGACGGCGACGAAGCGCTCCAGGATGTGGCGATCGTTCTCCTTGTTCTCGGCACCGCCGATCGGAATGATCCAGCCGCGCCTCTCGCCGTCGGGAACTTTGCTCGGCATCCCGGGATGCTCCTCGTGGACTTAAGTTTCGAAGCCACCGCGACGGACGGCGACGCCGTCGCGCACGTGCACCGCACCGCGAATGATGACCGTCCGCGCCGCGCCTGTCGCGTCGAGCGCGACCAGGTCGGCGTCGGCGCCGGCGCCGATCCGGCCCTTGCCGGCCAGGCGCAGGAGCTTGGCCGGATTCGAGGTAAACGCGGGCAGCGCCGCCTCGAGCGGCAGGCCGCGCCGCAGGACCTCGCCGAGGGTCGCAAGCAGGGCGCCTGCCGCGCCCACCTCCATGCTCTCGACATGGCCGTCGGCGTCGAAGCACGGCAGGCAGCCGCCGGCGTCGGAGCTCACCGTGATGCGCTCGGCAGGCGCGCCGCTCTCGGCGTAGCGCAGCAGGCCATCGGCCGCCGAATAAGCGTCCTCGCCCTCGGCAACCGGGAACGCGGTCAGATCGACGGTGCAACCGGCACGGGCCAGCGCCACCGCTTCATCGAACAGCGCCCGGCGCCGATTGACGTGGGTGGGATTCCAGACCCGCGCCGGCAGTTCGCTCTCGGCGAGCGCGCGGCGCACGAGCTCGAGGCCGCGCGGCCCGTCGCCGAGGTGCAGGTGCACGATCCCGGCCTTCTCAGTCATGAGGCCTGCGACGTGCGCATCGGCGGCGAGGCGCAGCAGCTCGGGGAAGGTCGGCTGGCTGGAGCGGTGGTCGCTGATCGCGACTTCGCCGATGCCGACCAGCGCGTCGACAAACACGAGATCGCCGCGGGCGCTACCGGTCAGCGTCGCGGGCGGCACGTGGTAGCCGCCGGTGTAGCCGTAGGCGTTCAGGCCCTGCTCGCGCAGCGCGTACAGCGTCGCGAGCAGCTCCCGCGGACCGCGCGCGACATCGTCGGTGCCGAGCAAGCCGACCACGGTCGTGATGCCGGCGGTCGTGAAGCGGCTGAGCGGCACCGCCGGCACGCGCGTGCGAAAGCCGGCCTCGCCGCCGCCGCCGGTGACGTGCACGTGCGCGTCGATGAGCCCCGGGATCAGCCGCGCGCCACCGAGGTCGATGACTTCCGCCCTGCCCCGCAGCGCCGCCGGTAGCTCCGCCAGCTCGCGGCCCGGCCCGATCCACAGCACCTGACCGCCGCCGAGCAGCAGGCTCTGCACCCCCTGCGGCTCCGGGGCGAAGACGTCGGCGTTGCGGATCAGCAGCATGGGCGCTCAGCGGTCATCGGACGTCGATGATGCCCGACAACGGTCCTGGGCCCAATACGAGAGAAGCTGCACGCCTCGGCGTCGCGGTGTCGGTGGCCGGGATCGCGGTGCGACCGGTAGTCCGGCTACCATCCGGCGGCACGGGAACGGCGCACACGGAGGCCAGCTGAAGCGGACAGACCCAGTTTTGAGCGGCTCACGCCGCGCCGCCGCGCTGCGGCCGGCCGGCTGCCTCGCGGTGCTCGCGATCGTGGCAGCCGGCGCCGACGCGCGTGCCGCAGCGGCTGCCGACGACGAACCTGCCGTCACTCCCTACCGCCCGACCGTATCGACGCCGGCCGCGCTGTCGGCGCCGGGATGGCTGGAGCTCGAGGCCGGATGGCAACGCGTCGATGTGCGGCCGCCGAACCGCCGGGACAGCGTCCCGTACAGCCTCAAGCTCGCGCTGTCCGAGGACTGGGGGGTGCGGATCGGCGGCGAGAGCTGGGTCAACGGCCTCGACGGCGACGGCCGACGCGTCAGCGGCGGCGGTGACACGAGCGTGATCGTGAAGCGCCGCTTCGCCGCCGGGCAGCGATCCGCATTCGGTCTCGAGCTCGGCGTGACCGTGCCGACCGCAGCGGCCGGGCGGCACAGCGGCAGCGGCAGCACCGACTACGGCGCGACCGGAATCTTCAGCGTCGACCTCAGCAGTGTCTGGCACGCGGACCTCAACGCCGGCCTGCTGCAGCTCGGCTCGGCCGCGTCCACCGAGGGCCGCCTGCAGAGCTCGTGGGCGGCCGCGCTGGCGGACGCGCTGAGCGCGCGCTGGGGCATCGTCGGCGAGCTGTCCGGGGCCCGCCGCACGGGCACGCGCGCGAGTGGTCAGCTGCTGCTGGCCGCGACCTACGGCGCACACCGTCGCGTGACGCTGGACCTCGGCGTTGCGCGCGGCACCACGTCGGCAACCGCGCCGTGGACGCTGTTCATGGGCGCGACCGTGCTGCTGACGAGACTCTACTAGCCTCAGGTCCGCGGGCCCCGGCCGCGGCCGCGGCGGTCGTGACGCGGATCCTGATCAGGTCGCAGGTTCGGGCCAGAGCCTGACCACAGCGACCGCGACGATCAGCGTCGCCGGCGGCCAGTGTCCTGTCCGGCGTGCGCTGCTCAGGCTCCGCCCGGGGTTTGCGGCAGCGCCGGACGATGTCGACTTCGGCACGCACCAGGCCGATATTGTCGCCGAAGGATGCCCGGCTCTGGCCGGAGTCAAACTGGACGAAGTCCGCACGATCTCCTAAGGCCGCGGGAAAGACCGCGACGTTGACCACGCTGACCGGCGAGGATCACTGGCTGTCGCGTACCGACGCGCGCATTTAGGTGCTGCGCGAGCTCGAGGCCTTTCTGCGCGAGCATCTCTAGGAGCGCTGCGGCGCGCCGCCGGACCGCGGGGCTACTTGCCGATGCAGAAGCTGGTGAAAATCCTTCCCAGCAGGTCCTCGCTCGTGAACCGCCCAGTGATCTCGCCAAGTGCGTCGTGCGCGAGCCGAAGCTCCTCGGCGACGAGTTCCGTGCCGGCGCCCTCGGCAAGGCGTCTCGCGGCCGTCGCCAGGCGCGCGTCGGTCCGCGCCAGCGCGTCAAGATGCCGGCGTCGCGCCGACAGCACGCCCGCCTCGCCCGGCCGGTAGCCGAGCGCTGCCTTCAGGTGCGTGCGCAGTTCCGCCAGCCCGCGGCCGGTCAGCGCCGAGATCGCTCGGCCTGCCGCGCCCGGCGCCTCGGCAAGGTCCGCCTTGTTGTAGAGGACCGTGACGGGAACTCCCGCCGCGAGCGAGCTGAGCTCGGCGGGCAGCGCCGCGAGTGCCTCGCGGTCGGCGACGTCGACGACGTACAACACATGGTCCGCGCGCGCGAGCTCGGCACGGGCGCGGCGGATGCCCTCGGCCTCGACGCGCTCGGGACTGTCGCGCAAGCCGGCCGTGTCGAGCAGCAAGAGCGGCAGGCCCTCGAGGTCGATGTGCTCGCGCAGCACGTCGCGCGTCGTACCCGCCACCTCGGTGACGATCGCCGCGTCGTGACCGGCGAGCGCGTTCAGCAGGCTCGACTTGCCCGCGTTCGGCCGGCCGGCGATCACGACCGTGCAGCCTTCGCGCAGCAGCCGGCCCTGCTCGGCGCTCGCGGCGAGCGCCGCGAGCGCGCTCGCCAGCGCCGCGAGCCGTGAGGCGACGGCGCCCTGCGCCAGCAACTCGATGTCCTCCTCGCCGAAGTCGATCGCAGCCTCGACGTAGACCCGCAGCTCCACCAGCGCCGCCTCGAGCGCGTGCACGCGCGCCGAGAACTCACCTTCGAGCGAGCGCAACGCGGCGCGCGCCGCGAGCGCCGAGCCGGCGTCGATCAGGTCCGCCACGGCCTCGGCCTGCGCGAGGTCGATCTTGTCGTTAAGGAAGGCACGTTCGGAGAACTCGCCGGCACGCGCCGGGCGAGCGCCGAGCGCGACGCAGCGCGCGACCAGCAGATCGAGTACCACCGGGCCGCCGTGGCCGTGCAACTCGAATACGTCCTCGCCGGTGAACGAGTGGGGTGCCGGGAACCAGATCACGAGGCCGGCGTCGAGCGCCGTGCCGTCGGCATCGCGAAAGCGCCGCGCGTCCGCCCGACGGGGCGGCGGCAACGGCCCGGCGATGGCGGCGCCGATCGCCGCAGCGCCGGGGCCAGAGACGCGCACGACCCCGATGCCACCCCGTCCGGGCGGCGTCGCGATGGCGACGATGGTGTCGGCCGGCGTCACGGAATCCCCTCGCCTCCTGCTGCCGCGGCGCCCGATGACCGGGGCCGGCAAGCGAAGATACACTCGGCGCGATGCACCCTGTGGACGCGACCGCGGAGCCGGCCGACGCGCGGCGCTACCCTGCGCCGCTGTCGGCGCGGCGCGCGCTCTCGATCGCCGGATTGCTGGGCGTGGCGCCGGACGGCACGGTGCTCGATCTCGGCCCAGGGCCTGCGGGCCTGTTGCTCGACGCGGTCGCGCTCAACGCCTGTCGCGGCCTCGGCCTCGTCCGCTGCGAGGCCGCTGCGGTAGCCGCGCGCGCCGCGGCGCAACGCGAGGGCCTCGGCGAGCGCATCGCGTTTCAGGTCGGCACGGCGCCGCAGCTCGCGCCGCCGCGCCGCGTCGACGCGGTGCTCGGCGTCGGCGGCTTCGCACGCCCGTCCCGCATGCTCGAGGACGCCGCCGCGCGCTGCCTCGGCTGGCTGCGCGTCGGCGGACTGTTCGTCTACGGCGAGCCGTTCCTGCGGCGCGCGCCGGCGCCTGTCTATCGCGAGTGGCTCGGCGCGCGAGGCCACGGCCTGCCGACACCCGGCGTCAGCGCCGGCGCGGTGGTCGCGGCGGGCTTCGAGCTCGCGCTCACCGCGGTGCTCAGCGAGTCGGAGTGGGATACGCACGAGAGCGCCGCCTACCGTGCGACCCTGCGGCTCGCCGCGCAGAGCGACAATGACCGCGACGCCGCGGCGCTGCGCGAGCGGGCCGAGCGGCGTTACTAGGCCTACTGGCGGCACGGCCGCGACACGCTCGGCTACGCGATGCACGCCTTTCGCAAGCCGCGCAACGCGCTGCACGTCGTCTAAGGGCGCCGCGGCGCCCTCGTCAGGTGCGCGTCTTCTTGTCCTCGGCCTCGACCAGCTTGTTGATGCGCCACTGCTGGGCGATCGACAGTCCGGTGTTCGTGATCCAGTAGAGCACGAGGCCGGCGGGGAAGAAGGCCATCATCACGGTCATGACCAAGGGCATGAACATGAAGACCTTCGCCTGCATCGGATCCGGCGGTGCCGGGTTCAGCTTGTACTGGCCGAACATCGCCGCGCCCATGATCGCGGGCAGCACGAACCACGGATCCCTGGTCGACAGGTCCTGCACCCAGAGCAGGAATGGCGCTTGGCGCATCTCGACGCTCTCGAGCAGCACCCAATAGAAGGCGATGAACACCGGGATCTGCACCACGATCGGCAGGCAACCGGCCAGCGGGTTGACCTTCTCGCGCTTGTACAGCTCCATCATCTGCTTGCCGAGCTGCTCGCGGTCGTCCTTGTAGCGGTCCTGGATGGCCTTCATCCGCGGCGCGAGGCTGCGCATCCGCGCCATCGAGCGGCCGCTGGTCTGGGCGAGCGGGTAGAAGCAGAGCTTGATCAGGAAGGTCACGATGATGATCGTGAAGCCCCAGTTGCCGACGATGCGGTGCACCTGCGCGAGCATCCAGAACAGCGGCCGCGCCAGGATCGTCAGGGAGCCGTAGTCGGCGGTGCGATCGAGCTCCGGCGCGGTCGCCGCCAGCTGGTCCTGGAGCTTGGGACCGACGAACAGCGTGTCCTTGAAGTCGGCCGTGCCGCCGGCGATGGCCTCGCGCACCGGGCCCGCGACGCGCAGCTGGTAGTCCTTCTCCTTGACCGCGAGCGTGTAGTCGGCCGGCGCCGTCGCATCGGGGACGATTGCCGCGACGAAGTGGTGCTGCAGCGACGCCGCCCAGCCGCCCTGGATCGGCGCCTTCGGCAGCAGGTCCGGATCCGGCTTCTCGACGTCCAGCTTCTGGTACTTCTTGCCGTTGTAGATCGCCGGTCCTTTGAACGAGGACGTGGCCGGGTTCCACATCGAACGCTCGGCCTTCTGCCAGTGGCGTAGCAGCTGCGCGTAGGCGCGGCCGTGCCAGGGCGCCGAGCCCGCGTTGGCAACGTGCTGGTCCAGCTCGATCGCGTAGCTGCCGCGCTTGAGGCGCAGCGTGCGCGTCACGCTCAGCCCTGCCCCGTCGCTCCAGGTCAGCGGCACCGCGAGCTCGTTGGCGCCGTCCGCCAGCGTGTAGGACGGCTGCGCGGCGCTGAACACGGCCTTGTGATTGGGCTCGGCGCCGGTGCCGCCGGCGGTCAGACCCCACTGGAACACGGACGGCGAGTCCGGGCCCTCGGCGGTCAGCAGCGTCATCAGCTCGTTCGGCGCGTCTTTCTCGCGCGGGTACTTCACGAGCGTCGCCTGGCGGATCTCGCCACCCTGCGTACTGATCACGAGGTCAAGCACGTCGGTGCGCACGCGGACCGTCGCCGCGGCCGGCGGCGCGGCCTGGCCGACGGCCGCATCGGCGCCGGCGACCGCGGGCGGCGCAACGCCGGCAGGCGGCGCACCCAGCGACGGCAGGGCGTCGGACAGCGACGAGCCGCTGCCGGCCGATGCGCCCTTCGGCAGCACCTCGGACTCGGCCGACGGCGTCGCCACCGGCGGCGCGTAGTCGTGCTGCCAAGCCTGGTAGTTCAGGAACAGGACGAGCGCGAGACCCGTCCAGAGAAACAGACGTTGGTTATCCATGGAGCGGGCTCTTGCAGTCGGGGTCCCGGCAGCGGTCAGCAGCGCGCGCGGGGACAGGATCGTAGCCGCCGGGGTGCCATGGATGGCAGCGACCGATGCGGGTGAATGACAGCCACGCGCCGCGCAGCGCGCCGTGGCGGTCGATGGCCTCGAGCGCGTAGGCAGAGCAGCTCGGGTAGAAGCGGCAGCGCGGCCCGAGCAGCGGGCTCAGGGTTAAGCGATAGACCTGGATCAACGCACGAGCGAGAAGCGCGAGCGGCGAGCGGCGTCGTTCGAGGGTCGGCGGGGTCAGGTCCGGCATCGCTTGCTCGTCTCCCGTTCAGTGGCGCGGCGGCAGCGCAGGCGCCACCGCCAGCTTGCGCGCGGCTTCGGCGAGCAGCCGCTCCAGACTCAACTCGATCGCCGGTCGGTCCGCCGCGCGCGCGCCGGGACGGCTGGTGACGACGAAGTCGAGCGGCGGCAGCGTCGCGTGCCGCAGGCGAAACAGCTCGCGGATGATCCGCCGGACGCGATTGCGGCGCACGGCATTCCCGACGGTCCGGGTGCTCACCGACATCCCGAGCCGCGCAAAACCGCTGTCATTGGCGAGTGCGTTGACGGCGAACAGCCCGTCGCCGGCGCGCCGGCCGCTGCGGTAGACACGCTCGAAGTCGGCCGCGCTGCGCAGCCGGTGCGATGGTCGAAAGCTATAGGGTCTGGTCACGGCGACGCGGGATGATGCGCCGCACGCCGGCGGTCAGCGTCGGCGCTCAGGGAATCAGGCGCTTGCGGCCCTTCGCGCGGCGACGCGCCAGGACCTGACGTCCCTTCTTGGTCGCCATGCGCGCACGGAAGCCGTGCGTTCGGGCGCGTTTGACCTTGCTCGGCTGGTAAGTGCGCTTCATGAAAATCGTCCGAAAAACAAGCAATTGCCATAGCGGCGAGAGCCGCGCACTGTACGTCGGCGCTGAAACGTTGTCAACGGCGTCACGGCCACAGGAGGCGTTGGTCCCTGCTGACCTGCGGTATAGACTCCCTCCCCCATTTTTCTGACCTCGGCCTCACAGGTAGCGGATGCAAAGCCAGGCGACACTGTGGAACCGCTGCCTGCGCCAGCTTGAAGCCGAGGTTCCGGAGCAGCTGTTCAACGTCTGGGTCCGGCCGTTGCAGGCGGTCGAGACAGACGGGATGCTGAAGCTGCTCGCACCGAACCGTTTCGTCGTCGAGTGGATCCGCCAGAACCTCTACGAACGCATCGGCGAGATGGTCCGGGCGGACGCCAACGGCGGCGCGCCGCAGGTGGTGGTCGAGGTCGGCACCCGGCCCGTGATCGTAGCCGAGGTGCCGGCCACGCCGCTGCCGTCGCCCGGCGCACGGCTGCAGCGCGCCGCACCGCTGGTCAGCGGCGGGCGCGTCAACCCCGACTTCACCTTCGATACTTTCGTCGAAGGCAAGAGCAACCAGCTCGCCAAGGCGGCCGCGCGCCAGGTGGCCGACAACCCCGGCCGTGCCTACAACCCGCTGTTCATCTACGGCGGCGTCGGCCTCGGCAAGACCCACCTGATGCACGCCGTCGCGAACGCAATGAAGGCGCGCCGCCCTGAGGCCCGCGTCGCCTACGTGCACTCGGAGCGCTTCGTCGGCGACATGGTGCGCGCGCTCCAGCACAACACGATTGCGGACTTCAAGCAGGCCTACCGCACGCTCGACGCGCTGCTCATCGACGACATCCAGTTCTTCGCCGGCAAGGAGCGTTCGCAGGAGGAGTTCTTCCACACGTTCAATGCGCTGCTGGAAGGCCAGCAGCAGGTGATTCTCACCTGCGATCGCTACCCCAAGGAGGTCACTGGGCTCGAGGAGCGACTGAAGTCGCGCTTCGGCTGGGGCCTGACGGTATCGATCGAGCCGCCGGAGCTCGAGACCTGCGTCGCGATCCTGATGAGCAAGGCGCACGGCGCGCAAGTGGATCTGCCCGAGGAAGTCGCGTTCTTCATCGCCAAGCGGATCCGCTCCAATGTCCGCGAGCTCGAGGGTGCATTGCGGCGCGTGGCGGCCAACGCGCAGTTCACGGGCAAGGCGATCACGCTGGAATTCGCGAAGGATGCGCTTCGAGACCTGCTCGCGCTGCAGGAGAAGCTGGTCACCGTGGAGAACATCCAGAAGACCGTCGCCGAGTATTACAAGATCCGCGTCGCGGACCTGCTCTCGAAGCGGCGCAGTCGCTCGATCGCGCGGCCGCGGCAGATGGCGATGGCGCTGGCCAAGGAGCTGACCAGCCATTCGCTGCCGGAGATCGGCGACGCGTTCGGCGGTCGAGACCACACCACCGTCATGCACGCCTGCAAGCGGGTCAAGGAGCTGCGCGAGTCCGAGCGCCGGCTGTCGGAGGATTTTTCAAACCTGTTGAGAACCCTGACGGGATGATGTGGACAACGTGTGGAGCGGCGCGCGGCCGGCAAACCATGGCAAGATATCCACACGAGCCCCACAGCGTGTACGCGGCCTCCGGGCGATCCATGCAGAGGCTTTGAGTGACCGCAAGCACGTGCGTGGCCTTGAGTTTTTACGGTTATCCACCAAGAAGTGCCTCCTTAACTGCTATAGCAGTTATCTAAGTTCCGGACTCTAAGAAAGAAATACAGAATTAGAGGGACGCGCATCACGGCGCCGTCCGCGAAGGTGTAGCGATGAAATTCACGAGCGAGCGCGAACGGATCCTCGAGCCCCTGCAGGCGGTCATCGGCGTCGTCGAGCGACGGCAAACGATGCCGATCCTCGCCAACGTGCTGCTGTCGGTGAAGAACGGACGACTCGCGGTGACCGCGACCGACCTCGAAGTGGAACTGGTCGCCGGCGGTGAAGTCACCGTGCAGCAGGCCGGAGACATCACCGTGCCAGGGCGCAAGTTGCTCGACATCGTCCGCGCGCTGCCCGACAAGGCGAGCGTCACCTTCGCGATCGAAGGGGAGAAGGCGATGGTGCGGGCAGGCAAGAGCCGCTTCACACTGACGACGCTGCCTGCCGGGGAGTTTCCGGCGATCGAGGAGATCAACCCGCAGCTCAGCTTCCAGGTTGAGCAGGCGGCGCTCAAACGCCTGATCGACAAAACGCATTTTTCGATGGCGCAGCAGGACGTGCGTTACTACCTGAATGGCATGTTGCTGGAATCTGACGGGAAATTGCTGCGTACGGTCGCGACCGACGGCCATCGTCTCGCTTTGTGCGAGATGGAGCTGGTGACCAAGTCCGGGCCGCATCAGGTCATCATCCCGCGTAAGGGTGTCCTCGAGCTGCAGCGGCTGATGGGTGCTGAAGGCAGCGTTTCGGTGGAGGTAGGCAGCAATCACATTCGCGTCACAATCGGCGATATTCGATTCACATCGAAGCTTGTTGACGGCCGTTTTCCGGAATATGGCCGCGTGATCCCGGCCGCTCCGCCGCGCACCGTACGCGCCGATCGTGAGGCCCTGCGCCGCGCGCTGCAGCGCACGTCGATCCTCGCCAACGAGAAATACCGCGGGATCCGCATCGCACTTCGCCAGAATATGGTGCTGCTGACGGCGCACAACCCGGAGCAGGAAGAGGCCGAGGAAGAGGTTGAGGTGAACTACCAGGGCGAGGAGTTTGAGGTCGGCTTCAACGTGAACTACCTGCTCGACGCGCTGGCCGCGATTGACGGCGCGGAGGTGGAGGTCGGCCTCACCGATGCCAACAGCAGCTGCCTTGTCCGCGCACCCGGTGGCGGCCAGAGCCGCTACGTCGTGATGCCGATGCGCCTCTAGGCGGGGATGAGCCTCGCGCGGCTCGAGATCGCCGAGTTCCGTTGCCTCGAGCGCGCCTGCCTCGCGCTCGATTCCCGCTACAACCTGTTCGTCGGCCCGAATGCGTCCGGGAAGACCAGCCTCCTCGAGGCGATCTTCTTCCTCGGTCGAGGTCGCTCCTTCCGCACGCGCCGCCTAGACCGCCTCGTGCGGCAAGGGCAGGACGCGTTCCGGATCGTCGGCTGGGTGGAATCCGGCGGTCGAACCACGGTGCTCGGCGTCGGCGGTGACCGCCGCTCTACCGAAATTCGCATCGGCGGGGCGCCGGCTGGCGGAGCCGGGGAGCTCGCGACGCACTTTCCGCCGCAAATCATCGACCCTGAGATCCATAAACTGCTCGAGGAAGGCCCGCACCGGCGACGGCGCTATCTGGATTGGGGGGTGTTCCACGTGGAACAGAGCTTCCTCGAGACCTGGCAGCGTTACCACCGGGCGCTGCGCCAGAGGAACGCTGCCCTCAAGGCCGGCAGCGACCCGGGCGCGGCGAAAGCATGGGACCCGGAGCTCCTGGCGGCCGGCCGGCGCCTTGACGAGATCCGGCGGAGCTACCTGGCCCTCCTCGAACCGACCCTGGCGGAGTTTGGCCGCCGGCTCCTGGGCTTACCGGTCAGCCTCGCATATCACGCCGGCTGGCCGGCAGAGGAGACCTTCGAGGCCGCTCTCGCGCGCAGCACGGAACGTGACCGCCGCTATGGGATCACGCACGTCGGACCGCATCGGGCGGACGTCACCGCGCGGGTGGACGGGCATGTCGCCCGGGAGCGCGTCTCCAGAGGTCAGCAGAAGCTGCTGGCATCGGCGCTCACGCTGGCGCAGCTCGCCGTGCAGGAGGTGAGGGCGCCGGGGAGCGGCGCCTTGCTGCTCGACGACCCGGCGGCAGAGCTTGACGCCGACAACCTCGGCCGCCTGCTGGAGGTCGTCCGGGAGCTCCACGTCCAGCTCTTCGTCACGGCGCTTCGGCCGGACCTCCCGGGTCTCGGGTCTCCCGGCGCGTTGTTCCACGTGGAACAAGGGCAGGTCCGGCCGGCGATCTGAGGGATCACGGAATTTGTGGATAACCTTCCGGCGCTGAGTCCGCCGCAAGGTCCAGCGCGTCAGCGGCGCGTTCAACGCTCACCGTCGGGGACGACGGGAAACGTGCCCTCAGGATGGCGCCAAATCCGCCGCCGCGGAGGCGTTCTAAGCCCTTGAATGCTATACTTCGGCGTTGCTCCGGCAAGGGTCCTGCATGTCTGATAACGACGTTTACGATTCGAGCAAAATCAAGGTCTTGAAAGGTCTGGATGCGGTGCGGAAACGCCCCGGCATGTACATCGGCGACACCGATGACGGCACCGGACTTCACCACATGGTATTCGAGGTCGTCGACAACGCGATCGACGAGGCCCTGGCCGGACATTGCAACCGGATCGTGGTCACGATCCACGCCGACGAGTCGGTAACTGTCACCGATAACGGCCGTGGAATTCCTGTGGATATCCATCCGGAGGAGGGGGTCTCGGCGGCCGAAGTGATCATGACCGTCCTGCACTCCGGCGGAAAGTTCGACGACAGTTCCTACAAGGTCTCCGGCGGCCTCCACGGTGTCGGCGTGTCGGTGGTGAACGCACTGTCCGAGCACCTGCAGCTGACCATCGCCCGGGAAGGCAAGCAGCACCGCCAGGACTTCCGCCATGGCGAGCCGGTGGCGCCGCTCGCGGTGATCGGCCCGACCACCGAGCGCGGCACGACGCTGTACTTCAAGCCGAGCGCCGAGACCTTCACGCACATCCGCTTCGCCTACGAGATCCTGGCCCGCCGCTTACGCGAACTTTCTTTCCTGAATTCCGGTATCAGAATCGAGCTGATAGACGAGCGCGACGAGAAGCACGACGTGTTCGAGTACGAGGGCGGAATCGCGGCCTTCGTCAAGTACCTGAACCGCGGCAAGACGGCGATGCACGAGACGGTGATCTACTTCCGCGACATGCAGGGCCCGATCACCGTCGAGGTCGCGGCGCAGTGGAACGACTCCTACGCCGAGTCGATGTTCTGCTACACGAACAACATCCCGCAGAAGGACGGCGGCACGCACCTACAGGGCTTTCGCGCCGCGCTGACCCGCAAGCTGTCCGACTACATCGAGAGCGAGGCGAAGAAAGAGAAGATCGACATGACCGGCGACGACGTCCGCGAGGGACTCACCGCGATCCTGTCGGTCAAGATGCCGGACCCGAAATTCTCGTCGCAGACCAAGGACAAGCTGGTCTCGAGCGAGGTCCGCAGCATCGTCGAGAGCGCCGTCGCCGAGCGTCTCGAGGCCTTCCTGCTGGAGCGGCCGGCCGAGGCCAAGGCGATCGTCGCCAAGATCGTCGACGCCGCGCGCGCCCGCGAGGCCGCGCGCAAGGCTCGCGACATGACCCGCCGCAAGGGCGTGCTGGACATCGCCGGGCTGCCGGGCAAGCTCGCCGACTGCCAGGAGAAGGATCCGGCGCTCTGCGAAATGTTCCTGGTCGAGGGTGACTCGGCCGGCGGCTCGGCGAAGCAGGGCCGCGACCGCCGCACCCAGGCGGTGCTGCCGCTCAAGGGCAAGATCCTCAACGTCGAGAAGGCGCGCTTCGACAAGATGCTGTCGAGCGTCGAGGTCGGCACGCTGATCACCGCGCTCGGCTGCGGCATCGGCCGCAACGAGTTCGACGTCGCCAAGCTGCGCTATCACCGCGTGATCCTGATGACCGATGCGGACGTCGACGGCAGCCACATCCGCACGCTCCTGTTGACGTTCTTCTACCGCCAGATGCCCGAGCTCATCGAGCGCGGCCACATCTATATCGCCCAGCCGCCGCTCTACAAGGTCAAGCGCGGCAAGAACGAGCAGTACGTGAAGGACGACCTCGAGCTCAACTCCGTGCTGCTCAAGAACGCGCTCGACGCGGCCGCGGTGCACGCGGGCCCGGTGGGCGACGCGGCCGCGCGCGTCATCGCCGGCGCTGAGCTCGAAGCGCTCGCCAAGCAGTACGTCGACGTGCAGACGATTTTCGCCAAGTGGGCGCGGCGCTACGAGCCGCGGCTGCTCGAGCAGCTGTTGAACCTGCCGGTCGTGCGCCACGAGGACCTCGCCGACGCGACCCTGCTGACCGCCTGGGCGCGCCAGCTCGAGCAGCGCATGAACGGCACGACCCAGCAGTCGCGCAGCTACCGCGTCGAGCTGCAGGTCAACGCCGGCGGCGCACCGGTGCGCTTCAATATCTTCCGAACCGAACATGGCCTGACGACCGAGAAGCACCTGCAGCGCGAGTTCTTCGACTCCGCCGAATACCGGCGCATCGCGGACCTCACCCGCGCGATCGACGGGCTGCTGCGCCCCGGCGCCTATGCCACCAAGGACGACGAGCGCATCGAAATCGCCAACTTCAAGGAGGCGATGACCTGGCTGATGGAGCAGGCGAAGCGCGGCCAGGCCATCCAGCGCTACAAGGGGCTCGGCGAAATGAACCCCGAGCAGCTCTGGGACACCACCATCAATCCGGCGACGCGCCGCCTGATCCAGGTGCGCATCGAAGACGCGGTGGCCGCCGACGACCTGTTCACCACGCTGATGGGCGACCAGGTGGAGCCGCGCCGCGAATTCATCGAGAAGAACGCGCTCTACGTCGCCAACCTCGACATCTGAGCGCGGTGCCCGGACGCAGCGGGCATCCGCCGCCGGGCGCGTCGTCACTGGGACCCGGAGGCTGCTGACAGGAGTCGCCATGCCGACCGCATCACGCCACCTCGCCGCGCTCGCCTCCGTGCTCGCAAGCGCTGCGGCGCTCGCCGCAGCGCTGCCGCAGCGCAGCGTCGGCCCGCCGGTCTATCCACCGGCCGGCATCGACATGTCGGCCGCGGATCCGTCGGTTCGGCCCGGCGACAGCTTCTTCGACTACAGCAACGGCGCCTGGTTGGCGCGCACCGAGATCCCGCCGGACCTGCCGGCGATGACCGCCGGGCAGATGCTGCGCGACCAGACCGAAGTCCAGGTGCGCACGCTGCTCGAGGCAGCCGCCGCCCAGCCGGGGTACGCGCCGAGCACGCTCCAGGGCAAGGTCGGCGCCTTCTATCGGGCCTTCATGGACGAGGCCCGCGCGGAGGCAGCGGGCGGCCAGCCGCTGGCGCCGGAGCTCAGCGCGATCCGCGCGAGCCGCTCGCGGGCCGAGCTCGCGGCGCTGATGGGCCACTCGGCCGTCGGCCTCGAGGGCGCCTTGTTCCACGCCGGCATCGATGTCGACCTCAAGGCCACCGATCGCTATGCCGTCTATCTCACCCAGGGCGGCCTGTCGCTGCCGGACCGTGACTACTACCTCAAGCCCGAGCTCGCGGCGCCGAAGGCGGCGCTGCGTGCCTACGCCGAGCGCCTGCTGACGCTCTGCGGCTGGCCGCAGCCGCAGAGGAACGCCGACGCCCTCGTCGCGCTCGAGACGCGGATCGCGCAGGCGAGCTGGACCAAAGTCGAGCAGCGCGACACGAGCCGGATCTACAACCCGGCGACACCCGCCGAACTCGCCAAGCTGGCGCCGGGTTTCCCGTGGCCGGCTTACCTGCGCGGTGCCGGACTCGGCTCCAAGCAGCGCGTCATCGTGCTCGAGAAGAGCGCCTTCCCTCGGATCGCGCGCATCTACGCCGAGACGTCGCTGTCGACACTGCGCGCGTGGCTCGCGTTCACGGTCGCCGACGCCGCCGCGCCGTACCTGTCGCACGACTTCGCGGCGGCACGCTTCGCGCTGCGCGAGCAGGCGCTCGAGGGGATCCAGCAGCCGCCGCCGCGCTGGAAGAGCGCCGTGCGCGCGGTGGCCGGCGGCGACTGCGCCGCGGCCCCCGAGAGCTGCGTCGGCACGCTCAACTGGGCGGTCGGCGAGCTGTACACGGCCCGCTACTTCCCGCCGGCGACCAAGGCGGGCATCGAGGCGCTGGTCGCCAAGGTCCTGCACGCCTACCGCGCGCGCATCGAGCGGCTCGACTGGATGGGCGAGGCCACGCGCGCCGAAGCGCTGCGCAAGCTCGACACCTACGTGGTCAAGGTCGGCTATCCCGATACGCCGCGCGACTACGCGCAACTCGAGATCCGTGACGACGACCTGCTCGGCGACGTGCGCCGCGCCGCCGCCGCCGACTGGAACTTCTATGTCGCGCGCAGCGACGGCCCGGTCGACAAGAGCGATTGGGGCATGACGCCACAGACCGTCGACGCCTACAACGGTTCGTTACGCGACATCGTGTTCCCGGCCGCGATCCTGCAGCCGCCGAACTTCGACCCGAACGCCGATCCGGCGGTCAATTTCGGCGGCATCGGCTCGATCATAGGCCACGAGCTCACCCACGGCTTTGACGACCAAGGCCGCACGCTCGACGCCACCGGTGCGCTGCGCGACTGGTGGACGGCGGCTGACGCGCGCGCCTTCAAAGAGCGCGCTGCCGTGCTCGGCGCCCAGTTCGCGAGCTACCAGCCGGTGGCCGGCCTGCATATCAACCCGGACCTGACGATGGGTGAGAACCTGGCCGACCTCGGCGGCGTAGCGATCGCGCTGGACGCCTACCACGCGTCGCTGCACGGCGCGCCGGCGCCGCTGCTCGACGGCCTGAGCGGCGAGCAGCGCTTCTTCCGCGCCTACGCGCAAGTGTGGCGCGGCAAGGCGCGCGAGGACGCGATCCGCCAGCTCACGGTCAGCAACCCGCACTCGTGGCGGCGCTTCCGCGTGGACGGCATCGTGCGCAACATCGATGCCTGGTATGCCGCCTTCGACGTGCAGCCGGCCGACTCGCTGTATGTGGAACCCGCAAGGCGCGCTCGCATCTGGTGAGCGCGGCGCGGCGCACTCGCGCCGGCTGGTGAGATAATCGTCCGCTCCCGGTCGACGCAGGGATGCCGCGATGATTGAGCTGTTCTACTGGCCGACGCCGAACGGCCACAAAATCACGATGTTCCTCGAGGAAAGCGGCCTCGAGTACCGCCTGACGGCGGTCGACATCGGCGCCGGCGACCAGTTCCGGCCTTCCTTCCTCGCGATCGCCCCGAACAACCGCATGCCGGCGATCATCGATCATGCGCCGGCCGATGGCGCTGCGCCGCTGTCGGTGTTCGAGTCCGGGGCGATCCTCCTGTACCTCGCCGAGAAGACCGGCCGCTTCCTGCCCACCGCGCCGCGGCCGCGGCTGGTCGTGCTCGAATGGCTGTTCTGGCAGGTGGCCGGCCTCGGCCCGATGGCCGGCCAGAACCACCACTTCAATCGCTACGCGCCGGAACCGGTGCCGTACGCGATCGACCGCTACACCCGCGAGACCAACCGCCTCTACGGCGTCCTCGACCGACGGCTCGCGGGCCGCACGTTCGTCGCCGGTGCCGACTACACGATCGCCGACATGGCGATCTACCCGTGGATCGTGCCGTGGCAGGCGCAGCGGCAGAACCTCGACGAGTTCCCGCAGGTGCGGCGCTGGCTCCAGGCGATCGCGGCGCGACCGGCGACCGTGCGCGCCTACGGCCGCGCGGCCGAGTTCCGGCGGCCGGCGACGATGACCGAGGCAGCGAAGAAGATCCTGTTCGGCCAGACCGCGGCGAGTACGCGTGTCGTTCCATGAGCCGCGATCAGGGTCTGCACCGGATCGTGATCGTCGGCGGCGGCGCGGGCGGCCTCGAGCTCGCGACCCGGCTCGGCGATCGCCTCGGCCGGCGCCGCCGTGCCGCCGTGACGCTGATCGACCGCAGCCGCACGCACGTCTGGAAGCCGCTGCTGCACAAGGTGGCCGCCGGCACGATGGATCCGGGCGACCACGAGCTCAACTACTTCGCCCAGGCGCACTGGCACGGCTTTCGCTACCAGCAGGGTGAGATGATTGGCCTCGATCACGCGGCGCGGCGCGTGCGGCTCGCGCCGGTCGTCGACGCCGAGGGCGTGGCGGTCGTGCCGGCGCGCGCCGTGCCCTACGACACGCTGGTCGTCGCGATCGGCAGTCAGACGAACGACTTCGGCACGCCCGGCGCGGCAGCGCACTCGATCTCGCTCGACTCCGCCGAGCAGGCGGCGCGATTTCACGCGCGGCTCCTCAACAGTTGCCTCAAGGCGGACCTCGAGCCCGTGCCGCCGTCGCCGGGGGCACTCGGCATCGTCATCATCGGCGCCGGCGCGACCGGCGTCGAGCTGTCTGCTGAACTGCACAAGGTGGTGCGCGAGCTGGTCGCCTACGGGCTCGACCGCATCGACCCGGAGCGCGATCTGCGGATCACGATCGTCGAGGCCGCGCCGCGGATCCTGCCGGCGCTGCCGGACCGGCTCGCCGCCGCGACGCTGCGGCTGCTCACCAAACTGCACGTCGAGGTGCTGACCGGCGAGCGGGTCGTCGAGGTCGGCGCCGGCGGCGTGCGGACCGCGAGCGGCCGCTTTGTGCCGGCAGCGATCGTCGTCTGGGCGGCCGGCGTCAAGGCCCCGGACTTCCTGCGCGAGCTCGATGGACTGGAGACCAACCGCCAGAACCAGCTGCTCGTGACAGCGACGCTTGAGAGCACGCGCGACCCGGCGATCTTCGCGCTCGGCGATTGCGCGGCCTGCGCCTGGACCGGGAAGGGTGGCAACGTGCCGCCGCGCGCGCAGGCGGCGCACCAGCAGGCGAGCCACCTCGCGCGCCAGCTGCCGCGGCGGCTCGCCGGCCAGAGTCCGAGGCCCTGGCGCTACCGCGACTTCGGCTCGCTCGTCTCGCTCGGGCGCTACAGCACCGTCGGCAGTCTCATGGACTCCATCACCCGCGGCAGCCTGATGATCGAGGGCTACTTCGCGCGCCTGATGTACCTGTCGCTCTACAAGATGCACGAGCTCGCGCTGCACGGCCCGGCGAAGGTCTTGCTCGACACGCTGGTGCGGATGATCACGCGGCGCACCGAGCCGCAGGTCAAGTTGCATTGAGCGCGCAGCGCGCCGCTCAGCCGCCGAGCTCGGCGGTCTTGCCGTCGATCCAGGCGCGCGCGTCCTCGAGGATGTCGCGCGGCTCGCGGCCGGCGCACTCGATCGGCGGCCCGATCACGACGCGGATCGTGCCGCGGCGCTTGAGCAGGCCGCGTCGCGCCCAGTAGCGTCCGGCGTCGTGCGCCACCGGCACGATCTTGCAGCCGGCGGCCGCGCCGAGCAGCGCGCCGCTGATGCCGTAGCGGCGACGCTCGCCGACCGCGACGCGCGTGCCCTCAGGGTAGATCAGGATCCAGCGCCCGGCCTCGAGGCACTGGCGGCCGAGTGCGATGACCTGGTTGCGCGCCACGCTGTGCGCCGAGCGGTTGATCGCGATCGGCCGCATCAGCCAGGTGGCCCAGCCGATGATCGGGATCCAGAGGATCTCGCGCTTCAGCACCCACGCCTGCGGCGGGAAGATCACCGCCTGCGCGACCGTCTCCCAGGCCGACGAGTGGCGCCACATCGAGATATGGCTGCCCGGTGGGATGTGCTCGCGGCCCTCGACGACGTAGTCCAGTCCGCACAAGACCCGCGCCGCGGCGAGCTGCAGCCGCGCCCAGCCACGCACCACCGAGTAGCGGCGCTCGTACGGCAACCAGAAGCTCGCCAGCACGATGCCCGAGTACAGCACCGTCGAGGCGAACATGAACGACGTCAGGACGAGCGAGCGCAGCCACTGCATGGATGGGCGAGTGTACGGGAATCGCCGTCAACCCGGCGATCGCGCAGCCGTTCTATGATGCGTCGTGCCTCGACGTCCGGGGATGCCGCCATGAAGCTCGCCGCGCCCGCGCTCGTCGCCCTGCTGGTGCTGCCTGCCTGCGTGGACAGCGCGCAACGCGCCGAACCGCCACTCGAGGACTACCTGCCGTTCGCCGGCGCGCCGGTCGAGGAGTTCCACTTCTTCCGCTTCGACGACTGGCAGCGCGCCGGCAAGGAACACGTCGTGCTGTGGGTGGACGTCAACCACGCCTATCTCGTCGAGGTGCGCCCACCCTGCTTCGAACTCGACTTCACCGAGTACCTCGGCGTGAGTTCGACGCTGCACACCGTCAGCCGCTTCGAGTCGCTGTTCCCGGGGCACCGCGAGCGGTGCCCGATCGGCGAGATCCGGCCGCTGGACGGCAAGCGCCTGAAGGCGGACCGGGTGGCGCGTGCCGCGGCTCGGGCCGCGGCCGAGACCGCCGCCGGGACCGGCGCTGACCGCTAGCGGTGCGCGGCCGCTGCCGCACGCTCAGCCCGGCAAACGCGACAGGTCCGCGACCTCGAGGAACAGACGCCGCACCGCGGCCAGCAAGTGCAGCCGGTTGGCGCGCACCGCCGCGTCGTCCGCCATCACCATCACCTTGTCGAAGAACGCGTCGACCGCCGGTCGCAGCGCCGCGAGCGTCTGCAGCGCGCGCGTGTAGTCGCGCTGCGCGAGCAAGGCCTCGACCGGCGCGCGGACCTGGCGCAGCGCGCGCGCGAGTGCCTGTTCCTCGGCGAGCGTCAGCAGTCGCTCGTCGAGCGCCGTGGCCGCGCCGCCGTCCGCCTTGCGCAGGATGTTGCCGATGCGCTTGTTGGCACCGGCGAGCGCCGCCGCGTCCGGCAGCTCGAGGAACGCGCCGAGCGCGCGCAGCCGCGCGTCGAAGTCGAGCGGCGAGGGCGGGCGCCGGTCGAGCACCGCGTCGAACATCTCGGTCGTGATGCCGCCGCCGCCCTCGAGGTAGAAGGCCCGCAGCCGCTCGAAGATGTAGTCGTAGACCTCGCCGGCCACCGCGCCTGCCGGCACCGCGGCCGCCGGCTTGCCGCTCTCGGCGCGGCCGGCGGCGACGCTCGCGATGTCGGCGCGCGCGAGCTCGAGGGCGGCGGCGACGAGCGTCGCGAGGTCGATCTCGAGACGCTTCTCGAGCACGATCCGCAGCACGCCGAGTGCCAGGCGCCGGAGCGCGAACGGGTCCTTGGTGCCGGACGGCTTCTGGCCGGTCGCGAAGATGCCGACGATGGTGTCCAATTTGTCGGCAAGCGCCAGCGCCGTGCCGACGCCGGTCGCGGGCAGCGCGTCGCCGGCGTAGCGCGGCAGGTATTGCTCGGCCATCGCCGCGGCGACCTCGGCCGGCTCGCCGTCGTGGCGCGCGTAGTAGCCGCCCATCGTGCCCTGCAGCTCCGGGAACTCGCCGACCAGGCCGGTCAGCAGGTCGCACTTGGCGATCTCGGCGGCGCGCGCGCACGCCGCCAGGTCGGCGCCGACGATCGGTGCCAGCAGGGTCGCAAGCCGCTTCACGCGCTCGCTCTTCTGGTCGTAGGAGCCGAGCTGCGCCTGGAAGGTGACCTTCTTCAGCGCCTCGCGCCGCGCGGCGAGCGGCTGGCGGCGGTCCTGGTCCCAGAAGAAGGCCGCATCCGCGAGCCGCGGCCGCACGACGCGCTCGTTACCGGCCCGCACCTCCTCCGGCGCGCGGCTCTGGATGTTGGCGACCGTGATGAAGCGCGCCAGCAGTGCGCCGCCCGGCGCCCGCACCGGGAAGTAGCGCTGATGGTCCTGCAGCGTCGCGATCAGCACCTCCGGCGGCAGCGCGAGGAAGCGTTCCTCGAAACGGCCAGCGATCGGCACCGGCCACTCGACCAGCGCCGTCACCTCGTCGAGCAGCGCCTCGCTCATCAGCGCCTCGGCGCCGTGCTCGGCGGCGAGCGCGACGACGCCGCCGCGGATCCGCTCGCGACGTACCGCGAAGTCGGCCACCACCTTGCCGGCCTTCTCGAGGCGCGCCGCGTAGCTCGCCGGCGTGCGCAGCACGATCTCGCGCGGCGCCATGAAGCGGTGGCCGCGCGTGCGGTTGCCGGCGACGATGCCGAGAATGCGCGCCGGGATGACCTCGCCGCCGAACAGCAGCACGATCCAGTGCACCGGTCGCACGAACTCGGCGGCGCCGCTTCCCCAGCGCATGCGCTTGGCGATCGGCAGCCGCTCGAGCGAGCCGGCGACGATGGCCTCGAGCAGCGTCCCGGTCGCGACGCCTGACTTCACGCCGCTGTAGTGCAGGAACTCGCCCTTGGGCTCGGTCACGCGGCCGAGCGCGGCGACCGTCGTGCCGCAGGACTCGGCGAACGCGGTCGCGGCGCGGCTCGGCTGGCCGTCGGCGCCGAACGCCGCGCTCACCGGCGGTCCGCGCCGCCTGAGCTCCTGGTCCGGCTGGCGTTCGGCGACGCGGCGCACGAGCACCGCAAGGCGGCGCGGCGCGGCGTAGAGCTGCGCCTTGCCGTGGCCGACGCCCGCCGCGTCGAGCCCGGCGACGACGCCGTCGCCGAAGGCCTGCGACAGCGCCGGCAGCGACTTCGGCGGCAGCTCCTCGGTGCCGATCTCGACCAACAGGTCGCGCGCGCTCACGCGAGCCTCCCGCCGTCGCCGCGGCTCGCGCCGGGCAGCGGCGGATCGACGCGCGGCACGACCGTGCGCAGCATCGGGAAGCCGAGCGCCTCGCGGCTCTTGTAGTAGGCCTCGGCGACGCCGCGCGCCAGTTGCCGCACGCGCAGGATGTAGCGCTGCCGCTCGGTGACCGAGATCGCGCGGCGCGCATCGAGCAGGTTGAAGGTGTGCGAGGCCTTCAGCATGCGCTCGTAGGCCGGCAGCGCCAGTGGCACCGCGAGCATCCGCTGGCACTCGCGCTCGTGCGCGTCGAACTGCCGGAACAGCTCCTCGGTGTCGGCGTACTCGAAGTTGTACTTCGACTGCTCGACCTCGTTCTGGTGATAGACGTCGCCGTAGCTGACGCGGCCGAGCGGCCCGTCCGCCCAAGTGAGGTCGTAGACGCTCTCGACGCCCTGCAGGTACATCGCGAGGCGCTCGAGGCCGTAGGTGATCTCGCCCATGACCGGCCGGCAGTCAAGGCCGCCCACCTGCTGGAAGTAGGTGAACTGCGTGATCTCCATGCCGTTCAGCCAGATCTCCCAGCCGAGGCCCCAGGCGCCGAGCGTCGGCGACTCCCAGTTGTCCTCGACGAGGCGGATGTCGTGCGTCAGCGTGTCGAAGCCGAGCGCCGTGAGCGAGCCGAGATACAGGTCGATGAAGTTGGGCGGCGACGGCTTGATGGCCACCTGGAACTGGTAGTAGTGCTGCAGCCGGAACGGGTTCTCGCCGTAGCGGCCGTCGGTCGGCCGGCGCGACGGCTGCACGTAGGCGGCGCTCCACGGCTCCGGCCCGACCGCACGCAGAAAGGTCGCGGTGTGGAAGGTGCCGGCACCGACCTCCATGTCGTAGGGCTGCAGCAGCACGCAGCCCTGCTCTGCCCAGTAGCGCTGCAGCGCGAGGATCAGGTCCTGGAACGTGCGGGGGCGGATCCCTGGGCGGGCCATCGGTTGCCTCGAGCGACTGTCGCCGGCAGCCCGGCAGCGCGAAGTCGGCGATTATAGCGGAGCACGGGGCCCGCTCCGTTCCGGTATCTTGGGGCCGGGCGCGCCGAACGGGGCTCCGCGGCGGGGGATGTGAATGAGCGTGAACGACGCGTCAGACGTCGGCGACCGGATGCAGCACTGGGCGATGACCGTCGACCGCTTCCTCGTGCACGCCGCGCGCTGGCATGGCGGCCGCGAGCTCGTGACCCGCGGCGCCGACGGCGCCATCAGCCGCATGACCTGGCAGGACGTCGAGCGGCGCGCGCGCCAGCTGTCCGCGGCGCTGCTCGCCGGCGGCGTCGGCCAAGGCACGCGCGTCGCGACGCTGTCGATGAACGTCAGCCGCCACGTCGAGGCGTGGTTCGGGATCATGGGCATGGGCGCCGTCTGCCATACCCTGAACCCGCGGCTGTTCGAGGAGCAGCTGGTCTACATCGTCAACCATGCCGGCGACCGCTGGCTGTTCGCCGACCTGCAGTTCGCGCCGATCGTTGCGCGGCTTCGCGCGCAGTGCCCGACGCTCGAGCAGGTCGTGTACCTGTGCGACGAGGCGCAACGGCCGGGCGGCGAGGGCATCGCCTTCGAGACCCTGATCGCGGGCCAGCGCACGGACGTGCGCTGGGGCCAGTTCGACGAGCACACCGCCGCGGCGCTCTGCTACACGTCCGGCACCACCGGCAACCCGAAGGGCGTGCTCTATTCGCATCGCTCCCAGGTGCTGCACACGCTGATCGTGTCCCAGTACGAAGTGTTCGCGCTGTCGGCGCGCGACACGGTGATGATGATCGTGCCGATGTTCCACGCCAACGCCTGGGGCCTGCCGTTCGCGGCCGCCGCGGCCGGCGCCAAGCTGGTGCTGCCGGGGCCGAAGCTCGATCCGGCATCGCTCTACGAGTTGCTCGAGCAGGAACAAGTCACCTTCTCCGGCGGCGTGCCGACCGTCTGGCAGCTGCTACTTGCGCATCTGAAAGCGCAGCGCCTGCGCCTCTCGAGCCTCAAGCGCGTGCTGATCGGTGGCAGCGCCTGCCCGGAGGCCGTGGCGCGCTCCTTCCGCGACGACCATGGTGTCGAGGTGCTGCACGGCTGGGGGATGACCGAGCTGTCGCCGATCGGCACGGTCTCCGGCCGGCCGAACGCCGCGGTCGCGGCGCTGGATGCCGAGGCGCAGCTGGCCTACACCCTCAAGCAGGGCCGCGTGCCGTTCGGCGTCGACATGAAGATCAGCGGCGAGAGCGGCGAGCGGCTGCCGCATGACGGCGCGCAGCAGGGCCTGCTCAAGGTCGCGGGGCCGGCGGTGGTCGCGCGCTACTTCGGCGAGGACCGCGACGTCCTCGACGCCGAGGGCTATTTCGATACCGGCGACATCGGCACGATCGACGCGCAAGGCTACCTGCACATCACCGACCGCTCGAAGGACGTGATCAAGTCCGGTGGCGAATGGATCAGCTCGGTCGAGATCGAGAACATCGCCGCCAGCCACCCGAAGGCGCTGATGGCGGCGGTGATCGCCGTGCCGCACCCGAAGTGGCGCGAGCGGCCGCTGCTGGTGGTCAAGCTCAAGCCCGGTCAGGACGCGACCGGCGACGAATTCCTGGCGTTCCTCGACGGCAAGATCGCCAAGTGGTGGATGCCGGAGCAGGTGGTGTTCGTCGCCGAGATGCCGCTCGGCGCGACCGGCAAGCTCGACAAGAAGCGGCTCCGGACGCAATTCCCGGCGCTGCCAGCGTCCTGAGCTCTGCGGCCGGTGACCCTGCACGGGGGCACCGAATGCTCCATCGTGGTGCACAACACGCTGACTTTGCACCAAAGTGGTGCGATAATCGCGCGTCCTGGAGCTGCAGACACGCCTAAGCGCCTGATTCTGCTCCATCCGGGTGCACCGGCATGGATCCTGCAATCTCTCGGACCTCGATTGCCCGCCAACGCCCGCTATCTGGAGGTTTGCGATGACGACGCCCGCCGATGTGGTGAAGCTGATCAAGGACCGTGAGGTCAAGTACGCCGATCTGCGGTTCACGGACACGCGTGGCAAGGAGCAGCACGTCACGATCCCCTCGCGCTACGTCAACGAGGAGTTCTTCGTCGACGGCAAGATGTTCGACGGCTCCTCGATCGCCGGCTGGAAGGGCATCAACGAGTCGGACATGATCCTGATGCCGGACCCGTCCACCGCGATCCTCGACCCGTTCTTCGAGGAAACCACGGTCAAC
Organism: Pseudomonadota bacterium; assembly: GCA_025355105.1. Lineage (GTDB taxonomy): Bacteria > Pseudomonadota > Gammaproteobacteria > Steroidobacterales > Steroidobacteraceae > CAIKZZ01. Next base: position 23,279 of record JANYAE010000018.1, on the reverse strand, counting down.
CTTCGCTGCGACATCATCGAGCCCGCGACCATGCAGGGCTACGAGCGCGACCCGCGCTCGCTCGGCAAGCGCGCTGAGGCGTACCTGAAGAGCACCGGCATCGCCGACTCGGCGCTGTTCGGGCCGGAGAACGAGTTCTTCATTTTCGACGACGTCAAGTGGGGCGCGGAGATGCACGCGGCCTCGTACGCGATCAACTCGGTGCAGGGCGCGTGGAACTCCGTCAGCGACCTTGCCGACGGCAACCGTGGCCACCGGCCGGGCGTGAAGGGCGGCTATTTCCCGGTGCCGCCGGTGGACGCCTTCCAGGACATCCGCGGCGCCATGTGCGGCGCGCTCGAGGAGCTCGGCCTCAACGTCGAGGTGCACCACCACGAGGTCGCGACCGGCGGCCAGTGCGAGATCGGCGTCGGCGCCAACACCCTGGTCAAGAAAGCCGACGAGGTGCAGATCCTCAAGTACGCGATCCTCAACGTCGCGCACGGCTACGGCAAGACCGCCACCTTCATGCCGAAGCCGCTGGTCGGCGACAACGGCAGCGGCATGCACGTGCACCAGTCGCTGTCGAAGGACGGCAAGAACATCTTCGCCGGTGACAAGTACGCGGGCCTGTCCGAGGCCTGCCTGTTCTACATCGGCGGCATCATCAAGCACGCGCGCGCGGTGAACGCGTTCACGAACCCGGCGACCAACAGCTACAAGCGACTGGTGCCGGGCTTCGAGGCGCCGGTCATGCTCGCCTACTCGGCCCGCAATCGCTCGGCGTCGATCCGGGTGCCGTGGGTGTCGAGCCCGAAGGCGCGTCGCATCGAGGTGCGCTTCCCGGACTCGTGCGCCAACCCGTACTTCGCCTTCGCGGCGATGATGATGGCGGGCCTCGACGGCATCCAGAACAAGATTCACCCCGGCGACCCGGCGGACAAGGACCTCTACGACCTCGAGCCTGAGGAGGCGAAGCACATCCCGACCGTCTGCCACTCGCTCGACATGGCGCTTGAGTACCTGGACAAGGATCGCGAGTTCCTGAAGAAGGGCGGCGTGTTCACCGACGACGTGATCGACGCCTACATCGGCCTCAAGATGCAGGAAGTCACCCGCCTGCGAATGACGACGCATCCGATCGAGTTCGACATGTACTACAGCGTCTGACGGCTTCCCGGCCGGGGCGACGGCAAGCGCCGCCGGCCTCGGCCGCGGCCGTCTGTGACGTGGTGCGCGAACCGAGCGACTGACGAGGTCCCCGGCGCGGAGGTTCTTTGTCACACCGGAGGCGAAGGGCTATGCTGACTTCATGCGCTCCAGGCGTTCAACCCTTGGCCGGTTGTGTTTCGGCGCGGCGCTTTGCTGCGTCGCGTTCGCCGCGTGCGGCGGCGCGACGCTCTACAAATGGGTGGACGCCGACGGCGTCACCCACTACTCAGACCGACCTGAGCCCGGAGCCCAGAAGGTGCGGATCGCTTCGGCCCAGACCTACCAGGGTGCGCCGCAGTCCAGCGCCAGCGCCCGCGAGCAGCCGAAGCGCCCCGCAGCGACGCAGGGCTACACCAGTCTCGCCATCACCGGCCCCGAGGACGGCGGCGTCCTCTGGAACACCGGTGGCCGCGTCGACGTCGTCGCGGCGCTAGAACCCGGTCTCGCGGACGGTCACCGGTTATGGTTCGTCATCGACGGCAAATCGCAGCAGGGCAGCGCGGAGGGCACGGCCTCGATCGCGGTGACGCGCGGCGAGCACACGGTCGTCGCCAGCGTCACGAATGCCGACGGCGACGAAATGATCTCGTCGGCGCCAGTTACCTTCGTCGTGCGCCAGACCTCGGTCGCGCAGCCGCCGCAGGGCCCGTCCCTGCCCAAGACCAAGATCAAGCACTGAGGACGCCGCGCGGCGCGCCGGTGCGCCATGGCGCTTGAAGCCCGCGTCGCCGAGTCCGGCGGGCGTCCCGACAGCCTGCTCGACGCGCTGACGACCGCGGTCGCGATCGTCGACGCGCACGGCGCGGTGGACTACCTGAACTCCGCGGCACAAGTGCTGCTCGCCGTCGGTATCAACCAGGCCCGCGGCCGGCCGCTCGCCGAGCTGGTGCGCGAGGCGGCGCCGATCGAGCGCATCGTCGAGCGCGCGCGCAGCGGCGCCGAGCCGATCATGCACCGCGAGCTCAGGATTTCGCCGATGACCCGCGGTGACAGCCACTTCGTCGTTGACTGCACCGCCTCGCCGCTCGACGCCGGGCACGTGCTGCTCGAGATCTCCGACACCACCCGCCAGCAGCGCATCAGCCGCGACAACGCGCTGCTGGCGCAGCTCGACGGCAGCCGGCAGATGGTCCGGCAGCTCGCGCACGAGATCAAGAATCCGCTCGGCGGCCTGCGCGGCGCGGCGCAGCTGCTCGAGCGCGAGCTGCCGGCGGAGCCGCTCAAGGACTACACGCGACTCATCATCCGCGAGGCCGACCGGCTGCGAAAGCTGGTCGACAACCTGCTCGGGCCCGGCGCGCCGCCGAACAAGGTGTCGATCAACCCGCACGAGATGCTGCAGCACGTCTACCAGCTGCTGCGCAGCGAGGCGCCGGGCGGGGTCGCGATCCTGCGCGACTACGATCCGAGCCTGCCGGCGGTGTTCGCCGACCGCGACCAGATGATCCAGGCGATGCTGAACCTCGGTCGCAACGCCGTGCAGGCGCTCGGCGAATACGGCCGCCTGACGCTGCGCACGCGCGCCATCGTCAACGCGACGATCGGCGCGCGCCGGCATCGCGTCGTCGCCACCATCCAGTTCGAGGACAACGGCGCGGGCGTCCCGCCGGAACTCGCCGACACGATCTTCTATCCGCTCGTGACCAGCCGGCCCGGCGGCACCGGCCTCGGCCTCGCCGTCGCGCAGGACCTGGTCACGCGCCACGGCGGGCTGATCGAGTTCGAAAGCCGTCCCGGCCAAACCGTCTTCACGCTGCTGTTGCCGTTCGAGGAAGCATCCGATGGCTGAACCGCTCTCCGTCTGGCTCGTCGACGACGATGCCTCGATCCGCTGGGTGCTGGAACGCGCGCTCAGGGCCAGCGGCATGGAGCCGCGCGCCTTCGAGGAGGCGCAGGGCGCGCTCACCGCGCTCGCGAGCGGCGAGCCTGACGTGCTGATCACCGACATCCGCATGCCCGGCAAGAGCGGCCTCAAGCTGCTGGACGAGGTGCAAGCCTCGCACCCGCGCCTGCCGGTGATCGTGATGACCGCGCACACCGACCTCGAGGCCGCGGTGGCCGCCTACCAGGGCGGCGCCTTCGAGTACCTGCCGAAGCCCTTCGACATCGACGAGGCGGTCGCGCTGGTGCGCCGCGCCGCGCACGAGCCCGCGGCGCCGAGCGCGGGACCGGCGGATGACGGCCAGATCCCGGAACTGCTCGGCCACGCGCCCGCGATGCAGGAGGTGTTCCGCGCCATCGGCCGCTTGTCGCGCTCGAGCATGACGGTGCTGATCAACGGCGAGTCCGGCACCGGCAAGGAACTGGTGGCGCGCGCGCTGCATCGGCACAGCCCGCGGGCGGCGAAGCCGTTCATCGCCCTCAACACCTCGGCATTCACCCCGGACTTGCTGGAATCGGAGCTGTTCGGCCACGAGAAGGGCGCGTTTACCGGTGCCGACAGCCTGCGCCGCGGACGCTTCGAGCAGGCCGACGGCGGCACGCTGTTCCTCGACGAAATCGGCGACATGTCGAAGGCGCTGCAGACGCGGCTGCTCAGGGTACTGGCCGAGGGCGAGTTCTACCGCGTCGGCGGCAACACCCCGATCCGTGTCGACGTACGCGTGATCGCCGCGACCCACCAGGACCTCGAGGCGCGCGTGCTGACCGGCCAGTTCCGCGAGGACCTGCTGCACCGCTTGAACGTCATCCGCATCGCGCTGCCGCCGCTGCGCGCGCGGCGCGAGGACATCCCGGAGCTGCTACGCCACTACCTGGTCGCCGCGGCGCGCGAGCTCGGCGCGGATCCCAAGGCGCTGACACCGGCCGCGCAGCGCGCTCTGCTCGGCGCCGATTGGCCGGGCAACGTCCGCCAGCTCGTCAACGTCTGCCGGCGGCTGATGGTCGCGGCGCCGGGCAGCGAGATCCGCCCGGAGGACCTGCCTGCCGAGCTCGGCGGACCGCCGCGCCTCGAGGCGCAGGACGACTGGGCGCGAGCGCTCGAGCAGTGGGCCCGCGGCCGCGCGCGCGAGGGCGGCGAGCCGCTGCTCGACGCGGCGCTGCCGGAATTCGAGCGCACGCTGATCCGCGTCGCGCTGGCGCGTTCCGAGGGCCGGCGCCAGGACGCGGCCAAGGTGCTCGGCTGGGGCCGCAACACGCTGACCCGCAAGATGCGCGAGCTCGGCATGGACGGCAGCGCCGACAGCGAGCCCTCCGCCGCCTGAGCGCGCCTCAGCTGCCGAGCTGCCGCGCCTCGTCGCGCAGCGCGCGCCGCAGGATCTTGCCGACCGGCGTCTTCGGCAGCGCGTCGCGGAACTCGATGCGCTTCGGACACTTGTAGGCGGTGAGCTGCGCGGCGCAGAAGGCGTGCAGCTCGGCCGCGGTCAGCGACGGGTCGCGGCGCACGACGAATGCGCCCGGCACTTCGCCGGAGCGGCGGTCCGGCACCGACACGACCGCCGCTTCCAGCACCTTGGGGTGGGTCAGCAGCACGGCCTCGATCTCGTTCGGAAAGACGTTGAAGCCGGACACCAGGATCATGTCCTTCTTGCGGTCCGAGATCCTGAGCCAGCCGTCGGCGTCGATGCTGCCGATGTCGCCGCTGCGCAGGAAGCCGTCCTCGGTCATCGCCTTGGCCGTCTCGTCCGGTCGGTTCCAGTAGCCGGCCATGACCTGCGGACCGCGGACGCAGATCTCGCCTGGCTCGCCGATGCCGACCTCACGCTCGTCGAGATCGCGGATCGAGATCTCCGTCAGCGGGTAGGGCAGCCCGACCGAGCCATTGAAGGGCCGGCCGTCGAGCGACGCCTGGCTGATGTAGCAGCAGGTCTCGGTCATGCCGTAGCCCTCGACGATGCTCATACCGGTCAGCGCCTGCCAGCCGTCGACGACCGCCTGCTGGGTCGCGCTCGCGCCGGCGCCGGATGCCCAGCACTGCGAGAAGTCCACCTCGCGGATGCGCGGGTGGTTGAGCAGCGCGGCGTAGAGCGTGTTGATGCCGCCCATCGTCGTGAAGCGCTCCGTGCGCATCGTCTCGACCAGCTCGTCGAGGTTGCGGGGACTGGCGATCAGGATGCAGGAGCCGCCGTGCAGCAGCTGGCGGAACATGCCCGCCATCAACGCCGCGATGTGGTACAGCGGCAGCGCGGTGACCGCGCGGTGCGGCGCGAGACGCGCCGGCATGAACGGCGCGCTCCACGCCAGCTGCTGCGCGAGGTCGGCGAGCACGTTGAAGTGCGTCAGCACGGCGCCTTTCGATACGCCGGTCGTGCCGCCGGTGTACTGCAGGAATGCAGGGCTCTGCGGATCGACGGCCACCGGCGCCAGCGGCTCGGCCGCGCCGGCCGCCAGCACCGCCTCGAGCGCGTGCCACGCGGGCCCGGCACCGTTGCCGCGCGGCGCGCGCGCCGGGGCAGGTCCTAGCAGCGCGTCAGGCGCGACCACGACGATGCGCTCGAGACGCAATTCGGCGAGCGCCTGCTCAATCGCCGGCAAGGCCGGTTCCCACACGACCAGCGTCCGTGCGCCGGCATCGCCGAGCTGGTGGCTGAGCTCGCGCGCCGTGTACAGCGGATTGACGTTGACGACGACGTGCCCGCCGAGCAGCGCGCCGTAGCTTGCCACCGGGAAGGCCAGGACGTTGGGCAGCATGATCGCGACGCGCTCGCCCGGCGCGACGCCCTCGCGGCGCAGCCAGCCGGCGAAGGCGCGCGCCGCCGCGAGGCACTCGCCGAAGCTCAGCGAGCGGCCGCGCGACCAGAACGCCTCGCGATCGGCGAAGCGCTCGCAGTGCTCGACGATCAGCTCGGCCACCGAGCCGCCGCGAATCACCGGCGCCGGGTTCACCTCGCGCGGATAGCTCTTGAGCCAGACAGGGTCCATGCAGGCCTCACGCAGTGGACGGGCGCGGCATTCTGGCATGCACCTCGCCCAGCGCGGCGCCGGCGGTCGCTATAATCACGGCCATGGTGGAATTGCTGCAGCGCATCGGGCTTGATCCGGACCGGCTCCTGTTCGGCAACCCGCTCTCCGACTGGGTCTACGCGCTCGGCCTCGGCGTCGTCAGCTTCCTGACCCTGCTGTTCTTGCATCGCCAGCTCGGCGCGCGCACGCGTCGCTTCGCCGGGCACGAGCTGCCGCCCGGCCTGCGGCTGCTGCTGCAGCTGCAGCGCCGCACCAAGGTCTCGGCGCTATTCGCCGTCTCGCTGCTGGTCGGCTCCAAGTTCCTCGACCTCGGTCCACGCTCCGAGCGCCTGAGCACCGGCGTGATCGTGGTGCTGGTGGCGCTGCAGCTCGGGCTGTGGGCGTCGGCCGCGGTGCGCTTCTACCTCGAGAAACAGACGGCGACGACGCGCAACGGCAAGCCGCAGGCGATGGTCACGATCGCCCAGTTCGTCGCCAACCTCGCGATCTGGGCGATCGTCGTGCTGCTCGCGCTCGACAACCTGGGCTTCCAGGTCAAGACGCTGCTCGCCGGCCTCGGCATCGGCGGCATCGCGGTCGCGCTCGCCGTGCAGAACGTGCTCGGCGACCTGTTCGCGTCGGTGTCGATCGCGCTCGACAAGCCTTTCGAGGTCGGCGACTCGCTGACGCTCGAGTCCGGCTACAGCGGCATCGTCGAGGCGGTCGGCATCAAGAGCACGCGCCTGCGGAGCACGAGCGGCGAGCAGATCGTGGTCGCCAACGCCGAGCTGGTGAAGGCCCGGATCCGCAACTTCGGCCGGCTCGCCGAGCGCCGTTCGGTGTTCCGCTTCGTGGTCGCGCTCGACACCGCCGCCGCCGATCTCGCCGCGGTTCCGCAGATCGTCCGTGCCGCCGTCGTCGCCCAGCCGCGCGGCAGCTTCGAGCGTGCGCACCTGGTCGGCTTTGTCGCGCGCGGCCCCGAGTACGAGGCCTCGTTCGTCGTCGCCGGCCAGGACTACACCCAGTTCCTCGACGTGCAGCAGGCGATCCACCTCGCGATCGCCGCCGAGTTCGAGCGCCGCGGCATCCGGCTGGCGCCGCCGGTCTAATCAGTGCGCGGCGGCCGGCCGCGAGCAGTCGAGCGTGCCGGTCAGCGCCGCGACGCTGGCCATGCCGTTCTCGGCGAGGTAGGCGGCGATGCCGGCGTTGATGTGCCGGCAGGCGTGCGGGTCGTAGAAGAGCGCGGTGCCGACGCCGACGGCGCTCGCCCCGGCGATCAGGAACTCGAGCGCATCGGTGGCGCTGACGATGCCGCCCTGGCCGATGATCGGCACGCCGTGGCGCTTGGCGACGTCGTAGACCTGGTGCACCTTGAGCAGCGCGATCGGCTTGATCGCCGGGCCCGACAGCCCGCCCTGGATGTTGCCGATCAGCGGCCGGCGCGTGCGCGCGTCGATCGCCATGCCCATGACGGTGTTGATGACCGCGAGGCCGTTGCTGCCGGCCTCGATGCACAGCCGGGCGTTTTCGCGGATGTCGGTCTGGTTCGGCGAAAGCTTGGTGATCAGCGGCTTGGCGGTCGCGGCACGACAGGCGGCCACCACGCGCGCGCTCATGTCCGGGTAGTTGCCGAACTGCACGCCGCCTTCCTTGACGTTCGGACAGGAGATGTTGATCTCCATCGCGTCGATCGGCGAATCGTCGAAGTGGCGCACCACCTCAACGTATTCATCGATCGTGCTGCCGGAGACGTTGGCAATGAAGCGTGTCTCCTCGAAGTCCAGTTCCGGCAGGATCTTGCCGACGACGTGCGGCGCGCCAGGGTTCTGCAGCCCGATCGCGTTCAGCATGCCCATCGGCGTCTCGTAGACGCGGTGCGGCGGATTGCCGAGGCGCGGCCGGAGGGTCGTGCCCTTGAGCACGATGGCGCCGCAGTCGCGGTTCGAAAAGCCCGCGACGCGGGTGTATTCCTCGCCGAAGCCGACGCAGCCTGAGAGCAGCACGATCGGCGAGGCGAACGGCAGACCGCAGAAGCTGAGCGCGAGCGAGGCAGGCAGGGCTTCACGGACGTCGGGCATGCGAGGATTATAGCCGGCCAACCCCGGACCACGGCCGCATGTTCGACATCATCCTGCTCGAGCCCGAGATCCCGCCGAACACCGGCAACGTGATCCGCCTCGCCGCCAACACCGGTTGCCGGCTGCATCTGGTGCATCCGCTCGGCTTCTCGATCGACGACGCGCAGGTGCGTCGCGCCGGCCTTGACTACCACGAAATGGCCCGCGTGCGGGACTACCCGGACCTCGCCGCCTGCCTGCGCCAGGTCGCGCCGCCACGGCTGTACGCGGTCGAGACCGGCGGCCGCGCCGGCTACAGCGAGCCGCGCTACCGACCGGGCGACGCGTTCCTGTTCGGCCGCGAGACGACCGGGCTTCCGCCATCGGTGCTCGCGACGCTGCCGCCGGAAGCGGTCGTCAGCATCCCGATGCGGCCCGGCAATCGCAGCGTCAACCTGTCGAACTCGGTGGCGCTGGTGATCTACGAGGCCTGGCGCCAGAACGGCTTCCGGATGGACGCGCCGTGAGCGAGGAATCGCACCAGCGCTGGCCGGGCCGCCGCCGGCCGGGCACGTGGCTGATGGCCTTGCTGCGCCTCGGTGCCGGCTGGCTGATCATTGCGCGCGCCGTCGTGCTGCTGCTCACGCCGCCGTCACCGCTGGCGTCCTCGCTGTCGCTGCCGCTGCGGATCGCGACGCTGTCGGCGCTCGGCGCGGGCCTGCTCGGCTTCGCCTGGCCGCGCTCCTGCCTGTGGGGTCTCGCGCTGCTCGGCGCAGCGCTTGGCGCCTTCGAGCTGCTGGCGCGCTCGCTCGGCCTGCCGCCGACGCCGCGTCTGCCGAGCGCGATCGCCATTCTCGCGGTGCTCGCCGCAGGTGAGTGGCTGACGCGCCGCGTGCAACGGCGCCGCTGAGCGCGAACGGCTATTCGCGCTTGAGCTCGCGGCCCATCAGCGCGCGCACCGCCGCGCGCACGTCGCGGCCCTCGTACAGCACGCCGTAGACCTGTTCGGCGATCGGCATCTCGACGCCGGCACGCGCCGCGACCGCGCGCACGGCGCGCGCCGCCTGCACGCCCTCGACGACCTGACCGATCTCGTGCTGCGCCTCGGCCGGCGAGCGACCGGCGGCGATCGCGAGCCCGAAGCGGCGGTTGCGCGACTGGTCGTCGGTGCAGGTCAGCACGAGGTCGCCGAGCGCGGCGAGTCCCATGAAGGTTTCCTGGCGCGCGCCGAGCGCGAGCCCGAGCCGGGTCATCTCGGCGAGCCCGCGCGTGATCAGCGCGATGCGCGTGTTGGCGCCGAAGCCCATGCCGTCGGCGATGCCGGTGCCGATTGCGAGCACGTTCTTGACGGCGCCGCCGACCTCGACGCCGACGATGTCAGGCGAGGTATAGGCGCGGAAGTTCTGGCTGGACAGGCTGGTGGCGAGCTCGGCGGCGAAGCGCTCGTCCGGCGAGGCGACCGTCATCGCGGTCGGCAGCCCCGCGCCGACCTCGCGCGCGAAGGTCGGTCCGGACAGCACCGCGATCGGCACCTGCGGGCCGAGCACCTCGCGCGCAACCTGGTGCGGCAGCAGGCCGGAGCCGAGTTCGAAGCCCTTGGTGGCCCACGCGACCCGCTGGCCCGCGCGCCAGTGCGGCGCGAGCCGGGCCAGCGTGTCGCGAAACGCGTGGCTCGGCACGGCGATCAGGATGTCGAGGGCGGCACCGACCGCGCGCGCGAAGTCCGGCTCGACGTGCAGGCCGGCGGGGAACGCAGCGTCCGCAAGGTAGCGCTGGTTGCGGCGGCTCGCCGCGAGCGCGGCGAGCTGCGCCGGGTCCCGGCCCCACAGCAGCGTCGGCCGGCCCGCGCGCGCGAACTGGATCGCGAGCGCGGTACCCCACGAGCCGGCTCCCAGCACGGCGATCGGCGCCGGGATCGGTGCCGCGCCGCGGGTCTGAGGCATCGCGGGGCCCCCGCCCAGGCGTCAGTTGACCGCGGGCTGCGTCGCCTGGCGGGCGGCCTGCTCGAGCGACTGCTGGAACAGCCCGTCGAAGTTCACCGGCGGCAGCAGGAACGGCGGGAAGCCGCCGCGCAGGATCAGGTCCGAGACCGCCTGGCGCGCGTACGGGAACAGCACCCCCGGGCAGAAGGCGCCGACCACGCGGCGGGTGTCGTCTTCGGCGTAGCCGCGGATCAGGAACAGGCCGCCCTGCTTGACCTCGACCAGGTAGGCCACCTTGTCGGCCACCTTGGCCTCCAGCGTGATCGTCAGCACGACCTCGTGCACCGACTCGGCCATCATCGAGGCCGTGGTGTTCATGTTGAGGTTGAACTGCGGGTTCCACTCGGTCACCTGGATGTTCGGGCCGGTCGGCGCCTCGAACGAAGCATCCTTGACGTAGATGTTCTGCAGCACGAGCTCCTGTCCGGTCTGGTCGGGAGCAGGCGCGGTGCCGGTCGGAATCTGGTCTGCCATGATGAAATCCTGTTGTGTACGTAAGCGATCGATACCAAAGCGAAGCGAGTGCGATCGTGCCGGTGCCGCCGGCGCTGAGGCCGGTCAGCCGCCGCTGCCGTGGAGCAGTGCGTCGAGTTCACCTTTCTCGTCGAGCTCGTGCAGCTCATCCGAGCCGCCGACCGGGCGATCACCGATGAAAATCTGCGGCACCGTGCGCCGGCCGCTGCGCGCGATCATCTCGGCGCGGCGCTCGGGCTCGGCCTCGACGTCGATCTCGGTCCAGCTCGCGCCCTTGCGCTCCAGCAGGGCGCGCGCCCGCGAGCAATAGGGGCACCAGCCCGTCGCGTACATTGTGATCGGCGGCGCGGTCAACGCGAAGCTCAGTCCTTCACCACCGGCAGGTTCTCCTGGCGCCAGGCCGCGAGCCCGCCGCGCAGGTTGTAGGCCTTGGTGAAGCCGAGCCGGCCGAGATGGCGCGCGGCGGCGCCGGCGGTGACGCCGCTGTCGCAGTAGGCGATCACGGCCTTGTCCTTGAAGCGTTCGAGCGGCTTCGCGCCGTCGGCGATCGCCGCGCCCGGCACGTTGCGGGCGCCGCTGATGTGGCCGGCGTCGAAGGCCTCACGCGCGCGGATGTCGATCAGCACCGCGCCGGAGTTCACGAGCCGTACCGCCTCGGTCGGCGAGACCGAGCCGAAGGCCGCGGTGCGGTTGCGAAACTCGTGCACGATCACCAGCACGGCCATCACCGCCGCCGCGGCGACGAGCCAGTAATGATTGGCTAGGTATTGGGAAAACTGCTGCATGTTCAGATACTTCTGCCACCAAGGGCGGCAGCGGGCCCGCCATTATAGCAGCCGGCCACGTGCCGCTCCGCTCGGCTAGAGTAGCCGCCGTGAAACGCCCTGCCTTCTGCCTGCCCGGCGCGCTCCTCGCCCTTGCCGCGCTCCTCGCCTCGGCCGGGTCGGGTGCCGCGAGCCCCGCGGACACCGAGGCGGCGCTCGGCCGGGTCCGGTCCCGGATCAGGGAGGTCACCGAGGCGGTGCAGGGTGACGTCGCCCGCCGCGACGGCGCGGCCAGAGAGCTCAAGACCGCCGACGAGGCGCTGGCGCAGGCCCGCAGGCGGTTCGAGGACGTGCGGGCGCGGCGCTCGGCGAGCGATGCGCGCCACGGCGAACTCAAGGGCGAGCAGGAGCGCGCGGCACGCGAGCTCGCGGCGGAGCGCGCGGCGCTGGCTGGGCAGCTCAGGAGCGCCTACGTCGGCGGCCGCGACGAGGAGCTCAAGGTGCTGCTCAACGCCGGCGACCCGGCGACGCTCGGGCGGATGCTGGCCTACTACTCGTACCTCGGCCGGGCGCGCGCCGACCGGATCCGCGGCATCGACGACCGCGTCGCGCGGCTCGAGGCCCTCGACGAGGCGCTGGCCAGCGAGACCGCACGCCTCGCGGCCCTCGAGGAGGAGCGACGTCACGAAGCGACCGCGCTCGACGCAGCGCGCGCCGAGCGGCAACGGGCGCTCGGCGCGCTGCAGGCCCGGATCGCGAGCCGCTCGGCCGAACTCAAGGATCTGAAGTCGAACGCCGCCTCGCTCGAGGACCTGCTGACGCGCCTCAGGGCGGCGCTTGAGGATTTCGACAGCCCGGAGTTCGCCGCCGGCAGCGCCCGACCGTTCGCGGACGTCCACGGCCGGCTGCCGTGGCCTGCCCATGGCAAGCTGCTGGCGCAGTTCGGCGAGTCGCGCGCGGCCGGCCTCAAGTGGCAGGGGCTGCTGCTCGAGACCCACCACGCCGGCGAGATCCGCTCGCCCTACTTCGGCCGCGTGGTCTATTCCGACTGGCTGCCCGGGCTCGGGCTGCTGATGATCCTCGACCACGGTGGCGGCTATCTCAGCCTGTACGGCTACAACGAGAAGCTCTACCGGGCCGTCGGCGATCGGGTCCGCCCGGGCGAGCTCATCGCGGCGAGCTTCGCCGAGGGCGGCGGTCGCCCGGAGCTGTATTTCGAGATCCGCCAGGGCGCCCGGCCGCTGGATCCGCGGGCCTGGCTGAAGGGCCCGCCGCGGCCCTGAGCGCGGGGCCCGGGGCAGACCGTGACGAAGCGCACAGCGATGTAGCTTCGCGCTATGGAATTGCGGATTGGCTCAAGGATTCGCCGGCCGCATTAGGTCAAGTTTGCTCCCCTGAACTAGGCGTACTGCGCCGCCCTTACGCGCATCCCGTTGCAGGTGGAAGATGGTCGCTGTCGCCCAAACGCCCAACACGACACTGCCGAGCCTCGACCCCTACGGCCAGCTCATCAAGATGCTGTTCCCGCGCGCCCAGTCGATCGCCGTCTACGGCATGGGCGGCACGCCGCTGTGGGTCGCGAGCGGCCAGGATGACCCGGACATGCAGCGCTTCGCCGCCGAGCTGCTGGCCGACCGCGAGGCGCGGACGCCGAACGACATCGACGGCAGCACCCGCGCGTTCGACGGCGCCAACGCCTACGCCTTCCTGATGCGCGACGAGCAGGGGCTGCCGCTCGCGGTGGTCGGGCTGCTCGCTCGCGAAGGCAGCGAGGCGCGGCCGATGTCGCTGGTGCTCGGGCTGCTGCGGCCGGCGCTCGAGTGCCTGCAGCGTGACCTCGCGCTGCGCGCCTCGCTCGGCGCGATGACCCGCGACCTGTCCTCGCGTGATCGCGACCTCGAGCTGCTGCTCGACGCCTCGGTCGAGCGCGCCGATACGCCGCGCGACGCCGACGAGCTGAGCCGGCTCGTGCAGGCGGCGGTCGATCACCTCGGCTGCACGATCGGCACGCTGATCATTCCCGAGCGCTCGGTCGCGATCGTGCGCACGCAGCGCGACCAGACGCGCGGCGACGAGGCCGGCATCGTCACCCGTACCCACCGGCACCTGCTGACGTGGGCGCAGCTGCAGCGGCGCACGATGATCGTCAACAAGGTCGCGGCGGCCTCCGACAAAGTGCCGCCGTTCAAGATCCTGTCGGTACCGGTGCGCCATCTGTCGAACCGGGTCATCGGCTTCCTCGCGCTGTTCAATCACGCCGAGGGCGACGATTTCGGCCTGCGCCACACGCGGCTCGCCGAACTGCTGGCGCGCAAGGTCACCTCGATCCTGCTGACGAACTACGACGCGGCGACCGGGCTGCTGGCGCGTGGTTCCTTCGAGCAGCAGGTCGACACGCTGCTCGCCAGCCGACCTGATCCGGGTATCGACTCGGTCGTCTACCTCGACATCGACCAGATGCACGTCATCAACGAGAACTTCGGCATGCACGTCGGCGACGAGACGATCGCCCGCGTCGCCGAGATCGTGCGCCGCCGGGCGCCGGTGGGCGCGCTCTGCGCCCGCATCTCGGGTGACCGTTTCGCGCTGTTTCTCGCCGGCGCCGACGCCGACTCGGCGGCGACCGCCGCCGAGGAGATCCGCAGCAGCGTCGGCGAGCTCACCCAGCAGCGCGCCGAGGGCGTGCTGCGCGTGAGCCTGAGCGCCGGCGTCGCGCTGCTGCCCGCCAATTCCAAGCACCCGCTGTCGCACGCGCTCGCGATCGCCGAGATCGCCAGCAAGGCGGCCAAGGACCACGGCCGCGACCGCGTCGAGACCTTCGACAAGAACGACATGAGCATGGTGCGCCGTCACGGCGAGGTGCAGATCGTCGCGACGCTGCGCGAGGCGATCGCCACCAACCGCTTCCGCCTCTACGCGCAGCCGATCCTGCCGCTGTCGGCCGGCCCGTCCGAGCCGCGCTTCGAGATCCTGATCCGCATGCTGACCGAGGAAGGCGAGCTGCTGCCGCCGGCGAAGTTCCTGCCGGCCGCCGAGAGCTACCAGCTGATGCCGGCGATCGACCGCTGGGTGGTCGAGAACTCCCTCAAGGAGCTCAACGGGCACGCCGCGGCGCTCAAGGGCCGCATCGCGCGCTTCGCGATCAACCTCTCCGGCCAGTCGGTCGGCGACCCGGACTGCGCCGCGTTCATCGAGGCGCAGATCGCTGCGTCCGGCATCCCGGCGGACATCATCTGCTTCGAGCTGACCGAGACCGCCGCAGTCACGCACCTCGAGCGCGCCGAGGCCTTCATGCAGCGCCTCAGGAACATCGGCTGCGAGTTCGCGCTCGACGACTTCGGCACCGGCGCCTCGTCGCTGGCCTATCTCAAGAGCCTGCCGGTGTCGGTGCTCAAGATCGACGGCAGCTTCGTCCGCGACGCGATCCTGAACGGCCGCTCCGAATCGATGGTCAAGGCGGTCGCGCAGCTGGCGCGGGCGATGGGGATCACGACCGTCGCCGAGTACGTCGAGACCGACGACCTGCGCATCCGCATGGCCAACCTCGGCGTCGACTACGGCCAGGGCTTCGCGATCGGCAAGCCGGTGCCGCTCAGCGAGGTGCTGCAGGACCTGTCGCTGTATGAGCTGGTCGCCGCCGGCGACGGCACGCTCGGCGCGGAGATCGACCTCGGCCCTGACTTCCCGCGTCTGACCGGCTGAACGGTCCGCCGCGCTGCGAGACCGCCGCGTGCCCGAGCGTCGCGCCCATCCGCTCTCTCCCGAACAGGACCTGGACGGTCTGGTGCGGCACGTCGCGCTCGCCGACTGGCTGGTGCTCGCGGTGGTGCTGCTGCACCAGCTGGTCGCCGCCCGCGACGGCCTGAGCGTCGCGGTCGCGAGTGCCATCGGCGTATTCGCCGCGTTCAGCGTGCTGCTGCGCACGCCGTGGCTGCCGGTGGTCGAGCCTGCCGCCCGGCTCGAGCTCGAGACCTGGGGCATGGCGGCCTTCATCAGCTTCGTCGTCTGGCAGACCAGCGCCGCCGACAGCCCGCTGCTCAGCCTCTACCTGCTGCCGATCGTGCTGGCCGCGCTGGTGTTGCCGGCACTGCGGCTCGCGGCCCTGCTGGCGGCGATCGCCGCGGCCTACGTCGCGGTCGCCGCGCTGACCTCGGCCGTGCCGGTCGCGAGCGGCGCATTCGCCGGCCGCGTGCTGGCCGCGATCGGGCCGCTGCTGATCGTCGCCTGGCTGACGTCGCAGCTCGGCACCGCGGTGCTGGTCGCGCGGCGCCGCGCAGCGGCGCTGGTCGAGGGTGATGCGCTGACCGGCCTCGCCAGCCGGCGCGTGCTGATCGACGCGGTGCGGCGCGAGCTCGGCGACGCTGAGCATCGCGGCCTGCCGACCTCGGTGCTGACCGTCGACCTCGACGGCCTGCGGCGGCTGAACGAGCTCTACGGCCAGGAAGCCGGCAACGCCGCGCTGCAGCTCGTCGCGGACGCACTGCGGCGCACGCTGCGGGAGACGGACCTGCCGGCCCGCTGGGGCGGCGACGAGTTCGCGGTGCTGCTGCCGGGCGCCGACGCCGCGGCGGTGCAGTCGGTGGCGCACCGCATCCGGCACGCGGTCTACGCGACCACCCTCGACACCGGCGCACGCCACGTGCGTTGCGCGGTCAGCATGGGTTCCGCGACCGCGCCGCGTGACGGCCAGGACGCTGCGACCCTGATCGCCGCCGCCGAGCGGCGGCTCGAGCGCGACCGCGAGCTGCGACGCGCCGCCGCCGGCGGCGCCGGCAAGGCCGGTTGAGGGCTGTTCAGCCCTTGACGAGCGCGGCGATCGCGCCGCCGATGCCGCCGAGCAATAGCACCGCGATCGGCACGAAGGACAGGCCGAAGCCCGCCGAGCGCTTGGCCGGGTCCTTCACGTAGCCGAAGAAGTACAGGAAGCGTCCGAGCAGGTAGACGCCGCCGAGGCCGGCGGCCCAGCGCGGGCTGATGTACCAGGCAAACAGCGGCAACGCCGGAATCAGCACGACCAGCAGCTCGAGGGTGTTCATGTGCACCCGGAAGTACCGCTCGAAGACCTCGTGACCGGCGGTGGCCGGTGCCTTGACGCCATAGCGGCCACGCGCACCGCCGACGGCGAAGCCGAAATACAGGTACTGCAGCAAGGCCAGACCCAGCACGATGTAGACCAGACTCATGCCATTCCCCTTCGCTCTCGTGGTTGTGGACTGCGGCCTACCGGGCGGCGCGCGCGGCGGGCAGAATACACCGCTGTGGGAGCAGATGCCTTATGAGCCACCCGGCACGCGGTTACGCGCAGTTCGTCGAGATCCGCCAGCCTCCGGAACGCGTGTTCGCCGCGTTCGCGGACCCGCGCGAGCTCGCCGCGTGGTACGCGGCGGAGGCCAGCGTCGAGCCGCGCAAGGGCGGCCGCCTGCTGGTGAAGCTCGGCAACGGGCGGGTGCGCGACGCGACCATCGACATCTGGGAGCCCGGCCGGCGGCTGCGCCTCATCTACATGCCGGACGGCAGCCTGCCGTCCTCGGCAACCGGGCCGATCGTCGACGACGTGCTGTTCGACGTCAAACCGGGCAAGACCGTCGTCCGCGTCATGGGTAACGGCATCCCCGGCGAGCGCGAATGGGATACGCACTACCTGGCCTTGCGGCGCGGCTGGGCGTTCTGGCTGCATGCGCTCAAGAAGCATCTCGAGGCCGGGCTGCCCCCTGAGGACAGCGCGTGATCGGCGCCGCGCGGCTGCTGCTGTGCGCCGCGGGCCTGTTTGCGGCGGCCGCGCAGCCGGCAGAACTTCGCGCGCTGGTCGGCGGGACGCTGCTCGACGGCGCCGGCGGCGCGCCGCTCGCCAACAGCGTGATCCTGATCGACGGCGAGCGCATCGCGGCGGTCGGGCAGGTCGGCACGCTCGACGTGCCTGCCGACGCGACCGTCATCTCGACCGAGGGCATGACGGTGCTGCCGGGGCTGATCGACCTGCAGGTGCGGCTCGCCGAGCTCGGCCACGCCGACCGCGCGCGCTGGGAGGAGGCCTACGTGCCGCTTGCCGAGCGCGTCGTGATGCCGGCCGCCGCCCAGGCACTGCTGCTCGCGGGGGTCACGACCGCCCGTGACGTCGGCTCGCCGCTCGAGGCGGCGCTGTCGGTGCGCGACCGGATCCGCGGCCAGCGGATCGTCGGCCCATCGCTCAGCGTGTCAGGACCGTCGCTTGAGCACGACCCGCCGTCCGCCGAGCACGCCCGACGCTGGGCGGTGTCCGGCGCCGCCGATGCGCACCAGAAGGCGGAGCGCCTGGCGCACGCCGGCGTCGACTTCCTGCTGGTCTCCGCGGTGAGCCAGCTGAGCGACGCCGAGCTCGCCGCGATCGTTGCCGTGTCGCGCGCCACCGGCGTGCCGTGGCAGGCGGAGATCCGCAGCGACGCGGACGTCGCGCGGGCGCTCGAGGCCGGTGCGGCCGGGCTCATCGGCCTGGGCGCGGGGCTCGAGCCGGCCTTGCCGGCCGCCGCGCTCGCCGAGCTGCGCAGCCGCGCCGGCCGCGACGAGCCGGTGCCGTGGACCGCGGGGGCCTCGGCCCTGACCAACTACGAGTGGTTGCGCGCCAATGCCGAGCCGCTCGACGACCCGCGCTGGCGCGAGGCCCTGCCGCACGTCGTCGCCGACGACGTGCGCGGCTCGCTGAGCGACATCGCCGCCATCAGCGCCTACGAGACTCCGGCGCTGCGGCGCGCCGTGCTCGGCGCGCGCTTGCGCAGCGCGCGTGGCGCCGGCGCCCGGCTGCTCGCCGGTTCAGACGCCGGCGAACCGGCGCACCTGACCGGGCGGGCCACTTGGCAGGAGGTCGAGGCGCTGGTGCTCGAGGCGGGGCTGACGCCCGCCGAGGCGGTGCGCGCCGCGACGCTCGATGCGGCCGCGAGCCTCGGCGTCGAACACGACACCGGCAGCGTGACGAGCGGCAAGTACGCGGACATCATCGCGGTGCGCGGCGATCTGCTGCGCCACATCGATCGGCTGGAGGACGTGGCGATCGTGATCCGCCACGGCCTCCGCTACCGGTAACCACCAAGGAGCGGAGCATGGTCGGAATCCTGTTGCGCGGCGCCTTCGCCGCGATCGGCCTCTGGGTCGCGACGTTCTTCGTCGGCGGCCTGCACTTCGACAAGCCGGCGACGCTGCTGCTCGCCGGGCTCGTGCTCGGCGCCGTCAACGCCTTACTGAGGCCGCTGCTGGTCGTGCTGACGCTGCCGATCACGCTGCTGACGCTCGGCCTGTTTCTGTTCGTGATCAACGCCGCGATGGTCGCGCTGGTGGCGTGGCTGATGCCCGGCATGCGGGTCGACGGCTTCTGGTCGGCGCTCGCGACCGCGGTCATCGTCAGCCTCGTCGGCTGGCTCGGCGCCGCGCTCGCGCGCGGCCGCTGACGGCGGCCGCTAGCCGGTCGGCTCCGGCGGCGGCGCGGTCCGCGCCGGCGCGCCGTCCGGCAGCGACACGATCACGACGCCGAGCAGGATCACGGCGGTGCCGCCGAGCTGCGTGGTACTCATGCGCTCGCCGAGCAGCAGCCAGCCGACCGCCGCCGCGATCACCGGGTTGATGTAGGCGTAGGTCGACAGCTGCGCCGGCGTGGTGTGCGCCATCAGGTAGCCGAAAGCCGTGTAGGCGAGCCCCGAGCTGAACAGCATCAGGAAGGCGAGCGCCGCGAGTCCCGCTGCGTCGTAGTGCCAGCGCGGGCCCTCGCTGAGGCCGAAACCGATGGCGCCGAGCATGATGCCGCCGAGCAGCATCTCGAGCGCGATGAACATCAGCATCGGCGTGCTGGTGCGGATGCCGCGGAAGTACAGCGTGCCGAGCGCCCAGGCGAAGCAGGCGCTGACGATCACCAGCTGCCAGCCGAAGTCACCGGACGAAAAGCCGCCCTTCGGCCACAGCAGCAGCGCGAGGCCGACGGAGCCGATCGCAATGCCGGCGCCGACCCGCACCGTCAGCGGATGGCGTCGCACGCCGATCGAACCGAGCAGCGGAATCCACAGCGCCGAGCTCGCGTTCAGCAGCGCCGCCTGGTTCGAGGCCACGTGCCGCATCGCGAGCACCGTGAGGCCCGACGACAGCACGACCTGCGCGAGACCCATGACCGCGATGTGGCGCCACTCGCGGCGCGCGCGTGGCGCCGACTGGCCGAGCAGCATCGCGACCAGCGACAGCAGCAGACCGGCGACGGTGAAACGCGCCGCGCCCGCCAAATACGGCGGCAGCTCGTGGACCATGAGCTTGGTGGCCGCAAAGCTCGAGCCCCAGACGAGGTAGATGCTCGCGAACGACAGGATCAGCAGCGGCTTGGAGGAACGGTCGGCGGGCATCACGGGGCCGGTCAACAGCAGAGCCGTCAGCATGCCACGAGCCGGACCTGCCGCAGCAAAGAAAAGGCCGGGACGCCTGGGCGCCCCGGCCTACGTCACCGGCCACGCTCACATGACGTCGAGCGCGATCTGGGCCGCCGTGAAGGTATTGGTGCCCGCGTCGTAGTGACCGAGCGCGAACACCTTCAGCACCTTCGCGCCTGCCGCGAGCCGCGTCGCCAGCGCGGCTTCGAAATCGGCGTAGGTATTGAACACTGCGATCGTGTCCGGCTGGCCCATGCCCTGCGGCACGTCGGTGTGGATCGCGAACGGGCCGGTCGAGGCCGCCGCCGGCGCGATCGTCACGTTCGACAGCAGCGACTTGAGGTCGATCAGCTGCGGTCCGACGCGGATGAAGTGCAGCCAGCCGAGCAGCGGATCGCCGACGTTCAGCACCAGGTTCGCGGCGCTCGCCGTGAGCGCCGCGGTCGAGCCGGCGCCGAAGCTCGCCTCGAGCAGCGCCGACGTGTCGGTGAAGTCCACCAGCGTCTGGGCGTTGAAGTCCGGCGGTGCCGCGCCGAACCGTTGCACGTGCCCGAAGAAGCGCAGCGGCGCCGACGCCGACAGCGTCGCGAGCGGCAGCGCCCCGGTGGTGACCACGTAGCTCGCCGGGTTCGAGTCCTGCGCGCTCGTCGCGCCGGTGCCGGCGAAGTTGAAGGCACTCGCCGCGCGACCCTCGATCGCCTGCAGGCTGAGCGTCACCGAGCCCGTGCCGATCTGGGTCGCGGTGCCCCACAGCGTCGTCAGCTCGATGCGCAGGCGGCCGTTGCTGGCGTCGAAGCTCAGGTTGCCGCTGCCGTCCTTGCCGGCCTTGCCGAAGGCGGTGATGCGGCTGCCGACCGACGGCAGCGACAACGGGCTGACCGGCGTCGCCGTGCTCAGCACCTGGCCGGCGATCGTGATCGCGGTGGTATCGGCGATCGTCAGCGTCACGTCCTTGGCGCTGAAGTGATCTTGGTCGTCGGAGTGCTGCCACATGCTGCCACCGCGCACCACCAGCGTATTGCCGGTGCGCGAGATCACGACGCCCTGCAGCCGGTCGAGCGAGTTCGTCTCGACGCTGGTGCCGCCGAGCACACGGCTCGCCGTGAAGCTATGGTCGGCGCCCGACAGCGTGCCGAAAGCCACCGTCATCGTGCCGGCCGGATCGGCGCCGAGCGCCGTCAGGCCCGCGTCGCCGGTGTAGGCCGTGCCGTCGACCTCGAAGCTGGTCTGCGCCGTGGTGTGGACCACGAGCTGGCCGCGGTCGGTGCCCTCGTCGTCGAACGGCTCGACGGTGAGCGTGTAGCTCTCGCCGCCGACGTCGGTGCTGAGCAGCGCGCCACGCACGCGGACCTGCTTGCTGTCGGTCGGCACGACGCTCGCGACGATGAAGGCCTTGACCTGCACGATCGGCGCGGTCGGATCCGTCAGGTCGACGCTGTTCGACGCGGCGACATTGAAGTCGAGCGCCAGCCGAGCGAGCTTACCGGGATTGATGACGAGGTGGTTCTTGTTGTCGAGCTGCACCGTGACAGTGACCGTCGACGGCGTCACCGGCGGCGTGGCCGACAGCAAGTAGATCGTGTTGCCGCCGGTGTCGAGCACCTTCGCCACCTGCGCCGTCTGGGTGTTGTTGGCGTCGGTGTAGACGAAGATGGCGGCGTTGGCGTAGTCAAGCGTCATCGTCGCCGAGACGTAGTCGCCCTGCGGGATCGCCGCGGAGGCGATGAACTCGGTGACGTTGACGAGCTGCGTGAAGTCGACGCGGGTCTTGGTCGGCAGCGTCTCGACCGACGTACCGTCGGCCTTGGTGAGCTTCAGCGACGCGACGTCGACCGCGTAGCTCGCGAAGTCACCGGCGGCGTCGGTCAGCGTCAGCAGCGCGTTGCCGCAGGACGACGCGCTGCAACCCTGCTGGCTGATGACCGGAACCGACGAGCTGCCGCCACAGGCGACCAGACCGACGGCGAGGGCCGCGGGCGCCAGCCAGCGCGGCAGTCGGGACAGAATTCTGAACAGCATGGGAACGCCTCCTCCTCCTGGGACGCGTACGGTAACGCCGGGCGGCGGGCCCGGTTTACTGCGGGAGCGTCGCCCGGCGGCGACAGCAGGCGATCAGGCGGTCGGCGGGCGCCGTGCGGCGCTGCGATACAGCCACCAGCCGATGCCGGCGAGCCCGGCGAGGCCGAGCCACTGGCCGAAATGCAGCACCGCCGGCAGCGCCAGCACGTCCACGTCGCCGGTGACCACGATCGGGATCGCGATCAGCACGCCGACCAGCGCCTCGCCGGCGATCAGCCCGGACGAGAACAGCAGGCCGCTGCGACGCTGCTCCTCCGGATCGCCGTGCGCGCCGTGGCGCGCGTGCCAGCGATCGACCAGCTCGGAGATCAGGCCGCCGAGGAAGATCGGGCTCGTGTACTCGAGCGGCAGGTAGATGCCGACCGCCACCGCGAGCACCGGCGCGCGCCAGCGTCCGCCGCCCTTGGCGAGCCACCGGTCGAAGATGATGACCGCGATGCCGACCGCGGCGCCGAGGCCGATCATTCCGGCCGGCAGGTCGTGGTGGAAGATGCCGCGCGCCACCGCCGCCATCAGCGTCGCCTGCGGCGCCTGCATCGCCGGCACGCCGGGATGCGCCGGCGTGCCGATGCCGTACGCCGTCAGCAGCAGGTTGAGCACCGGCGCCATGATTGCGGCACCGGACACCGCGCCGATCGCGAGCATCACCTGCTGGCGCCACGGCGTCGCGCCGAGCAGCCGGCCGGCCTTGAGGTCCTGCAGGTTGTCGCCGGCGACCGCCGCGGCGCTGCAGGTCACGGCGCCGATCAGGATCGCGGCGACCGGACCGACGCTGCTGTCCGAACCGAGGAACGCGAGTAGCACCAGCGAGGCGAACAGGATCGTCGAGATCGTGATGCCGGAGACCGGGTTGTTCGACGAGCCGACCAGCCCCGCCATGTAGCCACTGACCGAGGAGAACACGAAGCCGGCGACGATCATGATGACCGCCATCGCCGCCGCGACGCCGTAGCTGCCGACCACCGCGTGGTACAGAAAGAACAGCGGCACCACGAACAGCGCGATGCCGACGAGGATCGCGGCCATCGGCAGGTCGCGCTCGGTGTCGGCGACGACGCCCTTGCTGGCGCCGACGCTGAGCCCGCTGCGCACCCCGGACAGCAGCGACGAGCGCAACGTCCAGAGCGCCCACAGTCCGCCGACCAGCATCGCGCCGACGCCGATGTAGCGCACCTGCGTGTTCCAGATCAGCCCGGCGGCGGTTTCGGCGTCGACCCCGGTGAGGCGGGCCGCGAGCGCCGGGTCGTGGTCGAACAGGAAGGTGTTGTAGATCGGGATGAACAGCCACCACGCGATCAGGCCGCCAGCCACCATGACGAGGCCGATGTTGATGCCGACGATGTAGCCGACTCCGAGGAGCGCGGGCGAGAGGTTGATGCCGAGGTAGGCAATCGTGCGCTTGCCGAGGAACCCGGCGAGCGTGAACGACTCGGGAATCAAGCGCACTGCCGACATCAGCAGCTTGAACACCGC
>JANYAE010000140.1 GCA_025355105.1 Pseudomonadota bacterium | reverse complement strand
AGGCGCAGCGCCTTGAGGCTCGCGCCGACGCGGGCCTCCAGCTCGGTGTTGGATATCGTTGAGGGCACATCGGCTCCTGATCTAGTGACTTAAGAACCTTTTAATGGGTCCTTAATATATCCATTGGAATATTGGATACCTATTTGGGGCCATTATGTTCAGGAAGTCAAATAAATGATCTCCTGTAGTAGCCTATTTATGGACTAATGATATGCAAATTAATCTTTTATGTACCTTTTTAGGTCCATTGAATTCCGTGATTTGTCGTTCCTGGAGGTCCCTCGCCTGCCGGTCGGATCGGCGGGCTTCGCCAGGGCGTTTCCTGCTCAGGCTCGTGCCGCGGGGACCGCGCACCGCTTCGCGACCGAGAACAGGCCGATCAGGACGCGAAGCGCGTTGGCCGTGAGCTCAGGCGGCGGCCTGCGCGAGGCAGGCTGCTATCCTTCCGCCGCGCTCAAGCACAGGAAATCGTCGTGACCCAGGCCCGCTCCCCGATCCTCGTCCACCTCATCGCCGCCGCGCGCCCGAACTTCATGAAGATCGCGCCGCTCTACCACGCGCTCGCGCGCGAGACGTGGTGCGAGGCGAAGATCGTCCACACCGGGCAGCACTACGACCCGAACATGTCGGACGCGTTCTTTCGCGATCTCAAGCTACCTACCCCCCATCATCACCTCGAGGTCGGCAGCGGCTCGCACGCGGCGCAAACCGGCGGCGTGATGATGGCCTACGAGAAGGTCGTCGAGCGCGAGCGCCCGGACTGGATCGTGGTGGTCGGCGACGTCAACTCAACCGCCGCCTGCGCGATGGTCGGCACCAAGGCCTGGATCCCGGTGGTGCACCTCGAGGCCGGGCTTCGCAGCGGCGACCGGCGGATGCCCGAGGAGATCAACCGGCTCGTCACCGATGCGATCTGCGACGTCCTCTGGACGCCCTCGCCGGATGCCGATGCACACCTGATCGCCGAGGGGGTTGACCCCGCCCGGATCGACTTCGTCGGCAACATCATGATCGATTCCTACGAGATGCTGCGCCCGGCGATCGAGGCCAGCGACGCCCGCAAGAGACTCGAGCTCAAGCCGCAGGGCTATGCGGTCGTGACGCTGCACCGGCCGTCGAACGTCGACGACGCCGCGGCGCTCGGCGAGCTGGTTGCGCAGCTCGAGGCCGTGAGCGCGAAGCTGCCGCTCCTCTTCGCCGTGCATCCGCGCACCAAGAAACGCCTCGAGGAGTTCGGCCTGGCGGCCCGGCTCACGGCGAACGAGCGCATACGACTGACCGAGCCGCTCGGCTACATCGAGTTCATGAGCGTGGTTTCAAGCGCCTGCGCCGTGATCACCGACTCCGGCGGCGTGCAGGAGGAAACGACCTACCTCAGCATCCCGTGCCTCACGCTTCGCGAGAATACCGAGCGACCGATCACCGTGACCGAGGGCTCGAACCGGCTGGTGAAGCCCGCGGAGCTTTCGGCGATGGTCGGACAGGTCCTCGGCGGTGAGTGGCCGAAGGGACGTCGTCCGGCGCTGTGGGATGGCAAGGCCGCCGAGCGCTGCAGCGCCGCGCTGAGACGCCGCGCCGGCATCGCCTAAGGAGGCGACGGCGTCAGGGATGCGGCCGCAACACGCTGTGGCCTGATTTCTTGAGTGCCGCGTCGCGCTCGGCAATGCCGAGGTCGGCGTCGACCATCTCGGCGACCAGTTCCTCGAAGCTCACCTTCGGCGCCCAGCCGAGCTTGGCGCGGGCCTTGGCGGCATCGCCGAGCAGCGTGTCCACTTCCGCCGGCCGGAAATAGCGCTCGTCGATTCGCACGACCACGCGGCCGGTCTTGCGATCGATGCCCTGCTCCTCGAGGCCCTTGCCCTGGAACTCGATCTGCATGCCGAGGCGATGGCCCGCGAGCACGACGCACTCGCGCACCGAGTGCTGCCGTCCGGTGGCGACGACGTAGTCATCGGGCTCGGCCTGCTGCAGCATCAGCCACTTCGCCTCGACGTAGTCACGCGCATGACCCCAATCGCGGCGGGCATCAAGGTAGCCGAGGTACAGGCACTCCTCGAGGCCGACGTGGATGCGCGCGAGGCCGCGCGTGATCTTGCGGGACACGAAGGTCTCGCCGCGGACCGGCGACTCGTGGTTGAAGAGGATGCCGTTGACGGCGTAGAGGCCGTAGGCCTCGCGGTAATTGACCGTGATCCAGTAGGCGTAGAGCTTGGCGACGCCGTAGGGTGAGCGCGGGTGGAAGGGCGTCGTCTCCTTCTGCGGCGTCTCGCGCACCTTGCCGAACATCTCGGAGGTTCCGGCCTGGTAGAAGCGGACGCGGTCCTTGATGCCGAGGATGCGGATCGCCTCGAGGAGCCTGAGCGTGCCGAGCCCATCGGCGTTCGCGGTGTACTCCGGCGTCTCGAAGGACACGGCCACGTGGCTCTGCGCGCCTAAGTTGTAGATCTCGGTGGGCTGCACTTCCTGGATGATCCGGATGAGGTTCGTGGAATCGGTGAGGTCGCCGTAGTGCAGCGTGAGGCGTACGTTGGCCTCGTGCGGATCCTGGTAGAGATGATCGATGCGGCCGGTGTTGAAGGAGGACGAGCGGCGCCGGACGCCATGCACCTCGTAGCCCTTGCCGAGCAGGAACTCGGTCAGGTAGGCGCCATCCTGGCCCGTGATCCCGGTAATCAACGCACGCTGGTCACTCATGTCGCTGTCCTTCCGCAGAACGAATCCTGCCGGGAGGACTCTCGAGCGGGAATTTTAGCAGCCCTGCCCTGTGACCGGCGACGCGCCGCCAATTCAGGCGTCGTCGGGGTCGCGGATCGCCAACGCGCGATGGCGAGGCCTGCGTCGCTCGGGCGCCGTCGGTCGCCGACCGCCGCCCGCCGTCCGGAACTCCCGCCACCGGGATTCCAAAACGCTGCGGGGGCCTCGAAGGCCCCCGCAGCTCGATCGATCCGCCTGAGTCGTCTCAGACGTCGCGCATCGACAGGCGCACGCGACCCTGGCGGTCGACCTCGAGCACCTTGACCTTGACGACATCGCCCTCTTTGAGCTTGTCCGAGACGCGCTCGACGCGCTCGTTCGAGATCTGGGAGATGTGTACGAGTCCATCGCGGCCCGGCAGGATCGCGACGAAGGCGCCGAAGTCCATGAGGCGCACCACCTTGCCCTCATAGATCTGCCCGACCTCGACGTCGGCGGTGATCAGCTCGATGCGCCGCTGCGCCTCACGGGCCTGCGCGCCGTTGACCGAGGCGATCCGCACCGTGCCGTCGTTCTCGATATCGATGGTCGTCCCGGTCTCCTCGGTGATCGCACGGATGACCGCGCCACCCTTGCCGATGACGTCGCGGATCTTCTCCGGGTCGATCTTGATCGTGGTGATCGTCGGCGCCCACTCCGACATCTTCTCGCGCGGCTTGGCGAGCACCGCGTTCATCTTCTCGAGGATGTGCAGCCGGCCGTCACGGGCCTGGGCGAGCGCGACCTTCATGATCTCGCTGGTGATGGACGTGATCTTGATGTCCATCTGGAGAGCCGTGATGCCGTCCTTGGTGCCCGCGACCTTGAAGTCCATGTCGCCGAGGTGATCCTCGTCGCCGAGGATGTCCGAGAGCACCTGGAAGCGATCGCCTTCCTTGACGAGGCCCATCGCGACGCCCGCGACCGGCGCCTTGATGGGCACGCCGGCGTCCATCAGCGCCAAGGATGCACCACAGACGGAAGCCATCGAGGACGAGCCATTCGACTCGAGAATCTCCGACACGACACGGAGGATGTACGGAAACTTCTCGATCCCCGGCATCACGGCGTAGATGCCGCGCCGGGCGAGGTTGCCGTGGCCGATCTCGCGGCGCTTCGGCGAGCCCATCATGCCGGTCTCGCCGACCGAGAACGGCGGGAAGTTGTAGTGCAGCATGAACGGCTCTTTGCGCTCGCCCTCGAGGGCGTCGATGATCTGCGCGTCGCGGCC
>JANYAE010000129.1 GCA_025355105.1 Pseudomonadota bacterium | reverse complement strand
CTGAGGGATTGTGGCCATCTGTCGCGCCAATTGGTTATTTCAACAATCGAAAAGAACATACAATTGAACCAGATTCTAGCCCGGGGCCCCACAGTTTGCCGCTAGGCGCTCATTCGACGCGCTCCCCGTGCAGCGCGAGGTCAAGGCCGATGCGCTCCTCTTCCTCGGGGACGCGCAAGCCGATCGTGAGGTCGATGAGCTTCAGGATCGCGTAGCTCATCACGAAGCCATAGATCAGCGTCGTGCCGACGCCCCACAGCTGAGTCACGACCGAGCCATCGGCGCCACCGATGTCCTTGCTGGCGAACACGCCGGTCAACAGGGCGCCGACGATGCCGCCGACGCAGTGGACGCCAAATGCATCCAGCGAGTCGTCATAGCCGAACGCATGCTTGAGCGACGTCGCCGCCAGGTAGCAGATCACACCGGCCGCGACGCCAATGACGACCGACGCGTTCGGGCCGACGAAGCCCGAGGCCGGCGTGATCGCGACGAGACCGGCCACCGCGCCCGAGGCGAGGCCGAGCACCGACGGCTTCTTCTTCAACAGCCACTCGGTGAACATCCAAGCGAGCGCCGCGGCGGCGGTCGCGATCTGGGTCACCGCCATCGCCATGCCGGCGCGGCCATCAGCCGCCGTTGCCGAGCCCGCGTTAAAGCCGAACCAGCCCACCCACAGGAGCGCAGCGCCGATCACGGTCAGCGTCAGGTTGTGCGGCGCCATCGGCTCCTTGCCGTAGCCGACCCGCTTACCCATCACGATCACCGCAGCGAGTGCCGCAATGCCCGCGTTGATGTGCACGACGGTGCCACCCGCGAAATCCAGGACGCCCTTCGCGTTCAGCCAGCCGCCGGCCTCCCAGACCCAGTGGGCGATCGGCGCGTAGACGACTAGCGACCACACACCCATGAATATCAGCATGGCGGAGAACTTCATGCGCTCGGCGAAGGCGCCACAAATGAGCGCCGGCGTGATGATCGCGAAGGTGAGCTGAAACATCGCGTACACGGACTCGGGGATCGTGAGCGCGAGGTGCGACACCATCACCTTGCCTGCGTCCTTCATGTAGACCATGCCGTTCATGAACAGCCGGCTGTTGCCCCCGAGCCATGGTGACCCAGGAGTGAAAGCCCAGGAATAGCCGATCAGCCACCACAGGATGGTGACGAGGCAGGTGATCGCGAAGCTCTGCATCAGCGTCGCGAGCACGTTCTTCTTGCGGACCATGCCGCCATAGAAGAGGGCGAGACCTGGAATCGTCATCAGCAGCACCAGCGCAGTCGAGGTCAGCATCCAGGCCGTATCGCCTGCTGACACTTTGTCGAAGGTGACCAGCTGCGGCTCGGTCGGCGCTGGCGCTGCGGCCGGCGCAGCCGCGGCATCTGGCGCGGTCGCCGCGGGCGTGGCAGCCGGTGCCGTATCGGTAGTAGCAGGCGCCTCTGCCGCCAAGACGGCGCCGGATCCGGCTGCGGCAGAAACGGTGAGGGCCAAGGCAAGGATCAATGATCTCGCGAGTCGATTCATGTGTGCTCCCCTTACAGCGCGTTCGCGTCTTTTTCGCCGGTACGGATTCGCAAGGCCTGCTCGAGGTCCCATACGAATACCTTGCCGTCACCGATGCTGCCGGTGCGGGCCGCCTTCTCGATCGCCTCGACGACCTGCTCGACGAGCTCGGCCTTGACCGCGGTCTCGACTTTGATCTTCGCCACGAACTCGACCTTGTACTCCGCGCCGCGATAGATCTCGGTGTGTCCCTTTTGTCGCCCGAAGCCACGAATCTCTGTCACGGAGATCCCCTGAACGCCCGCTTCGTGCAGGGCCTCTCTGACTTCGTCGAGCTTGTGCGGCTTAATAAAGGCGGTGACGTACTTCATCGCTCCCCCATGGTTGTAGTCGACAAGTCGGCCGGGAGACTGCCCAGCGGCGGCGCCACTCCCGTCGAACGCGCCGCACAATCCTGCAGTGCACAATGCGTGCCACCGTGATCGGCGCGCAGAACCGCGCACGCTATTGGGGCGCCTGCTAGGAAAGGTGATGGAGGCACTGCGGCGCCGCGAGTGACGGCGAGCTCGCAGTCCCGCTGATTCATTCGGGAATCTGGTGTCGAGGCGGTCCGCGAATCGCGCGACCCCGGCCGCACCAGTTCAGGGCACGCCCGAACTGCCGCGTGCCGTCAGCACGACGACGCCGATAAGTTGGTGCGTCCGGGCGGCTCCCTGCCCTCTTGTCGTGCGGTGCGCACCACTCGGTCATGGCCGCCGGCACCCCGGTGCCAGGTCGCGTGACTGCTACGAATCCAGGGATCGCTGCGTTCGACCAATCCGGAACCTCAGATCCGGTGCCGGGCGCACCACGACGCCCGTGATCGATCGAGATTTACGCTGCCAAACCGAATCCGGCCTGCTCGATCGCAGCGCATACGCGCGATCTTCGCGCACCAAGGCCATCCGACCGGAAGGTCGCTGTTGCCACCGAGGCGGCCCGAAGCGATCCGCGGACATCTCGCCTGGAAGTGCATCGCACGGAGCTTCATGCGGCGAAGTTGCGCGTGGCCGACGGCGGACGGGTCAGGATTGCCGTCCTCGGGGCGGCAAGGACTCAGGCGTTTGCTCAGGCGGTCGCCGCCATCGGCGAGCGCCTTGTGCGATATGAACGCAGTTCTTCCTTCTTTCGCGCCGCGAATGAAGTACGGGCGCACCGAGCGCTCGGTGCGATCGGCGACCGTCCTGCCAACACCGCCACTCTGGTCGTCGTCCAGCCTCTGAGCGCTGCACTCGGGGTCAGGCGTCATTCGACAGGCTCTTGGCACCGGTGCAGGCGCGAGGACGGGCGCGTCGCCGCTGAGGTGCAGGTGACGCGCGGCCGGCGCGCCGCTACCCCGGAATCTCCGGTTGGACGAGGCGCGCCAGCTGCTCGAGCGATTCCTGCCAGCCGAGGTAACACATCTCGACCGGAATGGCGTGAGGCAGGCCCTCCTGCACGATACTGACCTCCGCGCCGCACAACACCGGCCGAAGCCTCACGGTGGTCTGCATTTCGCCCGACAGGTTCGGATCCTCGAACCGGTCCGAATATCGGATCAGCTCCCACGGCTTCAGCTCCTGGTATTCGCCGCCGAAGGAGTGGCCGCCACCTGCACCGAAGTTGCTGAACGTCATCCTGTGGCTGCCGCCGACTCTGGCGTCCAAATGGTGCACCTTGCACGTGAATCCGTAGGGTGGCAGCCATCGCGCAATCGCTTCAGGCTCGAGGAACGCCCGATAGATTCGCTCCGGTTTCGCGCGGAGCACGCGGTGAAGTTGGATGCTTCCTGTAGGCACGATCGATTCTCCTTCGGAGGACGTGGGGCGATGGTCACTTCGTCACTGCCAAGACGACGGCGCACGGCCGGGCAACCCCTCTCGCGGCCACCGGCATCCGAGAGCCGGGAGCCGGATGATCAAGCGGCGTCACCTCAGCTTCGGCTACGACGAATCGCACGAGGGTGGATCGACGGACCTCAGGTTGCTCAGCCCGTCGTGCTGGCGCCGGCCGACTGGTGCCACCGCTGGCGGAAGGCGACAGGCGTTCGGTCCGTTCAGCACCACGCGTCCGGCAGCGCCGCCTTTCGCCGGGCGACGTAGTCTTCGAGTGCTTCGCGCCGCGCCGGATCGAGCGCCGGCGGCTCGTAGTCCGCAAGCAGCTGGTTCCACCGCTCGTAGGCTCTTCGCGCCGCGTCCTTCGAGCCCTGCTCCTCCCACTGCTCGACGCTGTTGGAGTCGGACAGCTTCGCCTCGTAAAAGGCGGTCGTGTAGTGCGCGAGCGTGTGCGCAGATCCGAGAAAGTGCCCGCCAGGCTCGACGTCGCGGTAGGCGTCGGTGCCGAGCGCGGCATCGTCGGTACCGAATCCGCGCAGCACCACTTCGTAGGCGCCGAGCCGGTCCGCGTCCAGCACCAGCTTCTCGTAGCCGGTGGCCAAACCGCCCTCGAGCCATCCCGCGGCGTGCAGCACGAAGTTCGCGCCACCCAGGATCGTAGACAACATGGAATCGGCGCTCTCCGCGGCGGCCTGGAAATCCGCCACCTTGGACGCAGTCAGCGCGCCGCCGCAGCGCAGCGGCAGATTGAGGCGGCGCGCCAGCTGTCCGATGACCAGATTCGACATCAGGGGTTCCGGCATCCCGAAGGTCGGCGCGCCTGAGCGCAGGTTCATCGATGACAGGAAGTTGCCGAGGATAAACGGCGCGCCGGCGCGCACCAGCTGGGTGTAGGCACCGACGATCATGGCCTCGGCGAGCGCCTGGGCGATCGCGGCCGCCGTGGTCACCGGACCCATTGCGCCCGAGAGGATGAAGGGCACCGCGATGATCCCCTGGCCCGCGCCACAATAGACGGCGGCTGCTTCTGTCACCACCTTGTCGACGAGCAGAGGTGAGTTCGTGTTGACGTTGCCCATGATGACGCAATGCCGATCGAGCACGTCGTCGCCGTGCAGCAGCCGCGCCATGGCGATACTATCCTCGGCCCGGCTCTTCTCGGTGATGGCACCCAGATGCGGCTTATCCGTCAGCGTCATGTGCGCGAGCAACATGTCGAGGTGCCGCTTTGACACCGGCACGTCGCAAGGCTCGCAAGTGACGAAACCGGAATGGTGCAGCGGCGCGAGCTGGTGCGTGAGCTTGACCAGCCGGTGGAAGTCCTCGAGCGAGCCGTAGCGGCGCCCGCGTTCCAGATCGCGCACGAAGGGCGGGCCGTATACCGGGGCAAACACCTGGTGCCTCCCGCCGATCAGGACCGATCGCGCCGGGTTTCGCGCCACCTGCAGAAACTCCGCCGGCGCGGTAGCGAGCAGCGCGCGAACGAGTTCCGGGGCAACTCGGACACGGGTGCCCTCCACTTCGGCCCCGGCCTGCCGCCAGCGCCGCAGCGAGTCGGGATCATCTCGAAATTCGACGCCGACCTGCTCGAGCAGTCGAAAAGCCTGGGACTCGATGCGGGCGAGCGCCTCCTCGTCGAGCATCGAGTAGTACGGAATGGCCCGAGTCACGTAGGCAGGTGCAGCAGATGCCGCGGGCCGCGGCTCGCGCGTTCGGCGGCCCTTCGATTCCGGTCGTGTCACGGGCTCCTCGCTGCGCGCCGCCTGCCGAACGGATTCGAAGCCGCTGCGCAGCGCACGCTGGACTTCGAATATCAGGAATCGGCCATGTTGCCCTCTGCTGAAGACGACGATGACCGAATGATCCGTGTATCAGCTCCGACCCACTGCAGCGTCGGCGCCGACACGCGCTGTCGCTTGCCAATCCGGCGCTAGCCGCGTGGCACGCAGCCAACAGGCCGCCAGGTTCGCGATCGTCGACGGGAGTAGAGGATGACGCCTGGTCACTGTATATCATGCGAAGCACGAGGCCGCGCGACGCTCGCTGCGCGCCTGACTGGCCGGGGCGCGAAACGCGTCGCCCTCCGGCGGGCCGAAGATCTCGCGGACACCGGTGCCACCGTTCGCGATTTACAGCGGAAACCTGACTGCGTCCCACGAGTCGTTGTGGCCGTCGACGCGCCTGTCTAACAGCCCGCGAATCACGAACTTGCCGCTGCCGTCGAAGACTCGCGCCCCTCAGGCGGTTGATCCTGAGTCGTCAACTGTACCGAGCGGATGGGATCGCCGACGATGACCCCGGTCTGGTCGCGCGCCTCTTAACCTGACGCGCCTTCGGGGACCGTCAGCGGAGTGATCCATGTCGCCAACGGTCGGCTCTCGGCGGCACACGCTGCGACGGCCGTCGCGACGACGGCGATAGCTCAGGCAGCCGCTACGACGAGGTGCAGCACCGCTACAAAACGACTGGCAGGTTCTGGCACCTGCGCGTCATGACCTGAGCCCGGCGGCCAGACGGTCTGGGCATCAGCTGGGCAGGCGGCAACGACGCCACAGCCAAGTAATCGGATGAGCAACTGTCACGCATGCGCATGCTCCGCGGCCTGCCGACCGGATCGTTTTGCCTCGTCCACCGACGATCGGCGGTCAAGGCGCGGCAGGACGAGATCGGACTCGCGCACGGGACACGCCGCCGTGATCTGCCCGCAATCTTGTCCGCAACCAGCATCTGCCGCGTCCGCAAGTGCGATCGTCGTGTCCAGACCAGTGCATCGATCGTCCCAGCGGGGCGCCAAGGCGGATTTCCAGGCGCAGGCGCGTTGCCACCCTCACCTGCTACCCGCATCAGCGCCGATGCCCCAGATTGACATCGCCGCGTCGGCGGACCCGCGAAGCGGACACATCAAGTCCCACTTCTGGGTCAATGGCGCCGGGGCCGTCACTTGGGAGCAAGGCGTTGCGCCCAGATTCGATACCGTTGCCGAGCAAGACGCCGAGCGCGGTTACATCCAAGCGCTGACCTTCTCGGTACCCCAAACGTCGGAGTGCAGCCGGCGCGAGATGGAGCTGGTCGGGGACTTCTTCGTCGCCCAGGAGGCGACGGAGCCGTGGGCGACGTTCGTGCGCCTGTCCCGGCGGAACGTATCCGATGCGGCCGGGGCTCTGCGGCGCTCCGATTGGTTGTCGCTCAATACGGGGCGCGGCGATGCAGTCAGTAGATTCATTGGCGGCGAACCGCGGATTGCCATTCGCGCGCAGGATCCGGTGGCGCGCTGTCGTCGAACAGGCATTGCGCCTTCGACCCCGCTGCCGCATCACACCGTGGCCGGCGTGGCGCCCGTTAGAAGATACTGAAGCAGCTCCGCGACGGGCCTGATCGCGCTTCCAAACGGCAGTGTCTCCGCCCCCCGAAAGAACAGTCCCTTCTTAACGTCGCCGCGCAACGCCGCGGCCAGGTGATTGTCGATACAGAACTGCCCGATCTTTGCGATCCCGTCCCGCAGGCCGCAGGTGAGCAAGCAATCGAAGGCCATGATGCAGCGAGCGCGCTTCACCGCATGTGACTGCGCGCGCGCCACGCGCTTCAGATAGGTGTCAAGCCATGGCGTCCGCACGGCACGCGCCGGCAGCCCGGCGACGCTCATGAATGTGACGATATCCTCCGGTCGGGCGTCGGCAAGCACCTTTTTGAAGTTCGGATGCGCGTCGCTCTCCTGGGTGACGGCGAACGGCGTGCCGATCTGCACACCATTCGCGCCGAGGTCGATGAGCCGTCGGACCTTGTCGTGCGAGTTGATGCCGCCGGCGAGGATGACGGGAATGCTCTCGCGCTCGATGCCGAGCTCCCGGTAGAGCGCCGCAAGGCCCTCCAGGATGCCCTCGAAGTCAAAGCGGGGGTTGCTGAGGTCCTCGATCGTCGCCGCGCCGAGGTGACCGCCTGCATAGCGCGGGTGCTCGATGACGAGCGCATCCGGCAGGCGTCCCTTGCGCATCCATTTCTTGAGGACGATCGAGACTCCGCGCACGTCTGACAGGATCGGAATCAGCGCCACGTTCGGATGGCCCGCCGTCAGCTCCGGCAGGTCCAGTGGCAGCCCGGCGCCGACCACCACGGCATCCGCGCCGCTCTCACACGAGCGGCGCACGTAGTTGGCGTATTCCGAGACCGCGCGCATCACATTGACCGCCACGAGGCCCTGTCCGCCGGCCAGCGACTTGGCCGCCGTCACCTCGCGGTCCAGTGCAGTCAGATTCGCGGCATCGATCATTCCCTTGTCGAGGCATCGCCCGGTGGCCGCCATCAGGTCGGGGTGATGGCGCCGCAGATCGACGCTCGAGAGCGTGCCGACCGCGCCGTGCTTTGCGACCGTGCCTGCGAGCCGATGCGCCGAGACGCCGACTCCCATCCCACCTTGCACAATGGGGTGCACCGCTCGGCCGCGAATCCGAAGCGGCGGGAGTGAATGGAGCAAGGGGGCCTCCGTCATGTTCGGTCATCTCCGGCACCGGAATTCGGCGTGTGACCTTGGCGGTGGCGTTCCGAAAGGTCTATACGCGGATACCCAGACTGCGCCTCGATTGGCTCCGGCGCAGTGCCAGCAGGCGCTTCAGACTTCCCTCGCGGGCCGCTGCGACCGCGCGTCGAGGCGCCGTCAATGCCAATGAGAAGCGGTCCGATCCAGCGATCCGGCTGTTCGCTTGGAGCTGCGCTCGTCGATAATGCGCCGTGCATCTTTTGGCGGACATCGAGGCTGACAATGCTGGCGACCGAGACGTGGCAGTCGGAGCTGATCGCGCGACTCGAGCGAGTCATGCCCACCGTGGAGGCATCGATGGCGGTGCCCCTGATCGAGGAGATTCGGGAGCTCAAGCGGCGGCGCGGCGCCGTCGTGGTAGCCCACAACTATCAGGTGCCGCAGATTACCGCCGGCATCGCCGATTTCACCGGGGACTCGCTCGCTATGGCGCGCTTTGCGGCGAGCACCGACGCCAGGACGATCGTCGTCTGCGGTGTCCGCTTCATGGCCGAGACCGCAAAGCTCCTGAGTCCCGATCGGACCGTGCTGTTGCCGGCAGCGGACGCCGGTTGCTCGCTCGCCGAGTCGGTGACGGCGGCTGGCGTACGCGAGCTGCGGTCGAAACACCCAGGCATTCCGGTCGTCGCGTATGTCAACACGTCCGCGGCCGTCAAGGCTGAGGCCGACGTGTGCTGCACCTCCGGGAATGCCATCGAGATCGTCACCGCGCTCGGCAGCCCGCGCGTCATCATGCTGCCGGACCGCTACCTCGCCAGCTTTGTCGCCCGCCACGTTGCCTGCGAGATCATCGCCTGGCCGGGTGCCTGCGAGGTGCACGAGCGCTTCTCGGCCAGCGACATTCGCCCGTACCGGGATGACGCTGTCTGCGTTCTCGCGCACCCTGAGTGCCCGCCTGACGTCCAGGCCGCGGCGGACTTCGTCGGCTCGACGGCGGCGATGATCCGCTATCTGGAGGCCAGGCGCCCGAAGCGCACGCTGCTGCTGACGGAATGCTCGATGGCCGACAACATCACGGTCGCGCATCCGGAACTGCATTTCGAGCGGCCGTGCAATCTGTGCCGGCACATGAAGCTGGTCACGCTAGAACGCGTGCGCGCCGTCCTCCTTGACCTCAACCCGGTGGTTGAGATCGATGCTGAGGTCGCGGCCCGGGCGCGGCTGCCGCTGTTGCGAATGCTGGCATCATGAGCCTCCCGGGGACCGGCGGCCCGGCGGATCATCTTGACGCTGACGTCCTCGTCATCGGCGCCGGAATAGCCGGGCTCTGCGCGGCGCTTGCCGCCCTGCCGCGCCGTGTATTGCTGTTGTGTCCGGACGATCCGATCCGATCGTCGTCCAGCGCGCTCGCACAAGGTGGGATCGCGGCAGCGCTCGGCGCCGACGACTCCGTAGACCTGCACGTCCACGATACGCTGGCCGTGGCAGCCGATGCGGCCGATCCGATCGTCGTCGCCAGAGTCGTCAATGAGGCAGCCGGGGTGATCGCCTACCTCGAGCGGCTGGGCGTCAAATTCGACCGCGACGGGACCGGTCGAAGCCTGCATCTGGAGGCAGGTCACTCGCGCCCGCGGGTCGTGCACGCCGCGGGCGACCGCAGTGGTGCGACGATCGTCGGCGCGCTGTGGGCCGCCGCCGCGCAGGCGTCGCACATTGAGCTTGTCAGCGGCTGGCGTGCGGTGGAGCTTGTGCCGGCAGCCGAGGGCATCGCAGGCGCAGTGGCGGTGAACGCTGGCGGCGAGCAGCGCATCATCCTGGCCCGCGACACGGTTCTCGCGACCGGCGGCCTCGGCCAGCTGTTCGAGCTGACGACCAACGGTCCTGACGCCACGGGCGATGGGCTGGCGATGGCGCTGGCTGCGGGTGCGAGCGTCGCGGCGCTCGAGTTCGTCCAATTTCACCCGACCGCGCTCAAGGTGGCGGCCGATCCGCTACCGCTCCTGACCGAAGCCTTGCGCGGCGCCGGCGCGCGGCTGGTGACGGCCGATGGGCGCCTGATCATGGCGGGCCGTCATCGACTTGGCGATCTCGCTCCGCGTGACGTTGTGGCTCGGACGGTATACGAGTACACGCAAATGGGCGATCCCGTTTTTCTGGATGCCCGGTCCGTGTTCGCATCCGGCCGAGCTGCCCAATTTCCCGGTGCCCGGACGACGGCGCTGCACTACCGGCTGGATGCCGTGCGCGACCTGCTTCCGGTGACCGCCGCCGCCCATTACCACATGGGTGGCATCAGCGTGGACGAGCGTGGCCGAACGAGCCTCCCGGGCCTATGGGCCTGCGGTGAGGTCACGTGCACCGGACTGCACGGCGCGAATCGGCTGGCGAGCAACTCATTGCTGGAGGCCGTCGTGTTTGGTCGGGCCGTCGGCTCCGCGTTGTCCGCATCACCTTCCTCACTGCGCCAGCCGCGGAGCAGCTGGCACCTGGACGACGGTCCCGGTGAGAACCCCGGTGCGGTGACGATGCGGCTTCGCGGCTGGCTGTGGCACGCCCTTGGACCCCTACGCGACCATGCGACGCTTGCCACTGCGATCGAAGACGTGACCGCCGAACGGGTGTCGGTCAACGTGAGCCAGCGCCTCTTGCGGCGACGGCTTGAGCTGGCCCTGGCGATGCTTCGCGCCGCGGCCGTTCGTGAGGAAAGTCGCGGCGCGCATTGGCGGCGCGACTTTCCGACACGAGACGCAGATCGTGACGGCGCGCGCGACGCAGGCCGAATGCGACGAGCCCGGAGCTGAGCCGCGGCTGTGAGACTCGCGCCGACCATCGAATCCGCCGGCCAGGGGCGCCGGCGACGGTCGGGTGCCCGTCTAGCGCCCGTGGTCCGCGCGTCGTAGATCGAAGCTTGCTTCAGCAACGTCTCTGCGAAGCACGTCTTGTCTGGACACCGCGTCCCGTGAGGCGTGGGGTGTTCGCTGCTTGCCGTGGGCCTCGTCGACTGCAGCGGCTCGCGTGATCCGACTCGCGTCTTGCACTTCGATCAGAGGCGGCCGATTCCTTGCAAGAAGCGATCACGGCTGCCGTGCCGGATCGCTCTGCCTCTCTTTACCCTGAGGTGAGGATCCGCCAGCGGTCGCCGGCGAGGTTACGGCGATATCGGCGGGGCTGAGCACGCTTTGCGCGCGTCAGCCCTCGATGGCGCTGACCGGACAACTGACCTGGATGCGCGTTCCGTGCGGGCGAGCCGACGCGAACTCGATCGTTCCACCGAGTCGCTCCGCGCGGTAGCGCATGCTTCTAAGTCCCAGACCGCCGGCCTCCATCACGACATCCTCGAGTCCCACGCCGTCATCCGAGATCGTGAGTTGCAGAGTCCCGCCGCGCTGCGCAAGGATGATGGTCGCGTGGCGCGCGCGCCCATGGCGAGCAGCATTTCGCAGCGCTTCCTGGGCGATTCGATACAGATGGGTCGCGCTCGCCGCCGTCATCCCGATTCCGGCCATTGGGCTCAGGCGGACCGAAACACGTAGCGCGTAGAGCGTCTGCGCGTTCGCGCCGAGCGTCGTCAGCGCGCCGCCGAGGCCCGCTCGCTCAACGGCGACCGGTGACATGCCTGTGGCCAACGCGCGTGTCTCCTCGATCGTCGAGGCGACGAGGGCGCCGATTCTCTCCAGCTCCTGCGCGACCACCGGCGTCGTCGACCGCGACTGCTTGGCGAGGCCCTGCAGCAACAGGGAGATGCCGGTCAGTTGCTGACCGATGCCGTCGTGCAGATCGTAGCCCAGCTTCTCCTGCTCCTGACTCGCCGCGTCGATGATCTCGTTCTCCAGCGTGCGTCGTTCCGTCACGTCCCTGCAGACCAGAATCACGGTCGAGACGGCATCAACCGCAAGCTCGGTCGCCGCAATCTCCACCGGAACGCTGGTCCCGCCGGCATGCCGCAGACGGGTGGCGTAGGTGCCCGAGCGGTGCTGAAGAAGGCGCAGCCGCTGATCCGCGTCGCAGTAGTCGCCCAACTGCTGGCCGACGAGGCCAGCCACCGCGGTCAGGCCGAACAGGCGCACCGCGGCCGTGTTCGCGTACGTTATCAGGCCGCCGTTGTGCGCCAGGATGGCATCCGGACAGGTCTCGGCCAGCTGGCGGTAGCGGGCCTCGCTGTCCCGGAGTCGCTCGGCATCCCGATGCCGCTGGATGACCATCGCGGCCAGTGGTCCCGCGATGCGCAATACGTCGATTTCGGCGCCGGTGGGCTCGCGCGGCCGCGTGTAGTACATCGCGAAGGTGCCGAGCAGCTCGTCCTTGCTGTCGATGAGCGGCGTGGACCAGCAGGCGGCGAGACCGTGAGCCGCCGCCAGCTCCCGAAAGTCTCGCCACAGCGGTGAAGTCTGAATGTCGCCGACGATCACGATCGAACGCCGGGCGGCGGCCGTACCGCAGGAACCAACGCCTTCGCCAAAGGTGACACCGTCGATCGCCGCGTTGTACGCGCGTGGCAGGTTGGGAGCCGCGCCATGACGCAGCGTGCCCGCCGCGGTGTCTGCCAGCAGTACCGAGCAACGCATGTCAGGCGACAGGCGCTCGACAAAAAGCGCCAGCGCGTTCAACAGTACGGACAGCGGCTCCCGGGACGCAACCAGTTCCAGGAGCGGCGTCGCCGCCTCGAGCGCATGGCCCTCGCCGGCGCCGACGCTGTGCAGCCTGGCGGTCACTCGCTTTCACCTGCCGGCACTGCATGGCCGCGACAGCGGCGCATTGCTGTAACAACGGGATGCCGGGACCGACCTGGCGCCGCTCGGGCGTAGCGCCCCTTCCGGCGTACTGGCACTGCGCTGTTCACCGGCCTTTGTCCTCCAGTTGCTCTGCCGCTGCCATCATCCCGTGCCGGCGCCCCTCGATCTCGGCCGGCACGCGGCCGCGTTGGAACAGGATGTGTGGCCGGATCCGATCCGCACACGGTGCCTCAGGGCAGCGATTCTGCTTCGGCAGTCGACGCATCCCCAGCCACCGATCGCGGTCCCGCAACCTGAAGCTCGATCCACTCTACATTATGCGGCCTATGCCGCGTCGCAGCACCTCCCGCCGGCGTCTCACGGCGAGCCAGCCGTTTGCGACGGACTTAGACGCGGCTGCCGTCTGCTTCACGGTGCGTGTCCAAACCGGGCTCGCGGCTCGCGCCGAACGGCCCGGACGGTTCGGCATCGGCCCGACCGGCAGCGCCTCACGTGACCCCGTCATCCGCGACGGAGCGGCCGACGCCGGCCGCTTCGCGAATTCGCCTGGCCTGTGCCTTTGCGATCTCGAACTCGGTGCGCCTGCGCGCGATCTCCTCGGGCGCGAGTCGCTCGATGTTGCAGTAGTCGAGCTTCCAGTCGGGGTTGCCGCTCCACCTGACAGGCGACTGCACTGTCGTGCGCGGCGCCGGCGCCGACTCGAGAACGCGCAACGCAAGGTCAAGGGTCAGCGTCTGCGACGCCGTGTCCCTCGGCCGGCCCGCAGCGTTGCCGAGCGGGAAGTCGGAGAACAGGAAGCGAGGAACGCCGACGTGCTCGACGATGTCCTTCGCGCAACCCATGACAACCGTGGAGATGCCATGGTCCTCGAGCATTCGCGCGGCCAGGCTTACCGTCTGGTGGCACACCGGACAGTTGGGCACGAGAATCGCGGCATCGACGCCATCAGCCTGGCACCGTGCGACGATTTCCGGACAGTCGGTACCCAGCGTCACCCGATGGCTGCGATTGGTCGGAATTCCGTGAAAACGCGCCGCAAGCGGCCCGATGGACCCCGCGCTCGCCCTCTGTCGCAGCGCGGTCAAGGGAAAGTACGCACCTGAATCCTCGGCCGTCGTGTGCTGGCGATCAATCGCGATGTGGGAGATGCGCAGGTCGTGGTGCTGCGTCGAGTCCCCGGAATAGACGGTGTAGAACTTCGCCGCCGAATTGTACGGGGCCCCCGGACCCTGATCCCCTTTGCCCGGCTGATAGGGAGCCGCGGTCGTGATCAGCGCGATCCGGCACGTCGCCAACGGCGCGCGCAGCGGCCGGAACGGAACGTCGGCGTAGTGAGCCCACTCGTACGGGGCCCCATAGCCGAGCGACTCGTAATACCGCCGAGTTCGCTCCATGTACGCGATCGGCGCATCGTGCTGTGCCGCAAAGCCGAGATCGATCGTCGGTGCGTTGGTCATGACCGCTCATCCGATGTCCGAATCAAGCCGCGCGAGCTCCGCCGGCGAGCCACATCGTGGCCACTAGCCGCCGAGGAACAGGCGCGCGACGTCCGGGTCGCGCGCCAGCTCCTTGCCGCTGGCAGCGATCGCGACCCTACCGGCAGTGAGAACGTAGCCGATCTCCGCGAACTCCAGCCCCTTCTTCGCATTCTGCTCGACCAGGATGATCGTCTTTCCCTCGCTCTCCTGGAGCTCCCTTAGAATGTCGAACACCATGTCGATGAAACGCGGCTCGAGGCCGATCGACGGTTCGTCAACGAGCAGGACGCTGGGCTCCATGATCAAGGCCCGAGCGATCTCCAGCAAACGCCTTTCACCGCCCGACAGCACCGACGCACGATGATTGCGCCGATCGGCGAGCCGTTTGTACTTGCCGAATACCCTCTCGGCCGCCTCCCGGGCCTGCCGCGGCCGGGCCAGCAGAAATCCGCCCATCAGCAGGTTCTCCTCGACGGTCATGTCCGGGAACACAGAATTGTCCTGCAGAATGTAGGCGAGCCGCGCGGCGCGCAGCCTGTCGTTGGCGGGAATGCGGGTCACATCCTTCCCGTTCACGACGATCGTCCCGGACTTGATGCGTGCGAATCCATAGATTGCGTGCAAAACGGTCGACTTGCCGGCACCGTTGGGTCCGATGAGGCAAAGCGACTGACCGGCGCCGACTCGAAGACTCACACCGTGAAGGATCTCCATTTCGCCGTAGCCGGCAACGAGATCGTCTACGGCAACGACAAGCTCGCCGCGCGCCAGCGCCGCCAACTCGTGGATCGGCACTCCGCCGCCGGTCAACGCTGCCACCGTGCGGGTGTGTGCGCTCTGCGCTGGAGTGGGCTTCGCGCCGTCCTGCCGGCAGGCGCCCCGCACCGGATCGCTATTCGAAGGGCGATCGTTCACTGTTAACCGGCCCCGAGGTAGGCGTCAACGACGCGCCGATCCGTCTGGATCAGGCTTGGAGGCCCGCTCGCCAGCAGTTCGCCGTGAGCAAGACAATAGATGTGCTGTGCCAACTCCATGATCACGCGCATGTTGTGCTCGATGATCAGCAGCGTGATGCCGAACTCGAGATTCACCTGCCTGAGGCGATCGACCAGGCCGTTGATCAGAGTCGGGTTAACTCCCGCGGTGGGCTCATCGAGCAGGAGCATCGTCGGCTGATTCATGAGCGCCATCGCCAACTCAAGCAACTTCTGCTGGCCGAACGATAGCTCCCCGGCGAGCAGGTCGCGCCTCTCATGGAGGCCGACAAAGTCGAGCAGCGTCTCGGCGCGGGTTGCCTGTTGCGGCGGGACTTTTGCGAACGCCGCGCGCAGCCCGTCATGCCGGAGCCTGTCGCTGATCAGCATGTTCCGCATGGCGGTCATGTTGCGGTAGATGCGCGTCTGCTGAAACGTTCGAATGAGCCCGAGACGGGCAATTTCGGGCACTCGGAGTCCGGAGATTTCCCTGCCGCAGAAGCGGATCGACCCGCTGCCGATCGGGTGGTACCCGACAATGGAGTTGAACAGCGTGGTCTTGCCGGACCCGTTCGGACCGATCACGCCGACAATTCCGCCCGCGGGAACGGCAAGCGAGACGTCCTTGTTCGCGACGACCCCGCCGAACGACTTGGATACGTTGCGGATGTCCAGCAGGGCCGTCATTGACGCCGCGTCGGATCAACGACCGCGCGTTCCGGAAGGACCTCGCGCTCCGTGCCGCCCGGTCGCGGTGCCCTCGTGCGAAGGCTGCCGACGATTCCCGACGGAAAGTAGACGACGACCACCAGAATGAAGAGCCCCATGGCGACGCGCTGCCAGCCGAGCAGATAGGTCCAGAACACCTCCTGCGTAATGTGAAAGACAAAGGCGCCGATCACCGGCCCCCACACGGTCCCTCGGCCACCCACGATCGCCATCAGGATCATCCAGACCCCGTAGGTCGAACCCGCGAAGGCGAAGTCGCGCGGGTCGATGTACCCGACCAGGTTTCCCGCCACCGCGCCGCTGATGCTCAGGAAGAACGCTGCGACGCACCAGGCCATGGTCTTGTAGCCCGTCGTGCGCAGGCCCATGGCCTCCGCCTTGCCTTCGTCGTCGCGAATCGCGTTGAGGACCAGGCCGAAGCGTCCCTGGTACAGACGCCGCGACGTCACGAAAGTCACGACGGCAAGAGCGAGCAGGAGGAAATAGAAGAACTTCGCCCGATCCTGGATCGCGCCCGGAAACAGCGGCGTGGTCATGCCGGACCCGGCGCCGATGTAGTGCCAGCCGGCGGCGATGTCGGCCGCGGCGACCCCCAGTCCGAGCGTGCCGATCGCGAAGTAGTGGCCACGAAGCGCGAGAATGCCCGGCCCGAGAACCGCGGCGGCCAGCGTCCCGGCGCAAGCGCCGACAGCGACTCCCACGGCGAATCCGGGGGCGTAGCCGAACCCGGAGTCCCGCTGAACCACCGCGCACGCATAGGCGCCGATGCCGAAGAAGAGAATGTTGCCGAAGGAGTTGTAGCCCATCTGGCCGCCGACCATGTCCCACGTCACGGCAAACACGACCATGAGGCACAGAAACGCGAATTGTGTTGCGTACGAGGGGAACAGCCAAGGCGCCACGATCGCGGCCGCGGCAAGTGCCGTGTAGAGCGCGGCCCGTCTCCCGCGCCTTTTCATCGCAAGTACCGGCGCTGTCGCTTGAGCCACAGGTTGCGCGTGACCAGGATGACGACGAGAAGCGAGAACACGAAGGCGGTCTGGTATTCCGCACCGAACAGGAATCCGGCGTAGTTTTCCGCGATCCCCAAGCCGGCGCCTGCAAGGGCGACACCCCCGAGACTCCCCAGCCCCGCCACGACCACGATCATGAACGAGCGGACCGTGTAGCCGAGGCCCGCATAGGGATGAACCATCCAGGTCATCGCAACCAGTCCTCCGGCCGCGCCACAGATCGCGCCATTGATGGCAAAGGTCGCGGCGTAGACGCGGTCGGTGTTGACGCCTAGCGTGCGCGCCGC
This sequence comes from Pseudomonadota bacterium, assembly GCA_025355105.1. GTDB lineage: Bacteria > Pseudomonadota > Gammaproteobacteria > Steroidobacterales > Steroidobacteraceae > CAIKZZ01. Next base: position 23,534 of record JANYAE010000129.1, on the reverse strand, counting down.
GCGGCTGTTCTGCGCGGTGGCGCGAATCGCCTGCCCAAGTCGCGTCGCCCGCATGAACCAGACCAGCAACGATCCGAGCAGGATGGCGCTCACGAAGGCCAGCAGCTTGACTCGCGCCACGGTCAGCATGCCGTGCGCGACCAGCAGGCTACCCAACCCCGACTCCACCGTCCGCACATCCGCGCCAAAGAGCTGGTTGGCCAGCTGCTGAATCACAATGCTGAGCCCAAAGGTCGCGAGGATCGAGCTGAAGGGGTCCCGCTCCACGACCCTGTAGATCACGACCCGGTAAAGCGCCCAGCCGATCGTCGCGACGATCGCCGCAGCCACCGGAATCGCGACCAGCGGGGCAATGCCGGCCTTGGTGCCGAAGAACACGACGTAGCCGCCGAGCAGTACAAGCTCGCCCTGAGCGACGTTGATCAGATTCATGACGCCCCAGACGAGCGCCATACCGTAGGCCACCAGCGCGAAGATCGCACCGACCAGCACGCCGTCGACCAGCAGCTGCAGATTGAGGCCAGGCGCATCAAGCAGCAGCATAAGGTTGCCCATCATCCCACCGTCCATCGGACGCTGGCGCTTGCGCGCCGCAGCCTCTGCTATTGCCGCTGGTCCCAGGCAGGAGCCGGATATATGGGCCTCGCCTTCGCCCACTTGCCCGGCGCGACCACCGCATACCTGCCGTTTTGGACCTGGTAGAGCACCATCGATTTGGCCACATTCTTGCCGCTCGGATCGAACTTGATCGGACCGAAGAAGGTCATCAGATCGGTTCCGGCGATGGCGTCCCTCACCTTCTCGCGGTCCAATGAACCGGCCCGCTCTATCGCGTCCACAAAAGTCAGGACGGCGGCGGCCGATTCGGCAGATTCGTAGGTTGCGGGATCCTTGTATTCCTTCTCGAATCGCTGTGCGTAATTCTCCGCGGTCCCGAACCAGCGGTCACTGTAGGCGAGGCTTCGGTCCCACTGAGCGGCACATAGAGCGTATTCGGCCGCCTTGCCAAATTTCTCGATGATCTGCGCCGAGTCACACTGCGTCAGAGCAAGCGCGTGGACACCGACCAGCTGCTCCGAAACCTGGCGGATCGCCAGCACGGCACCCTTCGCGTGGCCGGAGACGATCAGCAGGTCCGGCTTCAGGGCTCTCACCTTCGTCAGCGCCGACGACATGTCGTTCAACTCCGGCGGCAGCTTGTCGTCGACGACGAGCTGCATGCCCCACTTCTTGGCCTCCTCGACGGCACCGTCGCGCACGTCCTGGGAGAAGTCGTCATTCTCGATGACGACCCCGACCCTGACCGCCTTCGGCTCGTGCCCGGCCTTCTGGGTGGCTTCCGCGACCAGGGTCACGGCTGGCCGCAGGTAATTGTCCGAGGTGTTGAGCACCGCGAAGAGGTACCGGTAGCCGTTGGTGAACAGCGCCCGGTCAGCGCCGTTGGCCTCGATCATCGGGATCTTGTACTTCTCCGTGATCGGCGCGATCGCCTTGGTGAGACCTGAGCTGTATGGGCCGAGCACGAATTGCACGCCATCCTGGCTGATCAGCCGCTCGACCAATTGCGCTCCACGGGAGGACGTCGACTCGTCGTCGTAGTAGACAATCTTCAGCTTGTGCGCCTGGCCGCCGACCTTCACCCCGCCCATCTCATTAACGCGCTGAACCGCCAGGTCGTAGCCCTGCTGCGTGGTCTTGCCGTCAATCGAGTACTTTCCGGTTAGCGACAGCGCCGCGCCGAAGACGATCGGCGCTCCTTCGGTCACTCCGGGCGCGGCTGCAGCCACCGGAATGGAGACGACCGCAGCACCGAGCAGCATCGCGGCGGCAACTCTCAATCTCCTGGCCATGCGGCCTCCGTGCTGGTTGGCGTGAGTTCGCTCGTCACTGGCATGATCTGTCGGAGCCCATCGCCGACCGCTCCGGGCGACGCCCCTTCAGCGCGCAGTTCTAACAGTCGCCGAGCGCTGTCGCCCCCGTCGCGCCTGCTGCGCCAGCGTTGACTCATGGCCCCCTATGGCTTCGTTGCAGCGCGCGGACTCGCGATCGCGAGTGAGCTCATGAGCTCGGCCAGCGTCGCTTGCGTCGCTTTGCCCTTGGCGACTGCGTCCTCGAGGTTGCCTGATGTGCGCGCACTTTGCGACTCAGCCCAGCCCTGCTTGGCGGCATCGACCGCGGCGCCCGCAGCGGCGAGCGCGTCCTTGCTAACCTGCTTCGGCAGCTTGTGTGCCTTGCTGAGTTCGGCGATCCGGGTCTCGACGGAGGAGACCGAGGCAGGTATGTCGCGCGACAGCTCTCCCCACTGCTGCTTCAGTGCGATCACGGCCTCGCTCTTCTTGTTGGCAATCGTGCCGGCCACCAGCTTCAGGTTAGGGGCCACCTTGCGTACCATGTTCAGCACGGTCTGGTAGTCCTGCTTGTCAAAGGCCGCCTGCATGGTCGCGACCTGGTCGCTCACGGTCGCAAATTCGGCGGGCGCGAACTTCAGGCCGTCCGGGGCAATCTGCTTGAGCGCGGAGTTCGCATCGTCTAGAGCGGCCTGCGCCGGCTCCTTCATCGGTGCACACGCCAGAATCATCAGGCATGCAAACACGGCAGCGAGCAGGCTTGAGCGCCGAAACATCGTCGTCATGGGCTTCCCCTTCTAGTTCGGAGGGCTATTCGGACAGAGCCGCAACTGCGGCGGTGCACTGAACCCGGCACGGCCGGGAGTTGGTCGTGACCATCGCCGGATTTCCCGACGCCAAACGCGCGGCCCCTCACCCGCGGCCGGGCGTGCGAGCGCGCACCACTCTACCGCGCGGGCCCGGCGTCGGCCCACAAACTTTTCAAATCCCTTTGGCCGCCGGGGAGCACTAGGCCGGGACAATTGCGTCGCGACAACCATCCGCCCGGTCACGGGCGCTCGCTCAGAACAGACTCGACTACGGTCGCGGTCACGGACTTCGGCCGCTCCTGCCGGACGTAGTGCCCGGCGTCACTGATCGACTGCCGCTTCCGCGCGGACGAGGCGCCCTGCCCTTGCTCGGCGACCTGCCACCCAAGGCGCTTCGCCAAGACCATCCGCTGCCGAGTGGCTCTGGGTCCCAGGTACGGCGCCGTATGCTCGGTGCGCGCGAGCGACGTCATGGGAGTCGTCGCTGCGCCGGCGACAAGCGGCGCGAGCGAGCCACGTCTCGAAACGCTCATCTGCCCCCCCAGTGTCTCCCCTAGCGCACCAGCTCGTGCGGCCGCGCGCCGCTCTCGTTTGGCGGCGCTACCGCCGCCGCGTGAGCGACCAGCTGAAGACGACGCCAGCGCTACCGGGAGCGTCCGGTTCGCCCGCCGACCGCCTGGCCGAAATTGGCGTTCAAGTATTCCTCCGCGATTCGGACCACTCGACCGAGCATCGCGTTGTCGGCGCCGCCAAACGTCCAGGCGCCGCTCATGGCGGCCGCGCTCTGGTAAAACGCCGGCTCGGCGACCACCGTATTTCCAGGACTCTCGACGAAGGTGATGGTCAGGACGACTTCCGACTTTCCGGAAAAGGCACCAGCGGCCCAACGCTTCTCGCTGCTGCTGTATCTGAGGCGGACGATGCGCGGCACGATCTGCGGCGTCTCCGGGCTGGCACTTTGCTGCACCAGCTCGTTCCAGTGGCCGACGACCGGCGCGAGGCGCGCGTCTACGTTCGTGCGCAGCTGCGCGACTGCGCCTTCGGTGTCCTTGTTTGCCGCGAGCTCCGGCGCGAACTCGAGGCTCTTGAGCTCGTAGCTCGCGTACCCCGAGAACGGCCGCACCGGAGGCGGATTTTGCAGGAGGTCGGCCGCCGCCGCGGAGAGCGCAAGCAGCAGCAACGCCGATGGATACGCCGGCCATCTCATGCGCTCTCCCCTCAGCGAGGTCAGTGGCGTCTGCGACTTTGACCGAACTGTGGGTGAATTCAACTTCGTTCGCATCATGGGGGTACGCTGCGGTGCAGCAGGCGATTGGCGGCCAAACGGATTCAGCATCTTCAGCCGGGTTGCGACCTGCGACGTCGGCGTGAATCGCGGGCGTTCGATCGACCACGCTCCGTCGTGACAGCCATGCTCTCGCAGTCGAATGCAGCGCCATCGCGGCCTGAGGGCAACGGCCGCACGCATGCCGTGGCGCGCTGCCTACTCGTTCAGCTGAATCCGCACGCTGCCTGGTGTGCGGATTCCCGGCGGCGTCGCGGCAGCGACATGCAGTATGAGCAGGACGCCGTGCTCGTTGCGCATCGGAACCGCTGCATCGCCACGATCTGCTGCGGTAACCGGGTTCAGGGCGCTGTAGGTGCCGGAAAAGTCGGAGAGTTGCGTCAGGTGGTAGACCTTGCCGATCGCGGACAGCGTGGGCGAGCCGACGTCCGCCACCGGCGCGCCGGAGATGTGGAACGCATGGTGACCGGCATGAAACCTCAGTTGTCCTCTGCCCCACATGTAGTCAAGCCCGGTTGCGAGGCGGCCCTCGCTGAGCTCAAGCGTGGCATCCGGCCGCGCACCGTCGATCGGTTGCGGCGCCGCGCGTTCTGCCGCGGCGGCCACGGCGCCGCCGCCGAGCAGCGTCAGGGCGACGATGACTGCGAACATCTGCAGCTGGCGCGGCCCCATGGCCCGCCGGCCGGTATTCCCGGCGGCCTGCATCGGCACTGTGCTGCGCGCGATCACGGCGACGCTACCGCGCGGTCGACCGCGCGGCGCCGCAGGCCTCAAGGCAGCCTCACTGCCGCGAGCAACGCGACTGCGACGATCGCGAGGCCCCCGAGCGCGACGGCCGAGATCACCGCGGCGGCTTGCAGCACCGGCCTTGACTCCGGCGCCAGCAGGGTAGATCCGCGATCCGCGCCCTCAGGCCGGTCGGTGCGATCGGTGATCAGCATTCGCGGCAGACGGTCGCGCAGCACCCGCGCGTCGTAGCCGCTTGCCAAAGGAAGCCTCATGGCCATCACTGCCCCCTGCTCTCGGCGCGCACCGGCGCGAGCCCTTGCGTTTCGATCCGGTGGATGACGGCATCAAGGCCCCTGGCCGAGATCTCGGCGTCAAGGTCCGCACGGTAGTTGCGTACGTAGGAGATGCCCTCGATGACGACGTCGAACGCCTTCCACTCCGCCGCGCTCCGGTGCAGGCGGTACTCCACCGCAAGCACGCTGCCACTGGAGCGCGTTACCTCGGTCCGCACCGTGACCTGCGGCGCGCCGGGATCACCCCGGAACGGCAGCACCCTGAGACGGTCAGCCGTCGCGTCGACGAGGGCGCTGCCGTAGGTCCGCAGCAGCGCATGCGTCAATGCATCGATGAAGCGCTGGCGCTGCTGCGGCGTCGCCGAGCGCCAGTGCTGCGCCAGCACGAGCTGGGTGGCGTACTCCAGATCGAAGTGCGGGAAGACGATCTGCTCGACGATCGGATAGACGGCCTCGGGGTTCCGGCGCAGCGCTGCGCGGTTGCTGTCAAGCGCCGCGAAGAGTCGTGCCGAGACATCGGTCATCACCGACTGCGGGTCGGTGGCGGTCGTTGCGGCCGCCGTGGCCACCAGTAGCGGCGGCGGCGGCGACGCGACGGCCGGGCGACCGGCCAGAACGGTGAGCGCCAGGACGGCGGCCAACGGGATGCGGAGGTGGCGTTCCATCACGGCCCGACTGCGACGAACGCCGCGGCGTGATCGCGCGGGCCCGTTGGCGCGTCGCCGGGCGCGGCGGGCACGTCCGTGTGCGGCGAGGGTCCGGCCACCGCATCGGCCACGGCCGGTGGCGACCGCTGCCCGACGCCGCCGAGCGCCTTGTAGATCGCGACCACCGCGACGTTGACCGCCGTTTCGGAGCGGGCCACCGCGTCCTCGGCCTCAAGCTGGGTCCGCTGCGCATCGAGCAGCACGAGGAAGTCGGCGCTCCCCTCGCGATACTGCAAGTCGGCAAGCTCGGCTGCCTGACGTGACGCGGCGGCCTGCTCGCCGAGGCTGCGAAGCTGCAGCTGTCGCTTGCTGTAGGCGAGAAAGCTGTTCTCGGCCTCCTCGAGCGCGGTCAGCACCACCTTCTCGTAGTTCGCAGCGGCCGCGTCCGCCTGCGCCCTGCCGGCGCGCACTCGCGCGGCGACCGAGCCCATGTCGAACGCGGCCCAGCTCAGCGTCGGCGTGACCGACCATGCGCGGGCATCATGGCCAGCGGACGTGGCGAACAGCCGGGTGACGTCGCCGGACAGGAAGCCGACGAAGCCGCTGATGCTGACCCGCGGAAAGAGGTCCGCCGTCGCCACGCCGACACGTGCGGTGGCGGCGGCCAGCTGGCGTTCGGCGGCCCGCACGTCCGGCCGGCGGCGCAGCCGCTCGGTCGGGTCGCCGATCGGCAGCTCGCGGGCGTAGCTCGCGACCGGTATCGCCCCGAGCTCCGCATCCAGGCTCCCCGGCCGCTGGCCCAGCAGCACGGCGAGCCGGTAGTCTGCCTGTCGTTCGGCAGTCTCGAGCATCGGGACCGTCGCCTCGGTGGCCTTCAGGCGCGCGCGGCTCCGCGCGACGTCCAGGTCCGAGCCGCGTCCCACATCGGCACGCAGTTGCGTGAGGTCAAGCGACTGCCGTTCGCTCCTCAGGTTGTCGCGCGCGACCTTGAGCCGCTTCTGCGCGCCGCGCAGCTCGAAGTAGTTCCTCGCCACCTCGGCGGCCACCGTCACCTCGACGTCTCGAAGTTGGGCCTGCTCGGCGCCGAGCTCAGCGCGCGCGGCCTCCACCGAACGGCGCACATGGCCGAACAGGTCGAGCTCCCAGGCCGCGTCGAAGCCGAGCGAGTCGCTCCGAAGGTCGATCCGGTCCGCACCGGCACCTGGGATCTGCTGCTTGCTGCGGACGTAGTCACCATCCAGGCGAACGTGCGGCGCGTAGTCCAGGCGCCGGTCGACGAACACGGCCCGCGCCGCACGCACCCGGTCGAGCGCACCGCGCAGGTCCAGATTGGCGGTGAGCGCCCGGCGCACGAGCTGATCGAGTTCGTCATCGCCGAACTCCTGCCACCAGTCCGCTTCGGGATCGCGGGACACGAAGTCCGCCGCCTGTGCGTTCTGAACCACCGCGGCGGTGCCCTCAGGCGCCCGGTAGTCCGGCCCGGCGGCGCAGGCCGCCATCAGCAGGGCGATGGGTAGGAGGCTGATCAGTCTGTTCATGCGAATTCCTTGTCAGATCGGCGACGCGCGGCGGCCGGCTGCGCTTCAGCCGCTGCCCTCGTGGCCGAGCTCAGGCGGCAGGAGCGCGGGAGCGGCGGCCAGCGCCTGCCGGCCGCCAGCCAACCGCGCCGTGATCCGGCGGACGACGACGTAGAAGAGCGGCGTCAGCAGCAGGCCGAACACCGTGACACCGACCATGCCGGAGAACACGGCGATGCCCATCGCATGGCGCATCTCGGCGCCTGCGCCGGTGGAGGTCACGAGCGGCACGACGCCGAGAATGAACGCGAGCGAGGTCATGAGGATCGGCCGGAGGCGCAGCCGCGCGGCGTCCAGCGTCGCCTGCACCGGGTCAGCGCCGAGGAGCTCCCGATCGCGGGCGAACTCAACGATCAGGATCGCGTTCTTGCTGGCGAGGCCGACCAGCACGATCAACCCGATCTGCGTGAAGATGTTGTTGTCGCCGTGCGCCAGCGTCACGCCGAGGATCGCCGACAGCAGCACCATGGGCATGATCAGGATGACGGCGAGCGGCAACCCCAGGCTCTCGTACTGCGCCGCGAGCACGAGGAACACGAGCAGCACGACCAGCGGGAAGATCCAGACGGCCGTGTTGCCGGCGATGATCTGCTGGTAGGTCAGCTCGGTCCATTCGAAGCTCATGCCATTCGGCAGCTCCTGGCGCGCGAGGCGCTCGATCGCGGCCTGCGCCTGCCCGGAACTGAAACCGGCCGCTGCGCCGCCGTTGATCTCGGCGGTCGCGTACGAGTTGTAGTGCATGACCCGGTCCGGGCCGGCGGACTGCCGCACGGTCACGAACGAGCCGAGCGGGATCATGTCGCCGGCACTGTTGCGGGTCTTGAGCTTGACGATGTCCTCCGCCTGCAGCCGGAAGGCGGGCTCCGCCTGCGCCGTCACCGAGTAGGTGCGGCCGAAGGCGTTGAAGTCGTTGACGTACAGCGAGCCGAGGTAAACCTGCATCGTGTCGAACAGGTCCTGCACCGAAACGCCCTGCGACTTGGCCTTCTCGCGGTCGACGTCGGCGTCCACCTGCGGGACGTTCACCTGGTAACTCGAGAAGAGGCCTTGCAGCTCCGGCAGCTGCCGGCCCTTGTTGATCAGGTTCTGCGTCTGCCGGTACAACTCCTCGAAGCCGAGACCGCCGCGGTCCTCCACCTGCAGCCGGAATCCGCCGATGGTGCCGAGCCCCATGACCGGCGGCGGCGGGAACATGGCGATGTAGGCCTCCTGGATCCCGCCGTACTGCTGGTTGAGCGCCATCGCGATGGCGGCCGCGGACTGCTCCTGCCCGGTGCGCTCGGCAAAGGGCTTCAAGGTCACGAACACGACCCCGGAATTCGGGCTGTTGGTGAAGCCGTTGATGCTGAGCCCGGGGAAGGCGACCGCGTGATCGACGCCCGGCTGCTTGAGCGCGATCTCGCCCATCCGGCGGATGACCGACTCGGTGCGATCGAGCGTCGCCGCGTCCGGCAGCTGCGCGAATCCGACCAGATACTGCTTGTCCTGTGATGGCACGAAGCCCGTCGGGGTCTTGTTGAAGCCGACGTAGGTCAGGGCGATGAGCCCACCGTAGACGAACAGCACGACCGCGCCGGCCCGAAGCACGCGGCCGACGACGCCGACGTAGCGCTGCGAGAACAGCCCGAACAACCGGTTGAACGGCCGGAAGAAGCCACCCAGCAGCCGGTTGAGCACCCGTGTCAGCCGGTCCGGGACCGCGCCGTGCGCCTTGAGCAGCAGCGCGGCAAGCGCCGGCGACAGCGTCAACGAATTGAACGCCGAGATCACCGTGCTGATCGCGATGGTGAGCGCGAACTGCTTGTAGAACTGGCCCGTCAGGCCGCTGATGAACGCGGTCGGGACGAACACGGCGCACAGCACCAGCGCCGTCGCGATGATTGGCCCGGTCACCTCGCGCATCGCCTGACGCGTGGCCTCAATCGGCGTCAGCCCGTTGCCGATGTTGCGCTCGACGTTCTCGACCACGACGATCGCGTCGTCCACGACGATGCCGATCGCCAGCACCAGCCCGAACAGCGACAGCGCATTCAACGAGAAGCCAAACAGCGGCATCACCGCGAAGGTGCCGACCAGCGACACCGGTACGGCGATCAGCGGGATCACTGACGCGCGCCAGGTCTGAAGGAACACGATGACGACGACGACGACCAGCAGCAGCGCCTCGAGCAGCGTGTGCACGACCGCGTCGATCGAGCCGCGGACGAAGACCGTCGGGTCGTAGACAATCTGGTAGTCGACGCCCTGCGGGAAGTCGCGCTTCAACTCCGCCATCTTGGCGCGCACGTGCTCTGAGATCGCGATCGCATTGCTGCCCGGACGCTGGAAGATCGGGATCGCCGCGGCCGACTGGTTGTCGAGCAGCGCCCGCAGCGCGTAGGTCTCGGCGCCGAGCTCGACGCGCGCGACGTCCTTGAGCCGCGTCATCTGCCCGGCCGCGCCGGTCTTGACTACGATGTTGCGGAAGTCCTCCGCGGTCGTCAGCCGGCCCTTGGCGTTGATCGCCAGCTGGAATTCCGTGGCGCTTGCCGCCGGCGGTGCGCCGAGCTGGCCGGCGGCCACCTGCACGTTCTGCTCGCGAATCGCCGCGATGACGTCCTGCGCGGTCAGGTTGCGACTCGCGATCTTCTCGGGGTCCAGCCAGACGCGCATCGAGAACTGGCCGGCGCCGAACACCCGCACGTCGCCGACGCCGTCGAGGCGCGCGAGCTCATCCTTGACGCGCAGCTGGGCGTAATTCGACAGGTACAGAGTGTCGTAGCGGTTGTCCGGCGAGATGAGGTGCACGACCATCGTCAGGTCCGGCGAGGCCTTGTTGGTGACGACGCCGAGCCGCTGCACGACGTCGGGGAGCTTCGGCAGCGTCTGCGCAACTCGGTTCTGGACCTGCACCTGCGCCTTGTCGATGTCGGTGCCGAGCGCGAAAGTTACGGTCAGCGTCATCACGCCGTCGGCGGTGGCCTGCGAGGACTGATAGAGCATCCCCTCCACGCCGTTGATCGACTGCTCGAGCGGACTCGCGACGGTCTCGCCGATGACTTTCGGGTTGGCGCCCGGATAGGTGGCGCGCACGACGACGGTCGGCGGCACGACCTCCGGGTATTCGCTGACTGGCAGCGACGGCAGCGCGATCAGGCCGGCGAGAAAGATCAACGCCGACAGCACACCGGCGAAGATCGGCCGGCCGATGAAGAACTGGGAGAGGTTCATGGCGATTCCTTGGCGGGGGCGGTCACTTCAGCCGGGGCCGGCAACCTGCGGCGCGACGTGGCCGACGCGCGGTACGGTGGCACGCAGCGGGCCTTCGACGACCTGGGCGAGGCCGGCGGGCACCTCGTTCATCTCGGTCCGCGTCGGCGCGACCGTCTGCCCCGGCCGCACGTGCTGCAGGCCGTTGACGACCACGAGCTCGCCCGGGGCCAGGCCCTTTTCGACGACGCGCAGCCCGTTGATCTCGGGACCGAGCTCCACCAGGCGGTACTCGATGCGGTCGCCGGGAGCGAGCGTCAGCACGAACTTCTTCGAAAGATCGGTGCCGACGGCGCGGTCCTCGACCAGCACGCTGTCGCGGACCTCGCCGCCGACCAGCCGGACGCGCGCAAACAGGCCCGGCGTGTAGCGGCCGTCCGGGTTGGCGAGCGCCGCGCGCGCGCGGATCGTGCCGGTGGTTGCATCCACCTGGTTGTCGATGAAGTCGAGCGCCGCCGGGTGTGGATAGCCGCTCTCGTCGGCGAGGCCGATGTACACGCCGGACGTTTCGCCCTTGGCGCGGCCCTCGCCACGTTTCGCCGCCGCGTAGCGGAGGTAGGTCTGCTCGTCGGCGTCGAAGTAGACGAACACTGGGTCATCCGAGACCAGGGTCGTCAGGACGCTCGCGCCGCTCACGAGGTTGCCCGCGGTGATCAGTGCGCGCGAGACGTGGCCGTCGATCGGCGCGCGCACCTCGGTGAACTCGCGATTGAGCTGCGCCGCCTGCAGCGAGGCGTCGATCGAGTGCAGCGCACCGAGCGCCGAGTTCTGCGCCGCGCCGAGGCGCTCGTACTCCTCGCGCGAGATCGCGTGGGCGTCGATGAGTCGCTCCGCCCGCGCACGGTTGGCGCGCGCCAGCTCGAGGTCCGAGGCGCTGCGGCTGCGCTCCGCGAGCAGGCGATTCACCTCGGCCTGGAACGGACGGGGATCGATCTGGAAGAGCAGCTGGCCCTTGCGCACCCGCGCGCCGTCCTGGAAGGCGACGCGATCGACGTAGCCGCTGACGCGCGGGCGGAGCTCGACGCTGTTCACGGCCTGCAGGCGGCCGCTGAACTCCTGCCACTCGCGCAACGGCCGGTGCAGCACCGGCGCCACGGTCACTGCCGTGAGCGGCGCCGGCGCGGCCGACAGCGGCTTGGCGCCGGAGCGTCCGGCGCCCGCGATCAGCAGGATGACGGCAAGCGCCGTGAGGGCGAGGCCGAAGGGTGCGGCGATCCTGAGAGAAAGACGACGAGAGAACAGCATGATGACTCCCCAACATTCCCGAAAAAAACCAGACGAAACAGGCCTATGAAGCGTGTCGCCGGAACCGGCCGCCGCCTCTCGGCTCGCGGTTGCCCCGGACTTGACTTACCCCGGCAAGCACCGGATGCTAGGCAGCAGGTGTTACCGGTCAGTCACTATTGGGTCTAGAAGTTACTTACCGGTAAGTAACGTGTCAAGAGGCGAATGACTCGCATTTGCCGAGGGCGATGCAAATGGTTGTACGGAAAGAGGTTATTTCTCAGCCGCCGAAGCTGCGCGTGCATGACCGCATCATGCAAACCGCGCGCGACCTCTTCTATCGCCGCGGCATCCGCGCGGTAGGCGTCGACACCATCGCGTGCGAGGCCGGCACCAACAAGATGAGCTTCTACCGCTGCTTCGCCTCGAAGGACGCGCTGGTTGCCGAGTACCTTCGCGGCCAGGAGCACGAGGCCTGGAAGTGGTGGGACGAGACCGTAGCCGCGCACAGCGGCGATGCGCGCGCCCAGATTGAGTCGCTGTTCGACGCGCAACGGCGCAAGGCCTGCGCGGTGGAGTCGCGCGGCTGTGCGCTTGCCAACGCGGCCGTCGAGATCGCCGAGCCGAGCCACCCGGCGCGCGCCGTCGTCGAGGGCTTCAAGGCGGAACTGCGCCGGCGCTTTCGCGAACTCGCGCACGCGACCGGCGCGCGCGACGCCGATGCGCTCGGCGACTCGCTGATGCTGCTCTGGGAAGGGAGCTACTTCACCAAGCTCACCTTCGGCGGCGATCACGGTCCGGCGGAGAATGCCGCGAAGGCCGCGCGCGCACTCGTCGGCGCGCACACCGCCTGATCCGCCGGCCGCCCGCGCGGCTGCGACTGGGATGCCGTGCGCGTGCCGCCGCGCCGGGGCCGGCGCCGCGGTCGCGGCGCGGCCCCCGGCCTCCTGAGCCCTCGCCGCTCGGCTCACGACGCAGCGTCCGCAGCCGGCATGAGCTCAACCTCGCCGCGAGTCGCGAGCGGCGCTGAGGCCGCTTCGGCCGCCGGCAGCGCGTCCAGCCACCAGTGTCGGCCGGCGTGCGGTTGCAGCAAGGACATCCGCTCCCCCATCGCCGGCGTCGCGAGCGCGATGCCGGCCGCTTCGGCCAGCGCCTGGATGCGGACGAACGGCTCCCACCAGGCGTGCATGGCGAGATCGAAGGTGCCGTTGTGCACCGGCATGAGCCAGCGCCCCCGCAGGTCCCGATGTGCCTGCAGCGTTTCCTCCGGCTGCATGTGCACGTCAGGCCAGAGCGCGTTGTACGCGCCGGTCTCGAGCAGGGTGACGTCGAAGGGGCCGTAGTGCTCGCCGATCGTCTTGAAGTCGGCGTGGTAGCCGGTGTCGCCGCTGAAGAACAGGCGCAGCGGGCCGGCGACGATCACCCACGACGCCCATAGCGTGCGATTGGCGTCGGCCACTCCACGGCCCGAAAAATGCTGTGCCGGCGTCGCGACCAGCTGCACGCCGCTGACCGTCGTTGCCTGCCACCAGTCCAGCTGGCGGATCTTGCCCGGCGCCACACCCCAGCGGATCAGCCGCTCGCCGACGCCGAGTGGCGTCACGAACACCTCCACCTTCGGTGCCAGCGCGAGGATCGCGTCGCGGTCCAGGTGGTCAAAGTGGTCATGCGAGAGAATCACGCCGCGGACCGGCGGCAGGTCGTCGATGCCGATCGGTGGCGCGTGAAAGCGCTTCGGCCCGGCCCACTGGACCGGAGACGCACGCTCGGAGAACACGGGATCGGTCAGCCAGAAGGCGCCGTCCATCTTGAGCAGCAGCGTCGAATGCCCGAGCCGGTAGATGCTCGCCTCCGGCGCGAGCGCCAGCGCATCGGCGCTGAGACGGTGCACCGGAATCGGCGCGCGCGGTACCGTGCCGTCCGGCTTCTGCGTCAGGACGTGCCAGGCCAGCGCCAGCTGGCGCGCAAGCCCCGGCGCGGCGCGCGGGGTCACGTTGCGAAAACGGCCGTCGGGCTGCTGCGGTGACAGGGAGCGGCCGGCACTGGCCAGGCCGGCGGCGTGTGTCGAATCGCGATTCATGAGATTCATGAGATGAGGCCTTCCTGCGGGGCCGAGACGCTCAAGGTGGCGGGGGATCAGGATCTTTCCGAATCTACACTACACGGTGTAGTTTTCAGTCTAGGCGGCCCTTTTGGAAAAGTAAACTGCCAGGTGTATTATTCGTCCATGCCCGCGAAACAGCGCCTTACCGACCGCAAGCGCGAGGCGATCGTCCAGGCGGCGATCGCCGAGTTCCGCGCCAATGGCTTCGATGCCACCAGCGTCGACAAGGTGGCTGCGCGCGCCGAGGTGTCCAAGCGCACGCTGTACAACCACTTCCCGAGCAAGGAGGAACTGTTCGCCGAGACGCTGCGCGCGCTCTGGCAGAGCAGCGTCACCCCGGCCGATGCGCCTTACCGCGCCGAGACTCCGCTGCGCGAGCAGCTCATCAATCTGCTGATGCAGAAGATGGCGACGCTGGCCGACGACAACTTCCTAGCCCTGTCGCGCGTCGCCATCGCCGCTTTCATCCACTCGCCGGAGCGCGCGCAGGACATGGTCAATCGCCTGGACCAGAAGGAAGGCGGACTGGTCAGCTGGATCCGCGCGGCGCACAAGGGCGGGCGCCTGAAGGTCGGTGATCCGGCAGTCGCGGCGCAGCAGCTGGAAAGCATCGTCAAGGGCGCGGCGTTCTGGCCGCAGGTGACACTCGGCCAGCCGCCGCTCTCGCTTCGCGAGCAGCGCAAAGTGGTCGGCGCGGCCGCTGACTTCTTCCTCAGTCACTACTCCGCCTAGGCCGGGATTCCGTCGCGGCGAATGGCGCGCGATGGCGGCTCGGGCGGTCGAACGACACGGCAGCGACCGACGCGATCATGAGGATGGCATGAAGACGCTCGTTCCCCCTGTCAAGCCGCGCGGCCCTCCAAAATGGACGATCGCCGCGCCCGTGCTCGGGTGGGCGCTCCTCCTCGGCGCGTGGCTGGGCCTCGGCGGTGGGTTCCTGGTGCTGGTCGCCGCCGGCCTCGTCGGCAGCGTGCTGGCCGCCGTGCATCATGCCGAGGTCATCGCCGCGCGCATCGGCGAACCCTACGGCACGCTCGTGCTCGCCCTCGCGGTGACGCTGATCGAAGTCGCGCTGATCGTCTCGTTGATGGTCGCCGGCGGCCCGCAGGCCGCCGCGCTGGCGCGGGACACGGTGTTCGCCGCGGTGATGATCATCCTGACGGGCATCGTCGGGCTCAGCCTGCTGGTCGGTGGGATCGCGCATCGCGAGCAGCACTACAGCCTCGACGGCGTCAGTGCGGCGCTGGTCGCACTGGCGACGATCACGGTGATGGCTTTCGTGTTTCCGAACTACACGCTGACGACGCCTGGGCCCTGGTACTCCGACAGCCAGCTGGCGCTGATCGCCGTCGTCTCGCTGGTGGTCTATGGGGCCTTCGTGTTCACGCAGACGGTCGGCCATCGGGAATTCTTCCTGCACGGCCGGCAGGGTGCCGAAAGCCACGCGCACCGGCCCAGCAACAGGATCACGGCGACCAGCGCGGTACTGCTGGTGGTGTGCCTGGCCGCGGTCGTGCTGCTGGCGAAGGTACTGGCCCCAGGTCTCGAGGCGGCGGTCGCGCGCGCCGGCGCGCCCAATGCCATCGTCGGCGTCATCATCGCGGCTATCATCTTGCTGCCGGAAGCCCTGTCGGCGCTCCGTGCCGCGCGTGACAACCGCGTGCAGACGAGCCTCAACCTCGCGCTCGGGTCCGCGCTCGCGAGCATCGGCCTGACCATCCCGGCGGTGAGCCTGCTGTCGATCCTCTCCGGGTCGAGGCTCACGCTCGGGATCGATACCAAGTCGATGGTGCTGCTCATGCTGGCGCTGTTCGTGAACGCCCTCGCGCTTCGTACCGGCACCACCATCGCGCTGCACGGTGTGGTGCTGCTGGTCATCTTCGTCGTCTACGTCTTCATGACGATCGTGCCGTAGCGGCCCACTCGCGAGGTAGCGCTCGGCGACCGGGTCACCGGTGGCGTGCCGCGCTCGGTCCCTGCATCGTGACCTGCAGCAGGCAGGCTCCGGCAGGATGACCGCGCCGTCCTCCCGGAGTCCCTGCTGAGCACTCGCTCAGCTCCCTGTCACGTCGCGCGCCGGTCCCCGGCCGTCGCAAACGAGGCGTGACGAGCGCCCGCATGGGTTGGCGTGGCGTGCGCGTACGCCTTTCCGGTGCGGCATGCCGCTCAGCAGGGTCAGCTTCGCCTTTCGCAGGTACGGCTTCGGTTTGCGCGGCAGGCAAAGACCTACGCCACCCTGAGCGAACCCGCGGGCATGACTAGGGCGATCCCTGATTCTTCGGATGATCACTACTGCTCGCGGAAGATGCCTTGCACTCGGCCGATGCCTTAGGCGATGCCCGAGCACTTGAGCGCGACGCATCGGCCCGGAATTCGATCGCCACACCCTGATTCGCCTATGGCGCCCTTCAATCCGTCCCCGATTCGCTCACCGCCACCGCCGAAGTCCGCCAGAGCGTGGCCGGACCCTGACGCGGCGGTGCCACGCGCACTGCGTCACGCGGCACCACCTGGCGCGAAGCGAGGCCCGGTCAGTGCTGGCGCGACCCGCGCTAGTCCCCGACGTGAGTGCACATCCCGGCAGGCCGAGGCAGGCTCGCCTTCCCAGACCGGCCACCCGGTGCGATGCCGGACGCTGCCGCAGCGCAGACATTACGGCCGGCGAGTGACGTCGGCACTGGCCGCGTGGCTCACCGCGGCCGCGGCCTTGGCCGCCGACCTGCCGAGCGCACCGTGGTCGATCGACGGCTTCGGGACCATCGCCGCGATCTACCAGGACACTCCGGGTCTTGAGTTTCGCCGCAGTGTCGCGCAGGCCCACGGCGCGACGGCAGGGCGCGTGGATACGGATGCCGATTCGGTGCTCGGACTGCAAGCCAAGCTGGCGCTCGGCGAACGCTTCCATGTCGCCACGCGCGGGATCCTCTCGCCGGCCGAAGCTGGCACGTGGCGCCCGAAAGTCGATCGCGCGTACCTGGCGTTCACGCCGACCGGGACGACGCAGATCCGCGCCGGGCGCATCGGCTTCGACGCGTACCTGCTGGCCGAGTCCCCGGACGTCGGCTACTCGTACCTGCCGATCCGCCCGGCGCCGGAGTTCTTCGGCCTGTTCGCCTCGGATGAGATCGACGGCGGCGACGCGGCGTTCACCCTGCCACTGGCCGATGGCACCGTGCGGCTGCGACTGTTCGGGGGCCACAACCCCGGCAAGCAGGTGATGCAGAACGGTACGCGGGTGGATGCCAGCAGCCACCTGCTCGGCACGGTCCTCGACTACCAGTGGCATTCGTGGATGGTCCGGCTCGGCGTGGTGCGCTTTCGCGCGGACTCGATACCGAACCTGCAGCCCCTCGCCGCCGCCCTCAACGCCGTCGGCATGCCGGACGCCATGGCGCTCGCCGGCGAGTTCAGCCGCACGAGTCACGGCCTCGATGGCGGCCAGCTGGGCCTCGCCTACGACGGACACCCGGTGGAGTGTGTCGTGCTGCTGACGCACATCAACTCCCACGTGGCGGTCGGGCCAAAGCTCAACAGCGGCGTCGCAACCCTTGGCTACCACCTGAGTTCATTCACGCCTTTCGCGTCGTACGCCGCCATTTCGAGCTTCGGCGAGCTCGCACCCAGCGGAATCCCGACTCAGGCAGGCCTCGATGCGCTGGCACAGGCGGTTCACGCCGCGCAGACCGGAGCACAGGCGACCCAGCATACGATCTCCGTTGGCTTGCGCTACGACCTATCGGCGCACATCGACATCAAACTGCAGCTTGACCACATCTCGATGAACGAGACCTACCTGGTCTTCGACCGCAACCTGCCACCGGTTGACCGGGACCACCTGACGGTCGCCGGCGTGGCCGTCGACTTCACCTTCTGAGCACCCGATGAGAGCCCTTTGCGCCGCCGTGTTCTACGCGCTGCTGCTGCTGGCGGCACCGGTCGAGGCGCAGTCCGTCGTCGTCATCGTCAATCCCGCGAGCGGAGTCCAGAGCCTGACGCGCTATCAGGCCGTCGACATCTTCCTCGGCCGCTACCGAAAGTTGCCGACCGGTCTCGCCGCGCTGCCGATCGACCTCAGCCCGAGCACGCCCGACCGGACGCGCTTCTACTCGCTGCTGGTCCACAAGAGCCCGGCCGAGATGAGTTCGTACTGGGCGCGCCTCGTGTTCTCCGGACAGGCGACGCCGCCGTTCCAGGCCCCCGATGCGCGCACGGCGGTGGACCTGGTCGCCACCAACCCGAACGCGATTGCCTACGTTGACCCGTCCGCGGTCGACCGGCGAGTGAAGGTCGTCCTTGAACTCACCCCCTAACGAGTGGCGGCGGTGGCTGCGGGCCAATCTGACCGGCAGCATCGTCGTGCGCACGACGCTGTCCATCCTCGCGCTGTCGCTGCTCCTCGGCTTCACGTTCGCGGCCATCGTGTCAGCAGGCGTCGAGCGTCACGAGCGCCAGCGCGCGGCACTTCACCTGCGCGAACTGCTGGCGACGGTGGCGAGTACCGCGCAGATCGCCTGCTATCTGAGCGACGCGACGCTCGGCGCCGAGATCGCCCACGGCCTGATGAGCAACCGGACGGTCGCCGGAGTTCGCATTCAGGCCGGCGACGTGACGCTCTACCAGGAAGGCCGCGTCGCGGAAGCGACCGGCCCGGACGCGGCGGAACGCGTCGTCTCGCAGGCCGTCTACTCGCCGTTCGGCCCGCCGACGCCGGTCGGCCGTATCTCGCTGTATGTCGCCGATGAACGGGTTGGCGAGCAGGCCCACGACTACAGCACGAACGCGGCGTTGCTGCTGACGGCCCAGGCATTGCTGGTCGCGGCCGGGGTCGCGCTGGCCGTATTCATGTTCGTCACCAAGCCGATCCGGAGCGTGTCGATCGAGTTGCACAAGACTCGCCTGCGCTCCGGGGAAAGATTGCGCGTCCCGCCGCGCAACGAATTCGACGAGATCGGGCAGCTCGTCGTGGATGTCAACGTGCTGATCTGCGACCTGAACGCGCTCCTGTCAAGCGAGCGCGACCTTCGCCTCAAGCATGAGGTCAACGAGCGCAAGCTGCGCCTGATCTTCGACAAGGCCGAGACCGGGCTCTTCGTGGTGGCGTCCGATGGCACGATCCAGTCCAGCAACCCGGCGTTCGCGCGCCTGCTCGGCCGGCCGCTGGCCACCTGGTCGCCGTCCGGTGTGCGTCTGCCGGATCTCCTCGAGGGACATCGGGACAGCGTCATGGCAATGATCCGCGACTCGCTGGCCAGCGGCCGCGGTGCCGACGTCGACCTCGAACTCGTACTGCGGGAGTCGCAACCACCCATCTGGGTGGAGATGTCGCTGAATCCGATCAGCGCCAATCTGCTGCAGGGCGTGATCGACGACATTTCCGAGCGCAAGCGCGGCGAGATCAACGCGCTTGAACTCGCGACCCATGACTCGCTCACCGGGCTTCTGAACCGGCACGGCTTCCAGGCCTCCCTGAAGGCCGTGTTCTCGCGACCCGCCCCGGACTCCTTGCCACCGATCGCGCTCCTGCAGATCGACCTTGACCACTTCAAGGCGGTTAACGACACCTACGGGCACGAGGCCGGGGATCAGGTGCTGCGCCACGTGGCGCGCGTCCTCGAGCGGGCGCTGCGGCAGGGGGACGTGATCGGCCGCCTCGGCGGCGATGAGTTCACAGCGGCGCTTCTCGGCATCAGTTCCCCTGCCAAGGCCGAGGAGCTTGCCAGGCGCATCATCGCCGACATCCGCCGGCCGATCGACATCGGCGCTGGCAAGGCCGCGCGAATCGGCGCCAGCATCGGCGTCGCCTTGGCGACGCCGGATGATCCGGACGCGGAATCGGTCCTGCGCCGCGCCGACGAGGCGATGTACGCCGCGAAACGGGCCGGTCGCGGCCAGGTCTGCGTGGGCGGCCTCCCTCCCCGCGGCCCACTGGAGCGCCGCGGCTGAGCGGACTCTGGCCGGCGGGGCCCGTGAGCTGACGTCGGGCGCAATCGGCCGTCAGACGACGGTCAAGTCGGTCCGATTCGCATCCTCGAGCAACGCGCACAGCGCCCTGATCTGACGATTCGCGCGCACGGCGAAGGCCTGGGCGATCGCTGTCGAAGCAATGACGGCCCAGAACGCCGGACGGTAGCTGCCGAGGAAGGTTCCGTTCAGAAAGATCGTCACGACCGCGGCGATCGCGACGAGGCCGAACAGGCATTCGGCGAGCTGGAATCCTTCACCGCGAGCGGTGCGCAGCAGGCCTGCTCGCCGCCCCGCTGCGGCTGCTGCCAGAGTAGCTTCAGATTCCGATAGCGTGTTCGCGGGCTGATGCGACATGTTCGCCTCCATGGTAATGAATGCAACGCGTACGCGTTGGCAGGCGGGCCAGGCAGGAAGATAGCACCGCTCCAGCGTGCATTCGAATCCTGCCGCCGGAAAGCTCGCGACGATCTGCGCAAAACTCATCCTGTTTGACGCGGCGCCCTCGAGGCAACGGCAGGCGACCTGCTTCATCCTTTAGCTCATGAGTCGTACACACTCTCAGTGGCCGGATGCTGGGGTCCGGTCGCGGTCAGTCGACCGACGTTACCTTGAGACCGCGCATCCTCACGATCTCCCTCAGGAGGCGTTCGACGCTCGCGCGCTCCTCGCTGGCGAGGCGTGCAAAGAACCCGGCGTCATTCCGATCGGCCAGCTCGGGCAATTTCGGCACAAGGCTCCGACCCTTCGTCGTGAGCGTGAGCGTCTGTGCCGGCCGTCGCTCGTGTTGCGCGCCCTGCTCGCAAGCCGCTTGGCAACGAGGCGCTCGGCGAGCTTGCTGATCGCAGCGCGGGTCAAACCGAGTTGGTCCGCCAGGCGACTCGGAGCCAGGGCCTCACCCGCGTACAGCGCTCGCAGCACGGCCCACTCCGCGACCGTGACGGCGCGGCTCTCGAGCCTGCGCGCGAAGGCGTGTGAGACGTGGTTCGAGACCTGACGCAGCCAATAGCCCAGGTGGCCGGTCAGTTCGGAGACGGGACGCCGAGCGATGCGCGGCATGGCGGCCTCGTGATTGACCAGGAAATTATTGCCATCTACTTGCTTAGTCAATCACCTGCGGCGACGAGCACTGCCCGAGGACGGAGACTTCCTGACCGCACGGTCCACGCCTGCCGCCGTCGGCGCCGCCATTTCGTGTATCGTCGCTGCAGCCGTCGGCGCCGGGCAGTGAGGTCAATGCAAATCAGGGTTCCACTTCCCGACGTGACGCGGGCGCTGCTGCGACTCACGCTGCTCGGTCTCGCCTACTACGCGACCGCCCGGGTTGGGCTCGCGACCCCGTATATCGGTTCGCGCATCACGCTCGTCTGGCTACCCACCGGTATTGCGGTTGCCGCGATGTATCGCTGGGGATTTCGCTACTGGCCGGCCGTATATGCCGCGGCCGCCGTGGTGAACCTGCAGGTCGGATCGTCGTTGCTGACGGCTCTGGCCATCGGCGCGGGCAATACGCTCGGTCCCATCGGCGCCGCGTGGCTGCTGGCGCGCGCCGGATTCGTGGCGACGTTTGAGCGCCCGCGCGACATCCCGGTCTTCTGCATTGCAGCAAGCGTCGGCATGATGCTTCCCGCGACCGGCGGCGTCACGTCTCTGTTGCTCGCGGGCGAACTGCCAATTGATCAGGCCGCGCACGCCTGGGCGACGTGGTGGCTCGGCGACATGATGGGCGTGCTGTTCGCGGCGCCGCTGCTGCTGTCCATTCGCCGTGGTGCGGTCCGGTCGCTGATCAACCGGCACACGGAGTTTCTGGTCCTCTGTGTCGCCGGGGCCGCCATCCTAATCGGGGTACTGATCAACGCCCACCCGGCATCGGTTGCGCCGCCTGCGCTGTTCCTGCCGCTGCTGCTGATTCTGTGGACGGCCGTGCGCTTCGGCGTGACGGTGACGTCCTTCGCGGCGCTCGTAATCGCCCTCTTCGCGGCGTGGGGAGTCGCGACCGGGCACGGCCCGTTCCAGAGCGCGGACGTGCAGGCCGGCTTGCGCGCGTTGTGGGCCTATCTCGCGATTCTCACCGTCCTCGGGCTCCTCGTCGCGGCCGTCGCCGCCGATCGTGCGCGCATCGAGGCCAGTGTCCGTGATGCCAAGTCACAGTATCGATCACTGTTCGAAGTGAATCCCCAGCCCATGTGGGTGTACGACCGCGGCACGCTGCGCTTCCTCGCCGTGAACAATGCCGCGATCGCGCACTACGGCTACTCGCGCGACGAGTTCCTGGCCATGACGATCAAGGACATCCGCCCGCCGGAGGACGTACCATCCTTCCTTGCGGCCCTGGCAGGTGAGGCAGGCCAATTCGGTCCATCGCGCAGCTGGCGACATCGTCTCAAGGACGGCCGGATCATCGACGTCGAGATCGTCCGCGATAGCCTGCCGTACGCGGGGCGCGACGCGTCGCTCGCGCTCGCGACGGATGTCACCGAGCGAAAGCGGCTCGAACGGGTCGTGCTCGATTCGAGCGCGCGTGAGCAGAGGCTGCTGAGTCATCAACTGCACGACGGCCTCGGTCAGGAACTGACCGGCCTTGCGCTCATGGCCAAGGGCCTGGCCGCCGGCGCGACCAAAGGCCAGGCCGTGGAAGCCGCCGATCTGCAGAAGCTCTCCGACTGGGCGAGCCGGTCGATCGCCACGTGCCGAACGATCGCGCAGGGCCTGTCCCCGGTAGGTGATTCCCGCGGCGGCCTCGAGGAGGCGATCCGCAACCTTGCACTGGTGCACCAGGGGCCGGGGATTCCGCCGGTCTGGTTCGACGCGGTCGCGAGCAGCACGCTCCGTCTGACGACCGAGGCGTCCGACCATCTCTACCGGATCGCGCAGGAAGGGCTCACGAACGCGCTGCGACACGCCGGGGCGAAGTCGATCTCGATCGTGCTCGACGTCCAGCCGAACATCGTGCGCCTCGAGATCCTGGACGATGGTTGCGGCGTCCCGGTCACGTCCGTGGAGTCTAATGGTATGGGGCTGCGCATCATGCGCTACCGGGCCGCGGTGATCGGTGCCCGACTCGCCGTTGCCCGCCGTGAAGGCGCGGGGACGAAGCTCGTGTGCGAGTGCCCGCAACCTGTCCCCAGACACGAGCGCCTCCCCTCCGAGACGACCGGCCTCGCGGTGATCGCGCTGGCTGATGGGCTTCGGAATGGCGTCGCTTAGGAATTCGCGGCCCGGACAGCGCAAGTGCGGCCACCGCGCCTGCTCCGGGTCGCCGAGTCCGTCGCAGGCCGCGCCGTCCTGACTCGGGGTGATGAGGCGGTCGAGGTCGGCGCGCAGCGAGGAGACAGGCATGACGGAATACCCCGGAAGCTGCCATTGCAAGGCCGTGAACGTGACGTTCCGCAGCACGCGTGAACCGCGCCAATGGGCGCTGCGCCGCTGCACCTGCTCGTTCTGCATACGGTTCGGCGGCATCTACACGTCGGATCCTGCTGGCGAAATCGTCATGCGAAGCAAGGCCGCGCTTCGCAGGTATCAGTTCGGGCAGCGGACCGCGGACTTTCTGTCCTGTGCGACGTGTGGCGTCTACTTCGGCGCTATGACGGATATCAACGGCCAAGAGCGCGCAGTCCTCAATGTTCGTGTGCTTGACGGCGTCCAGCTCGACCTCGAGGCCGCGCAGCCGATGGACTTTGATGAGGAGTCGGTCGAGCTACGGACCGCGCGACGGCTGCGGCACTGGACGCCGCTCGTGCTGGTCTCGCTGCTCGCGTAACGCTCCTGCCGACCGACCACGGCCGGTGCGGCCGGTCCCCGGCGGA
>JANYAE010000053.1 GCA_025355105.1 Pseudomonadota bacterium | reverse complement strand
GTGGCCGGCCGGCCGCCTGGCCGCGGACGCCGCGCTCGCCGCAGGCGTCGGCGCCGGAGCCGCGGACGCGGGCACCGCTGCCGACGATCCGCGCGTGATGGCCCCGGCGGTCGGGTTCGTGCCGGCGGCCGCCGGTTCGGTCGGCGCCTCGC
The DNA here is from genome assembly GCA_025355105.1 of Pseudomonadota bacterium. GTDB lineage: Bacteria > Pseudomonadota > Gammaproteobacteria > Steroidobacterales > Steroidobacteraceae > CAIKZZ01. The sequence goes on along the minus strand of JANYAE010000053.1, from coordinate 2,365 downwards.
TGGACGGTGTCGCCGCGAGGTTGAGGTGCGTGATCGCGTCCAGCGCGTCGTTCGAATGCGCGCCCTGCGGATAGCCGCGCAGGTAGCGCCGGTAGGCGTCGGCGGTGTCGGCTGAACGCGCCCGCTCCCACTCCGTCACCTCGACCAGCACCGCGAGCCGCTCACGCGCCTCGCGAGCGTGCGCGCCGTCCGGGTGCGCACGCAGATAGTCGTCCCACGCCACGGTCGTGTTGCTGCGCGCGGCCACGTCGAAGTCGGCGTCGCCGCCGCAGCCTGCGATCGCGACCGCGAGCGCGAGCGCCGCCGCGGCGGCGAAGGGGGCCAGCGAGGCCCTTGGCGGGAAGCCGTTCATGGGCCGCAAGAGTAGCCACCAGGGCGCGCCGGCGTACAGCCTCGCGTCACGGTACCGCTGCCGCGGCCGTCGCGCGCGGCGACGCCCCGACCAGGGCCTGCCGGTCGAGGAGCTGCCGAGCGGTGCGGCTTGCCAGGTCGAAGGCAGGCCCGGAGGCGAGCGTGAACGCGGCCAACAGCGCGAGCGCCACGGCTGCCGCAGCGTCCTGGCCAGCCGGTGCTGCCGGCGCCGGCGGTTTCTCGGCTGCCGCGCGGGCGGCAGCCAAGGCGGCCAGCAGCGCGGCCGACAGCAGCAGCGTCCAGACGACCAGCGCGTCCGCGCCCGTCGCCTCGAGCACCGCGATCCGGCCGACCCAGCCAGGGAACGGCGGCAGGCCGAGCGCCGCCGCGAGCGCCACGAGGCCGAGCGGACCGGTGCGCCGTCGGTCACCGACGAAGGCGAGTGCCAGCGCGCCGAGCGCCGTCGGCGCGAGCGCGAAGAGCGTCGCGGCAAATCCTGCCACCCGGAACGACCCGACGCCGACCAGCAGCGTACCGACGCCGATGAACAGCAGCGGTGCCGCCATGGCCCGGACGCCAGCGGCGGCCAGCGCGGCGATCCCGCCCGCTGCGACCGTCGCGAGCGCAATCGGCATCACCAGCCCGGACGGACCGCACGGGCCGGCGCCAAAACACGGAAAGACCAGGGCATAGAGGCGCAGCAGCGCGTACACACCGATCAGCGCCGTCACGATCACGCCGGCCATCGCCGCCGCCGGCGCCGCATCGGTCGCCACCGACAACCACCAACCGAACGGCAGCGCGCCTGCGCGCAGCGCGAGCACGATCAGGAGCAGATAGGCACCGATGCGCAGCAAGGGCGCATCGCCGGCCGCCACTTGCGGCACGCGTCGTGCCAGTTCGGCGTAATCGAGCGTGCCGAGCGCGGCGTAGATGGCGCCAGCGGCGAGCAGCAACAGCGCCGTGCCGGCGGCCCCGACCACGGCCACGTGGCTCGCCGCAGCCGACGTCCTGCCGCGCTCGCTGGCCGCCAGCGCGGCTTGCGTCGCCAGCAGCAGGATGCCGAAGAACAACGCGAATTCCGCGAGATCCGCGGCCAGCACCGCGCCCGCGGCACCGAACAGGCCGAGCTGCGCCGTCACGTCGGCGTTCGCGGCTCGGCGCGCCGCGAGGTTCGTGAGCCCGTGCAGGAAGGCGAGCAGCGCGAGCAGCGCGGCGAGCAGCAGCAGTTCGGCCGCGAGTCGGTCGAGCAGCAGATGGATGCCGAACGGCGTGGGTCCGATGCCGAGCGCGACGCCGAGCGGCGCGCCGCGGTCGGCCAGCGCGAGCAGCCCGGCGGCCAGTGCCAGGTTGGCGAGCAGCGCGATCCCTGCCAGCGCCTGCCGCACGCTCGCGGCCGCGCGCCGCAGCGCCCACAGTGCGGCGGCGGCGGCGAGCGGAAGTGCCAGCGCGGCCAGTATCTGGAAGCCCGCGGCGCCCGCCGCCGCGCCGTCGCGTACGAGGCCACCGGACCGCGCCAGCGGCACGCGCAGCAGCGCAACGGCCGCGACCGCGGTGCCGAGCAGCGCCAGCACGCGCCGCGACGGCAACGGCACGGCGCGCGCGCGCGCCAGCAGCCACAAGGCCGGCAGCGCGGCGGCGATCGCGGCGCCGGCGATCACGAGCGGCACCGCGGCGACCAGCAACAGCAGCACGACTGCGGCTGACCAGACGAGCGCGCACGCGAGCTTCGGGAGCCGTTCGCGGCAAAGGGCGCCGGCGATGGCGAGCAACGACCAGCCCGAACCGATCAGCGTGGACCACGCCGGCGAGGCCAGCTTCGGCCACGCGCCGGGCCGCGCGCCGCCCATGCCGAGCGCGACCGCGAGCGCCGTGCCCGCGACCAGCGCGGCGAGCGACAGCGGCAGCGACGGCGCGGCGAGCGGTTGCCAGAGGCGACGCGCGGCGAGCGCGGTCTCCGTGAGCAGCGACGGCGCGTCGGCCGCCGGCGCGCTGCCCGCGCGGCGCGCGGCGC
>JANYAE010000117.1 GCA_025355105.1 Pseudomonadota bacterium | reverse complement strand
CGGCTCGACGCCGGCCGGGCTGGTGCCCGCTAACGCGACCAAGGTGGTGCCGGGGACGCTGTTCCAGACGCCGGTGCCGACCACCGCGATGATCCACACCGGCATCACGACCGGTTGCAACAGCTGCCACGAGAACACGCTGACCTGGGCGGACATGAACCTCTATCCGCTGACGCCAGCGGCGTTCACGGGCAACGCGACGACCCAGTACACCGGCTTCAACCTGCGGCCGAACACGGCCGGCGGGGCGTTCATCCTGGCCGACACGGCGCACCCGAGCAGCGGCGACTGTTCGACCTGCCATGCGCGCACCGACTACTTCGAGGGCAACATCAAGCCCTCGAACCACATCCCGTACGCGGCGACGGCGGTCTGTGCCAACTGCCACACGACCAGCGACTTCTCGGCGATGCCGACGCTGCTCAACATCCATAGCTACGCGCAGAGCACGACCGCGAACTGCTCGCAGTGCCATGGCTCGACCGTGGCCGGCGGCTTCGCGATTCCGGCGGCGAACTTCTCGATCGTGACGACGCCGAGCAACCACGTGCCGAGCACCGCCTCGTGCGAGGCCTGCCACGTCGGCGCGGGTTCGAGCGTCACGACGACGCCGGTGCCGAACGGCGCCAAGTTCTCCGGTTCGGCGATGAGCCACGCGGGGCTCACGACCTGCGTCGGCTGCCACGGGCCGACCATCACCGGTGCGAGCTTCGCCGGCATCACCAAGATCGTCGTGATGCCGCCGACCTCGCCGGTCGGCGCGAGCTCGCACATCCCGTCGGCGACCACCTGCGAGACCTGCCACGCGGGCTCGATGCCGGCCGGCTTGATTGCGGCGAACGCCACCAAGACCGCGCCGGGTACCGCGTTCGCGGCGCCGATCCCGACGACGGCGATGATCCATACCGGCATCACGAGCAGCTGCAACAGCTGCCACGAGACGCCGAACGTGTGGATGGACATGACCAGCTACCCGATCTCGCCGAAGGCGGTGACCGGCGTGGCGACCACGCAGTACCTCGGTTTCCAGACGCGCCCGGTCACGGCGGCCGGCACCTACAACGTCGCTGATGCGGCGCATCCGGCGACCGGCGACTGCTCGCAGTGCCATTCTGGCTTCAACTTCTTCAGTGCACAGGCCGAGCCGACCAACCACATCCCGACGCTGCCCGGGGCGACCTGCGCGACCTGCCACACGACGGCCGGCAATTTCGCCGTCTACACGACCGACATGACCGTGCTGCACACCGAGGTCTCGACCACCTGCAGCACCTGCCACTCGGATGGCAAGAGCTTCGCCGGCGCAAGCGGACCGAACAGCTTCACGCCGGTGGAATTGTCGACCCGCGGCCTGCACATCCCGATCACCAACGTGGGCGCTCCGGTGGAGTGCAGCGGCTGCCACAAGACCGTCACGACCTTTACCGGCACGATCATGAGCCACGCGGCGATCGGCGATTCGGCGAACTCGGCGACCGGCAACGCCTGCGACGCCTGCCATGAGTTCGGCTACAGGGCCAAGTTCTACGGCATCACGATCAACTTTGTGCGTGACTCGGCCACGCACAAGATCTGCGGTGCGGCCGGCACGCCAACGGCTCCGAACGTGACCATCTGCAGCGGCGGCGGGTCGGACTGCCTGACGGGTTGCCACCAGCACAACAACATTCCAAGCAAGTACGCGTCCGTGAAGCCGGGGACGCCAGCCAAGCAGATCAAGAGCGCCGCGACGCCGGCGACGCCGACCAGCGGCGGCGTCCGCCGCCCGATGATCGGTGCGGCCGCGGGCGGGCGCGTGGGCACCGGCGGCCTGAGCGGGGTCCTGAGCGGCGTTGACCACGGTGCGCTCGGCGGCGCGGCCTGCCAGAGCTGCCACAACGGTGCGGCGGCAACCGGCAAGGCTGCCGGCCACCCGGCCACGACCGCGATGTGCCGTGACTGCCACTCGACGCTTGCCTGGGCGCCGGTGCTGCACGTCGATCACGCCGACGTGCTCGGCACCTGCGCCACCTGCCACGACGGCACGCATGCCCGGGGCAAGGCGGCGGCGCACCCGAACGCAGGCGCCGATTGTGACCGCTGTCACACGACGAGCGCCTGGACGCCGGCGGCCTTCGATCACAAGACTGTGCTCGCCGGCACCTGCGCGTCCTGCCACAACGCGATCACGGCTCCGGGCAAGCCGGCGGCCCACGTCGTCACGCTGCTGTCGTGCGACTCCTGCCACTACGTGCTGGCGTGGAAGCCGGCGAAGCCGGTGGCGCTGCCGCCCAAGCCGACCAAGAAGCCGCTGACGCGGCCGACGCCTACCCCCCGAGGCCGTGACCCGTCCTCCCTGGCGCCGCCGCTGTGAACTCCTCCGTCGACCGACGACGGCCCCGCACGGGCCGGAACGCTTCGCACGGCCTGAAGCAGCCTGCATATGTCAATGCTGCGCTGCGTAGGGCGGTGCGCGGGGCGATCGCTGCGGGGCTCGCGCTCGGCGCCGCTGCGGCGGCCGAGGCGGCTGCGGACCGGGTGCTGGATCAGCTGAGCACCGAGACGGGCTCGGTCGTCATCCAGTTCAACTGCCCGATGAGCTACGTGTCGAACTACCCGCTGCGGTCCGGCGACGAGCTGCGCATCGAACTGCAGCCGCTGCCGGGCTGCGCTCCGCCGACCAACCTCGGCGAGACGCTGCCGGTCGCCCGCGACAACCCGGCGGGCCTGGTCGATGTGCGGCTTGAGCAGTCGCTCGGCGCGCGCCGTGCGCTGACCCTGCATTTCGCCCGCACGGTCGAGTTCCTGATCCGGCCGCGGCCCGGGCTGACCGGGATCGAGATCGTGCTCGCGCGCCGGGTCGGTCGCACCACGGTGGAGGCCGCGAACCCGCCGGCCAAGCCGTCGCGCGAGCCGACGCGGTCGCTGCCGGCGCCGGAGGAGCTCGACAAGCTGCTCGCCGAGGCACGGGCGGCGATGCAGGAGCGTGACTACGACGCGGCGATCCGCCTCTACACCAAGCTGCTTGAGTACCCTGAGCATACCGGCCGGCCGCAGGCCCAGGAATTTGTCGGCCTAGCTCGCGAGCGCAAGGGCCAGCTCGCGCAGGCGAAGCTCGAGTACCAGGAATACCTGAAGCGCTACCCGGACGGTGCCGACGCCGATGCCGTCAAGCAGCGGCTCGCGGCGATCGTGACGCTAGAGGGCGCCTCGAAGCCGGGCGCCGGCTCACCGGACGCCTCGCGCTGGCAGCTGAGCGGCGCGGTGTCGCAGGAGTACCGCCACGACACCAACACGCTGGTGTCGAACGGCGTGACCACCGACGGCGTCGGCCAGTCCGCGCTCGACAGCAACGTCGACCTGCAGCTCAGCCATCGTGGCGAGGTCTACGACTTCCGCTCGCGCGTCTACGCCGGCTACCTGCACGACATGGCCAACGTCGGCGCCTTCGGTGCGACCCCGCTGCGGCTGCCGCAGGCCTACGTGGAGGTCGACGACACGCAGAGCCACTGGGTGAGCCGCCTCGGCCGCCAGTCGCAGAGCACCGGCGGCGTCTACGGCAGCTTCGACGGCGCGTTCTTCGGCTGGCTGGTCAAGCCGGGCCTGCGACTCGGCGTGGCGGCCGGATCGCCGATCCAGACCTACGCCGCTACCTGGGAGCACCAGCGGACCTTCGGCAACCTGAGCGCCGAGTTCCTGAGCGTGCTGCCCGGCCTCGACCTCGCGGCCTACGCGTTCCAGCAGAACGCCGGCGGCGTGCTCGACGCCCGCGAAGTCGGCGCCGAGGCGCGCTACTACAAAAACGGCCACTCGCTCGTCGGCCAGCTCAACTACGACGTCAGCTTCAAGGTGCTCAATTCCGCGACCGTGCTCGCGAGCTGGGCGCTGGCGAACCGCTGGGTATTCACCGGCATCGGCGACCATCGCCGCAGCCCCTTCGCCGGCACCTACAACGCGCTGATCGGCCAGCCGACGACCTCGATCGACTCGCTGATCCAGAGCCTCGGCATCGACGCGGTGCGGGCGCTGGCACTCGACCGCAGCATGACCAGCGATACGGTGACCGCCGGCCTGCAGCGGCCGATCGGCGAGCGGCTGCAGTGGGGCGCGGATCTCAGCTTCAGCCGCACCGGCGGCTCGCCGGCCTCCGGCGGCGTCGCGGCGGTGCCGGGCTCCGGCAGCGCGCTCAGCCTGTCGACCCAGTTGCTCGGTGGCGGCTGGATCACCGACAACGACATGAACACCGTCGGCCTCGCGTACACGACGCGTGCCGGCACCAAGGTGGCCTCCACCTACCTGAACGCCCGCTATCCGCTCGGCCCGTCGTTTCGCATCGGGCCGCGCCTGCAGCTCAGCCACACCGCGGGCAGCGATCCCAGCACCGGCACGAGCGCCGGCTGGTCGGCGAGCCCGTCGCTGCTCGCGGACTGGCGCTTCCGCCGCGGACTGGTGCAGTTCGAGAGCGGCTACGAGCGCGCGGCCTTCGATGCGAGCCTGCCGCCGGGCGTGCCGATTGACCCCAACACGCCGCCGACGACCACGCTCAACCAGAGCACCAAGCGCTTCTGGTTCAGCCTCGGCTACAACGTCAGCTTCTAGAGTCGGCGCGAGCCGCCGCCGGAGCCGGCGGCGCAGCGAGTTCCGCGATCGCGCTATTGGCGCACGCCGGCGCCGCGCCAGCTGATGCTGCTGTGGCAGCGCGCGCAGTCGCGGCCGAAGCCGCCGTTGTGGATGTCGTCGCGCTGGTGGCAGGTGCCGCAGTCGGTCGGCAGCTTGACCTCGTCGGCCGGCTTAACGTGGCAGCTCTTGCAGTCGAGCTTCGCGTGCTTGCCCTCGAGCGTGAACTTAGTCGCCTTGCCGTGATCGAACTGCCAGAATTTCCAGCCGTTCGGGTTGTGGCAGCTGGCGCAGTCCTTGCCCAGGTTGCCCTTGTGGACGTCGTCCACCTTGTGGCACGAGAGGCAGTCGCGCGCCGTGTTGCGGAAGGCGCGGTTCGGGTGGCACTCCTCGCAGGCCACGGTCGCGTGCAGGCCGACCAGCGGGAAGCGCGTCATGTCGTGGTCGAAGCGCACCTTCTCCTTCCAGCCGGTCTCGACGTGGCAGGAGCCGCACTCCTTGCCCATCGAGCCGTGGTGGACGTCATCGGCCTTGTGACAGCCGGCGCAGTCCTTCGGCAGCTTGGCGCCGCTCACCGGTCCGGTGTGGCAGGTGTGGCAGTCGACCTTGGCGTGCTTGCCCTTGAGCGCCCAGTGGGCCTTCGCCTCGTGGTCGTAGTGCGCATCCTTCCATTTCTGTTCGGTGTGGCAGGAGCCGCAGTCATCGCCGAAGCGCCCGCCGTGGCGGTCGTCGGCGGCGTGGCAGCCGGCGCACTTGTCCGGCACCTTGACCTTCATGTCGCCAGAGCGGTGGCAGGCGTCGCAGTTGATCTTGGCGTGCGCGCCGTTGAGCCGGAAGTGGCCGACCTTCTCGTGGTCGAAGGACGAGCTCTTCCATTTCTCGCTGTTGTGGCAGTCGCCGCACTTCGGTCCGCGCGCGCCCTTGTGGGCGTCGTCGCGGGCATGGCAGGCGACGCATTCCATCGGCGTGTTCTTGTATGACGGGTCGTGGTGGCAGTCGGCGCAGGCGACGCGCGCATGGGCGCCTTTCAGCGGGAAATGCGTCTTGGCGTGGTCGAAGTCGGTCTTCGCGAAGCTGGTCGTGTTGTGGCAGGAGGCGCAGTCCTTGCCGAGCTTGCCCTGGTGGATGTCCTGTTTCTGGTGGCAGTCGAAGCAGGTCGTCTGCACCTCGCGCAGCTTCTTGCCGGCGACGTGGCAGGCGGCGCAGCCGGTTGTGGAGTGACGGCCGTCGAGCTTGAAGCCGGTGATCGAGTGATCGAAGGATTCGCGGTCGAAGCGCACGATGTCCGCCGCGCGCCCTTTGTGCTCGGTATGGCAGGCGGTGCAGGCGGCGCCGGGCTTGAGCGCGTGACCGTGGAAGCCGCGCTTCTTCTGCAGGTCGGCGCCGATGTCCTTGTGGCAGTCGGTGCACAGCGCGGTTTGCCGGTCCTTGTCGGTCCGGTCGTGGCACTTACTGCACTCGTCCTCGAGCTTGGCGTGCGCTTTGGCGACGTCGCCCGGCATCAGCAGCCGCTCGAGCGGTCCAGCCGGCGCCGCTGCCGCCCAGCCGAGCAGCACGGTGCCGAGAACAGCGGCCGCCCAGGAGCGCATCGTCAGTAGACGTTGACGGCGATGACGTGGACGATGCCGGCGACGAACAGCATGCCGAACAGCGGCAGATGCAGCACGTGCCACAGGCCGAACAGGCGGTCACAGCTCTGGAACTCGGCGACGCGCCGGGCAGCCGTCAGCCGGGCGTCCATCCGGCGCTCGGCGGCCAAGCCCAGCGCATGGCGATGCTCGGCGATCGTCAGCGACTCGGCGGCCGCGCCGCGCAGCGTCTTGAGCACGTAGTGACGCACGCTCGCGCGCCCGACGCGGTACTGCACCAGCGCCGACAGCGCCTTCGGCACCAGCACGATGCCCTTGGCGATGCGTTGCTCCGCGGCGTCCAGCCGCGACGCGAATTCCGGCAGCACGTTGCCGGCGCCGCCGCCCTCTTTCTTCAGCCGCTCGGCCTCCTTGCGCAGCTCCTCGAGCGAGGCCTTCTGGCCGTACAGCCCGTGGTGGATGCGGGTGTAGAGGTAGCGGCCGACGAGGCCGCTGCCGGCGACGATCAGCATCGACCACAGCGCGACGTTGCTGTTGGTCGCGCCGAGGTGGTAGCAGCAGTGATAGAGGATGCACAGCGGTCCGGCGATGCCCAGCACCATGTGGATCTGGAACCACATCTTGTTGGAGCCGAGCACCGCGAGGCTCTGCAGCCGCTTGCGCGCCGGGTAGATGAGCAGCGCCAGCATCAACGAGCCGCCGATGATGCCGAGCGCGTAGCCGAGCCCCGAGCGCGGCGTGATGTAGTGTCCGAGGGGTGACAGCCAGCCGACGATCAGCACCAGCGTGGCGATGGCCAGGCTGACCTGCGACGATTTGATGCGAAGGCGGGAGGCCGCCGGGGCCGCGCGTGCGGCCGGCGCTGCTGCGTTCATCGTCCTGCTCCTTGCTTCGACGCCAGTGCGCGCGTTTCGTCGAGATTTTCGCGCACGATCCGGGCGTCGTTCGAATCCGGGGCCAGCTGCGCGAGCAGATGCTCCCACAGCTGGCCGGCGTTGGTGTAGTGCTGCTGCTGGAGCTCGAGGCTCGCCTTGAGCCAGAGCGCCTTCAGGTGGTTCGGGTCGATCGCCAGTGCGCGGTCGATGGCGGCGGCGGCAGGTTTGAGGTCGCCGCCGGAGGCGGCCGCCTGCGCATCGGCGAGATCCGCCCACGCATCGACGTCGTTCGGCGTCGCCTTGACGAGCTTGTCGTAGGCATCGCGCGCTTCGTCGAAGCGCCTGGCGAGCCGCAGCTCCTCGGCGTTGCGTCGCAGCACGTCAGCTTCGGTGGCCACGCCGGCCGAGGCCTTGGCGGCCGGCGCTGCGGCGGCCGCCGGCGACGGCGCGGTGCTCGTGGACTCCGTCGCCGCGGCGTGCGGCAGCGCCGCAAGCGCGACGAAAGCGCCGGCCGCGGCGAGCGGCGCGATCATCACCGCGGCGAACGCCGCCCGCTCGCGACTGCGCCGGGCCAGCCAGTAGGCAAGCCCGAGGCAGGCGGCGAAGGCAACGACGGCGATGGTGATCGCGGTGGACAATGGCACTCCGGAGTCGGCGAGGTTCTGGGCTCAAGGGCTTCCGGGCACGGTCCAGCGTGGTCCGGGATCCCGGGGAGCCCGGATTAATTCAAGTATGAATCCATCTTAGCCGGGGGAAAGAGGCTTGCGCGTCTCCGAGTCGCGACATGTGAACTGGGTCCAGATTTGCGCCCAAATTCGGCCTTTTTCGTTCCACGTGGCGCCAATTTGAGACACTAGTCGCGTGACGGCTGTCGTTGACAGAATCTGGCTCCCGATGGGACTGTCACACCCCGCATGGAATACATCGTCTACACAATTCCGCTGGCGCTATGCCTCGGCTGGTACATGGTCCGCCGCCACCGGCTGACCAGCGTCAGCGTCTCGACCCGCGACGAGTCCAACGAGGCCGGGCTGACCGAGCCGGCCTCCTTGCACCCGATCGTCGACCAGGCGAAGTGCATCGGTTGCGGCTCGTGCATCAAGGCGTGCCCCGAGATGCCGCACCACACGGTGCTCGGACTCATCAAGGGCAAGGCGGATCTCGTCTCGCCGACCGAGTGCATCGGCCACGGCGCGTGCCGTACCGCCTGCCCGGTCGATGCGATCACGCTGGTGTTCGGCTCGGCGAAGCGCGGCATCGACCTGCCGCGGGTTACGCCGTGGTTCGAGACCAACGTGCCCGGCGTGTTCGTGGCCGGCGAGCTCGGCGGGATGGGCCTGATCCGCAACGCCGTGGAGCAGGGCCGCCAGGCGGTCGACCAGATCGCGGCGCGCCGGCCGCGCGGCAAGGGCGAGCAGCTCGACGTCATCATTATCGGCGCGGGGCCGGCAGGCTTTTCCGCGTCGCTGGCGGCCCTCGAGAAGAAGCTCCGCTTCGCCACGGTCGAGCAGGAGTCGCTCGGCGGCTGCGTCTTTCAGTACCCGCGCGGCAAGATCGTGATGACCCAGCCCGCGATCCTGCCGATCGTCGGCAAGGTCAACATGACGCTGACGACGAAGGAGCAGCTGCTCGAGTTCTGGCTCGACGCGCAGCGGCGTACCGGGCTCGAGATCCGTTGCAACGAGCGCGTCGAGGCGATCGAGCGCGCCGGCGACGGGTTCCTGGTCCGCACCGCCAAGGGCGAGCTGCGCGCCGCCACGGTGCTGCTGTCGGTCGGGCGGCGCGGCACGCCGCGCAAGCTCGGCGTGCCCGGCGAGGACCTGTCCAAGGTCGTCTACCGGCTCATCGACCCCGCTCAGTACACCGGTCGCCGGGTGCTGGTCGTCGGCGGCGGCGACAGCGCGCTCGAGGCGGCGGCCAGCCTCGCCGAGGCCGGCGCGTCGGCCGCGCTGTCGTACCGCGGCGATGCGTTCCAGCGCGCCAAGACCCGCAACCGCGAGCGCGTCAAGGCGGCGGTGAGCGGCGGTCAGCTGCAGGTGCTGTTGAAGTCCGAGGTCAAGGCGATCACCGACGAGCGCGTCGCGATCGTGCAGAACGGCCGCGGCATCCACCTGCCGAACGATGCCGTGATCGTCAACGCCGGCGGCATCCTGCCGACCGAGTTCCTGAAGAGCGTCGGTATCCAGGTCGAGACGAAGTGGGGGACGATATGAGTGCTGCGCTGGTCGCGACGCTGCTGCTGGCGGCCGCGCCGACGGCGCCACCGGAACTCGAGCCGGCGCGCGACGCGCTGCGACGCCACGACTACGCCCGCGCCGCCGCGCTGCTGCAACCGCTCGCCGAGGGCGGCAACGCCGAGGCAAGCTACCAGCTCGGCCTGCTGTTCCTGCCGCGCACCAACGACATCGGCCTGCCGCCGGACGCGCCGCGCGCCTGCCGGCTGCTGCTGCAGGCGGCCGCCGGATCGCACGCCAAGGCGGCCTACAGCCTCGCAGCGCAGGTCGAGTCCGGCGTCTGCAAGGACAGCGGCCGCAGCGCCGCCGAATGGTCGGCGCTCGCCAGCTCGGCCGGCCACGCCGGTGCGCGCGGCAAGCTCGAGGGCGCCGCGCCGGCGGCCGAGGACCCGGCCACGCTGCTGAAGCGCGCGGCGCGCGATGGCGAGCTGCAGGCACTGGCGCGGCTGCTGGCGACCGTCCCGGCGACGCTCAGCGCCGCCGACCGGCGGACCGCGCTGCACGAGGCCGCCGATGGCCAGAAGGCCGAGGCGGCACGCGTGCTGCTCGAGCACGGCGCGGCGGTCGATGCGCGCGACGTGGCCGGCGACACGCCGCTGCTGGTGGCGGCGCGACGCGGTGCGGCGCCGGTGATCGCGGTGCTGCTGGCGGCGAAGGCCGACAGCAACGCGGTCGATGTCCGCGGCGGGACCCCGCTGATGCTCGCGGTTGCGGCGCAGTCGGCGCCGGCGGTCGAGCTGCTGCTCGAACACGGCGCCGATCCCAAGCTGCACAACGGCCAGGGACTGTCGGCGCTTGATCTCGCCGAGCGGCTCGGCAATACGCCGACCGCGACCGCGATCGCCACCACGCTGCGCGCGCACGGCGCCACCGGCGTCGCCCGTGCGAGCGTCGCGCGCGAGGTGCGCGGCGACGACCTGTTTACCGGCTGGACCCCGGTGATGATCGCCGCGGAGCGCGGCGATCTGCCGGCGCTCAAGACGGCGCTCGCCGCCGGCGGCGACGTCAACGTCGCCGACAGCCGCGGCATCACCGCGCTGATCGCGGCCGCGCGCGCCGGTCACGTGCCGGCGCTCGCGGCCTTGCTCGAGGCCGGCGCGAAACCTGACCTGCACGCCAAGGACGGCGACACGGGGCTCGGCGCCGCGCTGCGCCGTCACCAGGCCGGTGCCCTCAAGACACTGCTCGCGGCGCATGCCGACGCGAACGCGGCCCAGGCGCGCGGCGCGCTGCCGTTGACCCTGGCGGCGGAGCTCGGCTCGGCCGACGTGGTCGGCGCGCTGATCGCCGCCGGCGCGAAACCGAATGCGCTCGACGTCTCCGGCCGCTCGGCGCTGATGGTCGCGGCACAACGTGACGACGCCGGCCTGGCGGCGACGCTGCTCGCCAGCGGCGCCGACGCGCGCGTGCGCGACGCGACCGGCCACACCGCGCTCGCCGTCGCGGCGCAGGCCGGCGCCGCGCATGCGGCGGCCTCGCTGGTGCTGTCGGGCGGGCTTGAGGTCGCCGACAACGAGGGCATGACGCCGCTCGCGATCGCGGCGCAACGCGGCGACGCCGAGCTCACGGCGCGGCTGCTCAAGGCCGGCGCGCCGCGCGAGGCGCGGACCAAGACCGGCAACACGCCGCTGATTCTCGCTGCCGGAGCCGGCCGCGTGGCCACCGTGCGTGCACTGGTCGCGGCCGGCGCCAATCTCGAGGCGCGCAACGATCTCGGCAACACGCCGCTGCTCGCCGCGGTGGCCGGCCGCCAGGCGGAGGCGGCGCGCGCGCTGATCGGCCTCGGCTCCGATCAGCGCATCCGCAACAGCGCCTCGATGAGCGCCAAGGACCTCGCCAAGCAGGTCGGCGACCCGACGCTCGCGACCTTGTTCGGCGTCAAATAGTCAGCGGTCCACGTAGCGCAGGTCTTCCGCGCGATAGCGCTCGCCGGCCACCGCATTGCGCGGGAAGATCTCCTCGAGCGCCATCAGGTCGCACGCCGCCAGCGCCACGCGGGTGGCCGCCGCGTTCTCGCTGAGGTGCCGCCGCCGGCCCGCGCCGGGGATCGGCACGATGTCCGGGCCCTGGGCGAGCAGCCAGGCGAGCGCCAGCTGCGCCGCGCTGCAGCCCTTGCCTGCCGCGAGCCGCTCGAGGGCACGCACCAGCGCCTGGTTGTGCTCGAAGTTCTCGGCCGCAAAGCGCGGCAGCGACGCGCGGAAGTCGCCTGCCGGCCGGTAGTGCTCGGCACGTTGCGCGGCGCCGGTCAGGAAGCCGCGGCCGAGCGGCGCGAACGGCACCACGCCGACCCCGAGGGCGCGGCAGGCCGGCAGGATCTCGCGCTCGATGCCGCGCTCAAACAGCGAGTACTCGGACTGCAGCGCCGCGATCGGGTGCACGGCGGCGGCACGCCGCAGCGTCGCGGCGCTGACTTCCGAGAGGCCGAGGTAGCGCACCTTGCCTGTGCGGACCAGGTCCGCCATGGCGCCCACGGTCTCCTCGATCGGCACCGCCGGGTCCAGCCGGTGCAGGTAGTAGAGGTCGATGCTCTCGACGCCGAGCCGTGCCAGCGACGCCTCGCAGGCCCGACGCGCGTTCGCCGGACTGCCGTCGCAACCGGTGATCGACCCGTCCGGGCCGATGCGGAAGCCGAACTTGGAGGCCACCAGCCAGCGCTCACGGCGACCCTCGAGTGCACGCCCGACCAGCTGCTCGTTGCAGTACGGGCCGTAGACCTCGGCGGTATCGAGGAAGTTGATGCCGAGCTCGAGCGCGAGCTGCAAGGTCGCGAGCGCCTCCGCCGGGTCGCGGCTGGCTGCGCTGCCGTAGGTGCCGGACATGCCCATGCAGCCGAGGCCGAGCGTCGAGACCAGAAGGCCTTGGGAACCGAGTACGCGCTGCTGCATGAGGTCACTGTAGCGCCAATTTTCCGACGCCTGCGCGCGCCCGGCGACTTTGGCACAGGTCAAAGCCTTGGCGTCCGGCCCGGCAGGATTCCACTAAGTCGTTGCTTGTAAAAGACTTTAGGCCGTGGCACGGAAGTTGCTGATTGTTCCTCGCGCAACAGCGAGGAGCAAGCCATGGCAGAAGCGGCCGAGACACCCCCAGAGAAGCCCAAGGCGGCCAAGAGCGCCATCGTCGGCAAGCTCGCCGGCGCCGCCGGCCTGTTCGTCGCGACCCTGGCCGCGGTCCTGATCGGCGGCTTCGTCAACGCGAAGCTCCACCCGACCCAGGAGTACGTGCTCGGCCCCGACGGCAAGCTGACCCTGAAGCCGGAGCCCAAGCCCGCCGCCGACGAGCACAAGGGCGAACACGGCGGCGGCGGTAGCGGCAAGCCGGCGCAGTACTTCTCGTTCGACCCGCCGCTGGTCGTCAACTTCGACGACACCCAGGCGGTCCGCTTCCTGCAGCTGCAGATCGACGTCATGGCGCGCGAGGAGAAGGTCATCGAGCAGGTTAAGCAGAACTCGCCTGCAATCCGCAACAACCTGCTGATGCTGATGAACAACCGCGACTACAAGACCCTGATGACACGGGAGGGCAAGGAAGCGCTGCGCCAGGAGTGCCTCAAGGAGGTGCAGCGGATCCTCAAGAAGGAGACCGGCGCCGACGGCGTCGAGGATCTGTACTTCTCCAGTTTCGTCGTGCAGTGACGGAGACAGACGTGGCGGCCGAAGGCGCTGAAGTCGTTAAGAAGGTGATCTCCGACGAGGAGGTCGCCGCGCTGCTCGAGAAGAACCCGAAGGGCGACGTCAAGCCGTACGACATGGTCGGCACGCAGCGCATCACGCGCGGCCGGCTGCCGGCGCTCGAGACGATCCACGAAACCTTCGCGCGCAGCTTCCGCGTCGCGCTCTTTAATCTGCTGCAGCGTGAGCCGCAGGTCACCTTCGAGGGCGTGCGCACACAGAAGGCCGGCGACTACCTCGCCGGCATCACCACGCCGGCGAGCCTCGACCTGTGCCGCATCAAGCCGCTGCCCGGCAACGCGCTGTTCGTGTTCGACACCAATCTCGTGTTCTTGATGGTCGACACCTACTTCGGCGGTCCCGGCAAAGCGCTCGAGCGCGAGGGCGACCGTGGCTTGACGCCGACCGAAGTGCGCTTCGTGCAGCTCGTGCTGCGCCAGGCCGCCACCGATCTCGCCCAGGCCTGGGCGCCCGTCGCGCCGGTCGAAGTCGAGCTCGTCAAGCACGAGTCGAACCCGTTGTTCGCCTCGATCGCCGCGCCCACCGACACGGTGCTCGTCAACCGCTTCAACGTCGAGCTGCCCTCCGGCGGCGGCGCGATCGACCTGGTGATGCCGTCGATGATGATCGACCCGGTGCGCGAGGTGCTGACGGCCGGCATCGTCGCGCGCAGCGGCAACAACGAGGCATGGGCACCGACGATCAGCACGCACCTCGCCGAGGCCAGCGTCGAGGTCCGCGTCGTATTGACCGAGACCGAGATCACGCTCGGCGACCTGCGCATCCTCAAGCCGGGCGACGTGCTGCCCATCGACGAGCCGCGCAACGTCACCTTGTACGCGGGCGACCAGCCGCTCTACGCCGGCAAGTTCGGCGTCTCGCGGGGCCGCAACGCGCTGAAGATCCTGCAACCGCTGCGTCGCCGCAGCCCCTGATCGGCGGAGACCACGAATGAATACCCCTGCGACTCCCGCGGCCGGCGAGGCCGGCTACGCCCGCGCCCAGTTCGGCGATCTGCAGCCGGACGGCAGCGCGGCGCCGAGCGGCGACCTGAGCCTCGAGCTGATCCTCGACGTCGGCGTCAGCATCGCCCTCGAGGTCGGCCGCACGCGCATCACGGTGCGCGAGCTGCTGCAGCTGACGCAGGGCTCGATCCTCGAGCTCGACCGCCTCGCCGGTGAACCGCTCGACGTGCTCGTCAACGGCGTGCGCGTCGCGCGCGGCGAGGTCGTCGTGGTGAACGAGAAGTTCGGCATCCGCCTGATCGAAGTCGTCAGTCCCGGCGAGCGGCTGGAGCGCATCAAGTGACAGGCGGCACGCGCCTCGCCGGTCTCGCGCTCGCCGTCGCGCCCGGCGCGACGGTCTGGGCCGCGGCGCCTGCGCCGGCCGTGCCCGCCGCGGCTGGAGCGGCCGCGGGCTTCGCCCAGGTCGCGGTCAGCCTGGTGCTGATCGTCGGCGTCATCATCGCGCTCGCCTGGCTCGCGACCCGCCTGCGGCTCACGCCGCGCGCCGGCTCGAGCGGCCTCAAGGTGCTCGCCGACGTCGCGGTCGGCCCCAAGGAGCGCGTCGTGCTGATCAAGGTCGGCGACGCGCAGGCGCTGCTCGGCGTCGGCGCAGACGGCGTCCGTTCGCTGTCGCTGCTCGAGCGGGTCGTCGAGCTGCCGCCCGAGGTCAATGGCGCCGGGGCGTTCGCCGAGCGGCTCAAGGGCCTGATCAGCGGGGGCGCGAAGCCGTGAGACGCGTCGCGCCGCTGCTGCTGTTGATCGCGGCGCTCGCGCTGCCGGCGCTGGCCGTGGCCGCGGAGGCCGGCGGATTGCCGGTGCTGTCGGTGGAATCCAAGGGCGGCGGGCAGACCTACTCGCTGACGATCCAGGTCCTGGTGCTGATGACCCTGCTGTCGGTGCTGCCGGCGATCCTGCTCAGCATGACGGCGTTCACCCGCATCGTGATCGTGCTGTCGATCCTGCGCCAGGCGCTCGGCACGCCGCAGACGCCGCCCAACCAGGTCGTGCTCGGGCTCGCGCTGTTCATGACCCTGTTCGTGATGAGCCCGGTGCTGAACCAGTCGTGGAGCGAGGGCGTCAAGCCTTACCTCGACAACCAGCTGGGCGGCGAGGCGGCACTGACCAAGACGGTCACGCCGCTCAGAGAATTCATGCTCAAGCAGACACGCGAGTCCGACCTCGTCAGCTTCGGGCGCATCTCCGGGCAGGGACCGTTCGCGGATCCGGAGGCGGTGCCGCTCGCCGTACTGGTGCCGGCCTTCCTCACCAGCGAGCTCAAGACCGCCTTCCAGATCGGCTTCATGATCTTCATCCCGTTCCTGATCATCGACCTCGTCGTCGCTAGCGTGCTGATGTCGATGGGCATGATGATGCTGTCGCCGATGCTGGTCTCGCTGCCCTTCAAGCTGATGCTGTTCGTGCTCGTCGACGGCTGGACCCTGCTGATGGGGACGCTGGCGGCGAGCTTCGCCACCTGAAAGCACGATGACACCCGAGACCGTCATTTCCATCGGCGAGCGCGCACTGATCGTCACCTCGATGATCTCGGCGCCGCTGCTGCTGGCCGCGCTGGTCACCGGCGTCGTCATCGGCATGCTGCAGGCCGCCACGCAGATCAACGAGATGACGCTGTCGTTCATCCCGAAGCTGCTGGTGCTGGTGGCGACGATCTTCATCACCGGGCACTGGATGCTGCAGACCCTGATCGACTACACGCGGGCGCTGTTCGAGAGCATCCCCTCGGTGATCGGCTGAGCCCATGCTGACGCTCGACTTCACACGGCTGCTGGCGGGACTCGAGGGCTACGGCTGGGCGTTCCTGCGGGTCACGGGCTTCATGCTGCTGGCGCCGGTATTCGGCGCCGCGCTCGTGTCGAAGCGCGTCAAGATGGTGCTGGCGCTCGCCCTGACGCTGATCCTCGCACCGCTCACCCCGCCGGCGCCAGCCATCGACCCGCTGAGCGCGACCGCGCTGCTGACCGCCGCGCAGCAGGTGTTGGTCGGCTTCGCAATCGCCTTCGTGGTGCAGGTGGTGTTCGATGCGCTGGCGCTCGCCGGCCAGCTGGTCGCGACCACGATGGGCCTCGGCTTCGCGACCATGATCGACCCGGCGCGCGGCGCGAGCACCGCGGTCGTCAGCCAGTTCTACCTGATCCTCGGCATGCTGATCTTCCTGGCGCTCGACGCCCACATCGCGCTGATCGGCGTGCTCGCCGACAGCTTCCGCGTGGTGCCGCCGGGCCCGGCCGCGCTCGGCCCGGACAGCTTTCTCGCGCTGACGCGCTGGGGCGGCAAGATCTTTGAGGCCGGCACGATGATCGCGCTGCCGGCAGTCGTCGGGCTGGTGCTCGTCAACCTCGCGCTCGGCGTCGTCAGCCGCGCGGCGCCGCAGCTCAACCTGTTCGCGGTCGGCTTCCCGGTCAGCATGCTGCTCGGCTTCGCGATGCTGATGCTCAGCCTGCCGACGCTGCAGGGCAACCTCGAGCGGCTGTTCCTCGAGGCGCTCGACACGGCCGGCCGCATCGTCGGGACGCACTGAGACGCCATGGCCAACGACGACTCCGACGCTGAAAAGACCGAACAGCCGACCGCCAAGCGGCTGCAGGACGCGCGCGAGCGCGGTCAGGTCGCCCGCTCCAAGGAGCTGGGCAGCGCGGCGGTAATGATCGTCGGCAGCAGCGCGCTGCTGTTCGGTGGCGGTTCGCTGGCGCGCGGCTTCGGCCGCCTGCTCAGCGGCGGCCTGTCCTTCGATCGCGGCGCGCTGCTCGACGGCGCGACAATGGGCCGCGCGCTCGGTGGCACCGCGGTCGACGCCATCGTGATCCTGCTGCCGTTCTTCGCCGCGGTCGTGGCGGCCGCGGTGCTCGCGCCGCTCGGTCTCGGTGGCTGGGTGTTCAGCGCCGAAGCCTTCGCGCCCGACCTCAACCGCCTGAACCCGGTGACCGGCTTCGGTCGCTTGTTCGGCCTGTCCGGCCTGTCGGAACTCGTCAAGGCGCTGCTCAAGTTCGTGGTGGTCGGCAGCATCGCCGTCTGGATCGGCCTGTGGCTCGCGCGGGACGCGATCTCGCTCGGCGCGATGCCGGTCATCCCGGGAATGGGCCGCGCCGTGCACTTGCTGACGCTCGCGATGCTGCTGATGAGCCTCGGCCTCGTGCTCGTGGCGGCGGTCGACGCGCCGCTGCAGTGGTGGTTCGTGCGCCGGCAGCTGAAGATGACCCGCGACGAGGTGCGCGAGGAGTTCAAGGAAACCGACGGCCGCCCGGAGGTCAAGGCGCGCATCCGCGAGATGCAGCGCAAGATGTCCAAGCGCCGCATGATGCAGAACGTGGCGAGCGCCGACGTCGTCGTCACCAATCCGACCCACTACGCGGTCGCGCTCAAGTACGACGCCGCCAAGATGAAGGCGCCGCGCGTGCTCGCCAAGGGCCGCGACCTGGTGGCGGTCGAGATCCGGCGCCGTGCCGAGGAGGCGCGCGTGCCGCTGTTCGAGGCGCCGGCGCTGGCCCGCGTGCTGTACGGCAGCACCGACATCGGGCGCGAGATCCCGGCGGGCCTGTACCTGGCGGTCGCGCAGGTGCTGTCGTACCTGTACCAGATCAAGACCCTGAGCGCGCAGCGCGCGGCGCGCCTCAAGCGGCCGAGCGTCGAGATCGACCCGGCCCTGCGCGCCAAGTACGACCGCTTTGGGGTGGCTGAATGAGCGCCGCACGCCCGTTCGGCGACACGCTGATGGAATTCGGCCGGCAGGGGCTGGCGGTACCGCTGCTGCTGCTGGTGATGCTGGCGATGCTGGTGTTGCCGCTGCCGCCGGTGCTGCTCGATCTCTTCTTCACGTTCAACATCTCGCTGTCGCTGGTGGTGATCCTCGCCGTCATCTACATCAAGCGACCGCTCGATTTCGCGGTGTTTCCGACGGTGTTGCTGATGGCAACGCTGCTGCGGCTCGCGCTCAACGTGGCCTCGACCCGCGTCGTGCTGCTGCAGGGCCACACCGGCCCGGCAGCCGCCGGCCAGGTCATCCACGCCTTCGGTGCCTTCGTGATCGGCGGCAACTACGCGGTCGGCCTGGTGGTGTTCGCGATCCTGGTCATCATCAACTTCATGGTGGTCACGAAGGGCGCCGGCCGCGTCTCGGAAGTCACGGCGCGCTTCACCCTCGACGCGATGCCCGGCAAGCAGATGGCGATCGACGCCGACCTCAACGCCGGCATCATCAGCCAGGCCGAGGCCACGCTGCGGCGCCAAGAGATCCGCGAGGAGGCCGACTTCTACGGCGCGATGGACGGCGCCTCGAAGTTCGTCCGCGGCGACGCGATCGCCGGCATCCTGGTCGTGTTCATCAACATCTTCGGCGGCCTGGCGGTCGGCACGCTGCAGCACGGCCTCGATTTCGGCGCCGCGGGCCGCACCTACGTGCTGCTGACGATCGGCGACGGCCTGGTCGCGCAGATCCCCGCGCTGCTGCTGTCGGTCGCGGTCGCGATCATCGTGACGCGCATGTCGCGCTCGTCGGACATGAGCCAGCAGGTCGCCAAGCAGATGCTCGGCCAGCCGAAGGCGCTCGCGGTCTCGGCCGGCATCCTCGGCCTCATGGGCCTGATCCCCGGCATGCCGAACCTCGCGTTCCTCGCCATGGCCGGCCTGTCCGGCGGCCTGTCGTGGTTCCTCAAGCTCAAATCCGACGAGGCCGCGCGGCTGCCGGCGCCTGAGGTCGCGGCGCCGCAGACGCAGGTGCCGGCGGAGCAGCGCGAGCTGTCCTGGGATGACGTCGAGGCGGTCGATCCGATCGGCCTCGAGGTCGGCTACCGGCTGATCCCGCTGGTCGACAAGACGCAGGGCGGCGAGCTGATGGGGCGGATCAAGGGCGTGCGCAAGAAGCTCAGCGAGGAGCTCGGCTTTCTGGTGCCGGCGGTGCACATCCGCGACAACCTCGACCTCGGTCCAAACAGCTACCGCATCACGGTGCAGGGTGTGCCGGTCGGCGAGGCCGAGGTGTTCCCGGACCGCGAACTCGCGATCAATCCGGGCACGGTCGCCGGGCCGGTACCCGGCATCCCGACCAAGGATCCGGCGTTCGGACTCGACGCGGTCTGGATCGAGCGTGCGCGACGCGAGCAGGCCCAGACACAGGGCTTCACGGTGGTCGACGGCGGCACTGTCATCGCCACCCACCTGTCGCAGCTGCTGCACGCGCACGGCCACGAATTGCTCGGCCACGAGGAGGTCCAGCAGATCCTGAACCGCCTGCAGAAGGCGGCGCCGAAGCTGGTCGAGGAACTGGTGCCGAAGGCGCTGCCGATGAGCGTGGTCGTCAAGGTGCTGCAGAACCTGCTGCTCGAGCGGGTCCCGATCCGCAACTTCCGCGTGATCGCCGAGACGCTCGCCGAGAACGCCGGCCGCAGCCAGGACCCCGCCCAGCTGGTGGCCGCGGTGCGCATCGCGCTCGGCCGCTCGATCGTCCAGGGGATCACGGGACTGCGCCAGGAACTGCCGGTCATCACGCTCGACGCGCAGCTCGAGCAGGTGCTCGGCGACTCGATTCTGGGCGGCGGCGACGGGCCGGGCATCGAGCCCGGACTTGCCGACCGACTGGTGCAGGCGCTCGCCGACAGTGCGCGGCGCCAGGAGCTCGCCGGCGAGCCGGCGGTGCTGCTGACGACGCCGAAGCTGCGGCCGTGGCTGTCGCGCCTGCTGCGCCATGGCGTGCCGACTTTGAACGTATTGGCCTACAACGAAGTGCCGGAGAACCGGCGCATCCGGGTCGTGTCGGCGGTCGGGCGCTGACGCCCGCTGCCTGAGCGATGACGGGAGGACTGATGAAGATCAAGAGATTCGTGGCGGAGTCGATGCGCGAGGCGCTGGAAAGCGTGCGCGCGGAGCAGGGCTCCGACGCCGTGATCATCTCCAACCGCCGCATCGAGGGCGGCATCGAGCTGATCACGGCGTCGGAGCCCTGCTCCGCGCGCACGCTTTCCAGCGCCTCGCGCATCGACTCCGCCACGAATCTCTTGATCTTCATCAGTCCTCCCGTCATCGCTCAGGCAGCGGG
>JANYAE010000060.1 GCA_025355105.1 Pseudomonadota bacterium | reverse complement strand
CGCCTGCCTGGCGAAGAGCGCCGACGCGCGACCCCCCTCCATGGCCGCCGTCTCCACCTGGATCGAGGCCGCGATGCAGGCCCCTGCGCCCCGGCCCGCGCCGAAGGGGCTGATCGCCCTGGGCGTCGGGGCGGTGCTGGTGCTGGTGGCCGGCTTCTTCATCCCCGGCGGGCCCACCGGCGCCGGCTGGACGCTGTACCCGCCGCAGGCGATCTCGACCGGCACGCCGGGAGCGACCTGGGGCATCATCTGCATGCTGCTGTCGCTGGCGATCTTCATCGTCGCGTTTACGATGGGCGGCCTCAACTACGTGACCACGGTGCTGCAGGCGCGCTGCCGTGGCATGACGCTGATGCGCATGCCGCTCTCGGTGTGGGGCATCTTCATGGCGACGATCCTCGGCCTGCTGGCGTTCCCGGCGCTATTCGTCTCGGCCATCATGATGACGCTCGACTCCACGGTCGGCACCAGCTTCTTCATGCCCGCGGTGGTGTCGATGGGCCAGTCGCCGACGCACCACGGCGGCAGCCCGCTGCTGTTCCAGCACCTGTTCTGGTTCTTCGGCCATCCGGAGGTCTACATCGTCGCGCTGCCGGCCTTCGGCATCGTCTCGGACCTGCTCAGCACGCACGCGCGCCGGCACATCTTCGGCTACCGGATGATGGTCTGGGCGATCCTCGCGATCGGCTGCCTGAGCTTCGTGGTCTGGGCGCACCACATGTACGTCAGCGGCATGAACCCGTACTTCGGCTTCTTCTTCGCGACCACGACGCTGATCATCGCGGTGCCGACCGCGCTCAAGGTCTACAACTGGGTGCTGACGCTGTGGCGCGGCGACATCCACCTGACGGTGCCGATGCTGTTCGCGATCGGCTTCATCTTCACCTTCACGCACGGCGGCCTGACCGGCCTGTTCCTCGGCAACGTGACCGTCGACGTACCGCTGTCGGCCACCTACTTCGTGGTCGCCCACTTCCACATGGTCATGGGCGTGTCGCCGGTCATGGTGGTGTTCGGCGCGATCTATCACTGGTACCCGAAGATGACCGGCCGGATGCTCAACGACACGCTCGGCCGGGTCCACTTCTGGATCACCTTCCTCGGCGTCTATGCGATCTACCTGCCGATGCACTACCTCGGGATCCTCGGCGTGCCGCGGCGCTACTTCGCCTACACGACGGCCGACTTTCCCGAGTCGGTGCAGTCGCTGAACGCCTCGATCACGATCGCCGCATTGATCGTCGCCTTCGCGCAGCTGTTCTTCCTGATCAACCTGTTCTGGTCGCTGCGCCACGGCAAGCCGTCCGGCGGCAATCCGTGGCGGTCGACGACGCTCGAGTGGCAGACCCCGGACACGCCGCCGAAGCACGGCAACTGGGGCGCCAAGCTGCCGGTCGTCTACCGCTGGGCCTACGACTACAGCGTGCCGGGCGCGACCGAGGACTTCATCCCGCAGAACGTGCCGGCCGGGCCCGGCTCGCCGGCGCCGAGCCACGAGGGGCACGCGTGACCCTGACCACCGCCTACGCCGCGCTCGGCGCCGGCGTCGTCGTCTGGGCCACGCTCGTCAGCCGGCTGCGGGCCAAGCCGTGGCTGACCAAGGACGCGGTCGGCGCATTGCGCGAGGGCGGCGCGACCGATCTGCCGCCGGCCAAGATCGGACTCGTGCTGTTCCTCGGCGTCGTGACCTCGCTGTTCGGACTGTTCCTCACCGCCTACCACCTGCGGATGGTGGAGGGCATGCAGCTCGGCGACTGGCGGCATTTCCCGGTGCCGTCGCTGCTGTGGGCCAACACCGCGGCACTGATGCTGGCGAGCGCCCTGATGCAGTGGGCGCGCGCGGCGGCCGAGCGCGGCGACGGCCAGGCGCTGCGGCTGCGGCTCGCGCTCGGCGGCGCGCTGACGTTTGCGTTCCTGGCCGGCCAGCTGCTCGCGTGGCGGCAGGTCAGCGGCACCGAATACTTCGCGGCCAGCAACCCGGCGATCGCCTTTTTCTACCTGCTGACGGCGGTGCACGGCTTGCATCTGGTCGGTGGCCTGGCGGTTTGGGCCTGGACGCTGCGGCGGCTGTCGCTGCCGGGCGTCAAGCCGCTCGAGTACGACTCACGGTCGGACTGTGCACGGTCTACTGGCACTACCTGCTGTTCGTCTGGCTGGTCCTGTTCGGGCTCCTGCTGTCCCCGTGACCCTAAGGAAGGCAAGCCTATGGCTGCAGATGCTCTGACCTCTGACGCGACGGCCGGCCTCGGCGGCCTCCCCGGCGCGGTGGCCGACCTGGCGGCGGACAAGCAGGCTTTCCCCGTCCCGTGGGGCAAGCTGATGATGTGGATCTTCCTGCTCAGCGACACGTTCATCTTCTCGTGCTTCCTGACCTCGTACATGAACGTGCGGATCTCGACCACCGCGAAGTGGCCGAATCCCAGCGAGGTGTTTTCGCTCACCGTCGGCCACACGACGGTGCCGCTGCTGCTGATCGCAATCATGACAATGGTGCTGATCACCTCGAGCGGCACGATGGAGATGGCCGTCAACTACGGCTACCGCCGCAACCGCGGCGTCACCACGGCGCTGATGCTGATCACCGCGGGCTTCGGCGCCACCTTCGTCGGCATGCAGGCCTTCGAGTGGAGCAAGCTGATCCTGCAGGAAGGCGTGCGCCCCTGGGGCAGCCCGCTCGGCGCGCCGCAGTTCGGTGCGTCGTTCTTCATGATCACCGGCTTTCACGGTCTGCACGTGTCGGCCGGCGTGGTCTACCTGACCGTGGTCGCGATGCGCGTCTGGAACGGCTTCTACGACCGCAAGGGAACCTACGAGACCGTCGAGATCGCCGGCCTGTACTGGCACTTCGTCGACCTCGTCTGGGTCTTCATCTTCGCCCTGTTCTACCTCTGGTAGGCCGAAACCATGGACCACTCCACCACGACCGCGCACGCCGAGGGCCAGCAGCACCCGGTCGCGATCTACCTGTACATCTGGATACTGCTGTTCGTCGTCAGCACCTTCTCCTACCTGGTCGACTACTTTCACCTGCACGGCTCGCTGCGCTGGACACTGATCCTGCTGTTCATGGTCGTGAAGGCCGGCTTCATCGTCGCAATCTTCATGCACATGCGTTGGGAGCGCCTCGCGCTGAAGCTCGCGATCCTGGTGCCGCCGCTGTGCCTTCTCATCCTGGTCGGCCTGATGGCGATCGAGGGGCACTACACCTTCGCGACGCGGCTCGCGTCCTTCGTCCACTGAGCGACGAACGGCGCCCGCGCAACCTTCCGACGGAGCACACCAACGTGAGCAAGAAGCACGACAACCAGTTCATCACCATGGTCAGCGTCGTGATCGGTGGCCTGATCGGCCTCGCCATCGGCATCTTCGTGTTCGCGCGCGACGTCGGCAACCACACGAGCGGCGGCCGCCTCGACGATCCGGACTACGTCCGCGAGGTCCGCGAGCGCACCGCGCCGATCGGCAGGCTGGCGATCGCGGGCCAGGACAACTCGGCACTCGCGATCATCGGCAGCGCGGCGGCGATGACGGCGCCGGCGGTCTCGACCGCGGTGCTGAGCGGCGCCGAGGTCTACAAGGGCACCTGCCTCGCGTGTCACGGCACCGGCGTCGGCGGCGCGCCGAAGTATGGCGACCGGGCCGCCTGGGCGCCGCGGCTCGCGCAGGGCGCGGCGCTACTGCACCAGCACGCGCTCGCCGGCCTCACCGGCAAGGCCGGCGTGATGCCGGCCAAGGGCGGGCGCGCGGATCTGTCCGACCAGTCGGTGATCAACGCCGTCGACTACATCGCCGCCGCCGCGCGCTGACGGCGCGCGCTCAGCCGATCTGCGACAGGCGCAGCAGACGCGTCAGGTCCTTGAGCAGGTCCTGCGGCGCGGTGCCCGGCGCGTAGCGCATGACGAGGTTGCCGAGCGGGTCGACCAGCAAGACCTGCCCGGGCAGCAGCCGCGGCGCCGCCGGCGCCGCCAGCGCCGCGACCAGCTCGCGGCCGTCCTTCGCGTCGAGCCAGGCCGTCACCAGGCCGCTGGCCATGCCGCCGCGCCAGCTGGCCTCGCAACAGCCAGGATCGGCGAGCAGCACGCGCTGCACGCGCGTCGCGTCCTGGTCAAGCGCCAGGCGCGCGACGCGCGTCGCCTCGAGCGCCGCCGCGCAGCGCTCGTCGCACTCGCCGTCCGTGACCATCAGCAGCGTCCAGCGGTGGCGCAGGAAATCGGCGCCGAGGGCCTGGCCGTCGGCCGCGGTGAGTGCCGCCGCCGGCAGCGGCCGCGCCGGGTCGAGCAGTTCGCCGTGCTGCACGTGCCCGGCCGGCCGCAGCGCACTGCCGAAGTAGAGAGCCGACGACAGCGCCAGCGGGCCGAGAAACAACAGCGCCAGGCCGACCAGCTGCAGCCGGCGACGGCGCACGACCTGCGGCGCGAGCGCTTCGACCTCGTTCATGACGGCTCCCTGCGCCGCAGGCTCGCGGCCACGTAGCCGGCCAGCAAGGTGGCCGCGAGCGCGAACCACTGCAGCGCGTAGCCGACGTGCCGCTCCGGCGGCATGCCGCCGGGTCGCCAGTCGCGCAGGTAGCCGTCGCTAGCCTGCGCATCGAGCAGCACGATCTGCGGGTACAGCGACCGCTCGAGCGCGGCCGACAGTTCCGCGAGCTTGGGGAAGCCGACGACGCGCGGCCAGCGGCCGCCGCTCGCGCCGGCCCCGGTCTCGATGCCCGGCCGCGGCAGCGCGTCGAGCCGGCCGGTGAGCTCGCGGGCCTCGCCGCCGACCTCGACCGCCGGCAGCGCGGCACGGCTCGCGCCGGGCGCGACCCAGCCGCGATCGACGAGCGCGGTGTCGCCGCCGTCGGTCAGGAACGGCGTCAGCACGCGAAAGCCCGCGACGCCGGCGTGGGTCATGTTGTCGAGCAGGAACTGCCGCTGCGGCAGGTAGCGGCCAGTGAGCCGCACGCGCGCATAGCGCGGCACGCCGCCGGCCTGCACTGCGGGCGGCAGCGGCCGCGGCGCGGCGTCGCCGCCGGCATAGGCCGCGAGCTGCGCGCGACTCTGACCGGCGCGCTCCAGCTGCCAGCTGCCGAGCCACAGCAGCAGTGCGAGGCCGGCCAGCACCGCCAGCGTCGCGGCCAGCGATGGCGCGAAGCGGCGACGGCCGGGCGCGAGGCGCAGCACTATACTGTCCCCGACACAGGAGAACGCCTCTTGGACCTGATGCGGCTGTTGATCGTCGGCACCTTACTCGCGATTCTCGTCAGCCTCGGCGTCGCGCTGCTGCAGCTCGGCCGACGCAAGGGCGATCCCGCCAAGATGCTGCGCGCGCTGACCTGGCGGGTCGGATTGTCGGTCGCGCTGCTCGCGCTGCTGCTGCTCGCCGCGCGGCAGGGCTGGATCGTGCCGCACGCACTCGGCCGCTGAGCGCGCGGCCGGCGGCGCGTCGCGGCCTCGACCGCGCGAGCGCCGCGACTATAGCCAGTAGACGAACAGATACAGGCCGAGCCAGACGACGTCGACGAAATGCCAGTACCAGGCTACGCCCTCGAAGGCGAAATGACGCTCGGGCGTGAAGTGGCCGCGCATGACCCTGAGCCAGATCACCGTCAGCATGATCGCGCCGATCGTCACGTGCAGGCCGTGGAAGCCGGTCAGCATGAAGAAGGTCGAGCCGTAGATGCCGGTGCCGAGCGTCAGGCCGAGCTCGGTGTAGGCGTGGTGATACTCGCCCGCCTGCAGGTAGACGAACACGAAGCCGAGCAGGAAGGTCGCCGCCAGGAACAGCTTCAGCACGCCGCGGTGGCCGGCCCGCAGCGCGTGGTGCGCGATCGTGATCGTGACGCCCGAGGACAGCAGGATCATCGTGTTGACGAGCGGCACGCCGAGCGCCGGGATCGTCTCGAAGCTGCCGTCGCCGCGCGGGCCGAGCGCCGCCGGGCCGTTGGTCGGCCAGCCGCCCTCGAAGCCCTTCCAAAGCAGCAGGTTGGTCAGGTGCTTGGCGCCCTCGCCTGACAGCCACGGCAGCGCGAGCGTGCGCGCGTAGAACAGCGCGCCGAAGAAGGCGGCGAAGAACATCACCTCGGAAAAGATGAACCAGCTCATGCCCATGCGGAACGAGCGGTCCACCTGCAGGTTGTAGACGCCGGCCTGGTTCTCGCGGATCACCGTGCCGAACCAGAAGAAGAACAGCGTGAACAGCAGCGCGAGGCCGGCGCCGAGCAGCAGCGGCCCGCCGCGCGTGTGCTCGACCGTCAATGCGGCGCCCGCCATCAGGATGAACAGCGTCACCGAGCCGAAGAACGGCCACGGGCTGCCATGCGGGACGTAGTACTTGCCGGGTGCGGGCGTGGTGGGAGCGTGTGCCATGGGCATTCCTGGGAAGGGTCAGGGTGTCAGCAGAGGATCATCGGGCTGCCGCCGCGGCCTGCGGCAGGTCGAAGAAGGAGTAGGCGAGCGTGATGCGGTCGACGTCCGGCGGCAGCTCGGGGTCGACGATGAAGCGGATCGGCAGCTCGCGCGACTCTCCGGTGGCGAAGCGCTGCGGCGTGAAGCAGAAGCACTCCGTCTTCCGGAAGTAGCGGGCGACCGAATTCGGCGCGATCGACGGCACGGCCTGGGCCACGACCGGCGCGCCGATCAGGTTGCGCGCGTGAAAGCTCGCCGAATACAGCTTGCCGGGATGCACGCGCATCGAGCTCACCTGCGGCGCGAACTCCCAGTCGCCGGCGCGGGGCACGTTGGCGACGAACTCGATGGTGATCAGCCGGTCGGCCACCGGGCGCTCGACCACCGCCGCCTCGGCGGTCTGCGTGCCATACCAGCGGTTGCCGGTGTCCCACACCTTGCACAGCACGCTGTACAGCGGCACCAGCGCGAAGCCGAAGGCGAAGCTGCCGGCCGTGAACAGCAGCAGCCGGCCGACGAGCGCGCGATGTCGACGCGGCCTGGCCACGCTCAGCCCCTCGCCTGCGGCACGTGCAGCAGGATGAAGGCGACGTAGACGCCGGTCGCGGCCAGCGCCAGCAGCAGCGTCAGCCGCCGCGCGCGGCCGCGCCGGGCGGTGTCGGCGCGGTACAGGGACTCGGTCACGGGCAGGGCCTCACTTCACCTCAGGGGCGTCCTCGAACGAGTGATACGGCGCCGGCGACGGCAGCGTCCACTCGAGGCCAAGCGGCATCGCGTCGCTCCAGACCTTGTCGGTGGCCCGCTCGCCGCTCGATACGCACTTGACGATCACCCAGACGAACAGCAGCTGCGAGACGCCGAACACGAGTCCGCCCACCGACGACACCATGTTCCAGTCGGTGAACTGCGTGTTGTAGTCGGGGATGCGGCGCGGCATGCCGGCGAGGCCGAGGAAGTGCTGCGGGAAGAACAGCACGTTCACCGAGATCGACGACAGCCAGAAGTGCCACTTGGCGAGCGCCATGTCGTACATGTGCCCGGTCCACTTCGGCAGCCAGAAGTACACGCCGGCCATGATCGCGAACACCGCACCCGGCACCAGCACGTAGTGGAAGTGCGCGACCACGAAGTAGGTGTCCTGGTACTGGAAGTCGGCCGGCGCGATCGCCAGCATCAGGCCCGAGAAGCCGCCGATCGTGAACAGGAACAGGAACGCGAGCGCGAACAGCATCGGCGGCTCGAACGACAGCGAGCCGCGCCACATGGTCGTCGTCCAGTTGAATACCTTCACACCGGTCGGCACCGCGATCAGCATCGTGCTCAGCATGAAGAACATCTGGCCGGCCAGCGGCATGCCGACCGTGAACATGTGGTGCGCCCAGACGATGAAGGACAGGAACGCGATCGAGGCGGTCGCGTAGACCATCGCGTCGTAGCCGAACAGCGGCTTCCTGGAGAAGGTCGGGATGATCTCCGAGACGATGCCGAAGGCCGGCAGGATCAGGATGTAGACCTCCGGGTGGCCGAAGAACCAGAAGATGTGCTGGAACATCACCGGGTCGCCGCCGCCGGCCGGATTGAAGAAACTGGTGCCGAAGAAGTGGTCGGTCAGCAGCATCGTCACCGCGCCGGCGAGCACCGGCATCACCGCGATCAGCAGGTAGGCGGTGATCAGCCAGGTCCAGCAGAACAGCGGCAGCTTCAGCAGCGTCATGCCGGGAGCGCGCATATTCATGATCGTGACGATGACGTTGATCGCGCCCATGATCGACGACGCGCCCATCAGGTGGATCGCGAAGATCGTCAGCGGGAAGCTCGTGCCGCCCTGCAGCGACAGCGGCGGGTACAGCGTCCAGCCGCCGGCGGGGCCGCCGCCGGCGGTCGCGAACGACGACAGCAGCAGCGTGAAGGCGAACGGCAGGATCCAGAAGCTGTAGTTGTTCATGCGCGGCAGCGCCATGTCCGGCGCGCCGATCTGCATCGGGATCATCCAGTTGGCGAGGCCGACGAAGGCCGGCATCACGGCGCCGAAGATCATCACCAGCGCGTGCGTGGTCACCAGCGAGTTGTAGAACTGCGGGTCGAAGTACTGCATGCCGGGCTTGAACAGCTCGAGCCGGATCAGCAGCGCCATCGCGCCGCCGAGAAAGAACATGCCGAGCGCGAACACCAGGTACATCGTGCCGATGTCCTTGTGGTTGGTCGCGAACAGCCAGCGGCCGATGCCGCTCGGTTTGTGCTCGTGGTGGTCGTCGTGTGCGTGCGTATCAGCGTGTGCCATTTGCATCAACTCCAGAAATCAGCTCAGAGCGCCGCGGCGGCGGAGGCCGGCGCAGGCGTCGTCATCGCGGTCGTGGCGGCCGGCTGGGCAGCGGCGGCGGCCGCCTTGGCGGCCTCCTGCTGGGCGGCGAGCCACGTCGCGAATGCTTCCTTCGACAGCACCTGCACGACGATCGGCATGAAGCCATGGTCACGACCGCACAGCTCGGCGCACTGGCCGGTGTAGCGGCCGATCTTCTCGGCCTTGAACCAGGCCTCGTTGATGAAGCCCGGAATCGCGTCCTTCTTGACGGCGAAGTCCGGCACCCACCACGAGTGAATCACGTCGTTGCCGGTGAGCAGCAGCCGCACCTTGGTGTCGACCGGAACGACCAGCGGGTGGTCGACGTCGAGCAGGTAGTCCTTGACCTGCGTGACGTCGACGCCGGAGTCCAGCTGGCGGGCCTGGTTGGACTCGGCGGACAGCGTCGAGAAGAACGCCACGCCCTTGCCGAGGTAGTCGTACTGCCACTTCCACTGGTAGCCGATCACCTTGACGGTGAGCTCGGCGTTGCGCGTGTCCTCCATCTTCACCAGCGTCTTCGCCGCTGGGATGGCCATGCTGATCAGGATCAGCACCGGGATCACGGTCCAGACCACTTCAACCTGGGTGGAGTGGGTCAGCGTCTGATCGGCGACCGCGCCGGTCGACTTCCGGAACTTCCAGATCGAGTAGATCATCGCGCCGAACACGACCACCGCGATGGCAACGCACACCCAGAAGATCAGCATGTGCAGGCCGTGCACCTCACGCGAGATCGGCGTGACGCCGACCGGCATGTTGTAGCTGCTCTCGTAGGCGAAGGCGGGCACGGCGGCCAGCAGGCCCCCGAGCACGCTGGCGAATTTACGGTTCAACATCTAAGCCCCTCACCCTGTCGTCCGGTCGTTCATTCACTGTTCCCCGCAGTCGCGCGAGTCCTCGCGGCCGGCCGGCTCGAGCGCCGGCAGGTCGCTGCCGCGTCCGACCAGCGCGCTCAGGCGCCGACCGAGCGCGCGGCGCCGTTCCTCGGTGAGGAAGGCGCCGATCTCGCAGGCCCGGCCATGCGACTCGATCAACAGCCGGCTCGGCTGCCAGCCCCGGGGGTCGCGCAGTGTAACCTTCGCCCAGTGCCGGGAAAACCGGGTCGCGCGTTCGCCGTGCGAATCGCGCGTCGTGATCGTGATGCCGGTCTCGCCGATGTCGACCGTCTGCACGTAGTGGCGACGCTTCAGGCTCACCGCGAGCGCGAAGCCGAGCAGCACGAGTTCCAGCCCGGCGAAGGGCAGGACCGGCCAGTAGCCGTTCGCCACGCAGCACGCGGCGACCGTGAGCGCGCTGCCGGCGCAGAGCGCGAACAGGCGACGCGCGTCGCGCGCGCTCAGCGAGCAGTTCGCCAGCAGCTCGATGCGGCGCAGCGGGCGAGTCGCGACGTCCACATGGGAATGAGACTCAGTCGCGCCGTTGTGAGGCATCCGGGACGACGCTCCGCTCACGTGCGGCGCAGGTGACGCCGGCACCGGCCGGAGTCTAACCGTCACCCCTAAAGCGTGCAATGACAAAGGCTTGCGAGCGCCGTTCGCGCGCACGAAGCTCAGCGACGCCGCAAGCTCTCGATTGGAATCACCGTCTCGCCGCGTCGCGTGCGAACCGGCGGCTTGCCGCCGGGGCACCAGGCCTGGCCGTAGACGACCTCGACGCTCACCGGCAAGCGTCCGTCCGGGTCACGCCGGTGCTCGAACTCGGCCTCGAACGCGGCGAAGCGTCGGCGTCCGGTCAGCGTCGTGCGCCGGCCGCTGAGGGCGTTGCCGCCGCCGACTGCGCGCAGCTCGTCGATCAGCGCGCGCGGCGAAGGGTAGGTGAGCCGGAAGCGGTCGACGTCCATGACCGGGTCCGCAAAGCCGGCGCGCACCAGCGCGTCGCCGATGTCATGCAGGTCGAGGAAGCCGTGCACGTGCGGCGCCTCGTCCACCGGCGCCCACGCCGCGCGCAGCTCGCCGAGCGTGTCCGGCCCGAGCGTCGCGAAGCTGAAGTAGCCGCGCGGGCTCAAGGCGCGCCGCACCTCGACGAGTGCCGCCGCAAGCTCGCCCACCCACGGCAGCATCAGGCAAGAAAAGATCAGGTCCACCGAAGCGGCGCGCAGCGGCAGCCGCAGCGCCTCGCCGCGCACGCGCTCGAAGCCGCGCAGCCAGGAGCTCTGCGCCCGCGCCGCGGCGAGCATGCCCGCGGCGCGATCCAGCGCCAGCACCTGTGCCCGCGGCCAGCGGCGCTTGAGCGCGCGCGCCGCGTGGCCGGTGCCGCAGCCGAGGTCGAGCACCGCGCCGGGCTCGAAGGCCAGCAGTGCGAGGCGCCCGAGCATCTCCTCGCGCACCCGGGCATGCAGCGCAGCGCTGCCGTCGTAGCCGGCGCTCGCCTGCTCGAAGTGCCGGCGCACCGTGGCGGCGTCCAGCGCGAAAGGATCTGCCGCGTTCACGACGTCGCCAGGAATTCGCCGAGCAGCGACTCGACGCGCGCGCGATGCGACAGGAACGGCGCGTGCGCGGCGCGCGCGATCATCTCCAGGCGCGCGCCCGGCACGAGTGCGGCGAGCGCGGCGAGCGCGGCCGGCGGGGCCAGCCGGTCGTACTCGCCGCCGATCACCAGCGTGCGCGCGCGCACGCGCGGCAGCTCGGGCCTGAGGTCGGTGGCGCTCAGCACCTCGAGGCCGGCGGCGAGCGCCGCGGTACTCGGCGCGCCGTGCTCGTAGAGGCGTTGGCGGAGTTCGCGCAGCGTGGCGAGCGGGTTCTCTTCGCCGCGGACCTCCAGCGACACGAATTCCTGCACGGTCGCGCGCCAGTCGCGCCCGAGGCGCGTGGCCATGCCGGCGAGCAGCGTCGCGTCGAGGCCGTGCGGCCAGTCGCGGCGCCGGGCGCCGCACGGCGAGGTGCCGATCAGCACGAGCGCCGGCACGCGCTCGGGGTACAGCGTCGCGAGCCGCACCGCGACCATGCCGCCGAGCGACCAGCCGAGCAGTCGGCACTCGGCCGGCAGATGCGCGGCCACCTGCCGCGCGAGGCCCTCGAGGTCCGCTGCCCCCTTGGCCCACGGCGAGCGGCCGTGCCCGGGGAGGTCGATCGCGTGCACGCGAAAGCGCTCCGCGAGCGCCGCGGCGAGCGCCGCGAACACCCCGCCATGCAGTCCCCAGCCGTGCAGCAGCGCGACATCCGGTCCCTGCCCGGTGGTCTCGCGGTACAGGCTCACGGCACGCCGCCGTGGGCGCGAAGCAGGCAGGACGTCTCAACAGGCACAGGATTCCTCGGCGCCGGCGGCTGTCAGGGGCATCAGGGCGGCCGGCATGATGCTCCAGCGGCCGCCCGGTGACGAGATGGGGCCGCGGCACCGGTAGCGCTTCGACGCCCCGTGCCGAAATTCCGTCAAAAGCAGGGTTTATGCGCGAAAATGACGGTAACAGGCGGTGATCAGCCGGAAACCTCCGGCATCGCTCCACCCCGCTGCCGTCACCGCAGCCGCGTTCGGCGGCTAGCGCAGCACCGCGACGGTGGCGGTCGCGGCCGGCGCCGCGCAGCCAGCCGCCGGTTCCTCGCCCACCGGCATGCGCGCCAGCAGCGTCGCGCCGAGCGCGGCGATCAGCAGGCTGAGAACCGTCCCGAGCAGTCGTCCCTTGACCAGAAACATGGCGGCCTCCGATGTCGACCGTATGGCCTGACGGTAGGCTTCTCCGTTCATCGGATAAACCGGATAATGTTTAAATCATAATTCGGTATTTCCGACCAATAGGAGCCGGCCGTGGACCGCCTGCACGCGATGCGCGTCTATAGCCGCGTGGCGCGCCTCGGCTCCTTCGCGCGCGCCGCCGATGACCTCGAGCTGTCGCGAGCGGCGGTCAGCGAGGCGGTGGCGGCGCTCGAGAAGCATCTCGGCGCGCGGCTGCTGACCCGCACCACGCGCCGCGTCACGGTCACCGCGGAAGGCGCCGACTTTCTCGAACGCTGCCTGCGGATCCTCGCCGAGGTCGAGGCCGCCGAGGAGTCGGTGCGCGGCGCGCGCGCGCGGCCGCAGGGCTCGCTGCGCGTCGACGTGCCGACCGCCTTCGGCCGCGGCCTGCTACTGCCGGCGTTGCCGCAGTTCATGCAGCGCTACCCGGACCTGAAGCTGGACCTGCGCTTCAACGACCGCGTCGTCGACCTGATCGCCGAGCAGGTCGACGTCGCGGTGCGGGTCGGCGTGGTGCGCCAGAAGAGCTACGTCGCGCGGCGCATCGCGACCACGCGACGCGTGATCGTCGCCTCGCCGGCCTACCTCGCGACCGCCGGCCGGCCGCTGCGACCGGAGGATCTCGCCGGCCACCGGCTGCTCGGCCTCGCGAGCGGGGCGACCGGCCGGCCGCAGGCGTGGCGCTTCCGCGCCAGCCGCGTACAGGTGGCGGAGTTCGCGGTGGTGTTCAACCTCGCCGAGGCGCAGCTCGCCGCGGCGCTGGCCGGCGCCGGGCTCGCGCAGACGATCGACCTGCTGGCTGGCGAGCTGATCGCGCGCGGCCGGCTGGAGACCGTGCTCGATGGCTACGTCGGCGAGGGTCCGCCGATCTCGATCGTCTATCCGGCCGCGGCGCGCGGCTCGGCGCGGCTCAGGGTGTTCGCGGACTTTGCCGCGGGCCTGCTGCTGCGCTTCCAGGAGAACCTGACGCGCGGCTGAGCGCTTTAGCTCGGCGCGCGGAACAGGTAGTCGAGCGCGATGCCGAGGAACACCGCGAGGCCGACCCAGACGTTGTTGGCGAAGGCGCGGAAGCAGCCGGCCGGGTCACGCCGGCGGATCAGCCACTGCTGATAGGCGAAGAACACGGCGCCGCCGGCGAGTCCCGCGTGGAACCAGCCGCCGAGCGCCGCCTGCTCGCCGGCGAGCCACAGCGAATAGAGCACCAGCAGCTGCATCGCGCCGAGCACCCAGCGGTCGGCGTCGCCGAACAGGATCGCGGTCGAGCGGATGCCGAGCTTCAAGTCATCCTCACGGTCGACCATCGCGTACATCGTGTCGTACACGGCCGTCCATAGCAGGCCGGCGACGAACACCAGCCACGCGAGCCGCGGCACCGCGTGCGTCTCGGCGGCGAAGGCCATCGGCACCGACCACGAGAAGGCGGCGCCGAGCCAGACCTGCGGCAGCGGGAAGAAACGCTTCAGGAACGGGTACACGAGCATGAGTCCCGCGCCCGCGACCGCGAACTCGACCGTCAGCCGGTCGAGCGTCAGCACCAGCGCCAACGCGAGCAGCGACAGGATGGCGTAGATCATCAGCGCCTCGGGCGCGGACACCCGGCCGGCGGCGACCGGCCGGTCGCAGGTGCGGGCGACGTGCGGGTCGAAGCGCCGGTCGGCGACGTCGTTGACCGCGCAGCCGGCGGAGCGCGTCAGCACCACGCCGAGCACGAACACGACGAAGACGTTGGCGTGCGGATGGCCGCGCGCCGCGAGCCAAAGTCCCCACATCGCGGGCCACAGCAGCAGCCAGATGCCGACCGGCCGGTGCAGGCGCACCAGTTGCGCGTACTCGCCGAGCGCGCCGCCGAGCGCCGCGAGCGAGGCGCGCGCGCGGGTCGCGAGGCCGGCGAGCTCGGTGGCGGAGATCAGCACTGCGCCGCGTCCATCAGGAACACCTCCTGGACGAGCAGGCGCCGGCCGCGCAGCGCGAACCACGAGCGTCGTGCCCAGACCACATCCGGCGCCAGCTCACGCCGCGCCAGCGCGCTCGCGGCGAGCGGGTGCGAGGCGGGCAGCGGCGCGAACTCGAAGGGCCCGCGGCTGACGCCGGCGAGCCCGGCCAGCGTCGCGCCGAGCGAGCTGTCGCCGAGCTCGGCGAGCCACGGGTGCAGCTCGAGCGTGTGATCCGGCACCAGCGACTCGGCGAACACCCACGTCTGCCCGGCGCCGGTGAGCTGCACCTGGCGCGCGAAGCAGCTCGCGGCCGGCGCCTCAAGCAGCGCCTGCTGTTCGGCCGTCAGGAAGCCGAGCCGCTCGTCGACCACCCGCACCGCCGGCGCGCCGCCGCAGACGCTGCGGATGCGATCGGTGAGCAGGCCCGGGTCGGTCAGCCAGGCCACGAGCCCGGCCGGCACGCCGCGCAGCAGCTGCGGACCGGACAGCCACAGGTCCAGCGGCAGCAGCGGCGCGGCGCTTGCGGCGTCGTAGTGCTTCACGCGCTAGGTCCTCGGCTCATGCTCACACCTTGCCATAGCGGTCGCGGGCGCCGATCCAGCGGCGCAGCAGTGGGCCTATGTTATCGGGATGGCGCTCCAGCATCACTTCCGCCGCCTTCTGGACCCGCGGCAGCAGGTCGGCGTCGCGCACCAGCTCGGCGACCTTCATCTGCATCAGCCCCGTCTGGCGGGTGCCGAGCAGCTCGCCCGGGCCGCGCAGCTCGAGGTCGCGCCGCGAGACCTCGAAGCCGTCGTTGGTCGCGCGCAGCACGTCCAGCCGCTCGCGCGCCAGCGGCGACAGCGGCCCCTTGTAGAGCAGCAGGCAGCTCGACTCGGCGGCGCCGCGGCCGACGCGGCCGCGCAGCTGATGCAGCTGTGCGAGCCCCATGCGTTCGGCATTCTCGACCACCATCAGGCTGGCATTCGGCACATCGACGCCGACCTCGATCACGGTGGTCGCGACCAGGAGGTCGAGAAAGCCGCGCTTGAAGGCCGCCATCACCGCCGCCTTCTTGGCGGGCGTCAGCCGGCCGTGCGCGATGCCGATGCGCAGCGTCGGCAAGGCTTCGACCAGCGCCTTGTAGGTGGCTTCGGCGGCCTGGTAGTCGAGCTCGTCGGATTCCTCGATCAGCGGGCAGACCCAGTAGGCCTGGCGACCGGCGCGGCAGGCGCTCTCGATCCGCGCCACGACCTCGTCGCGGCGCGTCTCGGCCAGCACCACCGTCTTCACGGGCGTGCGGCCCGGCGGCAGCTCGTCGATGACCGAGACGTCGAGGTCGGCGTAGGCGGTCATCGCGAGCGTCCGCGGGATCGGCGTCGCGGTCATGATCAGCTGGTGCGGGAACCGGCCGTCGGCCAGCCCTTTCTCGCGCAGCGCCATGCGCTGGTGCACGCCGAAGCGATGCTGCTCGTCGACGATCACGAGTGCGAGGCGCTTGAAGCGCACGTCTTCCTGGAACAGCGCGTGCGTTCCGACCACCACCGGTACGTCGCTGCCGCCGGCGATCGCGTCGAGCGTCTTCTGCCGCGCCTTGCCGGTGAGCCGGCCGGAGAGCAGCGCGACCGGCAGCCTGAGCGGCTTCAGCCAGCGCTCGAAGTTCTGGCCGTGCTGCTCGGCGAGCAGCTCGGTCGGCGCCATCAGCACGGCCTGGAAGCCGCACTCTACCGCCGCGAGCGCGGCGAGCGCGGCGACCACCGTCTTGCCGGAGCCGACGTCGCCCTGCACCAGCCGCAGCATCGGCGAAGCGACCGCGAGGTCCGCCGCGATCTCGGCGAGCGCACGCTCCTGGGCGCCGGTGAGCTGGAACGGCAGCGCCGCGCGGAAGGCGCGGGCCAGCGCGCCGGGCGGCGCGAGCGGCCAGGCGGCGTCGGCGCGGATCTCGCGCCGCAGCAGGCGCAGGCTCAGCTGGTGCGCGAGCAGCTCCTCGAAGGCGAGGCGCCGCTGCGCCGGGTGGCGGCCGGCGTCCAGCGGCGCGAGGTCGGCGCCCGGCGGCGGGCGGTGCACGTAGCTGAGCGCCGCCGCGAGCGGCGGCAGCTGCAAGTCGCGCAGCAGCTCGTCCGGCAGCCAGTCGCGCACGCTCTGCTGCTCCACCTCGGCGAGCGCGAGCGCGGTCAGGATCCGCAGCCGTCCCTGCTGCACACCCTCGGTGGCCGGATAGACCGGCGTCAGCGAGTCGAGCGTGCGCTGCACGTCCTCGCCCTCGGCGCGCCGGTACTCCGGGTGCACGATCTCGAGTCCGAGCGTGCCGCGCCGCGCCTCGCCGTAGCACCGCAGCCGCACGCCGCGCGTCAGCTGTGCCTGCTGCTGCGCCGTGAAGTAGAAGAACCGCAGCGTCAGGAAGCCCGAGCCGTCCGCGATCCGCACCAGCAGCTGGCGGCGCTTGCGGAACACCACTTCGGCCAGCTGGATCTCGCCCTCGACGACCGCGCGCTCGCCGGCGCGCAGCGTGCCGATCGGCGCGACGTGGGTCCGGTCCTCGTAGCGCAGCGGCAGCAGGAACAGCAGGTCCTGCACGGTCTCGATGCCGAGCTTGGCGAGCTTCGCGGCCAGCGACTCGCCGACGCCCTTCAGCGCCGTGACCGGCCGCAGCTCCGCGTCGGCACCGGGCGCCGCGGTCACGGTCGGGCGCGGCGCGGCCTCGCTCACAGCTCCAGGATGCAGTCCGCCTCGACCGCCGCGCCGCGCGGCAGGGATGCGACGCCGACGGCGGCGCGCGCCGGGAACGGCTGCTGGCAGTATTCGGCCATGACCTTGTTGACGAGCGCGAAGTGGCCGAGGTCGGTGAGGTAGATCGTGACCTTGACGGCGTCGGCCAGCGAGCCGCCGGCGGCGACGGCGATCGCCTTCAGGTTCTCGAACACGCGCCGCACCTGCGCCTCCATGTCGCCCGACACCAGTTCCTTGGTCGCTGGGTCAAGCGCGATCTGGCCGGAGATGTAGACGGTGCTGCCGACGCGCACCGCCTGCGAATAGGTGCCGATCGCGGCCGGGGCGAGGGCGGTCGAGATGATCGTGCGTGCCATGATCTGTGGGTCTCCGGCGTGGCGGTCGATGTCATTGTCGCACGGCGCCCGCGGCGCCGTCGTCGGCCGGCTCAGGCGGTCGTGCGCTGCACCGACAGCACTTCCGGCATCGAGCGGATCGCGCGAATCACCTTGGCGAGCTGGGTGCGGTCGCGGACCTGCAACTCCAGCGTGATCGTCGCGCTGCCGGGGTCATGCTCGACCACCGCGAGGTGGCCGATGTTGGTCTCGGTCGCGGCGATCCCGGCGGCCAGCGCCGCGAGCACGCCCGGCCGGTTCTGCACCTCGATCTTGAGCTCGGAGGTGAAGGTCCGGTCGGTGTTCTTCTGCCACGATACCGGCAGCCACTTGTCGGCCTGCTTGTGCCAGCTGGCGAGGTTGCCGCAGCTGGCGCGATGGATGACGATGCCGCGGCCGGTCGACAGGAAGGCGATGATCGGGTCGAAGGGGATCGGGAAGCAGCAACGCGCGTACGACACGACGAGCCCCTCGGTGCCGGCGATCGCGAGCGGCGCGGCCTTGCCATCGGCGGCCGAGCTGCTGCGGTCGGCGGGCAGCAGGTGGCGCGCGACCAGCGGCGCAAGCCGTTCGCCGAGGCCGACGCGCTCGAACAGGTCGTCGGCCTCCTTGAAGCCGAGGTCGCGCACCGCCGCCGTGACGAGTGCGGGGTCGGTGGCCTTCAGCGACAGCTTGAACTCGGCGAGCGCCTGGTTGACCAGCCGGCGGCCGAGGTCGACGGCCTCGCCGCGCTTCATGGTCTTCAGGTAGCCGCGGATCGAGGCGCGCGCCTTGGCGGTGACGACGAAGTTCACCCAGGCCGGGTTCGGAGTCGCGCCCTTGGCGGTGATGATCTCCACCGTCTGGCCGTTCCTGAGCGCGGTGCGCAGCGGCACGAGCCGGCGAT
This sequence comes from Pseudomonadota bacterium, assembly GCA_025355105.1. Taxonomy (GTDB): domain Bacteria; phylum Pseudomonadota; class Gammaproteobacteria; order Steroidobacterales; family Steroidobacteraceae; genus CAIKZZ01. The sequence continues at coordinate 5,547 of JANYAE010000060.1, read as the reverse complement.
CGATCTTGGCCGCGACGCAGCGGCGGCCGACGTCGGTGTGGACCGCGTAGGCGAAGTCGACGCAGGTCGAGCCGCGCGGCAGCCTGAGGATGTCGCCCTTCGGCGTGAACACGTAGACCTTGTCCGGAAACAGGTCGACCTTGACGCTCTCGAAGAACTCCTCCGGATTGCCGCCCTCCTGCATCTGCATCAGGCTCTTCAGCCACTCGCGCGCACGCTCGTGCTGGCTGGGGCCGACGTCCTCGCCAGCCTTGTACTGCCAGTGCGCGGCGATGCCGTTCTCGGCGAGGCGGTGCATCTCCTCGGTGCGGATCTGCACCTCCAGCGGCACGCCGTTCGGCCCGAACAGCGTCGTGTGCAGCGACTGGTAGCCGTTGATGCGCGGGATCGCGATGTAGTCCTTGAAGCGGCCGGGCATCGGCTTGTAGAGCCCGTGGACGATGCCGAGCGCGCGGTAGCAGGCGTCGACCGAGTCGACCACCACGCGCACGCCGTAGACGTCGATGACCTCGGCCAGCGACACGCCCTTGCGGCGCATCTTCTGGTAGACGCTGAACAGATGCTTCTCGCGCGAGTCGACGCCGCCCTTGAGGCCTGCCTTGCCGAGCGCCTGCTCGATGTTGGCGACGATCTTCGGCAGGAACTCCTTCTGGTTGCCGCGCGCGCGCTTCAGCTCTCGCTCGAGCACCTTGTAGCGCTGCGGATAGAGCGCCCGGAAGCCGAGGTCCTCGAGCTCGAGCTTGATCGAGTGGATGCCGAGGCGGTTGGCGATCGGCGCGTAGATGTCGAGCGTCTCGAGCGCGATGCGGCGGCGCTTCAGCGGCGGCATCGCGCCGAGCGTGCGCATGTTGTGCGTTCGGTCGGCGAGCTTGACCATGATGACGCGGATATCGCGCACCATCGCCAGGATCATCTTGCGGAAGGACTCCGCCTGCGCTTCCTTGCGGCTCTTGAACTGGACCTTGTCGAGCTTGGAGACGCCGTCGACCAGCTCGGCGACCTCGCGGCCGAAGCGCGCGAGGATGTCGTCCTTGGCGGTCGGCGTGTCCTCGATGACGTCGTGCAGCAGCGCCGCGCAGATGGTCTGGCTGTCGAGGTGCAGGTCGGCGAGGATCCCGGCGACCGCGACCGGGTGCGTGATGTAGGCCTCGCCGGTGAGGCGCTTCTGTCCCTTGTGGGACTCGGCGGCGAGCTCGTAGGCCTCCTGGACGCGCTCGACCTGTTCAGGCGGGAGGTACGCCTCGAGCTTGGCGATCAGCTGCGAGATCCCCGGGGAGCGGCGTCCACCCGGCAGGAAGCTCAGCAGGGAGGACGCGTAATCCATGGGGGCAGTTGCGACCGCCGGTCAGGAGTCTCCGTTCAGTCGCCGAGACCGAACTGCGGCGCGCGGAAGTCGGCCGGCAGGTCCAGCGGGCTCTCGGCGGGCTGCATCACCGGCGCCGGTTCCGGGTCCGCCTCGAGCAGCAGGTCGCGGTTGACCTTGCCGTCGGCAATCTCGCGCAGCGCCACCACGGTCGGCTTGTCGTTCTGCCAGTCGACCAGCGCGTCGGCGCCGTTGGCGAGCCGGCGGGCGCGCTTGGCGGCGAGCAGCACCAGCTCGAACTGGTTCATGACGCCCTGACTCAGACAGTCTTCGATCGTGATGCGGGCCATACGCGGTCTTTCCGGGGAGGGAGCAAAGGGTCTAATAGGATAGCCGAAACGGCCTCCCCGAGCCAGCGGCAGCCGCTTTCAGGCCAGCAGGCTCGCCGCGAACTCCGCAAGGCCCGGGCGGCCCCGTTCCAGGGCCGCGCCCTCGCCGGCGACGATCCGTTCAAGCTCGGCGAGCGCCTCATCGAAGCGATCGTTGACGACGACGTAGCGGAACTCACCCCAGTGCGACAGCTCGGTCACCGAATCGGCGAGGCGCCGCGCGATCACCTCCGCACTGTCGGTGCCGCGTCCGCGCAGCCGCTCCTCGAGCGCCGCCCGCGACGGCGGCAGGATGAATACGTCGATCGCCTCAGGCAAGCGCTCGCGCACCTGGCGCGCGCCCTGCCAGTCGATTTCGAGCAGCAGATCCTGACCGCCGGCGAGCGCCGACTCCACCGCCGCCTGCGACGTGCCGTAGAGGTTGTCGAATACGCTCGCGTACTCGAGGAAGGCGCCGGCCGCGATCATCGCGCGAAATTTCTCGGCGCTGACGAAGTGATAGTCCTGACCGTCCTGCTCGTTCGGTCGCGGCTTGCGGGTCGTGTGCGAGACCGAGAAACCGAGCGTTGGCACCTGCGCCATCAGTTGGCGGACGAGGCTGGTCTTGCCGGTGCCGGAGGGCGCCGCGATGACGAACAGCCGGCCGCGTCCTCGGGCAGGCGTCAAGCTCACGATGATAGCCCACAAGCGTTTGAATACATTAGTTTTAGTCAGAGTTCCGAGCCTGCCGTTCGCCGTCGTACGCGGCCCCGCGGCGGCGCGCGGGCCGTGCGCCGCTCGCCACGGCGCCGCGAACGCGATGCGGATGGTACCTCCCCGCGGCCGACTTTCGTGTTTGACTAACGGCCACGTTCGCGCGCTTTTCGCGGCAGGCGTCCCCGGCATCGGCGGCAGCGCACGAGGCCTGAGCCCAAATCAGCATGCAAATCCCCGACGAAGCCGTCGACACCTTCCAGACCGAGGGCGTGGCCGTGGTTCGCGGCGTGTTCGGCGACTGGATCGGGCGCCTCGCGGGCGGCGTCGAGGAGCTGCGTCGCCGCCCGAGTCCGCTCGAGCGCTCCTACCGGCCGCCGGACGGCAGCGCGCCGTTCTTCCAGGACTTCTGCAACTGGCAGCGCATCGCGGCGTTTCGCGACTTCGTGCTCGAGTCGCCGGCCGCGCAGCTCGCCGCGCGCTTGATGCGCTCGGACCGGGCGCGCTTCTTCCACGACCACGTGCTGGTCAAGGAGCCGGGCAGCAGCGTCGTCACGCCGTGGCACCAGGACGAACCGTACTACTGCGTCGCCGGCGAACAGTCGGTGAGCTTCTGGACGCCGCTCGACCCGGTGTCGCGCGCCGTGACGCTCGAGTGCATCGCGGGCTCGCATCGCTGGAACCGCGCGGGCTTTCGTCCGCTGCGCTTCGACGGCACGCCGCTCTATCCGGACGACGACTTCGAGCCGCTGCCGGATCTCGAGTCGCGCCGCGGCGAACTACCGATCCGCGGCTGGGCGCTCGAGCCCGGCGACGCGGTCGCGTTCAGCTTCCGCACCGTGCACGGCGCGCCGGCCAACGTCTCGCCGGCTGCCCGGCGCGTGTTCTCGCACCGCTGGGTCGGGGCCGACGCGCGCTTCGTGCGCCGCGGTGCAGCCGGCTCGCCGCCGTTCCCGCACCTGACGCTCGCCGACGGCGCGCCGTTCGACGCGCCGGAGTTCCCGCTGGTCTGGCAGCGCTGAGCGCCGCGGGGCTTGCCGCATCGCCTGGCGCAGGCGCCGTCAGAAACTCCAGGTCAGGGCCAGCGACCAGAACGCGGGATCGCCGAAGTCTGAACGAAAGCGCTGGTACTCGGCCCGCAGCGCGAGTGTCGAGAACTTGAGCTGCGCGCCAGCGCCAAACGCGACGCGCGTGTCGGTCCGGTTGAAACTGAACAACGCGCAGTTCGGAACATTGATCACGCAGGTGCCGACGCCGGCGCGCGTCGTCGACCCGGTCGTCTGGACGCGACTGAAGCCAGCTTTGGCATAGACATCGAAGTCGGGTACCGGCAGCGGCGCGTACAGCAGCGCCGACAGCGCCGACGCGCGCACCTGTGCGTCGGTCGACGTGTTGAACGGCGACGCGTTCGGGTGGCCGAAGTCGACGTACTCGAGTTCTGCGCCGAACAGCGGAATCGGCCGCAGACCGACCAGTGCCTTCCAGCCGGCGTGATGCTCGTCGAAGCCGACCGCGTCCACCTTCACCTGCGCCTGGCCGACGCCCGCGCCGAGGTACAGACCGAGCGGGTCGGCCAGCGAGGCAGGTGTGGCCACGGCCAGCAAGCTGAGCGCGACGCGCGCGAGCCGCGTCGGGATCCGGCCATTCAAATGACGCATGCAGACAGCTCCTTCCATGAGTGGGACACCGGGCGTCCGCCGTTGTCGGGGCGCAGCCGCAGCCTAACTCCAGCAGGCGAATGGTGGGCCGGCGCCGGGTGACGCCAATTGGCGACGCGTGAGGCGTTGTGTCCGGGCGCCAGCGCGCGAAATCCCGCCAGCGTGGGACCTCACGGCGTGCAAGGCCCGCGGCGCCGCGGCGGCTGTCGCTTCGGGGCCGGAGGTTGCCGCGACGGCCGCTGCGCCGGAATACGCATGGCGAGTCGCTGGCGGCGGGGTCCGCGCCGCGGCTCGCGGTGTCAGCTCAGCAGCTCGCGCCGGGTGCTCGCTACTCCGTCGTGACCTTGGCGTCTTCCAGCAGCACCTCGTACTGGTAGCCGAGGCCGAGGTTCTTGTTGACCGCCAGCGTGCCGGTCACGAGCACGGTCTCGCCGACGCTCGGTAGCGGCCCGAGCGTCGTGACCGTCAGGTCATCGGTCTTGTCGGTACCCGAGCCATCGCGCACATGCAGCCAGTTCTTGCCCATCACCGTCGGGTGCGTTTTCACGACCTTGCCGTGAACGCTGACCGACTGGCCCGCCAACTGATCTTTGTCGGCGTAGACCTCCGCGACCGTCTTGCCGCCCTCGGCCTTCCTGATACCGGCCAGGTCGACCGCCGCGAACGACGTGGTCGGCAGCGGGTGCGCGGCCGCCGTCGCGTCAGGTGCCCGCGGGCTCTTACTACCGCAAGCCGACACGAGTAACGCGAGCGACAGAACGAGCAGGCTGACAGAGAACGGCTTGAACACGATGAGGTACTCCCAGTCATTGATCGCCGGCCGGCGGCCGAGCAGAGCCAATTCTACCGGCGGTAGGCGACGGCGTACGCGGTGTGGCAGGTGGCTTGCCGCAGCGGAGGGTTTCGGCTTTCGAATAACGGACGCGGCCCACCGCATCCTCGCAAAAAAAAGAGGCGGGCCCGAAGGCCCGCCTCGCATAGCTCATCCGCTCTAGAACAGCGACATGATGTGGTTGATGACACCGTAGACATAGGACGTCACGCTCGTCCACGTCGTCGTGGTCTTCGTGGTGTCCACCGTGTAGCCACCCATATTGGTGTGCTGGTTGAACGACACGAGGCCGTTGAGGTCGTCCTCCTTGACGAACTTCGCCCGGTGGCAGCCGCCGCAGGCCTTGGAAGCGGGCCCGGTCATGTACGACGGGACGACACCGCCCGGCACGCCGCTGATGGCGCGATCCGGTGATGTGCCGGTGTAGTTGCCGTTCGCATCGAGCACGTACCAGCCCTTCGACAGCGTCGCCGACGCCGATAGCAGACCCGGCAGCGAATGCGACTGGTCCGACACCTCGAAGGTGACCGGGAAGGTGCTCGTCGACTTCGTGAAGCTCGAGGTCACGTGGCAACCTTCGCAGTTCAGCGTCGTGAAGTTCGGGAAGATGTGCTCGATGTGGGCCGCGTACCGCTTCGCCGCAACCGGATCGGTGAAGTCGATGCTGCCCGT
>JANYAE010000043.1 GCA_025355105.1 Pseudomonadota bacterium | reverse complement strand
CCGCGGCGCCGCCCGGCGCGTGGCACCAGCGGGTCTCGCGCGCGAGCAGCGGCCGGCCGGCGCGCAGCGCCGCGGGCAGCGCCGCCGCGAAGGCCTCGCCGACCGGGTGGTGGTAGTAGCCGGCCGCCCAGCGCACCAGCGCGAAGGTGGTGGCGTCGAGCACCGGCTCGGAGTCGAGGACGGCGTGCGCGGACCGCAGGCGCGCCGGCGGTAGCTCCGAGGTCGCGCTCACCGCGACGATCAGCCCGACCAGCCGCCGCCGCCCGAATGGAACCTCCACCCGCAGTCCCGCGGCGAGCCTGGCGGGCGCCGTGTCGGGCGGGGCCCGGTAGTCAAAGAGGTGCCGAAGCGGCGTATCCAGCGCCACCTTCAGCACAGGTCCGGTGGTGGTCGCGGGAGTGGAGGCGTTATCCAAATTAAATCAACAAGTTACGATAGCGTCGGGCGCGACGTCCAGGCCGCCGGTGGGACCCTGGCCGCTCGCCTCCGGCACGCGCTCCGTGCGCCAGTACCGTCAACGACGCGTGTGAGGGCACGTTATACCGACGAGGACGCAGGGCGACCAGCCGGAGGCCATCCGGTCTGATCCCGCGGACCGACCTGGATGCCGTGCGCTCGCCACTGGACCTCTTCATGGACTGCTCTGCTACCCTGCCGCGCCAGATGATGCGCAGTCTCGCCGCCGCCGACCGGCGCGGGGCCCGGGAGGACGTTCTGGACGCGGCGCGGGAGCTCGAGCGGTTTCTCAAGGATGTCGAGCGTCGCGCGTTCCGGATGGCCGAGATCGCGCTGCGCAACGCCGACGACGCCCTCGACGTCGTGCAGGAGGCCATGATCCAGCTGGCGCAGAGCTACGGCTCGCGCCCGCCGCAGGAGTGGAAGCCGCTCTTCTACCGGATCCTGCAGAACCGCATCCACGACTGGCAGCGCCGGCGCCGCACGCGCTCGAAGATCATCGCCTGGTGGACTGGCGGCGTCGCCGACGAGGACGACGAGACGCCGGACCCGATCGAGAACGCCGCGTCGCTTGACGCCGGGCCCGGACGGCGCCTCGAGAACGACGAGGCGATGGTGGCGCTCGAGGGCGCGCTCGGCAAGCTGCCGCCGCGCCAGCAGCAGGCCTTCCTGCTGCGAACCTTCGAGGGACTGGACGTCGCCGGCACCGCGACCGCGATGGGCTGCTCCGAGGGCAGCGTCAAGACACACTATTTCAGAGCGCTGCAGGCGCTGCGCGCACGGCTCGGCGAGCACTGGCCATGAACCCGAATTCTCCGGACACCCACGACCCGCCCGATGCGTTCGAGCGCCGCAGCCGCGAGCTGCTGCGGGTGAGCGCCGAGGCGCTGGATGCCCGCGCGCTGTCGCGGCTCAACCAGGCGCGCCATGCGGCGGTCGCCGCGCTTGACGCCGGCGCGCGGCCGTTCCGCGTCCCCGGCCGCTGGCTGCCGGCCGGCGCGCTCGCCGGCGCCGCCGCGCTCGCCCTCGCGGTGTGGATCGCAAAGCCGGTGGCCGGCCCGAGCGCGGCGCTCGCCGACGCGATGGTTGCGGAGGACGTGGAGATGCTGGCCTCGAACGACGGACCGGAGCTCTACGCGGACGATGCCGACTTCTACGAGTGGGCCGGCAGCGACCCCGCGGCCGCCGCCGGCGGCGAGGGCTAGGGCGGTGCGGGCCGGGCGCCGCGGCGCGCTGCTGGCAGGCCTCGCGCCGCTGCTCTGGAGCGCCTGCGCGCTGCACGCGGCGGAGCCCAAGCCGGTCAACCCCGACAGCGAGTTGCTCGAGTTCCTCGGCAGCAGCGACGACGTCGATTCGGAGCTGCAGCAGTACCTCGCGAAGCAGGACGCGAGCGAGACCCAGGACGCCAAGCCGACGCCGAAGCGCGGGAGCGAGAAGACATGAGTGCGACGGTGGTGGCATCGAGGTGGTCCGGCTGGGCGGCGGCGCTGTGCGGCGCGCTCGCGCTCGGCCTCGCCGCGCACCCGGCGCGCGCCGAGGACGCGGCCGGCATCGAGTGGTCGACGCTGAACCCGCAGCAGCAGCAGCTGCTGCAGAAGGTCGAGGGCCAGTGGAGCCAGCTGCCGGCAGAGCGCCAGGCGGCGCTCGCCAAGGGCACCTCCCGCTGGCTCGCGATGAGCCCCGCGCAGCGCGCCGACTCCAAGCAGCGCTTCGAGACGTGGCGGGCGCTGCCGCCGGAGCAGCGCGACAAGATGCGCGACCGCCTGCGGCAGTTCAAGAGCCTGCCGCCGGAGCAGCAGGCCCACGTCCGTGACAACTTCCGCCGCTTCCAGCAACTGACGCCGGACCAGCGCCAGCGGCTGCGCGACAAGTGGAAGCAGATGACGCCGGAGCAGCGCCAGCGCCTGCGCGAACGCGCGCACGAGCGCCATACGCACTAGCCGGCGCCGCGGCCGAGGCTGCGCCTCGTCACGGTTTTGCTCGGCAATCGTGCGCGACCTGTCGCGGCGCGCCGACAACGACTTGAGTTTGGCGGCCGTTCACCGTTAACTCTGGGGCCAGCCCATCTGGTGCGAGGCGCCCCGTGTCCCTGATTGCCATTCGATCGCTTGTCCCGCCGCTCGCCGCCGTCCTGCTGCTCGCCGCGGCCGCTGCCGTCGCCAAGCCGCCGCCGGACGAGCCGGACAACCTGCTCAACGACCGGCTCACGCTGCAGGCCGGCCTCGTCAGCAGCTCGACCCAGACCACGCTCCGCTACGATGCGGCCGCCGGCACGCCCGGCACGACGCTGAATGCCGAGAAGGATCTCGGGCTGCCCTCGCGCAAGCTGATCGGCAAGGCCGAGCTCATGTTCCGCATGAAGGAACGCCACCGCGTGCACCTCGGCAACTACTACCTGCCGCTCGATCGCCACGCGACGGTGCCTTTGCAGAAGACCGTCAACTTCGGCAACACCACGTTCAACGTCAACGATGTCGTCGCGAGCGAGCTCAAGATGCGGCTGCTCGTGATCAACTACAGCTATTCGTTCATCAAGAACGATCGCGCCGAGCTCGCGGCATCGCTCGGCTTCGACGTGATCGGCTTCGAGGCCGCGGCGACGGTCGCGGCGCGGCTCCGGACCGAGCGCGAGGACCGTTCCGCGCCGGCGCCACTCGCCGGCCTCGACGGCACGGTGCGCATCAGCAGCCGCTTCTACGCCGAGGCGCGCGGCCAGTACCTCAAGGTCAACGTGCAGAACGTGAGGGGCACGCTCGACACGGTCGAGGCAAACATCCTCTACCGGCTGAGCCCGAACGTGACCTTCGGCCTCGGCTATTCCGGCTTCAAGGTCAACGTCGACTCCGAGAAGCTCGGCGACAGCGGCCAGTTCCAGCTGCGCTCCAGCGGACCGCAGCTGTTCGCCCGCGTCGGCTTCTGAGCACGGCGCGCGCGGCGTCAGCGGTCGAGCGGACTCAGCACGCCGCGACCGCCGCGTTGCAGGACGTGTGTGTAGATCATCGTCGTCTTGACGTCCGCGTGGCCGAGCAGTTCCTGCACGGTCCGGATGTCGTTGCCGGCCTCCAGCAGGTGCGTCGCGAAGCTGTGCCGTAGCGTGTGGCAGCTGGCCGGCTGCGTTAGCCCGCTCTGGCGCACCGCGCGGTGCATCGCCCGCTGCACCACGCGCTGGTCCACGTAGTGGCGGACCCAGCTGCCGGAGTCCGGGTCGCGCCGAAGCCCGCGCGCCGGAAACAGGAACTGCCATCCCCAATCCGTCGGCGCGTCCGGGTACTTGCGCCGCAGCGCGTACGGCACCAGCACGCCGCCGCGGCCGGCCTCGCGATCCGTATCACACATCGCGCGCACCCGCTCGAGCTGCACCTGCAGCTGCGGAATCAACCGTTCCGGCAGGACCGTCACCCGGTCCTTCTGGCCCTTGCCGCTGCGCACCACGACCTGCTTGTGTTCGAAGTCGACGTCCTTGACTCGCAGCTGCAGGCACTCGGTGAGCCTCATCCCCGAGCCGTAGAGCAGCGCGCAGATCAGCCACTCCGTGCCGGTCATGAAGCCGAGCACGCGCGCGACCTCGTCCCGCGACAGCACCACCGGGATGTGCTCGGACGTCTTGGCCCGCACGATGCCGTCGATCCAGCCGATCTCGACGGTATAGACCTGTTTGTAGAGAAACAGCACCGCCGCGAGCGCCTGGTTCTGCGTCGACGCCGAGACGCGCCGCTTGACCGCAAGAAACGTCAGGAATGCCTCAACCGCCGGGCCGCGCAGGTCACGCGGGTGCTGGCCCTTGTGAAAGCGGATGTATCGACGGATCCATTGCAGGTATGCTTTTTCGGTGCGCGGACTGTAGAAGTGCGTTCGCAGCCGATCTCGAACGACATCGAGCAGTTTCGGGGGGCCATGACACTCTCTCCAGTCGCTCGCCGCCGAGCGTTCTCGAAAGATGAGAGCACGAGCACATTGGGGACACTAGCTCTTAATCGGGCCGAAACGTCGCGATATCCGCTGACGTTTCGGTCGTCTAATTGTAGTTAGAAGGCAACATCGTGCTCAGCCGACAGCGCGGCTTCTGGCATATCGTCGGGCTGGCTGCGCTTATTCTTGTTTCCATCTTCAACGCCCTGGGCCTGGTAATTGGCTTTTGGCGATGGCACTTAGCTCCGGAGACGTACAACTTGGACGTGCGCGGTGCCCGGCGGCGCCGGCGAATCCTCTTCGTCGAAGCTCTACTGCTCGTGATCAGCGTCGTGGCAGTACTGGCGTTCTGGAAGTTCGGGCCGCTAAAGCCCGTACACGAGTGGAATTGAGTGCGGTGGGCCTTCTAACTATGGCTTGGAGCCGGTCGTGGTCGATAAAGTGCTCTCGTCCCAGAGTCATCACCGCCATGCGGGCGTGCTGCGACCCGCTCAAGCTAGTCGTTAGAGGTTTGGAGATCGCGGTGCCTCGATCAAGAAGGGACACTGGCCACGGCGCCGAATCCCCGGCCGGGACGATCATTCGGGCCCACCCCAGTTGGATGATGCGCGCCGCCTCGATTGGCGTAGCGGCTCACGCCCTCTACCTGATCAGCCCCTGGTTCACGCCGCCGGCAGGTTTTCCCGGCTTCGGCCGCGCCGAACTCTGGGCCTATATGCAAACCTCGTGGGGCCGCTCAATCTTGTTCCTGGTGGAAATTGGGTTTGTCGTCCTTCTATGGCGCCTTTCCACGCGCCGCTCCGGCCTGCAAGGTCGCTGGTACCATCAGTAGCTCAATCCTCTAACTATCGCTTGGAGCGGGTCGTGGTCGATAAAGTGCTCTCATCCCTGACTCATCACCGCTGTGCGGGCGTGCTGCGACCCGCTCAAGCTAGTCGTTAGATGCTCAGCCAATGTCTGCGGTGACTGGAGGCCTAAGCGCCCCAACGCACAA